>NZ_JACJQL010000023.1 GCF_014696625.1 Nostoc parmelioides FACHB-3921
TGTGCTGTCGAGGGTTTGCTGATTTCTCTGATTGTTCGATACCTAGTGAGTAGATGATACTTTTTATCAATCCACTCTTTTGCCATTTTGTCAATGCGTAAGTCCTAAACTCTATAGATATGGTTGTTACTTTCCGTAATATTCATAACTGGGTGAGTGCAGGCTATGCGGAGCAGGTTTATGAAGCAGCGTATAAAGCGCTCAAGCTAGGGGGTATTCTGGGAGTGGAAGAACATCGTGCCAAACCAGGTATTTCGCTCCAAGAGAGTATAAAAACGGGCTATATGTCAGAAGATGGCGTAATTGCGGCGGTGGAGAAAGCAGGCTTCAAATTGATAGGCAAGTCAGAAATTAATGCCAACCCGAAAGATACCAAAGACTATCCTGGAGGCGTTTGGGCATTACCACCAACCTTGAGGCAAGGACAAAAGGATCGGCAACGTTTCCTCGCTATTGGGGAGAGCGATCGCATGACGTTAAAGTTTATTAAGTCCGAAGCTCAGGGCGAACGCATCTAAATATTGATGCACAGAACGAAAGAAGAAGCTCGGAGGTATAACAGTAAGCCGATATGCTCACCAAAGAAGCAATTAAGGAAGAAATAATCGCTAGATGTGGCGAACTTGTTTCCTAATGGCTGGTCAATGGGTAGAAATGAATTGGTTTGGACTGAGTGCGCCTCATGTGATGTTTGTGCTGCTTGACCAGATGCGATTGTTATACAATTCCCAAACTGGCTATACTGCTGATGAGTGTTGTTTTGTTCACCATTGAAAAACCTTTTATGCAAGTGTTTTAGGTTGGAATTTACGTAAACGCAGGGCATTTGTGACGACGGAAACTGAGCTAAAAGCCATTGCTGCACCGGCGATGATGGGGTTGAGTAACCAGCCGAAGAAAGGGAAGAGAATCCCGGCGGCGATGGGAATACCAGCAACGTTGTAAATAAAGGCGAAAAATAGGTTTTGGCGGATATTGCGAATTGTGGCGCGGCTGAGTTGAATCGCTGTAACTATAGCTTGCAAATCTCCAGAAATCAGGGTAATATCACTCGCAGCGATCGCCACATCTGTACCTGTACCAATAGCAATTCCTACATCGGCTTGAGCTAAGGCTGGTGCATCATTAATCCCATCACCGACCATTGCGACAATTTTGCCTTCTGCTTGTATTGCTTGGACTGTAGCGGCTTTTTGGTCGGGACGGACTTCTGCTAACACTCTTTTAATCCCCACCTCACGGGCGATACTTGCGGCGGTGTGGCGATTGTCACCTGTGAGCATGACAACTTCTAAACCGAGTTTTTGCAATGCTCTGATAGCTTGGGCGGAAGTGGGTTTAATGGCATCAGCAATCCCCATTAATCCGGCAATTTTCCCGTCAACTGCCAACCACACGGCTGTTTTACCCAGATATTCTAAACGTTCTTTGTCTTGCTGCAAGGCTTGAGTGTTGATGCTTAATTCTTCCATCCAGCGTTGTGTACCAATCTGCACAAGATGGTGAGCAACCATACCTTGTACACCACTACCTACCACGGCTGCAAAGTCTGTAACATCTGCTAAAGTTACTTCCTGAGATTGAGCATATCTCACAACTGCTTCTGCTAGGGGATGTTCAGAATTGCGTTCTAAGGATGCGGCTAATTGTATCAGCTTGATTTCATTGCTGTTAACAGTACCTTTGACTGTGACAAAATCTGTAACTGTTGGTTTCCCTTGGGTAATTGTGCCGGTTTTGTCTAAGACAATTGTGTGAATTTGGTGCGCTAATTCTAGGCTTTCAGCGCCTTTAATTAAAATTCCGTTTTCTGCACCTTTACCAGTACCTACCATCACTGAAGTTGGGGTGGCTAAACCCAAAGCACAAGGACAAGCGATAATTAACACCCCAACAGTGGTCATCAATGCCAGGGTGATATTACCCATAAAGTTATACCAAATAATAAAGGTGAGAATAGCGATCGCAATTACCGCCGGGACAAACCACCCTGTAACTTGGTCTGCTAGTCTTTGAATAGGTGCTTTTGAGCCTTGGGCTTGCTGCACTAGTTGGACAATTTGCGCCAGTACAGTGTCTTTACCAACTCTTGTTGCTCGAAACTGAAAACTGCCAGTTTTATTGATGGTTGCGCCTATAACTTCATCCCCTGGTTGTTTTTTCACGGGTATACTTTCCCCAGTCACCATCGCTTCATCAACTGTTGATGTCCCGTCAACTACTTCCCCATCAACGGAAATCTTTTCCCCAGGACGCACCAGCACCACATCACCAATTTCTACTTCCTCAATCGGTACATCTACTTCTTGTCCGTTGCGAATCAACCGGGCTGTTTTCGCTTGTAAACCGATCAGCTTGCGGATAGCTTCTGAGGTTTGTCCTTTGGCACGATTTTCAAACAGTCGCCCCAATAAAATCAAGGTAATGACAATTGCCGGAGTTTCATAATACACATCTGGCATCAATCCCTGAGTGATAAGAAAGCTAGGAAATAAGGTTGCGAATAGAGAATAAAAATATGCTGCACTCGTACCTAACACGATTAGAGTATCCATTGTAGCAATATGACGCTGAAAAGCTTTCCAGCTGTTGACGTAGAAGAAGTAACCACACCAAAACTGTACAGGAGTGGTCAGGACTAATTGCAGCCAAGGGTTATGCAGCCATATAGGAATGCCAGGCAGGTGTAACCCTGTCATCATTGGTAGTGAGCCAATCACCAGCACGATACTGATGATGCCCCCTACTGTTAGCTTTCGCCGCAAATCACGGGATTCTTGTAGGCGATATCTTTTTTCTTCATCATCTTCTCCTGCCATCAAGTTGTGTTCTTGGAGGGGAGATGCAGAATAACCTGCGGCATCCACCGCGTTTTGGATGGCTTGTAAATCCGTTTTCCTGGGGTCGTAATTAACTGTTGCTTGTTCTGCCCCAAAGTTCACACTACATTCATTTACACCTGGGACAGAACTGATAGTATCTGCAATACTTTTAGCGCAGGAAACGCAACTCATACCGCGTAGCTTAAGTGTCGCATTCTTCATTTGCAGACTCCAATGATCAAGCTTTGTTCAAGACTGATTTCATCTTGAATCCTCCAGTGAACTGGAGTGTCAAGAGGGTAGAGGAAAAGAATTGGAACTACGCAAAAAGTCCTTTTTTAGGAGCATGACTAAATTTAACAAGTACGTCGCCACAATAAAGTCAAACTATATGAATAAAAATACATAAATCTGAAAGCCTCTTTCTATCTAGCTTTTATACAAGAGAATACGCAAAAATACTTATGCGTTTTACTTGATAAAAACGATTAATATCTAAACCTAACCACTTAATTTGAGGTGAAACGAAACATTTTCTTGATTAAAGCTTTATACAAGAAAACGTATTACTACAGTTTTTTTATTTGGTTAAGGAAAGTTAAAACTTATATATAGCAACCCACTTTGATTTTTGATCTTACTTGTGTAGGAAAAGAACAGGGTACAGGATAAAGGGTATTAAGTTACGGGGTACAGGTAAAAAGCATCTCTTCAATTGTTAGTTTTTCAGAAATCAAATAGGCATCCTGTAACTGTTCAGCATTAGTTGATAATAGCTGAAGACAAAGAAACATGGCGACTATTTCTAACTTAAATAACGGCATTTTTACTGTTAGCGCAGCAGGCAACGTCAGCGTTGATTTTCTCTATGACGGCGGGATGAATAAGGGAGAATTAGCAATTTTCAGCCTGGAAGGCATGGAAAATATGGCGGTGGGTTCGATAGAATTCATCCGAGAGGCAAGTAGACGCGCTCTTAGCAATTCTCAATCTGGTTATGTGGTTGTTCGAGATCAAACTGAACGCGCTCGTTTTACCGACCTAAATCAAGAATTATCCTGGGAAAAAGATTTTAACAGTGGCGTTTACAATGGGCCACAAACCTTTCAGATGAAAGCAGGTAGTAAATTTGCAATGATGTTAATTGCAGATAGTACCGTCGCTAAAATTGCTCAATATCCCACATCTAGCAGCAATGTCCTGTTTTCTTTTGGTTCAGTAGATAATGCAACCGGAAAAGTTTCACCCCAAATTGCAGACATCACTGGTAAGGGCAATACCTTTGGTTGGGAAGATAACAACACCTTAAAGTCGAATGATCGTGACTTTAACGATATGGTAGTGCAGGTGTTGGGTGCAACTGCCAATGCAGCCTCTCTCCAAGATTCTACCTACAGCAGCCGCAACTGGTTAAATACCGGAGTCGGACAAGAATTATCAGACTATGCCAATCGTCCTCTGTTTGAAACAGGTACTTTTATCGTCAATGGCACTGGTCAAGTTAAATTAGACTATCTCTATGATGGCGGTTCCTATCAAGGACAATTAGCTGTATTTAGCCTCAAAGGTATGGAAAAATACCAGCAAGGCTCCTTAGCATTTATCAAAGAAGCGGCCACCCGCGCTTTAAGTAACTCTACACAAGGTCGCATTCTGATCAGCGATCGCCAAGAAGGAGCGCGGTTTGATGGTAATGTTAGCTGGGAAAGTAACTTTAATCAGGGCAGCTACCAAGGAATTGATTCTTTCACGATGAATGCTGGGGACGAAGTGGCGTTCATGTTGGTACAAAACGGCAGCATTGAAGAGATTTATCGCCAGCCGCAAATTAGCTACGAATGGGGAAAAAAAGTCATTTTTTCTACCGACCAAAATCAGATCGTTGCTGTCGATAATAAAGGAACTCTGGCATTTGAAGATATCATCGTCGGCTCTAGTAATTCTTACATAGATTACAACGACGTTGTTTTCCAAGTCCAAGGACTAAAAAGCAACAACATCACTAACATGGATGCAGTCGTTAATCCTAATCAGGACTGGCGGACTACTGCTATTGGGCAGGAAGTACTCAAATATAGTAACCGCACTATCTACAACGAAGGTGTTTTTCAGGTCGGTGAAACTGGAACGGTAACTGTTGACTATCTTTACGATGGCGGTGGCTATCAAGGACATTTAGCGGTCTTTAGTCTCACCGGCATGGAAAACTATGTTCCTGGTTCCAATGCCTTTATTAAAGAGGCGACAAATCGCGCTCTCAGTAATTCTCAGATGGGTTATATCTTAGCTAGAGACCAACAAGAAGGGGCGCGTTTTACGGAAAAAATGCCTTGGGAAGCCAATTTTAATTTTGGCCCCTATCTAGGCGTAAAAACCTTTCAAATGAAAGCAGGCGACACATTTGCCTTTATGCTCGTACCTAACACAACTGTTCAGGAAATCAACCAAACTCCGGGTATCAGCAAATCTAGTACAGCATGGCAATTAGGTAAACTGCCTCTGTTCTCTATCCCCGAAGCTAACCCTAGTGTGGCTGGCGGACAGATGATAGATATAGATGGCAACGGTACTTTTGCCTTTGAAGATATTCCTATTGCAGCTTCTAATTGCGATCGCGATTATAACGATGTGGTCTTCCAAATCAAAGGAGCAAAAGGAATTGTTCAGTCAATAGATAACTTCTCCAACTTCGAGCGTGACTGGCGCACCACAACAACGGGAAAACAATTACTCGACTATGCTAATCGAGCTTCTTTCGATGAAGGTATGTTCACTGTTGATCAAACAGGCCAGGTAAAAATTGACTTCCTCTACGATGGCGGGATGTATTCCCAGGGAGAAGTCGGTATCTTTAGCCTCAAGGGAATGGATATCTACAAAGCTGGCTCTGATGCTTTTATCCAAGAAGCACTTCGACGCGCCACCAGTAATTCTGCCAATGGCTATGTTGTGGTTAAAGATGCTCAAGATGGCGCTCTCTACAGTGATCATACTGGCGTTCTCGACTGGGAAGCTAACTTTAATGCAGGAAAATATCAAGGCACGAAAACTTATAACCTCCAAGCTGGAGATACTATTGGTTTTGTTTTCATGTCCAATGGCGCACTCACGGATGCTTTGACTGGACAAACTTTAACAAATCAAAATAGACCTCTTTTCTCAATGTCGGCGGCTAATTTAGAAGATAAAGTCCAAGTAGCAGAAGTGCTAACAGGTGCTAAAGGAGCCATTCTTGGTTTCGACGACGTGCCACTAAATCGCGTTCCTAACCGAGACTTCAATGATTTTGTGATCAGTATTCAAGGTGTGCAGACTCTTGGCATCTCCAAAATAGAAAATGTCATGGCTCACAATCTTAATTGGGTTGATACAGCAATAGGCCAGGATATACTCAATCATTCTCAAACCGGTATCTTTTCATCTCTAATATCACCATCAGTTATGACTTTGGTTTAGAGATGAAAGCTCATCCCTCAGCAAAAAGATTGCACCCGACGGTTAAAATCGCCGCTATACGAGCAGCCTAACCCTCCAGGCTCAAAAATATTGATTTCACCTTAGTCCGCTCAAGCGGACTAGGTTTGTATAGCCGCTACTTTCAATCGTTCAGGCTTGGTGCAAGATATTAATCAGGTAAAACTTACTCAAATAGTATGAGGTTTTTAAATTACATAGTTACTTGTATGGTTTGTTGACAGTTGACAGTTGACGGTTAACTGTCAACTGTCAACAGCCACCACGAAAAGATGTGCTTTGGAATTTTGAATTGATTAGTCCTTACACTCAACTTTTATTCAAAAACTACAGTACGATTTCCATAAACCAAAACCCGATTTTGCAGATGTAGGCGCACGGCTCTAGCTAATACGACTCGTTCTAAATCCTTACCTTTTCTAATTAAATCCTCAACTTCATCGCGGTGGCTAACTCTCACCACATCTTGCTCAATAATTGGCCCAGCATCTAATTCTGGAGTAGCATAGTGGGCTGTGGCACCAATAACTTTCACACCGCGTTCAAAGGCTCTATGGTAAGGATTTGCGCCTACGAAGGCTGGTAAAAATGAGTGATGAATATTAATAATTTGCGGAAATTTTATAATAAAGTCTGCACTAACAATTTGCATATATTTTGCTAATACAACTAAATCAATTTTATATTGTTGTAGTAATTCTAATTGTTTGGCTTCCTGTTCAACTTTGTTATCTTTATTAATAGGAATATGGTAAAAGTCGATGCCAAATTGCTCTGCAACTACTTTTAAATGGGGATGATTACTAATAATTAAGGGAATATCAACGGCGATTTCTTTGGCGCGTTGTCGCCAAATTAAATCATAAAGGCAATGGTCTTGGCGACTTACCCAAATGGCAATACGTGGGATTGTATCAGAAAAATGTAGCTCCCACTTAGCGCCTAGAGGTTGAGCTATGGCATTAAATGCTGCCCCAATAATCTCTCGCGGCAAATTGAAACCCTCTAACTGCCATTCAATACGCGTGAGGAATAACCCAGCCGCAAAATCTGTATGTTGGTCAGCGTGAATAATATTACCGCCATTGGCGTAGATAAAGTTAGCGATTTTAGCGACTAATCCCCGTTGGTCGGGACATGAAATTAGTAAGGTTGCAGTCGGATTGGTCACGTCAGTTCGCTCCGGATTTAAAATTCAAAATTAACAATACCCATGAATCAATTCAGGTATTGATAGATTCGCTGGGACTCTGAATTTTATCGTAAATTTAAGGGTTTAAAACCCCTCTTGGATAAAATCATGTCCGTCGAAAATCGGCACACCCTATGTGAAGAAGAAGACGCGATGAATCGCGTCTCTACAAGAATTTTGAATTGATTCATGGGCTATTGGTAGGAGTTGGCTGAGGTAGATTTGGTGGTGCAACTTTATCTAAACTGACCGGTTGTTGCCACTCTGATAATTCTCTATTGACAGCATTTTCAAAATCTATAGAGACCACTAGCACATTTACATTACCATTTGGTTGAGTGATAGGGTCAGCTTGGGCATAGACAAAACGACCGCTCAAATCAGGCTTACCCAGAATCAACTGATGGGTTTTTTGATTTTTGAGGTTAATGTTGATGGTGGCTTGGGGTTGGTTTAAACCAAATTCGGCTGTTTGGTTAGCTGGTGTGGATATAGTATTCGTACTCTTTCCTTTTACCAATAAATCCATCAAATAACTAACTATAGGCTCGTTTGCAGGTTCTGATACAGGAGATTTCAGCAACCACTTAGGCTGATTAGACTGCGGGTTCCGTTGCAAATTCACCGTCAGTTTTTGAGTTTTTACAGTGAGAGACTGGACATCATCTTCTGTAAAAGAAAAGATTTGCCGTTGATTCTCCCTAGCCTCTTCTCGCTGAGTAGCACCGCGAATTTCCCAGAAATAAACAAAACCACTCAACCCCAGGGCTAACAATAACAAAATTAAAGTTTTTTTAGTCATTGGTTATCTACGCTTCCACCAGATAATGGCGGCTGTGACTAAGCCGAGTAAGGGTAAAACAAACAGAGAGGATAGTGTTAAGAGGTTGGCTTGTGAGGTGGATAGGTTCATTCGTCTATTTTTTGGTTCTTTAGGACGAATCGAAAGGGGTTGCTGGTCTTGCTGACTTAGCCAGGTGACAGAATTAAGGAAGACATCCCCATTTAATTGCTGTTGAAATATGGTGTTGGTGACAAATTCTGAATTCCCTATCACTACTAGCCGTGATTCGGTGGCTGGTTTTTCAGGCTTCTCTTCGCTTGGGGGAGTTGTTGTTGTTGGGGATGGTGAAGGAATGGGACTGGCTTGACTTTGGTTTGTTGGGGATGAGGTGGGAGTGGGGCTTGCTGGTGTTGTTGTTGGGGATGGTGAAGGAATGGGGCTTGCTTGAGTTTGGTTTGTTGGGGATGAGGTGGGAGTGGGGCTTGCTGGTGTTGTTGTTGGGGATGGTGAAGGAATGAGGCTTGCTTGAGTTTGGTTTGTTGGGGATGAGGTGGGAGTGGGGCTTGCTGGTGTTGTTGTTGGGGATGGTGAAGGAATGGGGCTAGATGAGGCTGGTAGTTTTCTCGTTAAAGCTACACCCAAGGTTAAAGGCCCTTTCAGGTCTTTTTCGGGGTTAAACTGCAAATTTTCGTTTTCTAGGTCGCTTTCTGCCCAACTGTTGGGATAGGCTTTGGTTTTTAACAATGGGGTAGACTCTACACCAGCTACCGGAGTAATTTCTAGAGGTCTGGCTAGGGGATAAAAGGAAATATTGTTACCAAAATCTTTTGTAATCGGGTGTTGTCCGTAGTCTGTAACTATAGGTGCAGCCGGGCCGAGTTGTGCGCCAGTTCCAGAGACATCGACTGCTAAACGATCATCTAAGCGTACACCCCATTCTTGCAGTAAGCTGTTGATGTTGGGGTTGGTGCTGGGGTCAATCATGAGTAGGGCGTTACCACCACGATTGAGATAGTCTTGTAATGCTTTGACTTCTGCGTCAAATAATCCGCGTTTAGGGCCTGCTAGGATTACAACGTCAGCATCATCAGGCACTTTGGCATTTTCTACTAAATTCAAAGGTGAGGAATTATAGTTTTTATCACCCAATGCTTGGACTGCTTGAGAGATAGTACCTTCACCTTCAGCAATTGGGTGTTCGCCATGACCTTGGAGGAAGTAGACTTTGGCAGTGCGATCGCTAATAATTTGTTGTAGGCGATTGGTTAAGCGAATTTCTGACAGGCGTTCATTCACACTCAAGGTTTGCACTAATTGCCGTCTATTCCCAGATTCTATAAAAACTTGACCATAATCACCATAATTTTTAACGCCAAATTTTTCCGCTAGTCCTGGTCTAGTTTGAGGATTAATATACTCAAAATCAAAGTTACTACTTTTGCGGCGATAATTTTCTAAAATTTGTTGGTCTTGGGGATTTTGGGTGACATCAAACACCCAAACTTTTACTGGTTGTTGGAGATTTTGCACCAGTTGTTGTGATTGTGGTGATAGGGTAAATAACTGGGATTCTGTTAAATCTGCCCGTACTTGGTAGCGACTCCCTAAAAAGTTTATCAGTCCCAAAATCACCAAAACTGCCAGAATTGCCGCGATAGCGTTAGTACCGGCTTGGGTAGAACGTCGTTTCCACCATTGACTACGCTGACTTTGCCACGCTAACCACAACCCAACGATGATAATTCCAGAAATTAATAATGCTAGGGTAATTGTCCCCCAGGTATCAGAAACTAATCCAGACGTTAAACCCGCGACAATCAAGAAAGGGCCTAACCAAAATAAATATTTCCAAAGTTGCTTTTGTTTAATGATTTTCATATTAAAAGTCAAATGTCAAAGGTCAACAGTCAACAGTCAACAGTCAACAGTTACATATTTTTGGACACTGGACTATTAACTATGGACTATTGACTAATTACGCTGAAATCTCAGTGCATCAATTGATTGGGCTGTAAGAAAGATTCCCAAAAAGATGTAACTGGCAAATAATATTAAGGCGCTGGTGTCAAAAATGCCTTGAATAAAAGTGTTGTAATGTTTTAGTAGAGATAAATGCCCAATTATTTCTCCTACGGGGCCACCGATACCTTTAGCAATGACATCCACAAATAACAGCAATAAAACTAGGGCAAAGGTGAAGACCGCAGACAAGATAGTGCTGTCGGTTAAGGAGGAAATAAACATTCCTAAGGATAAAATGGCTGCTGCTAGTAAGATTAACCCCAAATGAGCGAGTAGGGGTATTGTAGCTGGCATTGGTGGATTAGAACTACTAAGAGCGATCGCTTCAAATAGTAGTAATGGTACAACTAGAGTAATAAAAAATGTCAGCACACCTAATAATTTACCAACCGCTACTGCCCAATTAGTGACTGGTGAGGTGGCTAAAAGTTCCAATGTACCGCGTTTGCGTTCTTCGGCGTACAATCCCATCGACAACACTGGCAAGATAAATAATAATAGCCAACCCAACCGATCTAAAAATGCCTGGATAAATTCCGCCGGTACATCAATTGGGGGGACTGGTACTCCTAGTTGTTGTCCTTGTACATCCAAAGAAGCGACGTATACTAAAATGCCATTTGGCCCCAGCAAAATCATCACTAAGAATAACCCAGCGATGAACCAAAATACAGAGGCGATCGCATAAGCTAAGGGTGAGACAAAATAACTCTGTAACTCTCGGCGATAAATGGCAATAATATTGCTCAAGACTATACCCATTTACGCTGCTTCTCCTTCTTTGGTTGCTGAATCGTTCAGGGATGTGAGATTCTTTTCTTCTGTAGTTAGTTGCAAGAAGACATCTTCTAGGGTAGCGCTGACACGGCGCATTTCGTGCAAACCAAATCCCGAACTGATTAAAGTTGTAGCAATATCTTTGCCGGCTTCGCTTCCCGGTTTTGAGAGTACACGCAAGTATGCACGGTTATCTCTGGGAAGATGATGACCAGGAATAGATTCTACCAAACTCACCCCAGGCACTTTTTGTAATACCTGCTTGGCTAGGGCTACTTCCCCCTCAACTTCAATTTCATAACCTGAGCCACCTGTCAACTGGGTCATCAAATGTTCTGGTGTGTTTGTAGCTACTACTTTACCGCGATTGATAATGGCAACACGGCTACAGGTCATACTTACTTCTGGCAAAATGTGAGTAGATAAAATTACTGTGTGGGTTCCTGCGAGGCTTTTAATTAAATTCCGTACATCGATAATTTGTCTGGGGTCGAGTCCCACCGTCGGTTCATCCAGAATAATAGCTGGTGGGTCATGAACAATCGCCTGAGCAATACCCACCCTTTGACGATATCCTTTAGATAATTTGCGGATAATTACTTTACGCCTATCCTCCAGATTACAACGTTTGATCGCTGCGTTTACTTTGGGATTGCGATCGCCTGCGGACACCCCTTTAATCCGCGCCACAAAATGCAGAAAACCCTCCACCGTCATATCTGTATATAACGGCGGCGTTTCTGGTAAATAACCAATACGCTGACGCGCCGCCAAAGAATTTTCGTGGACATCAAAACCCGCAATTTTGGCTGTCCCACTACTTGCGGGTAAATAACCAGCCAAAATCCGCATAGTTGTCGTCTTCCCCGCCCCATTCGGCCCCAAAAACCCCACAATTTCCCCAGGTTCGACACTAAAAGTCACATCAGTAATTGCTGGGGTGGAACCATAGATTTTACTTAGATGTTCAACTTCAATCATCAGTTTCGTCGAGCAACTTCATCTAGGGTACTCAACAATATTGACATTTTCCCAACCCTCTTGACCAAAGAGGCAGGGGAGCAGGGAACATGACTTAAAATTAGACTCAATAGGATTAACCCTCACAATGCCAGAAATTTATGAAGATGTCATCAATATATAAGGTCAAATAAATCATGCAGCCAGCCCTACATATTACAACCCAAATTCTCCCCGGTAACAAAATAGAAATAGAAATTCCCGAAGCTGGAATTGGCGATACCGTTGATGTCTTCATCGTCCTACCAGAAAAAGCCCAATCAAACCGACGTTCTGTTATGGAGATTTTAGAAGAAGTTCATGCTAAACGCCAACCAAGAAGTGCAGAAGAAATAGATAGACAATTGCAAGAGGAACGAGACTCATGGGACAGTTAACTCTCCCCTCTTCTAGCCTTATCTACATAGACACGGTAGTAGTGATTTATAGCGTGGAGTGGAATCCTAACTATTATTCACTACTTGAACCTTTATGGTTAAAATTCCAAATGGGAGACATTAAAATTGTTAGCAGTGAACTTATTCTCATGGAAGCGTTAGTACGTCCTTTAAGGAATAATGATATATTCCTCATCAATACATACGAGCAATTACTATTATCCGCAGCAATGCAACTCACGCCGATTAATCAAGACATATTAAAACAAGCCGCAAACCTTCGAGCTACAACCAAACTCAAAACCCCAGATGCGATTCATGCAGCCACAGCCCTATCTGTAAACTGTAACCAATTCATCACCAACGATCAAGCCTTTGGCAACATTCCTAATTTACCCGTCACTATTCTTAGCGAACTCCTATCCCCTTAACTATTACTCTGCGCCTCTGCGTGATCAAAATCCTATGCCTATACATGACATTATAGATAATCGCCAGCAAAAATTAGTAGACCAAATCAACTGCATTCTCAACTCATCATCGTCTGCACATTTCGCCGTCGGTTATTTCTTCCTTTCCGGCTTCACCGCCATAGCAGAACAACTAACAAACATTAAAGAATTACGCTTGCTCATTGGCAATACCAGCAACCACCAAACCATCGAACAAATCGCCCAAGGATCAAATTAATATTTTAGAAAGTGCATTTCGTAGTTCTGGAAATCAAGCTATTAACAGAGAATTAAATATCATGCGCAGCAATGGATTATCTGGAGAGGATTTATTTCATCAACTGGTACAAATTTATCATCAGCATAATATGCGTGAGTGGTTAAATAACAGTTTGCCAATATTGTCCCAACCCATTCCCATTGTGATTTGCAGCGAAGCCCTGATATAAGTAGTGTTGCTTTATGATGGACGTAATTTCCACAAATTGCTGCTCAATCATTAATGGTGAACAATACGCCCATTGCCACAGTCTATGTCAACCCAGCAACGGGGAATGACGCTAACACAGGTTCACGGCAGAGTCCGTTTAAAACCCTGACCCGCGCTTTGAAAGCTACTCCACCAACGATTGTCCAACTGAGTGCTGGGACTTATAATACCGCCAATAAAGAAGTTTTTCCCTTGGTTATTCCTGAGGGGGTAACGGTGGTAGGGAACGAAGCCAGCAAAGGTGCAGGAATTTTGATTTCTGGGGGGGGAGAATACCAAAGCCCTAGTTTTAGTGTGCAGAATGTCACCTTAGTTTTACTCAATCAAGCCAGTATCCGGGGTGTGACTGTCACCAACCCCATAGCCAAGGGTACTGGTGTGTGGATTGAATCAACTGCGCCTAACATTGCTAATAATACTTTTACTAATTGTGGTCGAGAAGGCGTATTTACTAGCGGTACAGCCAAACCAGCCATTTTAGATAACGTATTTGTGCAGAATGCGGCTAGTGGTTTATTTATGGCACGCAACAGCAAAGGGGAAGTATTGCGGAATGTGTTCCAAAAGAATCCTTTAGGTATCGCTATCAGTGACTTTGCTGCACCTTTACTCGTTAATAACAAACTATCAGAAAATCGGACAGCGATCGCTCTTTCTCGCAATGCCCGTCCTGTACTACGTCATAATTTACTCATCAAAAACACCCAAGGCGGATTATTAATCAATGAAAACGCCATCCCTGACTTGGGTAGCAGCCAAGATACAGCTGGCAATATTTTCAGTAATAATGGTGAATTTGATATTCAAAATACTACAACCCAAAAATTAGTTTCTGTAGGCAATCAATTAAATCCCACCCAAGTCAAGGGATTGGTGGAATTTCCTGCCGCCATCATCGATATTCCCATACAGTCGGCTAACACTCGTTTTCTTGACCTAGCCGGGCATTGGGCAACCGCTTTTGTAGAAGCGTTGGTAAACAAGGGACTCATGAGTGGCTTTCCCGATGGCACATTTGCCCCCGATGCACCAATCACCCGCGCCCAATATGCGGCGGTGATTGCCAAAACCTTTCAACTCCCCGCCAACAATCAGCCACCCAAATTCACCGATATCAAATCAGATTTCTGGGCAGCATCAGCCATCACCAAAGCCGCCCAAATGGGATTTATTAGCGGTTTTCCTGATGGAACCTTCCGCCCCATGCAGAACTTAAGCAAAGTGCAAGCAATCGTTTCCATTGTTAATGGTCTGAAATTAACTGGAGGTAGCCCCAATGTGTTAACTGTATACCGCGATCGCGCCCAAATTCCCAGTTATGCCACAAATCCCCTCGCCGTCGCCACCCAAAACAGCTTGGTTGTCAACTATCCCCAAACCGATAGACTAGAACCACTGCGAGATATCACCCGCGCCGAGATAGGGGCTTTAATTTATCAGGCATTAGTAGCTAATGGGCAAGAAAAAGCGATCGCTTCACCATATATAGTCAGCCCTGAAGTTGATACTCCCTCCTTCACCGATCTGACAGGACACTGGGCTGAACCATTCATTCGCGGTTTAGCCAGCATGGGGATCACCAGTGGTTTTGCTGATGGTAGCTATCAACCAAACAAACCCATGACCCGCGCCCAATATGCGGCAATGGTAGCAGTAGCCTTTAACCCATCAGCGAGAAGACCAGCCACAGATTTTGCTGACGTACCCAAGAATTTTTGGGCATACAAAGCCTTACAAATCGCCGCTAGTGGCGGCTTCGTCAGTGGTTTTAGCGATCGCACCTTCCGCCCCGACCAAAACGTCCAGAGGCTACAGGTCATCGTCTCTCTAGTCAACGGATTAGCCCTATCGACAGTTGATAGCAATAACTTACTCATCTACACTGACAATAATAATATTCCTGAATATGCTCGCAAAGCCGTGGTTACAGCAACACAACAAAAAATTACTGTCAACTATCCAGACCCAAAACAGCTAGCACCAACCAGAGAAGCCACCAGGGCAGAAGTAGCCGCAATGGTCTATCAAGCCTTAGTCGCCATACAAAGAGCGCCAAGTATTAACTCACCCTATATTATTTCGACAGTTAGCAGTTGAACAAGTAAAATAAAAAACACTGCCTTTTAGTCGGAAAACTCTTGGTAATAAATCCTACAGCCAAAAACACGCTAGGCTATATGCGATGGGTCGATGATTCATACCTATTGCCAGCAGCTAAAGGTCTTATGTCAACATCAGTACCAAACACCTATGCCAAATTGGCAAAAGCCCTACTCATTAACTATAGTTTTGACCTTAGTGGTTATCACGTTGATGAGTTAGTTAACCGTTGGCAAAAACAATATCCCGCCGACTGGCTGCATCTAGCAGTAATTGAGGCACTATATCAAGGTCGCTATAAAGCAATCTCAGTACAGCAACTCTTGGCATTTTGGCAAAGGCGGGGTCAGGAAATATATCATTTCAACATGGAATTTGAACGCCTGATTTGCAGCAAATTTCCTGAAAGCTTAACTCCAATGGCTGCATCCGAACAATATAGCAGACAAGGAAAAAACCAAAATCAGACCCTACAATTGATGAGTTTCAAACAACAGGAACAAGTCAAAGAAGAAGAGGAACCCCCAACCGAAAAGATGTTGGCACTTCCTAGCGCGAGTATGACAGCTAGTATTGAGGTCAGCTTAAGCCAACCAGAAGATTATCTAGGTCAGCCTTTCTCCCTCAACCCTGATATATCCACAAAACTACTACCAATATCAGTCACTCATCCACCTATTGGGCAGTTTACCCCACAAACAAGCGATCGCTCCGAGTCCTTCACCTCAAAACTCAAAGCAATATCTAACGAAAATCCCTAATGATGAACAACAGAAGACTTAACCATCTGCGTTAGTCTCCAGTCATTTCCATCAAAAACACTCTTATTTTGCATTAAAAACCTTAATAATTGTTTCTATATTTTCTTTTTATATTTAATTAATTCAATACATAAATTGCCGTGAGTCTTAAAGCGTGTTTGAAAAGTGGTTAGCGGTGATTTTAAGCACTTGTAGATCCCCCCTGACCCCCCTTAAAAAGGGGGGAAAGCTTCTCAAAGTCCCCCTTTTTAAGGGGGATTTAGGGGGATCGAATAACTTGTGTGTACACGGTAGCCGCGCCGAGGAGAGAGGCTTTAAAACCTTAATTTTTCGTTGAGCTTTGAAGACATTTAAGCCCCTCTCCGACGCGGCGAGGGGTTGGGGAGAAGTCATCGAACTTACGTTAACTAATCCTGACAGTCTTAGGTGTATTTCTGCGTCTCTTATTGATACTTTCCTCATCAATATTTACTGCTGGAGAAGAAAGAATACCTTGATAATCACGACTATCTTGATAGTAGGCAAATGTTCTTATTAAATTTGCCAAATCTGTAGTATTGCTTTGTTCACGAGGAATTGTAGTCCAATTAGAAACTTCCACTAGACTAGCGCTTGTATAGCTAGAATTTAATCCAGAAAGCGTCGTATTACTACTACCTGTGTTTGACAAAGCACTCAAATTAGCACTGGGGAGTGTACCACCATTCGCGGCGGTAGAAGTGAGAATCTGACGCGCTTGAGCATCAGTGAGATTATTCTTAGCACTCAGCATCAACGCCACCACACCCGCAACGTGAGGAGCAGCCATTGATGTTCCCGGCATAAGACCATATTGACCACCTGGAAGTGTAGAATATATACCTATGTCGAAGTAGTCGCTGTATGCGCCTGGGGCTGTGACGTATGCCAGTGGAGTTGTTCCAGGGCGGTTGGAAAAATCGGTTAGGGTTCTATTGTAATTGACTGCTCCCACAGCAATTCCAAACTGGTCTGCATAACGAGCGGGGTAGCCTGGTAGAGATTGACCTTCATTCCCAGATGCAGAGACAACAATTGCTCCTTTACTGATGGCATATTGAATAGCTTGTAGCCTTTCAATATTAGTAGATGAACCACCTAGACTTAGATTAATGACTTTAGCTCCATTATCTGCGGCGTAACGAATACTATTGTTGACTGCTTCAAAGCTAATGGAGCTATCGGAGGGATCTCTACCCCCAGTTCTCAGTGCCATAATTTTGGCATTATAAGCAATACCAGTAACCCCAAAACTATTCCTTGTGGCAGCAATAGTACCAGCTACATGAGTACCATGACCATTTCTATCTAAGGGGTCATTATTGTTATCTAAAAAGTTCCAGCCATAGATATCATCAATGAAACCATTACCATCATCATCTATGCCATTACCCGCAGTTTCCCTGCTATTCCTCCACATATTGGCACTTAAGTCTGGGTGTGTATAGTCCACTCCACTATCCACCACCGCAACGATAATACCCTGACCAGTGTATCCCCTAGCCCAGACTTCAGGTGCTTTAATCGCATCTGCTCCCCAATCATTACCACCTAAGTCAGCTACATCAGCAAAGGTGCTTTGATTAAGGGCTTTCGCCACGGCGGCGGCGGCGTTGACTAACCCATAACCTGTAGTGGAGTTAAATCCGCCGCCATTAGCAGGGTTTAAAGTAATGCGTGTACTTATGTAAAAACCATTGTTACTTTCATTGCTCTCAGCAACAGATCCTGCTCCATCGGCTCTCAATATGAGGTAGTATTGGCCGGGATTCAGAGTTGGATTAAACGTAATAGATGTGGAGCGAGAAATAAAGCTACCAGGTGTCACACTAGCATTAGCTTGAGTTTCAATACCTAAGTCGATATCATCATCACCGAATGCGGTATCTCGTGAAAGATAAAAACTTGTCTTACTCCCTCCAGCAGTGCCATTACCTTGATTTTTCAGTTGATAGTTAACTTGCAGTGTAGTCCCGATGGTAGCACTACTAGCAGATGTAGCATTTTGGATTACTAAATCGGGTGCAGTAATTGTAATAGCTCTCGCGGCGACGTTATTATTTTCATTGCTTTCTCTTCTTGTTCCATCACCATCAGCTCTATACAGCAGATAATAATTACCAGTAACAGTGTTGCTTCTAATTGTTAAAGATGTAGAGCGTGAAGCTACAGCAGAGGGTGCAAGACTAGAGATGCTATCAAAGCCTAAATAAACATCATCATTACTGAGAGTTTGGTCTTGGGAAAGATAAAAATTAGTGAAATGAAAACCAGCATTGCCATTACCTTGGTTTTTTAATTGATAACTAAGTGAAATTGTTGTCCCAATGTTAGCGCTGGTAGGAGCCGAAGGATTCTGGACAATTAAATCTGGTGCCGCAATTGTAATCGCTTTGGCGGTAACATTGTTGGTTTCGTTGCTTTCACTGATTTCGCCATTGCCATCAGCTTGCAATAGCAGATGGTAGTTACCAAAATTGATATCCCTACTTATAGACAAATAGTAAGATTCTGAACTATAAGTGCCAGCATTTAGTACAGGATAAAAGTAGTTCGGGTCAGAGGCTAACAATATATCATCACTACTAAGATTTGTGTCTCTAGACAAATAAATCTTAGTTGTATGATTACCAGCACTAGCAGTACCTTGATTCGCTATTTGGTAGTTGAGTGTAAATAAGCCAGGGTCAACAACACTAGGAGCAGAAATATTTTGGATGATCAGGTCGGGTCTTGGGCCATTAACCGTGATGGCTCTAGAAGCCACATTATTAGTTTCATTACTTTCCGCTACTGTGCTATCTGCATCAGCCCTGAACAACAAATGATAGTTACCTCCAGCGATGCTATTGGCTATAACAATCGAAGCAGTTTCAGAACTGACTGCACCTGCGGCGATGCTATTCACGGTATCTGAGCCTAACAACACATCATCTGTGCTGAATGTTGTGTCTCTAGAAAGGTAAAATCTGGTGGTGCTAGCAACGGCATTTCCAGCACCTTGGTTTCTTACCTGATAACTCAATGCGATCGCACTACCTACTGATGCCGTCGTTGGTGCTGTGGCATTTTGAACAATTAAATCAGCTGTGTTAATCGTGATGGCTCTAGAAACCACATTATTAGTTTCATTCCCTTCTGCCACTGTGCTATCAGCATCAGTTCTGAATAGCAAATGATAGTTACCAGCCGCGATGCTATTGGCTATGACAATCGAGGCTGTTTCGGCACTAACAGCACCTGCGGCGATGCTAGCGACAGAATCTGAACCTAACAACACATCATCTGTACTGAATGCTGTGTCTCTAGAAAGGTAAAATCTGGTGGTGCTAGCAACGGCATTTCCAGCACCTTGGTTTCTTACCTGATAACTCAATGCGATCGCACTACCTACTGATGCTGTCGTTGGTGCTGTGGGGTTTTGAACGATTAAATCAGCTGTGTTAATCGTGATGGCTCTGGAAACCACATTATTAGTTTCATCACTTTCTGCTACTGTGCTATCAGCATCAGTTCTGAACAATAAATGATAGTTACCAGCCGCGATGCTATTGGCTATAACAATGGAGGCTGTTTCGGCACTGACAGCACCTGGGGCGATGCTAGCGACAGAATCTGAACCTAACAACACATCATCTGTGCTGAATGTTGTATCTCTAGAAAGGTAGAATCTGGTGGTGTTAGCAACGGCATTCCCCACACCTTGGTTTTTTACCTGATAACTCAGTTGGATGGTGCTACCTACTGATGCTGTCGTTGGTGCTGTGGGGTTGTTTTGAATAATCAGGTCTGGATTCCCTGCCGAAGTAATATTAATGAGATTGCCAAAGGCGTTATTATTTTCATTGCTTTCACTCACATAGCCATCAGCATCAGCATAGTAAATCAAATAGTAGTTACCAGGGTTGATGTTACTACCAATGGTGAATGTGGCTGACTCTTGTCTAGAAGCACCAGCCGCCAGACCACTCACATAGTCCAAACCTAGATAGAAGTCACTACTATCAATATTCAAATCTGGAGATAAGTAAAATCTGGTATTGCTATCACCAGCACTTCCATTACCTTGATTCCTGACTTGATAGTTAATCTGAATACTGCTCCCAACCCTTGCTGAGGTGGGAATTGAGGCGTTTAATACAGTTAAGTCTGGCTGGGTAATCGAGATTGCTGCACCGAAGATATTGTTATTTTCATTACTTTCACTTACATAGCCATCACCATCCACATAGTAAATCAAATAGTAATTACCAGGGTTGATATTACTACCAATAGTGAGTGTGGCTGACTCTTGACTAGAAGCACCAACCGCCAGACCACTCACATAGTCAAAGCCTAGATATCTATCAGTACTATCGAGATTAAAATCTGGAGATAAATAGAAGTTAGTGAAGCTGTATCCAGCGCTTGTACTACCTTGGTTTCTGATTTGATAGTTGATTTGAATACTGCTCCCGACATTAGCCGAAATAGGAATTGAGCCGATTGGTGCTGTTAGGTCTGGTAGGAATGATGCTTGTGTAAAATTAGCGTTACTTGTATCATTTGTTCTTAAATCATTACTTGGGTAGTTATTAGATACTAAAACTTCTGTCGCTTCACCTGTGTAACTACTACCGATGATTGAGTTTATGGCAGCATCGAGGGGGAAGTAATCTTTATTACTATTAAAAATCCTAGAGTTCCTAGCAGATGATAAGGTATCGCTTAAATTGTTATATTCACGGGTAACACTCATGAACTATTTAACCTCAAAGAGTAAAAAAATTTATACAGACATAAATGCTAAAACTATCTATTCATCTAGCTAAAGACTAGATGCAGGAGAAATTATAATCATTTTTCTAAAATCTAAATATGCAGAAAGATGCACAATTGAGCCGTGAAATTATCCAGCTAAATAATATTATTTTTATTTTTGAGTAGAAAATTTGGTATAACCGTAGAGTTAACTCCTGCTCTATTTCTAGGTTCTTAGCAACACACACAACTGTGCTGCCAAGCAAGCATCAGAGTAGAAATAATGTTTTAAAAGATACCGAAATTTAAGTTATAAATTTGAGTGTTAAAAACGAAAAAAAGATCATTTTTCGTTTTTTTAACCTTTCCTTAACCTAAGAGTTGCGCCCTATAAGGCATCTTATAAACACGGTCTTGCTTGGGTACTAATTTTTCAAATGTATTGGGAAAGTAAAAACCCCAGCACTCAAAAAGTACCGGGATTCCAAATATAAGTTACCTTCAGTTTCACATGAAAAACGCATTTTTGAAAGTGAGTCTCACTATTTTAGCGATTGTTCCTCTTGGGTTAGCTGCTAAAGATACCGCATATATAGCTTTAGCCTCAACGATTACGCCTACCTCTATTGCTGCTATTTGCCAACTAGCTGACAAGTCTAAGTCATTACAATATAGCAAGCAGGAAGGCGATCATAATTAGTCTTTGATTAGTCTGCAAACGCTGACCAATCGGCGGGGGTAAAACAAAAAGAAGCTTGGCATAAAGGTTTTGTTGCCTTTATGCCAAGCCACTGTTGTTATCTCAGTGCAGAAAGAAAACTATAACTGCTTACACGTTGGCTTGTTGACGTTGGTACAGTGACCAGTACAAGCCTTTTTGTTGTAAAAGCTCTGGATGGGTTCCCCGTTCTGCAATCACGCCTTTTTCTAAAACGAGAATCAAATCTGCTCGTTTTAGGGGTGCAAAGCGGTGAGCAATCAGAAATACAGTGCGGTTAGCGGAAATCTTTTGCAAATTTTGTAACACTTGCTGTTCGGTTTCACTGTCTAAAGCGCTGGTCGCTTCATCCAACACGAGAATCGGCGCATCACAGAGAAACAACCTGGCTAAAGCAATGCGCTGTCTTTGTCCACCAGATAAAGCTGTACCTCTCTCTCCTACGTTCGTTTCGTAACCGTAGGGCAATTGACTGATAAAATCATGGGCTACGGCTAATCTAGCGGCTTCCACTACTTGCTCGGCAGTAATATCGGGATTCCCCAAGGTAATATTTTCCAAGATGGAACCGTTAAATAAAAAGTCTTCTTGGAGAACTACGCCAATTTGTTGTCTCAGGGAGGACAAATCTGCACTTTTGATATCAAAACCATCAATGAGAATGCGTCCTGATTCAATTTGATAAAGCCTTTGCAGCAGCTTAGACAGGGTACTTTTCCCAGAACCACTGCGTCCAACAATTCCCACAAACTGTCCTGGTTCTACATTAAAGGAAATTCCTCGCAGTACTGGTTCTGTATTAGTTTTGTAGCGGAAAAAGACTTGTTCAAAGCTAACTTGACCTTTTAGGGGTGGTAGAACTAAACCAGTCCCCATTTCTGCTTCTGGTGCAACGTTGAGGATATCGCCAATCCGGTCTACGGAAAGTAGAACTTGTTGCAGATTTTGCCACAACTGCACTAGGCGTAAAAGTGGGCCTGTCACCCTACCAGAAAGCATTTGAAAGGCGACCAATTGCCCAATTGTCAGTTTTTGGTCAATGACTAATTTTGCCCCAAACCACAGAATTAGTAAGGAGGAAAAGTTAGTGAGAAAGTCCCCAATATTACTGCTAATGTTAGATGTGGTAGAGGCTTTGAAGCCAGTACGCACGAAACGAGCAAATAATCCTTCCCAGCGATCGCGTGCTACTGATTCAGCTGCATGAGCTTTGACAGAATGAATACCTGTAACTGTTTCTACTAAGAATGATTGGCTGTCGGCACTACGGTTAAAGGTTTCGTTGAGCCAGTTACGTAAAATAGGTGTAGCAACTATTGTCAGTGTGGCGAATAGGGGCAGCACCGCTAACGCCACAAAAGTAAGAGGAATATTGTAATAAAACATCAATGCCAAATACACGACGGCAAAGATGCTATCTAAAATTACCGTTAAGGCTGTACCTGTAAGAAACTGGCGAATTTGTTCTAGTTCCTGAACCCTGGCTACGGTGTCGCCTACACGCCTGGACTCAAAATAAGCCAAGGGTAGGCGCATTAAATGGCGGAATAATTGTGCTGATAAGCTTAAATCTAAACGTCTGGCTGTATGAGTAAAGATAAATAACCGCAGAATCCCCAATATCGATTCAAATACAGCGATCGCTAAAAGTGCGATCGCCATAACATCGAGAGTTGGTAAACTCTCCTGTACCATCACCTTATCAATCACAACCTGGGTAATTAGTGGTGTACCTAAACCCAATAGTTGCAAGGTAAAAGACGCTAATAATACTTCTGCTAAAAGTTTGCGATATTTCCAAACTGCTGGGGTGAACCAACTCAGGTTAAATTTTTCCTGCTTGGATATCAGTTCTACTTGCCACAACTGACCATCCCAGCATTGTTCCACCACTGATTGTGGTAGACTTTCACAAAGATTATCAGGATTTAAGGGATTAGCAATAATTAAGCGATCGCCTTTTACTCCATAAGCTATCACCCAAGAAGGATCAGGCATGGACTCGGCTTGTAACTGCAACAAAGCTGGGAAAGTCAGCTGACGCAACTCAGCCCAAGTCATTTGCAATCGTCGCAGTACGAAGCCTAGTTTTTCTCCGGCTTCTACCACTTGTTTAGGACTTTGCCCCCGCAGTTGGCGTTGTACCCATTCCAAATTCACCGCATTTTCCAGGTGTTGGGCTGCCATTGTTAAACAAGCCGCACCTGTATTCCAACTGCTAACAAAAGGATAACTCAGGGTTACAGGTGTAGGACTTTGGGGAGTTTGTTCTGGCGGTGTAAGCGGTTGTTGCAAAGCAGGAGACTGGACGGATGTGACCTCATTCTCCATCTCAGTATGCTCTTGTCTCGCCAATCCCAGCCAAAAATCTTCCATCGCGGGAGTAGATATTTCCGCCCACAGATGGGTATCCCAACAAGCCACTATCACTTCCTTACTAGCAGCTACGGCTTTGTATTCTCCCGGTAGCTTTTGTAAGTCACCAAACCAATCTCCCATTTGTATAGCAGCCAAAGATTGACCGCTTCCTTCTTCCCGCAAGCGGACTTTCCCAGCCACAATAAAAAACTGATAACCACCCGCTTCGCTTGACCAGATTTTTTCTCCTAGTCGATAACGACGGATTTCTAAACGTTCTTCCAGTAGGGATCTTTGTTCAGGAGTGAGCCAATTGAGAGGCGGTTGATTCCAAGGTATGGCAGCTAGCACTTTGATTTTTAGAGATTCGTTATCTAGAATTTTTAACTCACTTGTAATTTCACCGTCAGCTTTTGAATTTTCTCTGCTAACCATTTTTCAAATAGTTCGTTTTGTAACGCTTGCTTGAGTTGAATATCATCTAAAGACGCTGGTAGAAACTGTTCCACCCGAAACAAACCATAGCGTCCATCAATTTCTATAGGCCCGACTAGTTGACCAGGAGTAGCCACATCAATAGCAGCCCGTAACTTGTCTGGCATAGTTCCCCGACTAATTGGCCCCATCATGCCATTAACTAGGCGATCGTCTAATATAGAATACTCTTTGGCTAATTGTTCAAAACTGCCCCCTTCTGCAATTTGCAGTTGTAATTCCTCTGCCAGTTCTCGACTATCAACCACAATCCGCGATATTACCACCCGATCCAAAAAGATTTTCTGCTCAATAAAATATTCTGGGAGTTTAGCTTCTGTCACTAAGGTTTTCAATTTTTCTAATTTAAAGTTAAAAGTAATTGAGGCATGGAACCTGGCATAGTCCGTACCATTGTTCGTTAACCAGTCTTGAAAGGCTTGGGGGT
Source organism: Nostoc parmelioides FACHB-3921 (assembly GCF_014696625.1). GTDB lineage: Bacteria > Cyanobacteriota > Cyanobacteriia > Cyanobacteriales > Nostocaceae > Trichormus > Trichormus parmelioides. The sequence goes on from NZ_JACJQL010000023.1 coordinate 25,028, forward strand.
CAGCGAGTTGATTTTTGAGGCGAAAATCAATCACTGTTTGTTCAGTTAATGCCGGATTGATTTCTACGTCGTCTCGCCCTTGAATTTCCTGCTCAATGACGTACTGACGAAGGACATCACTAATAAATTGACCCAACTTCCCTGAGGATTGTAGGTATTTTACGGTTTGTTCAATTGAAATGGGTCGGTCATCAATGCTCAAAAATGATAGAGTTTCCATGAAATCACCTGGTAAAAACAGCTAAAAATCAGATTCTATAAACTATTAATAAGTAATGGCAACTTTAAAGATGAAAATATTTATGCTTAATTTGATTTTGTATTTTAATTGACATTTATTTGCATAGTCATATTTTTCTACTCCAGATATGAATCTGAGAAAGAATTTAAGCATATTTTCAGTAATATTTAAGTAATGAGTCTTAAGTCTTGAGTCAAAAAATCATTTTTTAGTCTTCAGTCCCTAAAACGATTACCCTAACCAAAAGAGCTTGCCCAAACAAAGGCAACTAATATGGCAGCGATCGCCCCAATCAAGGTGTTAAGAATATTAACAATTTCATTAGTTAACCATGTGTATTTCGATTGCAATGTTGCACCAATTACACTTTCTAAATTTGTGGCAATCAAAGCAGCCAAGACACACCAAACAATTCCCAAGGGAGAAATTAAACCGACTCCCCAACCTGTAATAGCGATCGCCACAGAACCAACCACACCAGCTAAAGTCCCCTCTAAACTCACAGCCCCCTCTGTACCTTTAGGAACTGGTTGCAAAGTTGTAATTAAGAAAGTACTTTTGCCGTAAGCTTTACCCACTTCACTAGCGCAGGTATCAGAGAGTTTCGTACTGAAACTAGCGACATAACCTAGTAAAAGTAGGGACTGGGGACTGGGGATTAGGGATTGGGGACTGGGGGAAAAAAGCCCAGCATTGATAATTCCCACACCGACAGCACATAGCGCCGCAGTTAGAGCAGAACCCCACACATTTTCCGGGCCTCTTGCACCAGAACGCTTTTCAGCAATTCCCAGAGCTTCTTTTTGTGCCATCCCAATCCGTGTGACACCAGAACCTACAAGGAAATAAAACGTAACTACTAGATATCCTTGCCAGCCTAAAGTACCCCAAATCAGTATGCCCAAGAACCAAGCATGAAACACACCTGCTGGAGTGAGCAGTTTTTTAGGAGCGAACCAGACTAAACTCAATAAAATAGTATTTAGTCCTACTCCTACTAACCAAGGATTGGCAGAGCTAATAAATGAAAACATCAGCAAAAAACCACGAGTAGTTCGCCAGGATATCAAAAGAATAACGAATTTTAGGACTTCTGTGGTTAATTTCCTTTACTTCCATCCAAACAGCGCATAGATTATATTCCCTTTACTGGTAAAGTTCACTATCAACAGGCAAAACATCTCACAAATTTTGTTAGTCAGATATGGGTGTAGGGGTTTAGGGGTGTAAGGGTGTAGGGAAAGAAATTTACCCACTTTCCACTCCTTACTCATCGCTATCATGATGACAACAATGCTCACGCACTTCCGGTACAGGATCATAACCCCCTGGGTGGAATGGATGACAACGCAAAATGCGGCGAATCGCCATCCAGCCACCACGGAATACGCCAAATCTTTCAATTGCTTCGATGGCATACATTGAGCAAGTGGGTTGAAAGCGACAAGTCGGGGGATATAGTGGCGAAATAAACATCCTGTATCCCTTGATCAACCAAATAAATATTTGCTTCATAAGCGTCGCCCAAATCTTATAAATTGGTAAGAAAGGCATAAACTTTCTATCTTGTATTATCTTTGTTAAACTTAGTTTCCGAATTAATCTCAACACCGCCTTTATGGCTGCAAATTAGTATTGTTGCGGCTTGGGTATTTTTCATTCTGGCGATCGCTGGGCTGGTAAATCGTTTTGCCACTAGCGACTCAGAAATAGTCCGGAAAATAGTTCATATTGGCGCTGGTCATGTGATTTTACTGGCTTGGTGGTTAGATATCCCTGCCAGTGTAGGCATTGGTGCTTCCATTGTGGCCAGTGTAGTCACTCTGCTGTCTTACATTTTCCCACTTCTCCCTGGTATTAATAGTGTGGGTAGACAAAGCTTAGGCACATTCTTTTACGCTGTCAGTGTCGGCGTTTTAGTGGCTTGGTTTTGGCATATACAACAACCCCAATATGCAGCGATCGGCATGATGGTAATGGCCTGGGGTGATGGATTAGCGGCTTTGGTTGGACAGCGATTTGGTAAGCATAAATATAAACTTTTGGGATCGCAAAAAAGCTGGGAAGGCTCTTTAACTATGGCTTTGGCTAGCTATTTGGTATGTAGTTTAATTTTACTTGGTGTACTAGGCAACGTTTGGCAGACTTGGACTGTATCACTAGCAGTTGCTTTTGTCGCTACTACCTTAGAAGCCTTTTCTTTCTTGGGGGTTGACAATTTGACTGTGCCTTTAGGCAGTGCTGCTGTAGCATTTGCACTAATTCAGTTTTGGACACTGCATTAAAAAATGATTAGGGATTGGGAAATGAAAATAGGTAGGCTAGTCAAGGATTTCTGATTCAGCACAAGCTAAACACCCCGCTACCACTAACCGTACTCATTACTCACTTTGGTCAGAATATTTTTTCAAAGTACTTGACATATCCCCTACACAGACTGCTATATTAATAAAGTCGAAAGCTTTGGGGCGTCGCCAAGTGGTAAGGCATCGGGTTTTGGTCCCGACATCCCTAGGTTCGAATCCTAGCGCCCCAGTTATTATTAACTCTAATCAATCAGTACTTCCTTGGTAAATATCATCGTACTCTTTGAAAAGATGTTAGAGAATAAGAAACAAAATTTATTAAAATTTATTAGTATAAAAGTTCTAGGTTGGGCAAGATTTATTCTGCTCAGAAGTACTTTTGTCACGATCATTAACAAATTAAACAGTTTCGCCCAGCTTCCTATGAGGAAATAAAGACAATTATTTGTCTGGTGACTTTAAAGCCTGGTCTAAAACTTGTCTAGCCTGTTCTGCTTTAGCTCGCGCTTCTTGGTAGCGTAGGTTTGCTTGAGCAAAATTCTTGAGAACTTTAAAACCTTCCTTGAGGCGTGTGATTTCTTCCTCCGTTACAGCATCATCGGAGAATAGGACATCAACAGCCTGACGAATTTCTAAAGCTTCAGTGCGTGACTCCTGCACTTTTAGCTTGAGTGTGGCTAGGTTACTCAAAACTTGGACGGCTTGTGTAATCGAGTCTTCACCACTAACTGAGTCAGTCGATGGCTCTTTCACCTCTATTAATTGTTGAGGGCCAAATCCTTCTTCTAATTCTGTAGGTAGCTTACCAGCATCAATTAACTCAACCAACTGATCCATCGCTTTATCACGGGCTTTGGCTGAATCTTTCCCAGAAACGGTGAGGATAATTTCCGGACTTTGAGCTAGCGTGTACTGAACCATATTATGAATAACCAAGCCTAATAAGCATATTTTAACATTAAAGGTAGTGGGAAAGAGACGGGGAGAAAGCAATTCCCAATTCCTGCATAGCCTACGGCTTAGGCTTACACCTAAAAAATTTAAAATTGAGAGAACTTCCAGAAACTCACAACTCACCACGCCAATAACAAGTCTCTAAGAATCAAACTTTATACTTGAGTAAAGGAGAAAAATTTCAACAGGAGGGGAAGAGCTATGGCTCCCAATCCCACTATTATGCAGGCTGTGGAAAAATTGGGTTACCGAGTCACTGTTGGTGATGTGGCAACTCAGGCTGGATTAAATTTAGCGGATGCTGGGCAAGGGTTGTTAGCTTTAGCTAGCGATGCGGGTGGACATTTGCAGGTAGCAGAGACGGGTGATATTGTTTACCTGTTTCCTCGAAATTTTCGGGATGTTCTACGGAATAAATATTTCAAGTTACGATTGCAAGAATGGTGGCAGAAGATATGGAAAATTCTGTTTTACCTGATTCGCATTTCTTTTGGAATTTTTCTAGTTGCTTCCATTGCGCTGATCACTATAGCCATCTTTGTGATCATCACGGCAATGAATTCGAGTAACGATAATGACGATCGCAGTAGTAATTCTAGTGGTAGTTGGGGATTTTTCTATTTCCCCGATTTATTTTGGTACTTCAGCCCTAACTATGGCTATTCTGAGCCAGAAAGACGGCGTAGTAGCCAAGAAAGCAGTGATTTGAATTTCTTTGAGGCTGTATTTTCATTTTTGTTTGGCGACGGTAATCCTAACGCCAATTTAGAAGAACGCCGTTGGCAAGAAATTGCGACTGTGATTCGGGGTAGTCGTGGTGCAGTGGTAGCAGAACAAATCGCCCCATACTTGGATGATATAGGTGAAGTCTATCAGCAAGAATACGAAGATTATATGTTGCCTGTGTTGTTACGATTCAACGGGCAACCAAGTGTTAGTCCTGAAGGGCAAATTGTCTATTATTTCCCAGAGTTGCAGGTGAGAGCCAGCAAAAAACAACAGCAACCACTGTCAGTTTATTTGGAAGAATTTTCCTGGCGTTTTAGTGCGGCTAGTTCTGGGCAAGTTATGCTCAGTGCAGGTTTGGGTATAGTCAATCTAGTTGGTGCTTTGGTACTGGGTATTTTATTGGTAGATGGTACAGTTGCTGCACAATTGGGTGGCTTAGTCGCTTTCGTGCAGGGAATTTATTGGCTGTTGCTGGCTTATGGAATCGGTTTTTTGGGTGTTCCTTTAGTAAGGTATTTTTGGATTAAGTGGCGTAATGGAAAGATTGCCGGACGTAACCGCGATCGCCTCAGCCGTGCCAGAGTATTAACTAGTCCCGATGCAGCTTTACAACAAAAAATCGACTACGCCAGTCAGTTTGCCCAAGAGAAATTTATTGGCAATGAAGATTTAGTTTATTCTACCGAAACCGACCTACTCGACCAAGAAGTTGAGCGATCGGCGCAAATTGAGGCTGAATGGCTCAAAAGATTGGAGAGAGGGGAATAGGAGACAGAGGCGAGAAACAGCTACACAGCTACGACGCTTTTAAATTACATAGTCACTTGTATGGTTTGTTGGCGGTTAACTGTCAACCGTCAACCGTCAACCGTTAACAGCCAACACGAAAAGATGTACAAGTTAAAGCAAGGGCAACTTACCCAATCCCCAGTCCCCAATCACTTGGCCTTAATTGGTGTGAGGGCGACACCACGATAGTAATGTCCTAGTATTTGCAGGTGGTTAGCGCCGCGTAAAGCTAAATTATAAGCACCCCATTGGCTCATACCTAAGCCATGACCAAAACCTGCACCTTGGAGGGTAAAGCTACCATCTGCGCCTCTGGTGACGTTAAAGCGAGTACTTCTGAGTTTCAGGGCAGTACGCACTTCTTCGCCGCGTAGGACTTTCGTGCCTTTATCACCCACGACTCTTAAAGCTTTGACACTACGGAATGGTGAGAAGGATTCGGCAACTACTTCCCTGATATTGCCTATACCAGAAATTCTGGAGCTAATTTCTGTTGGAGTAAAAGTTCTTTGCCAATTACATTCTTTAATGTTTTGGTCATAGTCTTGAACAGCACGTAGATAAGGAAGGGGATTACTCCAAACATCTTCCACATTTTCCGTGTGTCCTCCAGAACAAGCGTGGAATACCGAAAGAATGAGATTATTGTTATAAGTTAATACTTGCCCGGCTGTAGCATCAACGGCGGCATAGGTTGTAGGAGATTCGCTGCTAACGCCTTTATAAATTTGCCAGCGATCTGGAGTATCACCTAAATCGTAAACCGGGTTACTGCGCTGTTGTTCTCGCTTGTATAGGGCATAGGTACGGGCGGCGATCGCCTGTGCTTTTAAAGCTTCTCCCGGCCAGCTAGAATTCATTTCTCCACCAACAACGCTGTAGAGATATTCTTCTAAATCTACCCAGTTAACTACATCTATACCTTTTTCTGTAGGTACAACTAAAGTTCTCCCCCGAAACCAGCGATCGCCTATATAAACGAATCCTTTCCCTGATGGTTCAATCCAAAACAAACCAGACTGCCATTTATCTAAAGCCACTCCCCCAGGAACAGCTTGGGCATAAAAAGCACTCATTGCCGGCAGTTGTCCCAAAGTACGCCCTGTACTATCTTTGACAATTGCCGTTGTGGAACTGCCAACTCTAGCTTGATTGACTCCCCGCTCAATGGCTACACGCAAAATGACAGAGGCTTGCGCTGGGGCAACCAAAGCGATCCACAATAAGATACCTAGCCACCAATGACGGACTTTAATCTGGGAAAGTAAAGAGCCTAACAACAGTTGAAATTTCATGCTGATCATCAAGTCACATTAGTATCTGTTAGCAGTTCTGAACTATAACGTCCACAACTTAAGATAAGACAGTTTCCTCAAGTAAGAGGTTGCCACTTCCTAACAATTATGCAATGTGTTTTCAATTGGGGAGGACTGTTGATTTTTGATTGTTGACTAAACTCAGCGATAAGCAACGCGGAGGCTTTGGATGAGAATGATTAAAGAGGCGATCGCCATCAATCCACCCCAAAACCAATAGGGTAATAATAAATATCGTTCCATCTGGGCTGTATCGGATAATCCCAAGGGGCCAGCAGAATAACTAAATAGATAATCTAATTGATGGTAGGTACTGACGCAGGCTTGTACACCTAAAAATTGAATGGCAAATCCCTGCATCCATCGGGGAGCTTTCAGGGAAATTCCCAAGATGATTAACCCTAACAGGGGAATAGCCACCAATCCAAAAGGGGAACGTACCCAAATTAATGTGGAAATTAATAAAACACTCCCCAGGATTTTTAAACTGAGGGAGGCGGCGGTAAAACTGCGGGAAGCCAAAATTAAGGCTGCACCTGCAAGTGGCGGCCCCATTGGCCCGGCGGCTGCAACCAAACCTGGGCCGATGGGGCCTAATGATGTACTGATGGCATAACTTGCTACACCGGAACCATTACCAAAAATTTGTAATTTCTGAAACTGACCACCCAAAAGCACAGCCATCAAACCATGCCCCATTTCATGAAACCAAGTAGCGAGGATGGTAAAGGGGTATAAAATATAATCTCCGCCTGGAACTTGCCACAACATTGCTGTAGCGATCGCTGCTCCCACTAACCAAGTTAACCCCATTCTCTCAACTTCTAGGGGGGCTTCTCGATGCAGTAAGGTTTCAAAATCTTTCCCTGGCTGGCTCATAATTAGTTTGTAATTCGTAATTCGTAATTATTACTATTTTGTACCCATATTTCAGATGTAAGGGTGTAGGGTTTTAAACACTGATACCCCTACACCCTTACACCCCTATACCCTGAATTTAGTTAAGCGAGTTTAAAGAGGAAAGTTACCAAATCGCCTTTACCTAAACTGATGCGATCGCCTGGTCTGAGGCGGTGTCTATTGCCTGGTAATAGGGGCAAATTGTTAATGTAAGTGCCGTTGGAACTGCCTACATCTTCTATATAGTGCGCGTCACCTTCCAAACGAATATCCGCGTGTACCCGTGAGACAATCTCCGAGTTGGCAAAGCCGGAAACATCGACATCGGGAGGAATGCGATCGTTAGGTTTACCAATATGAACCACAGATAAGCTGGGAGGTAGTTCTATTTCGCGATCGCTTTGGACGTGAACTAACCGGGCTGTAATTTGCTGTAATTGGGTTCTAGCAGGAGAAGGAGGTGCAGCTACAACAGTTTCTGGTGCTGGTGCTGGTTCTACTGCTGGAACTGGTTCTGGGGGCGCTACGGGTTCGGGTGGGGGAGTAGGAATACTTGCTTCTACCACTACGGGTTCGGGTGCTGGTGGTGGTGGAGCAGGTGTAACTTCCACTACCACAGGAGGTGCAGATGGGGGTGCTGCTACGGCTGTTGGTGGTAAGGGTGCAGGTGCAGGGGGATTCTCGTTAGCAACCGGATCAAGGCCTAAGGCATTGGGTTGTAACAATTCTAAAAGCGGGTCGGGACTAGCTAATGGTGGTACTTCTACTGGAACATCAGGGGCGACTGTAGCGACAGTAGCAGCAGGTGCGGCGACTGAGTGCAGGTTAAAGCCACACTGACCACAGAAAGCAGCATCAGATTGGACAGTTGCGCCACAGTTAGGACAATTACTAGTGGCGGGTAACGGCGTGTAGCAAGCTTCACATTGGACAGCGCCGTCTGGATTGGGGTGGTTGCAATTTGGACAGACGATCATTGATTTAAGCCTTTGTTCAAGAGCATCCTAAATATATTGCTAACAAGCAAACTAACCTTGGGAGCGGCTTTTGCAGTAGACACCCAAAGGTTAGACTTGTTTTTATGAGAAATGCGGCAAGGCGGTGACTCTAGCTTCCGATTTTAACAATTACTCGTGATGGGAAAATTAAACTGAGAGTTCCGCGCCTGCGGCTGCATCCAGTAGCCACAAAAGTTCACCTTGGGGCTGGATTAAGCGGGATGGATAAGCTAAGTCATCTGCACTCGGAGCAAATACTTGAGCAAGGGCTGGCCGTTTGTTAGCACCTGCAACCACAAAAATTACACTGCTAGCAGCGTTAATGAATGGGTATGTGAAGGTTATGCGGGGATTACCGTCTTTATTACCCACAGTAATTAAGCGATCGCGTACTTGTAAAGCTTCTGTGTGGGGAAACAAAGATGCAGTATGGGCATCATCACCCATGCCTAGCAATACCACATCCAAAGCAGGAAACTCTCCGGGTGCAGAGTTAAAAAATGTTTGCAAGTGCTGTTCGTACTTAGCAGCCGACACTGCCGGATTATTATCTAAAGTGGGGACAGCATGAATATTCTCGGCGGGGATATCAACGCGGTCTAGCCATGCAGTACGTGCCATCAGTTCATTACTATCGGGATGATCTGGTGAGACATAACGTTCATCTCCCCAGAAAACATGAATTTTATCCCAAGGTAATTTTTGGGCAGCGATCGCTTCATACAACGGCTTAGGTGTGCTACCGCCGGATAAGGCAATGGTAAATCGCCCCTGCTGTTTTATGGCAGTATCTAACTTAGTCAGGATCAAATCGAGCGATCGCGCAATTAGCGCTGTTTGATCCGGTAGGACTTCAACCGTTTTTTTCATGGCTTCATCATCACATTGCCTGCTTCCAGCAATACAATACCTAACTTCTGACAACCCCCCTTTTTAACTTTTGAAACTCTTAACATCAAAAATTCGGTGGGTATAAGTCAATATAATTTATCCTTATCACTTTCTCTAGTTGCTTGTCAGTAGTCAGTTGTACTAACCACTGAAGACAAGAACTAGTCAAGAAGAGGAAAAGGGGCAGGGAGCAAGGGGGAAGACCGAGACGGAGAGCTTCAGACTATGCCCCGTATAAGCGTCCTTTATGACGGGGCTTGTACCCTTCGCTCCGCACTCGCGTTGAAGGGAAGGGTTTGCTCCCCCTGCTCGCTGCTCCCTTCCCCCCTGCCTCTCCCAGTCAGACAGTTAAGGAAATATTGCATCTGACGGGGAAATTTTGTATAAAGTGCAGGCTTCCGCTATCTTAAGTTTTGAGATAACAAATTGCGCTTAACATGACTTCGCTCTTCCCTCACAAAAAAGCCAAAGCCTTAAAACCCAATAGCCGTCGCCCTGCTAAGGAACTATGCAGCGAGTGCGGGCTGTGCGACACATATTATATCCATTATGTCAAGGAAGCCTGTGCTTTTATTACTCAGCAGATAGACACACTCGAAGAACAGGCACACCAGCGATCGCGCAATCTCGATAATCCTGATGAACTCTACTTTGGTGTTCATCAAGACATGATTGCAGCACGAAAACAGCAACCAATCGCAGGCGCACAATGGACTGGTATTGTTAGCAGTATTGCCATAGAAATGCTGAATCGTGGTTTAGTGGAAGGCGTTGTCTGCGTCCAAAACAGCAAAGAAGACCGCTTCCAACCCATGCCAGTAATTGCCCGCACCCCAGAAGAAATACTAGCAGCGCGGGTAAACAAACCTACACTTTCCCCAAACCTTTCTGTATTGGAACAAGTCGAAAAATCGGGGATGAAGCGACTGTTAGTCATTGGTGTTGGTTGCCAAATTCAGGCCTTACGAGCTGTAGAAAAAAAATTGGGTTTAGAAAAGCTCTATGTTTTAGGTACACCTTGCGTAGATAACGTTACCCGCGCCGGACTGCAAAAATTCTTAGAAACCACCAGCCGCTCACCTGAGACAGTCGTACATTACGAATTCATGCAGGATTTCCGCATTCATTTCAAGCATGAAGATGGCTCAATTGAGAAAGTCCCATTTTTTGGGTTAAAAACGAATCAACTCAAAGATGTCTTTGCTCCTTCCTGCATGAGTTGTTTTGATTACGTCAACTCCCTAGCCGATTTAGTTGTTGGTTACATGGGCGCACCCTTCGGCTGGCAGTGGATTGTTGTCAGAAATGATACAGGTAAAGAAATGCTGGACTTGGTGCAAGACCAGTTAGATACTCAGCCTGTGATGTCCCAAGGTAATCGACAAGAGGCTGTACAACAGGGAATCCCCGCCTATGACAAAGGTGTGACCCTTCCCATGTGGGTGGCAAAAATGATGGGTGTGGTGATCGATAAGATTGGCCCTAAAGGGTTGGAGTATGCGCGGTTCTCCATTGATTCCCACTTTACCCGCAATTATTTGTTTGTAAAGCGGAATCATCCTGAGAAGTTAGCAGCCCATGTACCGGAGTTTGCCAAGCGCATCGTGGGGCAGTATAAGTTACCGTAGTGACAACCTTCAAGCCTCTCCCACAGCATCGATCGCCGCCTCTAGGGCGATCGCCACATGACTCCAATGAGTCCCCCCTTGGCAATACACCACATAAGGCTCACGTAAAGGCCCATCCGCCGAAAATTCCAAAGTACTCCCCTCAATAAATGTCCCCCCAGCCATCACCACCTGGCTCTCGTACCCCGGCATATCATCGGGAATGGGGTCAAGGTAAGAACCCACAGGTGAATTCTGTTGTACAGCCTTACAGAAGGCAATCAGCTTCTGCGCCGAACCCAATTTAATCGCCTGAATCACATCCCCACGGGGCGCGAGGGGTGCAGGATTTACCGGATAACCAAGTTTGTCAAATACATAACCAGTCAGGTGAGTTCCCTTCATCGCCTCACCCACCATCTGAGGCGATAAAAATAATCCTTGAAATAACAGGCGATTTTGATCAAATGTCGCCCCACCGTAACTACCAATACCAGGAGCAGTCAGGCGACAAGCTGCTGCTTCTACTAAGTCAGCCCGTCCAGCTACATAACCACCAGCCGTCACAATCGTCCCACCAGGATTTTTAATCAAAGAACCAGCCATTAAATCAGCACCAACGTGGGTAGGTTCCTGGGTTTCGATAAATTCGCCGTAGCAGTTATCGACAAAGCAAACAGTGTGAGGATTTTGCTGTTTGACTAAATTAACAACTTTTTCAATATCGGCAATGGATAAGCTAGGCCGCCAGGAATAACCACAAGAACGCTGAATTAACACTAAGCGGGTTTTATCAGTAATGGTAGTACTTAAAGTTTGCCAATCGATAGATCCTTGGGAAGTTAACTCCAATTGGCGGTATTTTATGCCAAACTCAATAAGGGAGCCTTGACCTTGACCCCGTAAACCAATAACTTCTTCGAGCGTATCGTAGGGGGAACCAACTACTGCTAACATTTCATCACCAGGCCGGAGTACACCAAACAGGGCGCAAGCGATCGCGTGAGTTCCCGAAACAAACTGCACCCGCACCGCCGCAGCTTCAGCACCCATTACTTCGGCAAAAACTTTGTCTAAAGTTTCTCGACCTAAATCATCATGACCATAACCACTTACACCAGCAAAGTGGTGCGCTCCTACGCGCTGATTACGAAAGGCTTCCAGCACTCTTTTCAGATTTTGCTTGACCTGAGCGTCAATTCCAGAAAAAATCTCTAACAGTGCCTGTTCTGCTTGCCGCAGCTGTTCCAAGCTGTTCATTACTTCCTCGTTAACAAAAAAACTATAAATATGCGAATTGCGGAATCGCACAGACTAGGCTGAACAATTTTAATTCGAGTTACTGCATGACAATTGCTACTTCCACTAAACCTCAAATCAACTGGGTAAACACCCTATTTTTTCTTGGGCTACACATCGGCGCTTTGTTTGCCTTTGTCCCTGGTAACTTCAGCTGGGCGGCAGTTGGTGTGGCTTTATTGCTTTACTGGATCACTGGCGGTTTGGGTATTACCTTAGGCTTCCATCGCCTTGTCACCCACCGCAGTTTTCAGACTCCCAAGTGGTTGGAATATTTTCTAGTGCTTTGCGGGACTCTCGCTTGTCAAGGAGGGCCAATCGAGTGGGTCGGTACACATCGCATTCATCATTTACATTCCGATACTGACCCAGATCCCCATGATTCCAATAAAGGTTTCTGGTGGAGCCATATTGGTTGGCTAATTTATCACTCTCCCTCCCACGCTGATGTTCCTCGGTTCACCAAAGATATTGCCGAAGACCCAGTTTATCAGTTTTTACAGAAATATTTCATCTTTATCCAGATTGCTCTGGGTGTATTGCTGCTATCTCTAGGCGGCTGGTCTTTTGTGGTCTGGGGAGTTTTCTTTCGCATCGTCTGGGTTTACCACTGTACTTGGTTGGTAAACAGTGCTACTCATAAATTTGGCTACCGCACCTATGATTCTGGAGACAAATCCACTAATTGTTGGTGGGTAGCTGTATTAGTGTTTGGCGAAGGCTGGCACAACAACCACCACGCTTTTCAATATTCAGCTCGTCACGGGTTGGAATGGTGGGAAGTCGATTTGACTTGGATGACAGTGCAATTGCTGCAAATACTCGGTTTAGCAACTAATGTCAAACTAGCAGACAAAAAGCAGTAATTAGTTTATTATGTGTCATTAGTTATTTGTCTAAAAAATGACTAATGACTTAGTAATTTTTTCGCAATCAAATATCTACTCGTTAGTTCTCAAATAGCTTCCGGAAATTAGTTACAGGTGCGCTTGGCTAGCTAAAGTTGCTATGATGCAGAACGTTAATTCTCAAGTACTTTGCGGCAAGTTACTTTTGTGGTGGCTTGGTAGAGGAGTTTGTTGTTATTCAGGTTTTCATGACTACATCAATCATCAAAAATCAGGAAATAAAAAATAAGCTTAGTAATCCCGAACTAAAGCTCAAAGATATTATTAAAACTCTGCCAAAGGAATGTTTTCAGCAGAACCGTCGCAAAGCGTGGACACAAGCACTACTTAGTGTTGTCATGGTGGGTTTAGGTTACTGGAGTTTGGCGATCGCCCCTTGGTTTCTTTTACCCATTGCCTGGATTTTTACAGGTACTGCTTTAACAGGTTTTTTTGTGATTGGTCATGATTGTGGACACCGTTCATTTGCCAAACGTCGTTGGGTAAATGACTTGGTAGGGCATATATTTATGATGCCGTTGATATATCCCTTTCATAGTTGGCGGATTAAGCATAATCACCACCACAAGCACACCAACAAATTAGATGAAGACAATGCTTGGCATCCCATAAGACCAGAAGTGTTTGCCAGTTGGGGTAAAACTCGTCAGTCTGCATTTAAGTTGTTTATGCGTCAAAGGCTTTGGTGGGTAGGTTCAGTCGGACATTGGGCTGTCGTGCATTTCGATTGGCGGAAGTTCAAAGTTAAAGACCAAGCTGATGTGAAACTTTCTGTAGCTGTAGTAGTTTTATTTGCGGCAGTTGCTTTCCCCACCCTCATCGCTACAACTGGTATTTGGGGATTTGTAAAATTCTGGTTTGTGCCTTGGCTGGGTTATCATTTCTGGATGAGTACCTTCACTATTGTTCACCATACATTTCCAGATGTTCCTTTTGAAACAGAGAACAAATGGCATGAAGCTATGGCACAGTTATTTGGGACTATTCATTGTGATTATCCCAAATGGGTAGAAGTGTTGTGTCACGATATTAACGTCCACGTTCCTCATCACCTTTCTACAGCTATTCCTTCTTATAATTTGCGGCTAGCTTATAGCAGCATTAAAGAAAATTGGGGTGATTATCTACATGATGAACTTCGCTTTTCTTGGTCTTTAATGAAGTTTATTACTGACGAGTGTCAATTGTATCAAACTGATATTGGCTATCAGCCTTTTAAAGATTATTACGCAGGACGATAGGTTTTTTAGCCAGTAGTATTAGCTAGGATGCTCACTTAAAATCCTCATGTCAAAAGATAATTTATGATTCTGTAACTTCCATAAATTTTGGCAATTCACTACTTACTGATGATTAATATGTGAATTGCCAAAAATTCTTGAATAAAAATTCAGCAATCATAAATAATCACCCACACCTTAAAATCCTATTACTGGATGTGGCTTGCTTACCTTGAGCTATTATCCATTAATGGATTCTGAATTTTGCCTTTTGGATGTGCAAGAACTAGCTTCGCAGACATCGCCGAATCATAGTTACGCACTCATGCTTCAAGTAAAGTCCGATTTATATTCCACAACAGAATCAAGTGCAATCAACTACAATCCCCTCCGATAATTCTCCTAGCTTTGATCAATCAGAGAATACAACTACACTGCCCTTTACTCTTCAGGATTTAAAAGCGGCTATTCCGGCTGAATGTTTTCAACCAAACGTGGGCAAATCACTGTTTTACTTTTTTCGTGATGTAGTGATTGTTAGCTCACTATATGCAGTTGCTCATTATCTAGATTCTTGGTATTTCTGGCCAATTTTCTGGTTAATGCAAGGAACGATGTTTTGGGCTTTGTTTGTGGTTGGCCATGATTGCGGACACCAATCTTTTTCTAAGCATAAATGGCTTAATGATTTAGTTGGGCATCTGACTCACACTTTCATATTAGTCCCTTATCATGGTTGGCGTATTAGTCACAGAACTCATCACAAAAATACTGGAAATATCGATAATGATGAAAGCTGGTATCCTGTGACTGAATCACAATACAAGGAAATGCCATTAGGTCAGAAAATAGGACGTTATTACGTGTTTCTTCTGGCTTATCCAGTGTACTTGTTTAAGCGCTCTCCTAATAAAGAAGGCTCTCATTTTTTACCTAGTAGCTCTCTTTTCAAGCCATCAGAAAAATGGGATGTCATCACCAGCACTGTACTGTGGACTTGTATGGTTGCTTCGTTAGGTTTCCTAACTTATCAATGGGGCTGGATGTGGTTGTTAAAATACTACGCTGCACCATACATCGTGTTTGTTATTTGGCTCGATTTAGTCACATTCCTACACCACACTGAGGCCGATATTCCCTGGTATCGTGGCGAAGATTGGACTTTTCTTAAAGGTGCAATTTCTAGCATTGACCGCAATTATGGTTTAGTCAATCATATCCATCACGACATTGGTACTCATGTAGCACACCACATTTTTTTGAATATCCCTCACTATAATTTGTTGAAGGCTACTGAGGCGATTAAACCAGTCATGGGTGAATATTACCGCAAGTCAGAAGAACCTATTTGGAAGTCGTTGTGGCGTTCTGGCGTGAGTTGTCATTTTGTACCCGATACTGGTGGAAAAGTTTACTACACTTCTAACAATCAAGTAGTGAATAAGTAAATCAATTCCAAAACTTAAAATTTAGTGGTGTGGCAAGTCTAAAATAATGCAATAACAGAAATTCTATTCGCATACCCTACGGGAAGACTTCGTCAATATATGCACGCATCTGCGTTCAATTTTATTCCAGTTTATTGCAACACTTTAGTCATCTCAGTTCAGTAGGCTAACGCATCGTGATAATTAAGCAATTCTTGCTTTATCAGAGTTTCTGAATTTGCATCCATAACAAAAAGGCAAAAGAATTAATTCTTTTGCCTTTTTAATTTAGATGATAACTCTTAGAATTTAGTCTTCATAGTCGTCATCATCCTCGTCATCATCCTCATAATCATCGTCTCCCTCATCTTCTATTTCTACGAGGTCATGGATTTCATCAGCAATCAACTCATCATCATCGAGAATTGAGCGACGGTTATTAAATCCGGTTTCCGCAAGACCAGGAGAATCTAAATTGTAGGCACGAGCTGTACGGTCATCTAATACCATATCTAGAGGATCATCTGTTTCATCCAAGACACTGGTAGTTTCCAGAGTTGAATAATCTTCAAGCATCCCAGGTTCATCATAGGTATTGTAACCAGTTCCCGCCGGAATCAATCGACCGATAATCACGTTTTCTTTCAAACCACGCAACCAGTCGGATTTACCCTCAATGGCTGCTTCAGTCAGAACCCGTGTTGTTTCTTGGAAGGATGCGGCAGAAATGAAACTGTCGGTATTTAAAGATGCTTTAGTGATACCTAACAATACTGGAGTATATTGCGCTCTCGCACCGCCAGTAATTGCCATTGCTTCATTAACCTGCTCGACTTGGCGCAATTCTACCAACTCACCGGGAAGCATAGTGGTATCACCACCATCATCAATCCGCACTTTGTTGGTCATCTGGCGCACAATCACTTCAATGTGTTTGTCGGCGATGTCAATACCTTGGGATTGATACACCATCTGCACTTCATTCACTAGGAATGTTTGCACTTTTTGTAAGGCGTGGCTAGCGCAAGCATAAATTCCATCTTCCGAACCCAGACTGAAGAATACTTCTAAAATTTCGTGAGGGTTGGAAGGGCCATCACTCAATGGTTGTCCGGCTGGTACGACGGAACCATCGGGCATGGCTAAGTTTTGTCCAGGGCCAAGAGGATAATCGGTGACTACCCCATTGGATTCTATAACTTTGATGGCGATCGCTTCATCACCATCACCGTATACTACCTTAACTTCCCCGCCCCGTTTTGCTAAGATACAAGCTTCTTTGGGTTTGCGGGCTTCTAGTAGTTCTTCAATCCGAGGCAAACCTTGAATGATGTCTCCGGTTTTTGCTCGTTCAAAGACTAGCAGCACCAAGGTATCACCCCGTTGCACCAAGTCGCCATCTTCTATCTGCAATACTGCACCAGGGCTGACTCGATAAGGACGACCCGCACGGATAGTCACGGCATAGTTCTGGGTGCTAAGTGCTGCATCTTGAGTGGTGGTGCTTTCACCCGCATTTTTCACCGCTACAATTTGCCCAGATTCTTCGGCAAAGACACCAGGAGCAAGTTCTGTACCTGCGACGATTAAATCACCGGCTTTGACTTTGGGCTTGGCACTGATATTTAGTGTTGCCATGTCACTATGACGCAGTACTAAACAACGACGCACTGCTTCGGTTCCCTTCTGCACACCTCTGACAATCCCGCCTTCTTTAGACAAGATTTGGGTACGTGCAACTACGGAACCGGGAACAATTGTGTCTCCATCTTTTACTTCTAGGCTAGTTTGGGTACTACCTTGGGTGGCATCGGCAGCAATGTCACGACGCAAAATCAAAGATTCCAAAATTACCAGCTGCAAGCGCTGAACATCTGCATTCTCAGGGTCAGGAATTAACTCAATATCTGCGGCTAAAGGAGAAGCATTATGTTCTTGTTCGCCTTCCTGCTCAATTTCCAATACTAATTGGGTACGTAGCAGTTCCACACCTTCCACCGACTTGACCCGTTCTGAATCTTTGTAAGGCAATCTTTGTACTGCCCGCATTTGAATTGAACGTCCTGTTTGTTGGCTCACAGATGTAGTAGATGGCACATCAGGATTACTGGGTACAGCAAACTCTACCACGGGACGGCTCAACAGTGCCGGGCCTTCTGGCGATTCCACATATTGGATGTAACGCAGTTCTGTGGCAACTTGCCCCAAAAGTTCTTCACCAGGTTGTAACAGGGTATTATCTCGCCCAATGACTGCTTCTGGATCATCTACCATGAGCAGTTCCCCTGGCTTCACCACCACTTCCCGGAGGATGTCATTTTTCTGGGTGACTTCTACCACACCACTGTTTTGGCAGAAAATGTCTTTGACGACTTCTGTACCAGCTTCGACAAACTGCCCGTCTTCTACCAACAGCAAGGAGATATCTTTGTTAACTTCGTGGGTTTCTTCGGGAATCCACAACAGTGTACCGCCCTGTACCACTTCATAACCAAGTTTGGCTTTACCTTTCTTCTGGACTTCTACCCCCGCGAATTTCAGGAAACCACCAGTAGTTGTGCGATAACGGTCATCAATTAACTCAGCAACTACTTGACCATTCTGCACTTTTGTGCCTGGGGTAGTTCGCAGATTGAATACTTGGTTGTTACCTGTGGTAATTAAGTAGTTGTTACGACCTTGGGAACTCTGGACGGTGACGGTTGCTTGATCTAAGACCACAGAAGCGGTAATGATTTCAATTTCTTTGGTACTCTTTCCTGGGGTAGCTTCTGGTAAACGTACCACACCACCATGTATAGTTGTTAACTTAGTTTCTGCAAGTACGCCGTTAGTTTCGACGCGATCGCCATTTTTCACTACCAATTCTGCACCTGGTGGCAAGTTATACACTTCCCCAGAGAGAATCCAAATCAAACCACCTCTGGCGGCTGTGGTAGTAGTGTTACCTTGACGGTCGGTTTTTTGTTCGGGAACAACTTCGGCGAACTTCACTTCTCCGGCTAAGTCGGAAGCCACATCTTTTACGGCTTTTTCTGTATTTGTCCGGGTGGTACGTCCGCCAAGGGCAACTTCTGCTAATAATTGACCTTTCTTGACCTGTTGTCCATCAACAATATAAATTGTGGAACCTTGGGTCACATGAATTTCTTGAGGTGGTGGGGTTTCTGAACCTTCCTTGCGTGGTTCCAGAATCATAATCCCGTTGCTTTCTACAAACAAGGCATCTTCCCCGTGGCGGGTACGATGGGTTCTTGTCCGCAGTTTCCGGGGTAGCTTGATAGTTCCATCCATTTTGGAACGGACTTGTTGGGCTACTTCCCCGGTGAACACACCACCAGTGTGGAATGTTCTCATGGTGAGCTGGGTTCCAGGTTCCCCGATACTTTGAGCAGCAATAATCCCGACCGCTTCACCTAAATCTACCATCTTGGCGTGAGCCAAACTCCAGCCATAGCAGTGCTGGCAGACGGAACGAGCAGCTTCGCAGGTAAGAGGCGATCGCACTACAACTTCTGCCACCCCAGCTTTTTCAATTTCTTTGGCTAAGTCATCAGAAATTGGCGTATTGCGTGCGGCAATAACTTCTTTTGTTTTGGGATGGATCACATCTTCTCCCACCACCCGTCCTAGCAAGCGTGTAGATAGCTTGATCAAGGTTTTGTTACCTTCGGTCATCGGTCGGACGGGAATACCTCTAGTAGTACCGCAATCAATTTCCCGAATGATCACATCCTGGGATACGTCTACTAGACGACGGGTCAGATAACCAGAGTCGGCGGTGCGTAACGCTGTATCTACTAAGCCTTTTCTCGCACCGTAAGACGAGATAATATATTCTGTAACTGTCAGACCTTCGCGGAAGTTGGTTTTGATGGGTAAGCCAATAATTTCCCCTTGGGGATCTGCCATCAATCCCCGCATCCCCACTAACTGACGTACCTGGGAAATATTACCCCGTGCGCCAGAGAACGCCATCATGTACACAGAGTTGAGGGGATTGGTTTGTTTGAAGTGAGTAACCACCTCGTCCTTGAGGGCTTCACTAGTACCGTTCCAGGTATCAATTACCTTTTGGAAACGTTCTACTTCCGTAATTTCTCCCCGTTGGTAACGGACTTCAGTCGCGCGAATTTCTTCTTCCGCCGCATCCAAAAGACTCCGCTTGCTAGGTGGTACCATCAAGTCATCAACACTAATGGAAACCCCAGCTCTAGTAGCATAGCGAAAGCCTAAATCCTTTAATTTATCCGCCATTACTGCGGTACGCGCCGTTCCATAATGGGTAAACGCCCAAGAAATCAAATTTCTCAGTTGACCTTTGTCAACGACGCGATTGCGAAAAATCATCTTTTCGTTAGTCATTAGTCATTTGTCCTTAGTCATTGGTCATTAGTCATTGGTCATCTCTTACAAAGTTCTGTTCGGAGGAAACCTCCGCTCAACGCCACTTGCTTTCCAACGCAGAGCGACAGGAACGCAGTGGCTCGACTTTGCGTTTAGCCAATAGTCCCTAGTTTTTGCTATATAACTATGGACTATTGACTTTGGACTCTTAACTAACTGGCAAGTGCTTCTTGAATCGCTTTATTGTAAATAACGCGACCCGGAGTTGTGCGTACATACTGAGAAATTAAATTTCCCTGAGCGTCTTCTCTGACTCGGCGATATTTATAAAGTACCGTCCGACTACCATCATCGTTATTGGTCACTTCTAGGGGGTCTGTATCTGGCTGATCAGATTCCACTTCCCCGTCAAACCGCACGTAGATGTAAGCGTGCAGGTCAATTTGCTCTTGTTGGAAGGCCATAATTACGTCCTCCAAAGAGGCAAAATATTTACCTGCGCCCTTTGTCGCACCTGGGTTTTCCGCAGTCAGGTAATAAGCGCCTAACACCATGTCTTGGCTAGGTGTGATAATTGGTCTGCCTGTAGCTGGGGACAAAATGTTGTTAGAAGCCAACATCAATAATCGTGCTTCCGCCTGACTTTCCAAGGATAAGGGTACGTGTACCGCCATTTGGTCGCCGTCAAAGTCAGCGTTAAATGCAGGACACACCAAGGGGTGGAGTTGAATGGCTCTACCTTCCACCAAAATTGGTTCAAAAGCCTGAATACCCAAACGGTGTAGGGTAGGCGCACGGTTGAGCATGACTGGATGTCCTTCAATCACTTCTTCCAGCACATCCCAAACACTGGGGTCATTGCGAGAGATTAACTTTTTCGCAGCTTTGATGTTATTCACCATACCGCTACGAATCAGGCGATTAATCACAAATGGCTGGAATAGTTCAATAGCCATTTCTCTGGGCAAGCCGCACTGGTGAATTTTCAGCTTAGGCCCAACCACAATTACGGAACGTCCAGAGTAGTCAACCCGTTTACCTAACAAGTTTTGCCGGAAACGCCCTTGTTTACCCTCAATAATGTCAGATAAAGATTTCAGGGGTCGGTTGTTTGCCCCAACTACGGTGCGTCCCCGACGACCGTTGTCAATTAGAGCGTCTACGGCTTCTTGCAACATCCGCTTTTCGTTCCGCACAATAATTTCTGGTGCGAGAATTTCTTGCAGTCGTGCTAGACGATTATTTCGGTTAATTACCCGGCGATACAAATCGTTCAAGTCACTGGTTGCAAACCGTCCACCATCTAACTGCACCATTGGGCGCAAATCTGGAGGGATTACAGGAATCACTGTCATCACCATCCACTCTGGCTTAGAACCAGTAGCAATGAAATTGTCAATTACCCGCAGGCGCTTGATGAGTTTTGCTCGTTTTTGTCCTTTAGCGCTGCCAATTTCTTCCCGGAGGCTTTCTGCTTCTTGCTCTAAATTAATATCAGCCAGCAAGCGCAATAGTGCTTCAGCACCGATACCTACCTCTACACCTTGCAACTGAGAATCTTCACTATAGATCTGGTCTTCAATTTCTAACCACTGGTCTTCACTCAGTAGCTGCTTGTAGGTGAGGGTTTCAGCATTACCGGGACTGAGAACAACATAAGAGTTGAAATAAACAATCTGCTCCACATCCCGCAAAGGCATATCCAGCAGAATAGAAATATAGCTAGGAATCCCTTTGAGATACCAAACGTGGGCTACTGGGGCAGCGAGTTTAATATACCCCATGCGGTGACGGCGTACCCGTGACTCGGTAACTTCCACGCCACAACGCTCACACACAATGCCTCTATGACGGACTCTCTTATACTTACCGCAATGACATTCCCAATCTTTCGCGGGGCCAAAGATGCGCTCACAAAACAAGCCATCCATTTCTGGCTTGAGAGTCCGGTAATTAATCGTTTCTGGTTTGGTGACTTCACCTACGACCTGACCATTAGGTAATGTACGCTCACCCCATTGGCGAATACGTTCTGGTGATGCCAAGCCGATTTTAACGTAGTCAAACTGATTAGTTTGGGCGGGTCTCATACTTAAGTGCTGAGTTCTGAGTAAAGTATTCAGTTAAAAGTCATGAATCAAAAGATTTGTTGGGTCTGAGTGCAGGGTTTTTATCCCCAGCACTCGGTAGGTAGTAAAGGCCTCCTACCCCTAACAATCATCTCTATTCGTCATCGTCCAATGATTCGCGGGATAGCGATTCATAGGTTGGTCTGGGTGGTGTACGGCGAGCTAATTGGTCTGCCATTAAATCGACTTCGACATCCAAGGAACTACCATCAGCTTGGGTTTCTACTTTATGTACGGCAATATCTAACCCCAAGGATTGCAGTTCTCGCATCAATACCTTGAAGGATTCTGGTGTTCCAGGTCGAGGAATAGCCTTGCCTTTAACGATCGCATTTAATGCTTCGTTCCGTCCCTGCATATCGTCTGATTTCACAGTCAGCAATTCCTGCAAGGTATAAGCTGCACCGAAAGCTTCCAATGCCCATACTTCCATTTCTCCAAAGCGCTGACCACCTTGTTGGGCTTTTCCACCCAATGGCTGCTGAGTTACTAAGGAGTAAGGGCCTGTAGAACGAGCGTGAATCTTATCGTCTACTAGGTGTACCAGTTTCAGCATATAAGCTACACCGATAGTTACTGGTCGGTCAAAGGGTTCCCCTGTACGACCATCAAACACCATGATTTTGCCTGGGTCATCTGGGTTATAAACCCAATCTTTCCCTGTTTCGTCTCTGGCTTCTTGCAATTTGCCATGTACAATGCGGCGGGATGACTCTTCCCCATACATTTCATCAAAGGGCGTAATCTTAAACCTGACACCCAAGGTATGACCAGCCCAACCCAATAGACACTCAAATACTTGTCCCACGTTCATCCGGCTGGGTACACCAAGGGGATTGAGGACAATATCCACAGGGGAGCCATCGGGCAAGTAAGGCATATCTTCTATGGGCAATATGCGGGAAATAATCCCTTTATTACCGTGGCGACCTGCCATTTTATCCCCAACTTGGATTTTCCGCTTTTGGGCTACATACACCCGGACTACCATATTGGCTCCTGGTGGTAGTTCATCCCCTTGTTCGCGGGTAAACAAGCGCACGTCTACGACCCGTCCTTTTTCTCCGTTGGGTACACGGAGGGAGTTATCTCTTACATCCCGTGCCTTTTCCCCGAAAATTGCCCGTAGTAGTTTTTCTTCTGGTGGCTGGTCGGATTCACCTTTCGGTGTCACTTTGCCTACCAATATGTCTCCCGCTTCTACCCAAGCCCCAATGCGAATGATTCCCTGTTCATCTAACTGACGTAGGGCATCTTCCCCGACGTTAGGAATTTCTCTGGTAATTTCTTCTGGCCCTAGTTTTGTCTGGCGGGCCTCAATTTCATATTTTTCGATGTGAATTGAGGTGTAAATATCATCTTGTACCAGTCGCTCAGAAATTAAAATCGCGTCTTCGTAGTTATAGCCTTCCCAAGGCATATAAGCGACGACGATATTTTGTCCCAGGGCTAATTCTCCGCCTTCCGTGGAAGAACCATCAGCTAGCACCTGACCGGCAACTACACGCTCACCAATCCGTACCAGGGGTTTTTGGTTGAGACAGGTATCTTGGTTAGAACGCTGATACTTGGATACGGTATAGCGAATTTCTTGCCCTTTGTGAGTTGTCAGTTGTCCGTTGTCAGTGCTTTTGCCACTAGCTGCTGGCAATTGCCCACTGACTCTGACCCGTATTTCTGTGGCATCCACGTAGACAACATCCCCATCAGTCCGGGAAACTATCACCATCCCTGAGTCTCTCGCACCTTGAGCTTCTAAGCCTGTTCCTACTAAGGGACGCTCTGGTTTCAGTAGAGGTACAGCTTGCCGTTGCATATTGGAACCCATGAGGGCGCGGTTAGCGTCATCATGTTCCAAGAAGGGAATCATACTGGTAGCTACAGAGACAATCTGTACTGGTGATACGGCTACGTAGTCTACTTGTTCCGGTGTGGTGGTGGAGAATTCCTGACGATAGCGGACTGGTACTTGTGGGCCAATAATATGGCCATTTTCATCTACAGGAATATCCCCTGGTGCTACCCGCAGGTCGTCTTCTTCGTCGGCGGTCATGTAGACTGCGGGTTGATCAAATCTCACCCGGCCGTTTTCTACTGGTCTAAATGGCGTTTCTAAGAAGCCGTATTGGTTAACGCGGGCGTGGGTTGCTAAGGAACCAATCAAACCAGCGTTGGGGCCTTCTGGTGTCTCAATGGGGCAAATCCGTCCGTAGTGGGAGGGGTGAATGTCTCGCACGGCAAAACCCGCCCGTTCTCTGGTTAAACCACCAGGGCCAAGGGCTGACAGACGGCGTTTGTGGGTCAGTTCGGCTAAAGGATTGGTTTGATCCATGAACTGACTGAGTTGGCTGGAGCCAAAGAATTCTTTGATGGCGGCGACCAATGGTTTGGGGTTAACCAAGGATGCTGGTGTTAATACTTCTGCATCAGATACTGTCATCCGTTCCCGGATAATTCTTTCTAGGCGGTTTAAGCCCACTCTGACTTGGTTTTGCAGTAATTCACCAACGCTTCTGACCCGACGATTACCCAAGTGGTCGATGTCATCAATACTACCAATGTCATATTCCAGGTTGATCAGGTAATCGACGGCTGCCAAAATATCGCCAGAGGTGAGGACGCGGACAGTATCGGGGACTGATAGGCGTAATTTTTTGTTGAGTTTGTATCTACCGACTCGACCCAAGTCATAACGTTTGGGATCGAAGAAGCGGGAGTCTAACAATTGTTGCCCACCCAGTACGGTTGGTGGTTCACCGGGTCGCAGTTTACGATATAACTCCATCAGAGCTTCTTCTTCGGAAAACTGCCCTTCTTTCTCGATAGTTTTCTGGAAGTACTCTGGGTGGCGCAGGGCATCAAAAATTTCGTTATCTGATAAGCCGAGAGCTTTTAATAGTACTTGGGCTGAGAGTTTGCGGGTTTTGTCGATGCGTACCCACACCAAATCGTTCCGGTCTGTTTCAAATTTTAGCCATGCGCCCCGGTTGGGGATGAGGCTGGCTGAATATGTCCGGCGGCCGTTTTTGTCGATTTCTGATTTGTAGTAAACTCCAGGCGATCGCACAATTTGATTGACAATTACCCGTTCAGCTCCGTTAATAATGAACGTGCCGCGATCGGTCATCAAAGGTAGATCCCCGATAAATACTTCTTGTTCTTTGATGTCCCCGGTTTCTTTATTCAACAGGCGGGTGGGAACATACATTTGTACAGCATAGGTACTGTCGCGGCGTTTCGCTTCTTCAACGCTGTACTTTGGCTCCTTAAGTTTGTAATTATGTCCTAAAAAATGCAGTTCTAATTTGCCTGTATAGTCTGTAATAGGACTAAAGGAGTTAAGTTCTTCGATCAGCCCTTCTTCTAAAAACCAGCGAAAGCTTGAACGCTGGATTTCAATCAAGTCGGGCAACAGAAAGGCGGGTTCAATATAATTTTCGCTAATCATGCCTCTACCTTTGTCAACCTGGTTAAATTTTTTAGATGACACTACAGCTAGTGTCTTTAGCCGTTTGGGAACTTCTCCTGTATGCTCACCTGATTATTTACAGGCAATGGCAAACGCAGCAATTGAAGCTGGAGAGTGCGATTTTGACAAGAGGGGTAATAGCCCCCAATTGCCAGTCAAGGGTATTCCTATCGAGCTACGCAGCCGATTTCCCAACAGCAGTTGTTTGCAATATTTTGGAATTTGATCTGTTTTTCTCACTTCCCCTCCCAAAAGCGCGTTAATTTGCATGACGCTGCTCTAACCTTTTGTCTTACCGATATACCTTTTATACTCGTGGTGGTATCTCGAAATAAAGGAAATGAGCCGCATTATGGAGGTTTTGAATGAAAATGGCCTGATTTTGCTGGGTTTTAATCACAAGGCAATTTCTTTTAACAATTTTCTATAGGTTCAATTACAGGCGTTGTGTAGCCAAGGTTTATCTCAATTTGGGTTGAGATCATCCGCTTGTAGAGGTATGAGGATGGTCAAGTTGATAACTTTACAAAATCAAGCTTAGGAGTTATTAGTTCCTTCTTTTATCATTATGACGCACACAAAATGTTTTGGAGGGATTAATCTTAGCATATTTTTGTCCTCCTAGCGGCTTATTTATTTTAATGAAGGCTAAAGGAAAAAGGGATCGGGGATTGGTAGTGGGGACTGGGGAAGAATTAATTCAGAATTTAAGAATTTTTCTCCCTACACTCTGCCTTGTTTCTACTTAGCGAGTTTTATAACACCAGACCGAATAATTCGCAGGCATTTTGGGTAGTTTGAGCAGAAATTGCCTCTAGTGTTTCTCCACGTAACGCGGCTACTTGCTCGGCTACATGGCGTACATAAGCAGGCTCATTCCGCTTTTCTCCCCGTTTGGGAACTGGTGCTAAAAAGGGGCAGTCTGTTTCAATCAGTAGGCGATCGCTTTTTACCATTGCAGCCGAGGCTTGAATAGCTTTGGCGCTTTTGAATGTAACTGTGCCGCTAAAGCTAATATAAAAACCTAAGTCAAGAAACCACTGGGTTTCTTCTGGCGTTCCTCCCCAACAGTGCATTACACCCCGAATTTTATCACCTGTACGCTCCTGCCATTTTTGCAAGATTTCTCTTACAGCCACTGCCGCGTCCCGACAGTGAATAATTACTGGTAAGTTGAGTTGGGAGGCGATCGCTAATTGTGCCTCAAACACCATGCGCTGTTGCTCATTGTTATCGGCTTTGTAAAAATCCAGCCCCATCTCGCCAATTGCCACTATCTTAGAATCAGAACGAGCCAAAGATAAGATTTGCTCGCCTGTGTCACTTTGCCATTTATCCGCATCTAAAGGATGCAGCCCTACAGCAAAACTTATTTCGGGAAATTGGTGAGCTATGGCTTGAATACTAGGAAATTCCTCCGGCTCAACACAGGAATGAACTAAACGTACAACTCCTGCTTCTTGCCAGCGCGATCGCACTTCTGCCAAATCTGACTGGAAGGTGTCAAAATTTAGGTGTACGTGGGTGTCAATTAGCTGCATCATTTAGTCGTTAGTCATTAGTCAATAGTCAATGGTCAAGAGTTATGAAAGAAACTGTTGACGTTGGACTATTGACTCTTAGACTATTATGCTGTTTGCTCGATGGGTTTGAGTTTGCTAGCGAGTCTGGACTTTTTCCTAGCCCCGTTGTTGGGATGGAGGATGCCCCGTTTGACTGCTTTGTCGATTCTGCTGTAAGCCGCAGCTAGGCGTGTTTGCGCTTCCTGTTTTGATTCTGGAGTAGGATTAGCTGCATAGGCTTGTACAGCGCTTAGGTAATTTTTCATCAGCGTCTTAACTGATGATTTGTAGGTTTTGTTACGTACCCGGTTGCGTTCTGCGATTTGGGCGCGTTTAAGGGCAGACTTATTATTAGCCACAGTCGATTCCAAAAAGAAAATTATATGTACACACACTACTAGACTTACTAATATAGCATCTGTGTTGCCAATGTGAGAATTTAGGAAAATTTTTTCAGTCAGGTTTTTTCTGAGGCTCAGTGAGCATATATGGGTAACAAAATCAACAATAAGAACACCAGTGTGTGCTAAACCGGAGAAAACAGTTTAAAATAAGGTACTCTAATCAAAAAATATCCATTCTCCAATTCTGCCAAACTTAGTCAAGTAGTTAAGAACACCAGTTGTTTAGTTCGTTACCAAAATGAATTTAATTTCATGAAAAACGGCAAGGGTTAATCAGCTGGAGTAGCGGTATAAACGCCATTACATATCTATCTACGACCAAGACTAGTTACTAAAAGATAAACATAAGTAAAAATTATCATCAGAGCCTGTTTTTCCTGATAAATTACACGAGAACTAGATGTGCGTCAGCGCAATCTTTCTACTCAGAAATTTTAGGAAAGAGGTTTAAGGGAATGAGGGATTGGCGCTCCTACTCCCTGCCGTAGTCAATAAAAGGCGCGGACTGAGAAACTTAGTTGCCTCCCCAAGCAAATCAGGTGCTGGAAGCCTTGGGAGAGTATCAAAAAAATCCAGGTTAAGCTAGAAGAGAGAGTTAGATGAAGCTTGGTATCCTTTGGGGTAAAAAGTAAAAATAATTCTCAGGCGGGTATATTCTAAATTTTGGCATTGTCCTTACTCCATGCTGCGAATCATTACTCAGCAGGCAGATGTTAAAGCAGAACTGCAAAGAATCTGCGATCGCACTCACGACGAACAGGTGCTTCACAAGGAAGCAACTGTGCGGGAAGTGTTGCAAGCAGTGAAACGCCAAGGCGACAAAGCTGTTTTGCATTACACAGACGAATTTGACAATCAAATTCTCAAAGCTGAAGAGTTGCGCGTTACAGGTTCAGAACTGGACGCAGCTTACCAACAGGTATCAAAGGAACTGCTGGAGGCGATTCAGCTAGCTAGCCGCCAAATTGAAGCTTTTCATCGTCAGCGAGTCCCCAAAAGCTGGGTACACTTTGGCGATGATGATATTGTACTGGGCAAACGCTACACTCCTGTAGACCGTGCGGGTTTGTATGTTCCTGGTGGTCGCGCTGCTTACGTCAGTACAGTGCTGATGAACGCAATTCCGGCGAAGGTGGCTGGTGTACCGCGTATAGTAATGGCGACACCACCAGGCGCACAGAAAGCGATTAATCCCGCAGTGTTAGTAGCAGCCCAAGAAGTTGGGGTGCAAGAAATTTATCGGGTAGGGGGGGCGCAAGCGATCGCCGCTTTAGCCTATGGTACAGAGACAATCCCCAAGGTTGATGTAATTACTGGGCCTGGTAACATCTATGTCACTTTGGCGAAAAAACTGGTTTACGGCACTGTGGGGATCGATTCCTTAGCCGGGCCTAGTGAAGTGCTGATTATTGCCGATGAAGGAGCAAATCCTGTCCATGTAGCCACTGATATGCTGGCACAGGCGGAACATGACCCAATGGCGGCGGCAATTTTGTTTACCACAGACCCAGCTTTGGCCAAGAATGTCCAAGTAGCAGTGGAAAGACAATTGGTAGACCATCCACGGCGGATAGATACCGAAAAAGCGATCGCTCATTACGGTTTAATCGTGCTTGTAGAATCCCTAGATGCAGCCGCAGAACTCTCCAATGAATTTGCACCAGAACACCTAGAGTTAGAAGTTAAAGATCCTTGGGCTGTATTACCCAACATTCGCCATGCTGGTGCTATCTTCCTCGGTTATTCCACACCAGAAGCCGTAGGAGATTATCTAGCCGGCCCCAACCATACTTTACCTACATCTGGTGCTGCCCGCTATGCCTCTGCCTTAAGTGTAGAAACTTTCCTCAAACATTCCAGCATCATTCAGTATTCCCAAACTGCACTCAATAAGGTAGCTGGAGCGATCGACGCTTTAGCCACGGCTGAGGGCTTACCCTCCCATGCTGATTCAGTGAAGCGGAGAATTCAGCAAGATGAATGATGAGGAATGTTTAATTTTTTCCTATACTTTTGGTAAAAGTTACTCAGTGGTTGCAAACTGAGACTCTGGCCAGCTGTCGCCTCAAGGACAAAAAGCTCCGGATAGCGAAGACTCCACCATACAAACTTAGACCTAATGTGAGTCATTGTTGAGGTGTAGCTGCCAGTAGCTTGGTCTATCTACTTATATCAGGGGTCTACTCTGGAGGAGGCAACAGCAGTGGTAAGAAATATTTTGGTAGCGCTAGATGGTTCAGAAATTGCCCCACGAGTAGTTGAGGTATTAGATGAATTAGTGTTGTCACCAGACGGCACAGTAGTTCTGTGTCATGTGTTTCCTACAGCAGATTCAGAGATGGAATTACCTGCTGACCTTCCCCACCCAGAATCTACTACAGGTTCTTATTTTCAAATTGAAAAACAATTGCAATATTATCAAGATAACTTATCAGTTAAAACCGAATTAGAATTGGTGACAGGCGACCCAGCAGAAGAGATTATTCGTTTATCTAATATTTATCAAACTGACTTAATTATTATTGGCAGTCGCGGCTTAACTGGCATGAAGCGCATTGTGTCAGGTTCTGTCAGCAATCAAGTAGTAGAAGAAGCTAATTGCTCAGTTCTGGTAGTCAAGCCCAAGTGAGGTTAGAGGTTAAAGTAGATTTAAAGTCGGCTTTTCCCTACTTCCCACTATAGCTACAACCCCAGCAGTTACTAAAATATTTACCTTTGAAGAGTATCTTGCTTATTATGATGGGACTGATACTCGCTATGAATTGGTCAATGGAGAACTAATTCCTGTGAGTCTGAGAACTGGACAACATGGGGCGATAGTAGGTTTTCTTAATAACTCCTTTCGAGATGAAATTCGCCACCAAAAGTTTAGATTGGACTTCTCAACAAATGGTTATTGGTGTTCGTTCTCCTCGTGCAGGGAAATGGGATACATCAAGAGTTCCCGATATAGTTGTGATTCCATTAGCTCAATGGCGAGATTTGAGAAACCGAGAAGCAGTGATTGAACTGAATGAACTACCGCCATTATTGGTAGTGGAAGTTGTCAATGAATCAACAAAAACCGTAGATTATCGAGCCAAGCGAGTTGAGTATAACGTTCTCAATATTCCAGAGTATTGGATTGTTGATCCATTAACCAACAAAGTGACTGTTTTCGGCTTGATTGAGGAATTATATGAGCCAGTGGAGTTTGTTGGTACAGAATCGATTCAATCTCAAATTTTTCCAGAGTTGAGATTAACCGTTGAGCAAGTTTTATCTGCTGAGGATTAGAGGTTTTTATTTTTCTAGAGTTGTTAAAAACTGCCGCAAACTTAATAAACTCAAGGTTTGTCCCAAATTCAAGGGCAAAAGTGACACCCCTTCTAAACGCGACTGTACCCAACCGTCTCCCCAGTACCATTCATGAAAACCATCGATACCACCACTGAGTAGCAAGCGCAGACAGTTGGGCTTGGCTACATCTACTCGATGATGAATTGCTACCGGCCCAGCCCAGGTTGTAAACTGCAATCCTGTGTGTAGTTCATCTGGTGTTCCTGGCGCAAAGCGTTGTCCCATCAACCATTTTTCTAATTGTACCGGACGCAGCAGACTATCATGAATGGTGTTTGCTGATGCTGCTATTTCGATACGCAGTTGGCTTTGTTGAAAATTACCTAGCATTTGCAGAAGTTGAATTAAAGAGATTTCTGTAGCGATCCTAGATCACAGATCAACAACTTGATAAAAATAAATGTTGTTAAAGGTCAGTTAATTTTACACGAAACTCTTTCTGTCAACTAGAACTCAAAGTTTCATTGCAGTTGATCTCATTCCTAACATCATCTTTAGTTTGTTTTATCGAATCTCTCACGCCATCAGATGAATCCAACAATATCATTGTGACAGACGTTGCATGAAACATCTTTAACTGTGGATGCTTGCGTAAGTTTTGTATAAGTTAAGTTTTGTTATAATGGGGTAATATTTTTGTATCTCTAGCTTAAGAGCCAGGGCATTTGTTAAGAAATTATTATTGGTAAGGTTCTTCATGGCGGATCAATTAATTCGCGCCACGGCAGCCGATGGCGGGATTCGTGCAGTGGGTGTGATTACCACACGGTTGACGGAAGAAGCAAGACAGCGTCACAAGCTTTCTTATGTCGCTACTGCTGCTTTGGGACGGACGATGGCGGCTGGCTTGTTGATGGCTTCTAGCATGAAACGAGCTGGTTCTAGGGTGAACGTCCGGGTGAAGGGTGACGGGCCGTTGGCTGGGATTTTAGTAGATGCTGGCTTGGATGGGACGGTGCGCGGTTATGTAGGCAATCCACATATAGAATTACCTCCGAATGCCAGAGGTAAATTAGATGTGGGTGGCGCGGTAGGAAATGGTTATCTCTATGTTGTCAGAGATATTGGTTATGGCTACCCTTACTCTAGTACGGTAGAACTGGTTTCTGGTGAAATTGGTGATGATGTGGCTCATTACCTCGTGACTTCTGAGCAAACACCTTCGGCGTTGATGTTAGGGGTGTTTGTCGGGGCCGGTGGTGTAACTGCGGCTGGCGGTTTGCTGGTGCAGGTGTTGCCGAAAGCAGCTAGAGATGAAGCTTTAGTGGCAAAATTAGAATCGAGGGTGGGGGCTTTATCAGGGTTTACGCCGTTGTTGCAAGCGGGTAAAACTTTGCCGGAAATCTTTCACGATTTGCTGGGTGATATGGGGCTGACGATTTTTCCCGAAAGCCAAATACTGCGCTTTCATTGCGGTTGCTCATTCGATCGCGTGTTAGGAGCATTAAAGATGTTGGGAGAAGCCGAATTACAAGATATGATTGTTAAAGATGATGGAGCTGAAGCAACTTGCGATTTTTGTGGCAAGGTTTATCAAGCCAGCAGTGAGCATCTCACTCAATTAATTGTGGATTTGCAAACTGAGTCTTCTGTATCGGGTTAATGTATAAAAGGGATCTGGATCTACTAATTATTAATGGTATTTAAAGAAAAGATAATGTAACAAGTAGCTTTTAAATTATGAGAAAGTTACTATGGCAAAAATAGCATTATCATTCTAAAACAGATCGCTATTCAACTATTTTGGTGTGAGAGATGACAGAGCGGGATATCCCAGAAAGTTGGCATCCAACCAGAGGAAGAAAACCAGATGAAATGGACGGTGTATCCCGATCGCCACAAGTCGGTGACACCCAAGCATTCGGTGTCCCGGCTCCTGGTTCTGCTAATACGGTGAGGCAACGACTAGATTATAATACCGAAGAATTACCTATAAATCAGCAATCAAAAGTAACTAATTTTACGAAGAAAAATTTTGTTAAGTTGCCTCGCTGGATGCAGGGTTGGGTGGGTTGGGCTTTATTGTTAACGCTCCTTCCTGGTGGTATCGGGTTTCTGGCAATGGCGATGCTCCTGAAGTTGCCATCCGCGCCTAACTGTCCGGCGATTTTTTGGCCTTTGGCAAGTGCTTCTGTACGGATACATTGCGCTCAGTTGGCAGCTTCTAAACAAACAGTTGATGATTTGCTGCAAGCGATCGCTTTAGTCAAGCAACTACCACAGGATCACCCATTGCGGGGCGAAGCTGACAGGTTTTTAGAAGAGTGGTCGCGGGATGTTTTAGAATTGGCAGACGAGAGTTTTCAGGCAGGGAATTTAGAACAGGCGATCGCTACAGCCAAAAAAATACCCGAAGACCTGACTGCTTATAAGTTGGTAGATGAACAAATCACCAAGTGGCAAACGATTTGGAGTAAAGCCCAGGGCATATACGCAGATGCAGAAGAAGAACTGCGGCAACAGCGCTGGCAATCGGCGTTTATGGTGGCTTCTCAATTACTGCGTGTAGATAATAAATACTGGGCCAGTGCCAAATACGACGAACTCAACGACATTATCACCTCATCCAAGGAGGATGTGGACAAGTTAGACAAAGCCCAAAGATTGGCTAATAGTAAAGAGGTAGATAATTTACTAGAAGCAATTAAACTGGCGGAGTCGATTGAGCAGAAAAGTTACTTGTATCGCAAAGCCCAAGAATCAATTCCGGCCTTTGGACGCAAGATGCTAGAGTTGGCACAGGCAAAGATGGACGCACGGGATGCAGATACAGCTTTAGAAATTGCGAGGCAAATTCCTGAAAGTACTGGATTGCAAACGGAAGTTGAAGATTTTATTGCTTTGGGTGATGCTCGAAGGAATGCTTGGTTGGGTAATATTGCAGGTTTGGAAACGGCAATTAGTCAGGCGCAACAAATTAATGCGTCTCGACCAAACTATGATCAAGCTCAACAGTTAATTAGCCGTTGGCAGTTGGAAATTGAAGATGTTGCCCGTCTAGAAAAGGCACAGGGATTAGCTAATCAAGGTACAATCAATGACTTAGTAGCGGCGATCGCTGAAGCACAGATGATTCCTGGTAGTAATCCTCGTGGTTCCGAAGCGAGACAAAATATCAACCGTTGGCAGTCGCAAGTTGAAACTATTGAAGATAGACCATATTTGGATCGGGCTGAACAAATTGCCTTGTTAGACGATGTTAACTCTTTGCAGGCGGCGATCGCGGAAGCTGGTCAAATTCGTCAAGGTCGGGCTTTGTATCCAGAAGCACGTAGAAGAATTAGAACTTGGGTAAGCAAGGTACAGCGCATTCAAGACCAACCTTATTTAGATCAAGCGCGGGAGTTTGCGGCGCGGGGTGATTTGTCGGCGGCGATTAATGCAGCTCAAACCATAGCATCCTCCGGACGGGCGCTTTCTGGGGAAGCACAAACCGCGATTGATGATTGGCGATCGCAAATTCGCGCCAGAGATAACTGGAACCGCGCCAGGGAAGTGGCGGCTGCTGGTACTTCACCAGCTCTAGCGGAAGCAATACGCATAGCTAATCAGGTATCCAATAATAGTATTTTGCGGATGGATGCAAATATAGCTATTGATCAATGGGGTCAGCAAATACTAGATATTGCTCGTTCTGATGGTAGTTCTGATATGTCTAAGGCGATCGAAACTGCTCGGTTGATTCCACGCAGTAGTTCTGCTTATAGTGCGGCGCAGGAACAAATTAAAATTTGGCAGCAATTTCTCAATCCTGCACCTCAGCCTCAGCCTGAGCAATTTGAGCCTTCAACTATTATTAATGGGCAGTAGTTTGGATTTGAGCTATTCTGCTTTTAAGTTGCACAATTCATCGTCAGGGCTGTTAACTGTTGATCGTTGACAGTTGACAGTTATGAGAATTTTGCTTTTATCCCTGATAGGGATTGATGTTAACTTACGCTGAATGTCACGTGTGTAAACAAAGTGAAACTCTTAGTGTAAAGGGGTGTAGGGGCTTTCAAGGGTAGGTTTTTTGTATTGAACTCCTACACCCTTACACCCTTACACCCCTACACCCTTACATCCCTACATCTTAAGGATTTGCGCTGATCTTAGTGCCATTCGGATGAGAGCTTGATGCACTAAGAGATTCCGAAGATTGGTATCTCGCCTGAACAATGGGGTAGGAATCCCAAACATTCTTATCAGTCAATGATTTGACTAACTTGATATATTCGGCGTGCGCCCAAGCTAAAGGTGTGGCGCTATTCGTTCCTTCTCCAGTGATGTAGTTATGAGCCTTATTCTCGCCCACACCATCCCAAACTTGTTCAGGAAGCATTAGACTTTCGTTAGCAAAATATTCCATTGCTCGTACATAAGTATCACGTAGTTTAGCAACCTCTTGATCGCTAATAGTGCCTCCATTTTTGGCTTTAGCTAACTCAAGTTCATAATGACCACGTTCACCAGTGAAGAATGGCCAAATCCTGCCTCTGCGGAGTTTTTTCTGGCCATCGTCAATATCCCGAAAGTTACTACCATCGTTGATTTGTTCACCATAGCCATCATTGCCATAGCGTCGGAATCCTGGATACTTTTTACTGTCAAAAGGTATGTCGTACCTCACCCTTAAATCTTCTGAGAGGCTGATATTATCCAAGGCGCAAACACTGGCAGCAATGTGAGCATCATCTCCTTTTCTGACTCCATAACGCACCAATTCCAAGAAACCACCATCTAAAATATGGCGTTCATCCGCTTCCAGCAAACTATTGTTGTCATGGATGCGACTTCCATCGTTAGGATCTGCATTAGGGGTAACTCTCAGGAGATATTCACTGGAGCTACTACAGTTCTTAATATCTCCAGTCGTGGTAAACATAAATTTATCCACATTCTTTTGATATTCATCTGCTTTACTGAAATAAAATTTTGCTGCAAGAGGATCATTAGCTGCATTTTCAGCAATATCACCTGCCGCAACTAACCCAGTAATAATCGCAGCCGTTGTAGAGGGGGAATATCCTGATTGTTCTTCCCATCGTTCTTGATGAGTGCTAGGTGGGTTGATCTTGCGGTTGTTTGCTTGATCAGAGGTATGTATATTGACATTACCGCCATTAGCCAGAAATTCTGCGGCAGGTTTCAACATCGTGCGATATTGCTCTGTGATTTCACCATCCGACAACACTCCAGCTTTCCACAATTTCCAACCCAACATAATGGGCATAGCAGTTTGATCTAACTGCACTCCCAGCCATTCCAAGGTTCCATCAACGTGAGTTTTTTGTAAAAACCAGCCTGTAGCCCCAGCATTACCTGGTGTATCTGATTTTACTTGTACTTTAGGGAGGTATTTAAAGGCCGTTAGGGGAGTTTCTTTATCTCCTAAAGCTAACAAAGCCATAGCTGCTTGATAAAAGTCTCTCGGCCAAACTGCTCGATAGCCTGTGGCAAAGGTATCTGCATTCACAGTATCTCCCCAAGGAACGGATAAAGAAGCAATTAAAGCCCCAGGATTTTCTTTATCTTCCATACTTTTGAGGGTGAAAGCACTGGCATAAAGCTGTTTACCCTTGTCACCAGTGTTGGCAATCATAGCAGGCAGATTTTTAAGACTCGCTATATAGTCTTCCCAACCTACGGCGCTGCCTTTGCCGTTGTATTTTGCTAACAGACTTTCGTACCCTTCTTTTAAAGAAGCATCAGCTTGTTCGGTTGCTTCTTGATAGGTGCTGCCAAAGCCTACAGCAATGTTAAAGGTGGAAGTTTGTCCTTTACTGAGGGTAGGCAGTTGGCCTATCATAGCTACACTTCCCGGCTTGCTCTGATCAGTGTAGTCATAAGTCCAGTCCATCACCCCATTGTCTTTTAAATCTTGATAGCCATCACTACGAGCTACGTATCCGGCTGAGGTTTTCACAAAAGGCAATGAACTCTTCAAACTTAGATAAACAATTTCCCCTTCCCTAGCATTGAGACTATCGCTTTTAACAAAAGCTACATCTTCTTTACCTGTATTATTCATGTGAGGATTGATGAGAACGTAGGGGGTAACGTTATCCTCTTTGGCAGTAAAGATCACTTTTGTAAACAAAGTTTGGTGATCAGGATCGGTAAAGATGTGCTTTTCAATAGTGTATTTGCCTTCTTTATCGGTATTGATCACACGATAGGCTGGAGAAAGAGGCCTTCCATCTTTATCTTTATCTAGATAGTCCACCTTACTGGTGGTAGAAACCTTCTCTTCATCAAAAAAACCGTTTCCTGTGACTAAGAATTGTAAGTCATTGATCTGGGCGCGATCTATTTCCCCATAGGCGGTTTCTGTCACAATACCTTGAGCAATTGAAAACCAAACCTTGGAGATGGCATTTGTAGGAGCGCGATCGCTATACTTACCATCCACATACTGTTCATAGGATGTTCCAATGCCTTGCTTTCCAGCATAAGACCAAACAGAGGAAACACCCGGTGCGCCTGGTGCAATACCACCACCGACTGCCCAAGCAGCGTTTGTTCCTAAGAACAAAAGCGAGCAAAGAGCAACTAAGTTAGCTAATAACCAACGTTTCATATGGATGAATTGTTTTTCTAAGTGAGTAAAATTGAGCTTGGTATTAATGGACTTCCAGAAAGTAAGTGATGCAATTTTGAGAGTGAAGATCATTATGAGATTCTTTCTCTCTTGGTTCTTTTACTCATCAAGTAGAAGTCGCTTAACGCCCCACAATACCGGCAGCCAGAGGCTTCAGACGGAAAATATAGTAGGGGGGAGCAGAAATATTCTCCCCAGCATTGAGAGGCGCGGAATGGTGCAGTTGATTACAGTCGAAATACAAATAACCATCTGAACCGAAGTTGAAGGAGTCTGTCCAAGACAACTTCTCGTCAGTAACCAGCAATTTATAAGAGCGATCTGCTGATGTAATCACCCCGACCGCACTATGAGCTAAGTCACCTACATAGATGTTGTGATCTTTGTCAATGGAAATGCCATCACAAATTGGCTTTTCACTGTATCGTTCAATTTTGCTACCCAGTTCAGCATCAGTTAATTGAAGATTGCTCAAGTCTGCACTCTTGATCCGATACATACTAGTACTGTGCATCGGACTTAAGTATAGCCATTCGTTTTCTGCATCTAGAACAATACCATTGACACCCAAATGAGGACGAATTACAGTCCCATCAGGCTGACCAATTTGCACTGGTACTCCATCAATGACTAAATCAATATCTTCTGGTGCTATACCTGGGTAGCCTTGCAAAACACGAGCAGCTAAACCTGTCTGCAAATCTACTCTAATCAGAGCCGCTTTGTCATCTGGTGCTGGATCGGAAATATAAACAAAATTATGAATCAAATCCACCGCCAAATCATTCACAAAGGAATCACTAAGGGTTATGGGTGGTGGTAAGTAAATCACCCGTGATAATTGATTATTTCGAGTATCCCATGCTACTAGCTTAGGGACTGACTTACTTTGATTGCCATTATCTAACATCCAAACGATTCCATTGCCATCAGACTTGATACCCAGTACGGTATCGAAAGTAATGATTGGGTTCCCAGACTGAGGAGGAAAGGG
The DNA here is from genome assembly GCF_014696625.1 of Nostoc parmelioides FACHB-3921. Classification (GTDB taxonomy): domain Bacteria; phylum Cyanobacteriota; class Cyanobacteriia; order Cyanobacteriales; family Nostocaceae; genus Trichormus; species Trichormus parmelioides. Next base: position 63,437 of record NZ_JACJQL010000023.1, read on the forward strand.
GATTAAACCATCCTCAGTTAATTCTGCTACCTGCATTTCAGGTTGATAAAATTGATGCAAACTGAGAAAAAGCCTACCATCTGGTGTCAGAGTGATATTACCAGGGGCTAAGGACAATTTTGCTACTACCTCTAGGCGATCGCCTAAATTTTCCATGACAAAAATGTTTGATTGACACAGCAAGAAAATAGCAACTTGAGCAGATGCGATCGCAGAAGTAGGGTTTTACCTGTAATCCCGTAGATCACATAGGACGAAATGCACATTTCGGGATATCTGCATTCAAATCATCCAGGTGCATTTCGCATAAAAATGCCCCCTATTTGCTTGTGAACAGCCATAACAGATAGAATTTCTTCCATAGAATAGCCTCATCTATGCCAAGGTTTTCAAAAAACTGATACTAGGGGCGAAAAAATACTCGCCACCTTTCATATTTATCCAAAGTTGAAAATTGTATTCTTCTGTTTCTGGTTCACCCCATTTTTTAGGCCATTTCTGAGTTCCCTGTGGTTGACCAATTAATGGATCTGGGCCAGTATTCACCTGGACGAAATTCTGAGGATTAGCCCATCTTGATTGCATAAAATTAAACTGATTTTCAATGTTGGATTGAAAGCAAAGGAATAGTAATCCTGAACCTGAAACTGGTTCTTTATTAGGATTATTTTCGCCATAACTCACGGCTCGACGAGTAATTCTATGACCTCTTTCTTCCTTAAATGCTTCATCAAAGTGACCATCAGTAGTTATTAATCTAGCTGTATCCCCACGAGGATTAGTCTTGCGTGTATGAGCATGAAACGGACACTTAGTTGCGGCTAAATCATGATCATAATTGAAGTTATTAGTAGGTGTAACTGCATAAGTCGGTATATCTGAAAGAGTTACTGGAGTACCATCAGAGAAACGACCTACAATTAAAGCTCCAGCTAAATCTTCCTGAATTTTTAATTCTTTAGCTAAGTTGCGCTGATCTTCGCGGAATGCTTTCACATTCTGTTCGAGTTTTCGGTAGACCAAATAACTGCCATAGCTATCTTTTGTATTCCCGTTAGGATCTTCGACTAAAATGCTATCCAGAGGAGCTTTTGGGTCCCATTTATCAAAATCACAGTTGTTTACCCTCTCCTTCACAACGTCCCGTTTCATAAACAACGGTTGACTTACACCATCCACAAAGCCAAAGTGTTCGATAATTTGTCCGGCCTTATTTCTGAGGATAAATCCATCTTCTCGGTGAACAATTTCCGCTATTTGACGCAGTTCTTGCGTCATTTGATTGACAATTTGTAATAAGTCTATAATGTCATCATCTGCAAGCAAAATTAAGGCATGAATTTCACTTTGAAATCCTAAATCCCAAGTTTCAATTTTAGGATCACCCAAAGAGCTTCTAATTTCTTCGTTTTTCATACCCATTCTAAATGGTTTATCTCCGGGTATTTGAAACGGCTCAATTTCTAAATATTCATATCCATGACGAGACAAGAAAAAGTTACCAAATACTTCTCCTGGTATGCCTTTTTGTCTATATTTAAAGGCTTCATCTGACTGTTTTTTTGCAGAAGTTATATAAGTTTGAGCAAAATTCTGAATCCACTGCTTAACGACTTCCACTCGCTCAGGCTTGAATTGTAAAAATAGATGAACACTATGATCTCGTCCATGTCCTTTGAGAATGTTGCCTTGTAAATCATTCAGCAAATTTCGGTATTTACCTGGATTTTCTGAATCAATGCCATCTTCTGGTAAGTGTTGCAAATCTTTTTCAGTTAGTGCCATGAATTAATTCCTCGGTTTGCAAGTTGCCAATTATGCTCATGTCAAAGTAACAACATAGGATTAAGCTGCAAGCTTGACTATCTTTGCCAGAGAAGGCTTGCCTACGTTGTTGAGGTAAAACATCATGTAATATCCAGGAGGATAAAGGTTTTTATTTTCTGGAGTTTTAAAGCTGATGGAAGACTCATCTCCTAAAACAACATTTTCTATGGGCAATTGTGCTAAACGTTGTCCATAATCAAAAGAGTGAGTTACTGCCCCCAGTTTTACCAGGACTAGAGAGCCATCTTGAGTCGCATTCTTGACAGATATCGTATTAGATTGACTGTATCCCAGATTACTAGGAGCTTTAACAATTTTAGGGCGAGAACCAGGCTTGAAAAGATAGGGAGGACTGAATACTTCCCCTTGCCAAATTTCCGCAGGCACAAAGGGTTCTTCGTCGCCTTTGGCAAGATAGCTCTGAGGGTTTTGATAATATTCTTCTAGATTAAATTCCTTCTTCTGCCCAGATTTATCTCTCAGATCGGCTAATTTATAATAGGTTTTGGCATCTTGCAATACATCAACATGAACAGTGCCATCTTCATCTCTTAAGGCTCGGTTAGCATTACCACCGATCGCTAAAACACGAGCATCGGGTAATAATAATGCACCGTTATGATACAGCCTGGGGAGTTTTGCTGGATTCATCCGTTTGGTTTGATAACCCCCAGGAGCATCCTGAGCAGCAGTCATCAACAAAGGCTCATAGACAGGTTTGTATTCTGGATATTCGCCACCATTAACAACTAATATTTCCTGAGTTGGTAAAATTACAGATTGGAGATTAGCTCTGGGCTTATCCAAAAAGTTTGGCACGATTTCCCACTTGCCGTTCTTTTCACCACTTTTTGCCGGAGATAGCCAACGCTGTAAACTAGTAGCAACTCTTGATCCTGGTGGGAAACCTTTGGTAGTATTATTTAATCGCCCAAAGTTAATGCTGTTAGTGCCGATAATTCCACCAAGGAGTAAGACATCTTCTGAGTTAGGAACTTGTAGGGCTGTTCCATAAGCTTTAGAGCTTTCCCCCCTATCTGGGCCTACTTCAAAGCTGACAGATAATGCCCCCTCTGCATTCTCTTTGACAGACATTAAATAGCTTTTTTTACTACTATGTGGGACTAAAACCCCAGCAATACCCGCCTCATCTCCGGTGATCAAAAGTCTACCATCCGCAGTAGGAAAAACACGAGGATAGAGGTCTATACTATCGTAGCTATCTACATCTTTGAGTTTGGTGTTGAAAGGACTATTTTTGACAGTTGTGAGGTCGATGTACTGGAGCTTTTCTGTTTTCGGATCGTAGATTTCTAAAGTGGGATTAATCTGATTTGGAGCATCAACTTTTAGTCCTGAAAATATCACAACTTTACCATCAGCAAGGGAAATCAAACTGGGATACCACCGTCCTTGTTTGAGTGGTTTTAGAGCCGACCACGTTCCGGTTTTCCAGTTATACAGGTTGATTTGTCTATTACCTGTAAATGCGCCTCCTGGGTAATAGCGTCCAGTTCCACTGACAAAAAGAATGTTACCGTTGGATAGTTGCAGATGTCCGGTGCAGAATAAGTCATTGGTTTCCCCAGCCTGGATAGATGGTGGGGAGGGAATGCGCTCAAATTTTCCAGTTACAGGGTCAAGAAGACCTGTATTATTGATGACATCATAATTTCTGACATCAACTCCCTCAACCAGATCGACGTTCTCTTGTTCTTTTACTTGAGTGGTGCGAAAACTACTACCATTAACGACTAAAACTTTTCCATTGGGTAGCAGTATCGTATGCACAGACTGCATTCTGTCTTCTGGAGGGGGCATAGGTAGAGTTTCCCAAGCCCCCATTTCTTCTTTTGTCCCAATTATGGGGCTGGCGATCGCCTGTTCCCAACCGCAGAGACTAATAACGAAAGCCAGGATAAAGATGATAAAAATTGAGACTATTGTCAGACGTTTTGATTTGGAGACTATCATAGTCAACTATTTAGAGCCAATTTTCTTTAATTCTTTCCGAGTTACCTTGATGGCCTCATCAGCAATATCGTAAGCATTGGGGTATTGATTTGGAGGATCTTCATCAGGTATCCAAAACTTACGTCGAGTCAAACGCAGTGAGTTAGCAAAAGCAGGGATAGCATTGAAAATCTCTACGGCGATCGGGCCGTCATAAACTTTGACAATGGGTGTTAAAAAAGATTTCCAAGGAAGCCAACTGGTATGAAGAGCGCCCCGGTCTGGAGGAGAGACTTGGACGTAATGTAGTCTTCCTTGTTGAGCAAGATACTCCACTTGTGTTTTAAATATCTCTGGCCCCTCGCCATCCAAAATTTCGTGGGCGCTATCAATGACTACTCCCACTTGTTTACTGGTAACGCCTTTGAGAAACTCGATTAATTGAGATAATTTGTTGGGGCCTGGTGTTTCCCAATGGGTGATCGGTTCAATGGCTAATTTAACTTTTTTTGTCTCTGCGTATTCGCCTAACTTATTCAGCACAGGTTGGGCGTTAGCATAACGAACTTTGAGATGTTCCTGAAGTGCATCACTCCAGATAGGCTCGTTGAAGTCTGTTGTCGGAAAAACACCATAAGGGATGACAATTGGCCCCATCATAATTTCACCCCCTAAGGCGGCAGTGATATCAACCCGTGACTTCAGATACTCTAGAGCTTCTTGTCGCTGTTCTGGATAGTTAGAAGAAGGATCGAAGGTGCGGGTAGCTCCCACGTTAGTGGAAATTTTTACATTTTCTAACCCTTCAGTGTCTAAAAAATGGCGCAGATTCGTGTAATTTTCTAAATCTTGGGCGTAATTTCCAGGAAGTCCGGGAGCAATAGGAAACTCAAACCCACTATAACCAAATTTCTGTAGCTTTTTGATATGAGCTACCACAATTCTCCGATAATCTAAGTCATCGGGTCGCAAATTAGTGGTAAACATGAAAAAGCTGATGTAAATATCAGATGTTGCAGGCAATTTACTCATTTCGTTATTTTTTTTAAATTGGTATTACTTAGTAGTCCTTACCCGTCAGCCATTGAATCAAAGCATCGGGATTTTCCATCACGGCTTTTGGATCGAACATCGGCCAAACATAGACAATACCTTCTTCGTCAAGACGAAAGAAGTTGTGTAGAGTGTATAGAGTTCCTTTTGTTGTCCTCATCTGCCATACACCACTTGCTCTTGGGTATTCAACAGTGGTTGACATGATGTTCACTTCTGCCACACGAGTCGTCACACCTTTTAAAAAAGGAATAACTTCTTCAGTTCCTTTGAAAGTATTACCACTAATAGGACTCAGAAACTCAAGGTTGCAAGAGAATTGTACTTGTGAAAAATCACCAGTTTCAAAAGACAGAAAGTATTTTTTGAGTATGTCATGATATTTTTCTGTATCCATGTTGTTAGGTTCCAAAAAGTGGAATTATACAAAATTATCAAGGTTTTACATTCCAAATTTGACGAGCAATTTTCCAGCGATCGCCATCTTTTTGCATCAACCATAAAGCTCGATATTTGATTTGTGTTGATGGACTACCATCTTTTGGACGAATGGTAGCTAAAGAAATCCCGATGACATAACCAGAATCGCCTTTGACTTCGATTTCCTCAGCCGTGAAGATCGGATCAATATCTTTATCAGCAATGCTTCCAGCAAAGCCTTCTAAAATATCCGGTATACCGCAGCGATCAATTCCATTAGGTGGCATCCACAAAGCATCTTCTGTATACATATCGGCATAGGCAGATAAATCTCCTGATCGGACATTATCGGGATAGACTTCTTCAAATATGCGTCTGATTTGATCTTGATCATGCAGTTTCATTTGTTTTCTCCTGTTAATAAAGCTGTAACTTTTTCACTTTTATCTAATAACTGAACTAGTTCCATCATTCCTTGATCTTCATGATCTCAAATATAACGGTGTAGAATAAATGGGCGAGTAAAATCCGTATACGTCATAATCAAATTAACTGTAGGGTGCGTCAGCCCTAATAATTTTGTACACATTAAAAGATTTTCTACATCTGATTCAACCTATCTAGTGTTCCAGTTGCGTAAGTCCTGATTTGAATCAACTATGAATAATTAACAAATGTGCAAGTTTAAAAATTGGTAAAGCTGTCCCATATTTAACATCCTGAATAGGAATACTATTACACAATGATTTGATGTAATTTAAGTATGCAAATTAGATATAGAACAGCTTCCCAAATATGGTTAGCATACCGAGGTTGCTATGGATTGTTACAAATTTACGTAGCAGTTGAAATCGGTTATAAATCGGTCACTTGGCGTAAATAATTACGAGCCATTAAAGCATATGTTAAAGGATTGGCTTTGTTTGGATCTTGTTCTGCCTCCACCATCAGCCATCCTTCATATTTAGCTTTAGCAAGTTCTTGTAAAATGGGCTGAAAATCAATTGCACCATCTGCATCTCCTGGAACCGTAAATATCCCTGCTCTGATGGAATCTAGAAAGCTACGACCAGTTTTTTTCGATTCATCTAAAATTTGTTGACGGATATTTTTTAGATGAACGTGTTTGATCCGATTAGCATACTTTTTAGTGACGGCTAGAGGATCAACATCTGCATAGTACAAATGACCAGTATCGAGAAGCAGCTTAACATTTTCGGCATCAGTGCCTTGCATCAAACGGTCAATATCCGCAAAGTCTTCTACTCCCGTACCAATGTGGGGGTGATAAACCAACTGCATACCGTTTTCTTTTGCCAATGAACCCAGTTTATTTAGCCCCTTAAATAAATCTGCCCATTGCGCGTCGGTAAAACGAGGTCTGTTAACTAGAGGGTCTACACATTTCTTTTGATGAACAGCACCGCCAAGTTCAGCAACAACAATATTTTTGCCTTTCATTTCCTTCATGAAAGCCACTTGTTTGTCGAATTCTTTAAGGGTTTCATCTTCCTTTCCCTCGGTGAATAAAGTGCCTACCCAAGGTTCAGAAATTTTCAAATCACGAAGTTTTAACTCTTTTTTTAAATCCTTTATTTTTTTCGGAAATTTAGGTGACATTTGCGAACCTTTGAAGCCAGATAGTGCCATTTCACTTAAAATCTGCTCGTAAGGGATAGGAGGATTAAGATCAATAGTCAGGTCATCACTATTACTCCAACCAGTAGGAGTAATGCCCAAATCGACTTTTTTGGGGTCAAATGTTGGGTTTAAGAGTGTAGGTTTAGATGAAGGAGAAACCAGAGATACTAGAACTGAATTGTTTCCACTGGGAGCAGCCGTAGCGGGAAGTGTTAAGCTATTTATCCCCACAAAGATAAAGACAAATGATAGGGCAAATAAACGGCTAATTTTTTTAATTTTGAACAAAATAGATGATTTATTTGTCTTCCGTTCATTCTTTGTCAACATGACTTAGTGATTCCTAATCTTTAGTTAGATGATGAAATTAGAACTCTCAAATAATTAACAATGAGTCAAATATATATAAAACTCATCGCTAAACATGGGAGTAGACTTAAAGCGGTGTGAACATTTTCTCGAAATTTAAAGTGTCAGCACCGCTTCAAGTGAAGAACTGAAGAATGAATTGATATATCTTTGCGAAGATGAGTATTCAAATATTCTCAGGACTCATCATCAAGATTATCGTTCAGATTCAGTTTTTACTGAATAGCTCCAAACTTAGAGACACTTCCGTTATAAGTAGTCCCGTCAGGCATCAGAGAATTGGACAGATCGGCTCCAGAGAATTTAGCTCCTTTAAGAATTGCAGATGATAATCTCGTATTTCTCATGTAACTACTAGAAAAATCTGCATTCGATAAATTTGCTCTAGAAAGAACTGCTCCTTTGAGCTTGGTATTTTTCCCCAAAGCATTAGACAAATCTGCATCAATGATAACTGCCTCTGTTAAATCTGCATCACCTAAATTAGCGTTTAATAATGTTGTCTTATCCAGCAGGGCGTTATACAAATCTGCCTGAGAAAGATTAGCCCCCGTTAGGTTGGCACTAGAGAAAGTGGTTCCCATCAAGATAGCTCCTGATAGATTAGCTCCTGATAGATTAGCTCCGTTTAGCTTTGCATCATTGAGTAGGGTATTGGAGAGATTTGCATTGGAAAGATTTGCCCCGCTAAGTGCGCTGCCATATAAATCTTTATTCGATAGATCGGCTCCCGATAGATCGCAATTAACACAGGCATTTGTTGCCAGTAACTTAGTCTGATCTGAAGCAACAAAGGCGTTAGCGGGTGAGATAAAGATCGTTAAGCTAAAGAAAATTGAGAGGGCAATAGTAGAGATTCTAGAAAACCAGGATGAAATACTCATGTTTGTTCTTGAGAATAGAAAATGTTGCAATTTTTTCAGAACCAAAGACGGTTTTTTTGGCAGTTGTGTGAGTTAAACTCTACGCAAAAGAGATGTTAGCTTTTAGTAAGGCTAACTAAAGGAGGTTCACTCCAAGTTGCGTATCCCTGGCCTTTCGCGCCTGGTGGGTTAACACCGATCGCCTGCCATAAAAGTCCTTCTGGATAGGCCTGGGCGCTGATAACAAAGGTTCCATCTTTTTCTTTGGTACCAAATGTGTCCCGCCAGGATTGTGGTAGTGCATACCACGTAGCTATGTACCAAACTTTAATGATATTGCGGGCGATGGGTCCAAATTTTTCCGATGCCAATATCTGTGTAATAGATTCGTGGTTTTTCTCTTTCTTTTCCAGCTTCAATTTATGAAAAGTCGTTAACAGTTCTGCAAATATATCTCCACCAATGATGTCCCGAATGGTTTCAAAATAGAGAGTAGCCATGCCTGTTCCCTGCAATTGAAACTTGGAAAAACCTGTCAGAACCACTGAAATATTAAGGAAATACTCCTTAAATTCAGGTGCATTAATATCCATCAATTATTTACCTCCGCAAAAATTTTAAATCCCGACTCAAAGTTAGTTAACGCTTATCTAACTTAAAAATAGGAGCCGCATTCACCCCTGGATTTCCAGGAATAGGATTACGCATTAAACTGTTAGCTTGTTCTTTGAGGCGGAACATTCCCCCAACTGCTGGAATTAACTGCTCAGGATGCCCATCAAAAGCGTATTCAATTTTGGTTAAGAAATCTCTATAGGCAGAGTGAAACTCTAAGGCTGCTGTACGTACTTCTGATCCCTCTGGATAATCACTCAGTTTGGCATTATCCTTAATGGGATAAACTTCATTCCAATCTACGTTAAAGGATTTGCCTGTAGGCTCATTGGGCTGATCGGATTTTGTCGGATCATCTTTGTCGATCACATAATATTTTTCTAATAGGATTTGCTGAAAACGATAGTCATGGGCTAGTTCTCGTTCTGCATCATAGATTGTTCCACTTCTTGACCCTTCACCCTGCTCTTGAATTACTTTTAAAGCTCGCATGGCCGAACGCAGGTCGGTCACTGGGATGATATCTCCACCACCGTTATAGTAATATTCAGGGGTGATTTGTCGCCGAGGATCGCCGCAAAATAGATCGGGACCTTTTTCTTTATAGAGTGCGTTGAGACCACGAATGATCTCTGCATAAAATAAGCCAATGCTATAGAAAGTTTTGGTCGGATCACAGCCTACAACTTCTAGCAAATATTCTTGTAAGCTTCGAGACTCAACTAATGGATCACCTTCTTCAACATCCTTAGAACGTTCAATCTTCCGAAAGGTTTCTATGGTCTTTTTGGAGAACTTGGTTAAACCTACTTTAAAGTCTGTAGATCCTGTAGGTAAATAACTCGGATATGTGGGAATAAAGTTAGGTGCTGTCAAGACTGGTGATGCAAACGAGCCTCCCACCGCATTATAAACATTAGCGACGAGAGTTAGGTGCAACATTTCTTCTACAGCAACCTCCCGGATAATATGAAAAGCCTCTAAATTTTTTCCGGGTTTAATAGAGTAAAGCGCTGTCATGTAAGGGGGGATGGTTGCGTGTTCTATCTTCATTGCTTGGATGAGATAGTACTTCAATTGTTCAACCGTTGTAATCAACTTTAAGCTATCGGCGGCTATAGTCATAGTTTTATTTGCGAGGTTTTTGCGACTTCGTAAAGGGTACTAGGGAGTGTCATCAAGTAGCTAGAGAACTCTATTTATATTTAAGTTTCAATTCTGATGAATTTTTGGATTCAAAGTGTTGAAGCTTTTATCTGATAGAGCGTTATTTTTATTGATGACAAGTTTTAGCGAGCTTGCAAATTAGCAGCTGGCAAATTATAAGAATTAAATTCTTGCAGTATATGCTCGGCAGTTCTAAAACTTAATGCAGCAATGGTTAAGGTTGTATTAGAACTACCAATGGTTGGCATACTTCCTGCGCCGACCAGGAAAAGATTCTTATGATCCCAGGAACGCAGATAACTATCAACAACTGAATTCGACGGCGTTGTTCCCATGATATGAGTTCCCGAAAAGTGGTTTCCACCTTTGTATACGTAACCTTCACCCTCGAACTCAAAATAGGCGGGGTCTTGAGGATCGTAGTGAGTATAATCTTCCGCACCTAAACGCTCGAAGATGACACGGGAGACTTTTCTGGTGTAAGCAAGGGTTCGACGACTGTAGTCGGGTAGGTTGAAATTAATGATGGGACGATAGTTACCTAGTTTATCTTTGTGTCTGGGATCGATAGTGACTCGGTTACCGTACTCAGGGAGTAATTCACACATGAAAGCCAACAGCAGTTGTCGGGAAATCCGACTAATCAATGTCTGACGCAGTTCTTGTCCATATTTGTTTTTGTTATCGATCGCGTCTTCTACTTCACTCTTAGGTGATCCGGTAGCCCATCCCCAACCATCATTGTGAATGTCTACGGCGAAGGCGGACTGTTTTCTGCGAAAATCGCCTTTACGGAATGTTCCAATTCCTGATGTTACAAGAGGCCCTCGCATAGTGCCGGTGACTTCAGGCATCAAAGCCCAAGCTAAGGTGAAGGGGTGATCCATTAAGTATCGCCCTATCAATCCACTGGTGTTAGGCAATTCAGAGCCGAGCAATAGCCGAGCGTTTTCAACTGCATTAGTCGCTAAGACAAATACGGTTCCTTTAGCGGTTCCTGTGGTGTAATCGCTAGAGTTGGGTTTTTTATAGTTTTTGTAGTGAACGGCAGTGATGCGACCATTTTGGCGATCGTATTCCAGCTTATAAGCTACTGCTTGGTAGAGTACATGAACTCTGCCTGTTTCAAAGGCTTTACCTAAAGTTCTGCGAGCATCATATTTTGCTTGAACAGGACAGATAGGAACACAGTTGGCATTCCCTTGACAACGTTCTCCATATTGAACAGGATGGACAGTAGTAACTCCGTCTGGGACAAAGAGGTTACCTTGATCGTATTTAGGGTTGGGTACTCCATTACGAGCTTGAGGAAACGTAGCAAAGCTGATTGTGTGAGTTTTGCCATAAAGTTCAACCTTGGTGCCATTGACTTTCTCAATAACTTTTTGATCCAAGTAAGAGGGGGGGAGCTTTTCCATCGGGAAAACATAGTCTTGGGGAAATTCAAGGCCTAGTTCTCTTTGCTCATCTACATCTCCACAAACACCCATTTCATGCTCGGCTTTGCGGTAGTAAGGCTCAAGGTCTTGATAGCTAATCGGCCAATCAAGACCTTGACCGTAGGTACTAGATAGCTTGAAATCTTCCGGTAACATCCGTGGAGTTTTTGCTTCCCAGTGCATGGTTGTTCCGCCCAGAACTCTGGTATAGGAACCCGCCAGAGGCATGGGGCCCTTCTCTATAAAATAGTCGTTGTAATCAGTGGGGCTGGGAACGTTAGAGTTAGCGGGATAGGGGGAGTTAGGATTTTTATCTACCGCTTTGTAGAAGGTATCAACATAACTTTGAAAGCCTGCAAGAGTTAAATCCTTGTGTACTGTAGCTTCAATGATTAAAACCCTCTTGCCTTGTTGACTCAATTCTTTGGCAACAATGGCTCCAGCTACTCCTGTTCCAACTATGACAGCATCATAAACAGTTTTAGATACTGTCTCAGAATCAACATTGACCAATTGACTGAGGCTCATAGATTATTCCTTAAAAGTTGGTCTTTGACATGATTATCTTTGGCAACATCTCCAGATATGAAATGAGAGGAGTTTTGCTTCAGCCACGTCTTTATTGAAGGTTCCACTACTGATTTAAGGGAGTCAACACTAACGGAATTTTTTCTAGTTTGCTAGCAATTTCTTCCAGAAAAGTCCGCAATGTTTACCTGTTATCGAGTCTAGTAACACACTAATGAGCTAATTCCGATTCCAGTAAATTAGGAGACAATCACCTTTAGTCAGAATGAAAACCTTTTGAGCAATCGATTTCTGAGTTTACAGATGAATATTGCTTCTGATTTACAGAATTTTTAAGTTATACCAATTCTCCAAAATCAAGTAACACATCCAAACCTTAAAACCCAGACCAAATCTGAATTTCTTAATTTTGAATTTTGAATTTTGAATTTTGAATTGGTATTATGTCGTTGAGAAACAACACCATATTATCATCACCATAAAAACTTGTCCGTCAATCAGTAATTTTACGTAAAATGTGTGGAATACACGGATTATTAAGGTTTTTTTGGACTGCTTTACCTATGGTGTGGCGTAGCCCATCGCTCACAGGCAATACTTCCTGTCATCGTGTTTCTGGGTTTTTCGGGACTAGATGACTTAATAAATTTCTGCTATGCACCGTAAAAGTGATACAGGGTTACCGAAATATTTCTTTACAGTTTTCGCAACTTATTTGGCAAATTGATCTTGCGTGAATTTGATTTTTAGAAAGAATATCAATGGATGATACTGATGAGTTTATATGTTAAATAATATTTAATTATAAAGCTGTATTTATAAGTAGTAACTTAATTTGAGGATTGGCGAATAAGACAGTGCGATCGCCTGTAGGTCATCGCTAGGAAATTTGTGTTATATCAACAATAAAATTATATTCTTGAAGGCTGTTGCAATTTAAGTTCATAAATAGGAGAAGTGGCAAATTCTTCAAGTTCAAATAATGCTAATAAACGATACCATTCTTGCTGATGAGTAGCGTGATTTTTAGCGATTTTACTAACAGTTTCATACCAAATGTTGTTTTCCGCATAAAGAACGTACTGTGGTTGATGTCCTGTTTTCTTGATTGGCCGTACAATCTGAGGAATTGCTGCAACTCGTTTAATCCAACCATCTACACTAATATTTGTGTTAAGTCCCTGCTCATTCACACAAGTAATGTTGAGGTACCAACGATATCTTTGTCCAATCAATAGTGGTTTTTCGGTAGAAGGAAGAGTAATACTGACGATACCTTTTGTTTCTGGTAAAGAGAATGGTAGAGGCTTGGTCAAAACAGACTTTTTCTGTTCATTTAATAACCTAAACTTGGCTGGAAGTGACTGGGAAGATCCACCAAAAGGTAAATAGAATAAGAACTGAGGATGAGCCTGAGTAGTCAAGCCTTCATTGCTCTGGGGAACTAATGCAATTAGGGTATTTTTATCTATTTGAGAGCATTGCGATCGCGTCGCCCCTCCTCGTGAACGTCCAGAAGCATTCCCCTCTGGTCGGGAATTGCTAAACAGCCGACCAATACGCTCCACAAAATTCTGTGCTTGGGCTGGCTCAACAAAAATGGGTGACAGAGAACTAAAACAAAAAACTGTTGTCAAGGTGCTGACGAAAACCGTTTGCCGCCTGGGCGATAATTGTTTACGGATCATTTTTTTATCTCCTGTTTGTTAGGTTAATTTTTACGGAGATTGTTGGTTAGATATAATACGCCTGCCCCAGTACCCAGTAATGCTAAAAACGGTGGCTTAAAAGGTATCCAACCACTCTGGTAAACTAAAATTACTGAACAGATGATGTACAGACAGGCGATAGAGCCAACTACCGCTATACCTATATAGAGAGTGCGGTTAAATCGCCAACAGACAATACCCCCAACTAAAGCCCAGCCAAACATCCAGAGTGTTTCATAACCAAGAGGCCACCACCAGATGAGTTGGCGATTGTCTAAAGTAGCGCTAATGATCTGACTGATCATTTGCCCATGCAATGTTACGCCGGCAACATCACCATAGACTGTACTCCAGTAATCAGCTTGTCTGGTTTGCCTATCAGTAAAGCCAATGAGTACAATCTTGTTTCTAATTTTTTCAGCAGGAACCTGATTGTTTAAAACTTCTAAAACATTCTTTCTAGGGGCAAAATTATAGGGAACACCTCCAGAAAGACGATATTTGAGCATTGTTTGATAACCTTGAAGCTGGTTGTTCATATCTTGATAGCCACCTCCTTTTCCCAGCAATTGGGGAATCAGGGTTTTACCAAATTGCATATTCTGCACATATTCTTTGCTCTTGACATCGAAAGGAGAAATGTACTTTTGACCTTGGGCTTCTAGATAGCGGCGAGCAATTACTAGACTAAAGGCTTCCCTTGTATTGCAATATTTAGGGTCTGGACTTTGCATCAAGTATTGTCTACGCACAAAACGACCACCTTTAGCGTCATCATCAATTAAGTCACTAAACCCTACTCGCGCTAAAGGCACTTCTGGCGGATTTTTAAAGCCACGAATCTTTTCACCACGATCGCTTACATAACTGTTTTTACAGACCGCAATAAAGTTTGTAGCTTGCTGCAACTGCTCTTTTAGACTACCTTCGGCGGGAAAATCACGCACAAAATCCAATCCAATGACACTGGGTTGGGACTGGGAAAGAATTTTGAGTACATCGTCTACAGCCTGATCAGGAATTGAACCTCTACCACCTGCATACTTTTCGTTTAAAGTTTCAATACTTTGAGGATCAACATCGACCATTAAAAATCGTTCATCTTGTGGTTCATCACGACGTAACGACATCATCCGGTCATAAACTGCTAGTTCTAATGGCTGAGTGAATCCGAGTAACCTAGCAGTGAAAACTATTGTTGTCACGGCCAAACTAGTCAACAAGACACTACGCAGCTTAATTTTGCGATAGGGGAGAGCTTGACTGGCGGCAAGATAATTTATTTGTAAAGTAGTGGGGGCTGGTTGTTTATTATCAGCTTGCTTCAGCCATTCCTCAGAGGCTAGCAAATCTTTGCCCCGGAGTAAGAAGCTATCGTCACGGTTGTGATCTTCCCACTCCTTTGCTCTTAGAAAAATCCGAGTGTGCGATCGCACATATTCTGGATCTGAATCTAATGTTCTCGTTAGTTCGCCGAATTTAGTCAGAAAGTCGGTGTCATGTTGGCTAAAATCAATCCACTGCACCTTTGCTAAACTAGGATGAAGGGTTGCTTCCCTTATGTCCCGATACAAAACAGTAACAATTCGCTTATTTAAACTCATCGCGTATTCTACTTCAGTCGCGCAGTAGGGAGAACTGATAGATTTAGGCGAAATAATAAATAAGAAATTGTTGGCGCTTTCTATTCCTCGGTAAATCTCTTGCTCAAAATTCGTACCAGAGGCGATACTTTCCTGATCAAACCATGTAGTCTTGTTTTGAATTTGCAGGGTATCGTTAAGCTTACGGGCAAAGTCAGAGTCAGCACGAGAGTAAGAAATAAATACATCCAGCGCCGCTTCTGGGGGTTGCTTGAGGCTTTCAGTGATGAATTCTGTTTGTAAAGGTATGGGTGGATGTTGTGTGTTTTGTTGAGCTATCTTTAACCAGGCTTCAGCATTACGCAGATTGTGATTCCGCAACAAAATACTAGGATTACGTTTCTGTCGTTCCCACTTGAGAGCTTTGGCTAGTAAGATTTTATGCTGCTCGTAGTAAGCCGCATCTCGACGCAGCACATTAATGAGCCTATCAGTATCGGCAGATTCTTTCCCCTCTTCTTCTTGATCTGTAAAGTCGATGAACTGCAAGATACGTAATTCCACAGGAATCTGCTCTAGATCCACAGGTTCAATTAACAGGGGAATAATCCGCTTTTTGAGAGAAAAAGCATAAGTTAGTTCCATCTGACAGTATTCTGATTCCAAGGCGGCTGGCGATAAGAGAAAAACTACATTATCTGCTTCCTCAATACCTCGATTAATCGACTCAATAAAATCTGCCCCAGATTGAATATCTGTTTTGTTAGTCCAAACTGTAAAGCTTTCTCGCATCAAGATTTTGGCAATTTTTTCCATAAACATCCTCTCTTTCTCTGAGTAGGAGAGGAACACCTGAGTCATCAGGTTGTTAGCATTCTTGATACTCTGACAAATAAAAGCGCAGTGTAAATCCGTTGGTTCACAGGGCGGTTGCTCATCTCTAAATCTAATTTTTAGCCAATTTTCAGCTTGTTCTCGTTCTTCACCAATTAACAGGTACTGTAATTGTTGTTGTTTTTGCTCCCATTCCAGGGCTTTGGCTAAAAAATAGGTGTGTTGATGTACATAATCCTGATGGCGGCGAAATAACTCCAGCAGTCCCGCCAATGATTTCTCAAAATCATCTATACCTTCGCGGAAGTATACCCAGTTAATCTTGCTAATAGCTGGGTGCATATTGATAAAACTGGAATGTAACCCCTTGGCTTTATATTGTTCCCACTCACTAGCGTCACGTCCAGGGTTACGTTGCTGCCAAGTTTCTTGAGTAATTTGCTCTACGTGGAGCAAGGGAATAATGCGTTTATTCCGACGGAGTGCTAAATCTATCTCTTTACCACAATAGGGAGAGTTGATTGAGTGAGGCGCAATGATAAAAAGAAAATTGTCTGATTTCTCAATTCCGTCGTCTATTTGATTTTGGAAATCCACACCTAAAGGAATATCATTTTGGTCAAACCAAATTTCTAGTCCTGCTTCTACAAATCGCTGATGCAGCTTAGTTGCAAAAGCTTTGCTATCTGCTCTTCCATAAGAAATAAATGCACTTTTAAATTTATTCATATTAAGTATTAATGCTAATTTTCAGAAAATGAATCACTTCAAAATTCAAAATAAATTATGGGAAATTAATGGTGTGCTAGGGTGCGTCAGTGGGATATGACCTAGCTATACTCATAAATTATTCATACTGACGCACCCTACATTTTGGATAATTTTTTATCTGGAAGTCCCTAATAGCGATCGCTCGTGTCACCAACCCTCAAGTAATATATGTTGAAGAGATAAAGTATACTTAAACAATAGTAATCATACTTAAAGAAAACGGCAAGAATATAAATTTTAGAGATTAGCATCAAAGCCAACTACCAATTAAGACATAGGGGGCCCAATAACGAGGATGATCGTATTTCGGGTTTTTAAGTAGAGATTCCTGTGCTAAACGCAGTGCTTCGGCTCTGCTGATGTTGGGTTTCCCTAAATGTTGGTAAAATTCTTTAATGAATGGAACGCTGGCTTCATCGTCTAGATCCCACAAACTAGCGATCGCACTACTAGCACCAGCTTGGACTGTAGTTCCTGCAATCCCCATGACTGCTTGGTCGTTTCCCGTAGCGGTCTGACAAGCACTAAGAATCAGTAGCTCAATTTTGTGATTACTGTTTTGCTGTTGGTTAATAAACAATTGATCAAAATCATCTATCTTCAACTTTCCATCTGCTGTTACCACAAAAGTATTTTCTCTATCAGCACTAAATAGACCGTGGGTTGCTAAGTGGATGACATCAAAATTAGAGGTGTTCAGTTTTTGGTTAAAGTTTTTGGTGGTAAATTCTTTGTCAGCAATCCAATTCACCGCTATTCCTGTATTCTTGATTTCCTTCACTTCCTGGTTAACATTTGCTAATTCAGAAAAGCCGGAAAATTCTGGTTTATTTGGTGGTTCAGTTAAACTGGCGGCTAAAACTTTCATTTTTGACCTATCTAAGGGCTTTGGTTCACGGACTTGTAACCCCAACGCTAAGGAGACAGAATATTTTTCTACTAAATATTGCTGGCCATCGTAAAGGCTAGCCATCGGAATTTTACGTAAAAAGCCATCCAAGACAAAAACCAAGTTCTTAATTTTGCTGTCCTTTAGCTCTTTTTCTATTGGTTGAATCAGCCAGCTATAAACTTGTTGACCATCCTCTTGCACTTCTTCATAACTACCCACTTCTTGCAAATTTTGATACAGTCGCTTGACAACCTCTTCAATTTTCTCTTTGGGCTTGCTAGCATAATGATCAAGTTTTTCATTAGGTCGCTTGAGGATAACCTCTACACGATCATCCAAAATAATTGCATAGATGACTGCGGATGTTTGGTCTTTGGAGTTAATCACCTGATCAAGTTCCAATTGAGTATCTTGACAAGCTTGCTGCAAATAGTTTTGCAATTTTGCCACTTGTAATGCTTCAATCACTTTGCGCGCTTGTATTAGGTTATCCTGACTCGGTGCTGAGGATTGGAGTAACAAATCTACTAAACGGCGATATACAGGCTCTACAGTTTCCCGGAAAGAAAACTGCACATTTTTGTTTATGGCAATTAAATCAGTGCGGATGTTCTGTAGAGTATTAAATGCTTCTGTATAGGCGGCGATGGCTTCCTGTATATCACATTGGCGTTTACCTTGACAGAGAACCCGCCCCAGTTGCCATTGCCAACGATAAGCAATATCTGATGCCTGAATCGACTGGGACAAATTCAGCGCCTTTCTGGTCAAATCTTGGGCTATAGACCATTGGTGAGATAGTTCATACAAGTGTCCCAGATTACCTAAAACAAAAGACTCGGCTCGCACATCTTGTAATTGTTCCGCCTGCTGACGTGCCATAGCCAAGATTTTACCAATTGTTTCGGGACTGGGGTTAGGGAATTTTTTTGTTAATTCCAGAAGGCTTTGAGCTAAATTTACCTGAGCGTAAATAGCAGAACGCCCCACAGGTAAGTTAGCAATTTGACTTTGAATTTCGGGATATAATGCTTGAGCTTTTGACCATTGTTCCAAATCAATCAACAGCCGTAACTGATTCAATTGAGACGAGATTTTTGTAGTTGCAGTAGTTGATAAAACCGATGCTTGCTGGTAATAATCGAGAGCGGTCTTTTTTTGCTGTATGTTGTTACCGGGAAGATCAGTGAGATTACCTAAACTCAGGTAAGCTGATGCAATGGCTTCTGGTGATTGCAGTTTTTGAGCAATCTTCAGGCTAGTTTGTAAATTTGTTTCTGCTTGTTTAAGATCACCTGCAAGTATAAGAGCCTCACCCAAGTTACGGAAACTAGCAGCCTTAGCTAGAGAGTCTGGTTGTTTGGCTACAGATGTTGTCAAATTCTGGAGAAGAGTAATTTCTCGGCGATAGAGTCCCAAAGTCTGCAAAGCCTGGGCTTGATTAACTTGGGCGAGGGTAGCTTTATTGGTGTCTTTTAATTGTTGATAGAGGGATGCCGATTTTTCCCAAGCAGACAAAGCAACTTCCGCCTTACCCTGGGCTAGTTCCAAATTACCTTTGACATCCCAAACTTGCGCCCAAATTGACAGGCGTTGTGGTGAATTGGGACTTGTCTGTAAAATAGCGATCGCCTTTTCAATTGTCTGAGTTGCTTCACCAATGCGGCCTAGTTGGTGCAAATTCAGCGCCAAATTACTCAGAATTACCGCCTGTGACACCGTATCACCACTTGTTTGGTAAGTCGGCAAAACTTTTTGTAATAGCTCCACTGCTTCTGCAAATCGCCCTGCTGTATAAAGACTTTTGGCTTCTGCTTCTTGAGGGACAGAAGCAACTACCTGACTTTTCACGTTATGTGGAAAAGCTAACGCGAAACCTAACCCCCTAACCCCCTTCCCTAGTAGGGAAGGGGGAAAATTTAAAGCCTCTCTCCTTGCAGGGGAGAGGTTTGGAGAGGGGTTTTCCAGATCCCGTGAAAAGTCAGAAGCCACCACAGATGCAGTCAACCCTAGACTTCCCCTATCACGATCCACCACAGGCGAAACAAATATACAAAGTAAAGCCATTACAAAAGCCAAAATTCCATACCTGAATTTCCGGCGTTGTTTCCCAAAAAATTTTTTAAATCCTAACATCACTCCCCAATCCTCATCTCTCATGTTCATTTTTAGGCACAATTCAAAAGAAAAATCTTGGTTATCTCACAAGGTAGGTAGAAACCCCAACGCCACTTGCTTTATGCCGGGGAACCCGTCCACCGCAGTGGCTCCCCCTTGTGGGTGGCTGTCTTTAATTTTGAATTTTGAATTTTGAATTTTGAATTGATTCATGCAACGCCTCTTTTACCTTTTTACTTTTTACTTTCTTGTCCTCACACTAAAAAGGCCTATAGATAATAGAGAAATACAAACCGTTTTCTTGCCATGTTTCTTTCCTCTGAGAATCAATAGATGTCAGAGGAATACCCCAATCTAAACGCGCAGTGAAATTATTACCCTGTCGCCACAGCAAACCCATACCCGTACTGACTAGAGTATTAATATCAGCATTTGCGTCGTTATAATTCCAGCCTGTACCAACATCCACAAAAGGCGTAATTTGCAAGACTCCTTGAGGAACGCGGAGAATCGGTAGGCGAATTTCGGCGGTTGCTTGCACACCATTATCTGTTAACAACTGATCCTGACGGTATCCGCGCACACTTGTTTGTCCACCGATACCAAACTGTTCCAACCCCAACAAGTTTCTATCTGCTAACTGCATATCAGCTTGTAGCAGTAGTAAAGTATCAGGTGCTAACTGGCGCAACCATTGAGCTTGTCCACGCCAACTAAAAAAACGGCTATCTGGTTCATCGTTATTGATTGTGGCATCTAAAATACCCAACCCGAAACTAAATTGCGATCGCGCTGCTATGACTTGCTGGCTACTGCGTTGAGTCCATTCCTGAAAAAATCGAATAGCTGAAACCTTTGTGTTTCCTTCGTCATCAGCACCAACCGCTAGAGGAAATGGCCCGATATTTTGCAAACCTAAAAATGTTTGACTTCTTTGGTGGCTGGCGGTAATTCCTAGAATAAATTCTTGGCTGGGAGTTTGCAGCAGGGGTTGACGGAAGGTTAATTCGTAGTAACTGGACTGGGATGTAATATCTAAGGAGTTAAAAGGACTTTCTATAACGTTACTGTGAGTATTGCCATAGCTAAAAATCAGCTTACCGTTGCGCGGGTTAACTGGTAGACTATAGCTCACATCAAAGCCATTGCTACCATCAGTGTTGGTATAGCCGATATTTAAACCATCTCCCAGCCCTAACAAATTGGCTTCGTTAACATGAATGCGCCGCCGAAAACTTCCCACACTGGGGCTACGTTGGTTATCCAGCGCTAGTTGAGTGCTAAAAGAATCGGCTTCAGTAACTTTAACTTCTAAAATATTTGTACCCGGACGGATGCCGGCTTGTAAATCTGTAGATATGCTTTTAATTAGAGGATCGAGTTGTAATAGTTGCAGTCCGGTGAGTAGGCGATCGCGTGATAGTGGTTTACCCGCAGCAATCGCCAGGCGATCGCTTATATAGCTGGGGTTGAGGCGGCGCGTACCTGTGACATTGATTTTTTCTAAACTTCCTTCTACCACCTGCATCACTACTACCCCTGCTTTCACAGTTTGCGGGGGAAGAATCACCCCAGAGGTGACATAGCCTTTATCTATATATAATTTCGTCAACTCTGAACGAATCTTGAGTAAATCATTAAAGGTAATGGGGCGTTTGAGATAACCAGCCGTGAGATTTGCCAGTTCTTGGGTGCTAAAAACCGTGTTACCTACAAACTCAAACTGCTCTACTATCAATGTTTCCGCTAATGTCTGCGGACTAACATCTGGCTGATTTGGTGACTGTGGTGTAGTGGGTAAGAGTTGTTCTGGAGGCGGTAAAGCTGGTAGCGGTTCTGGTTCCGGTAGTGGTTGTGCTGAAGGCGGCTTCACCTCATTGGGAATTACTTGAGCCACCAACCGTTGTGGATAAAAGCTGAGAATTAACCCCGTGAGCAAGAGTAATATATGAGAGCAATTTGTCAACAGAATCCGATGAAGAGATTTTGTCAGATTGTCACACCTGACAAGGTTTTGAGCTTGCTTTGTGAGTGGATCTGAATAGTATGGAAATGCGTTAGGCGATCGCCTATCCAGTAAGCGGTTCATTCTCTGACATTCCCTTGAATAAGACCACAGACTTTACTAGATAATCCCGAAGAATGTATTGGAGTTGCGACTACTGGTTGAGTAGTCAAAACAACATCTCCATTGGCATTGTGAACCATCCCCACTGCTTCTACCAGGGAGTTGGAAGTATTTGAAGATAATTGTTTTAAATCCACCTCTTTGATAGTTATATTTTCAGAATTGTTACTAGAATTTATAGTATTATTTACTACCCATTCCGGCAACCTAATTCCAGGCTTGAGGATATCATCAGGACTGGGCGGTAGTCCCCCGCGTCCAGTAATCACAAATTCACTCTGCTCCTTAGCAACCCTATTATTAGCCGAGCCACAGCTTTGAGCAATTAATCTAGAAGGGTCTACTAGCTCTATCGGCAATTCAACTAGCCCCTGACTAGGGTCAATGCTCAGGGTTTCAATCGCTACCTCCCCATCTTCACCCACATCAGAACTGGCGCTGATATCACTGCTACCATTGTTTTCAATTCTCTTCAGTTGTTCTGGCTTCAACTTTCCCCGATTTTCAAATCCTAGAGTACGGTTAGCCCTAATGTTAATATTGCCACCATCACCACCAAAAGCATTGGCAACGATATCATTATCTTCTGATGGTACTGCGACGATAAATCCACCCTTAGCATTAATCCTGATGCTACCTCCATTACCACCCAATCCTTCTGCACCTGCTGTAGTGGAAATTTTACTCTGGCGGCGAAGCCACAAATTTAGTGTTGTGATGTTGATATTGCCACCATCTCCCTTACCTGGACTCTGAGCTTCTATTGTTCCTTTGTCAGCAGTCAAAAAATCAGTTGTAATTGTAATATTTCCACCCTTACCTGTTGCTGCGTTCCTAAGACTACTGGAAATTTGACTATTTTCTAATAAAATAGAATCAGAAGCTGTAATAGTCACATCACCAGCATTCCCTGTACCAGATGTGGAAGTATCTAATTTAGACTCATTCTTGAGAACTAGTGAGCCTGCGGAAATATTAATGTCACCTCCATTACCATCTTGGTCTGAAGAAAAAATATCAGCTAATATTGATGATTTATCTAAACTTACTAAGCCTTGTGATTTAATATTGACAGTGCCACCATTTGCCGTACTGTTATTATCATTCCGGCTAATATTTATACTGCCTTTGCCACTTAAGATGTAACTATCTTTAATCACAACTTCTTCAACGCTGTAAATATTTATATTACCTGTATTACCTCCGGCTGATACATTATCTACGCTCAGACGAGAATTATCAATATTAACCCTTTCAGGCGTAATTTTATTACTATCACTAATGCCAATAAATATCCGTCCCATATTTCCATTACTAGATAGCGTACTACCATCGAGAATGGATATTTGGTCACTAGCGTTAATTATGATATCTCCTGCAAGCCCCGAACCAGAGTTATTAGTATTTATTTCAGAACGACCATTAATATTAACTCTTTTAGGCGTATTTTTATGATTACCAGCACCAATAAATATTCGTCCAAAGTTGCCCTGACTAGATATCTTGCTGCCGTTGAGAATGAATATTTGGTCACTAGCGTTAATTCTGATATCTCCTGCATCCCCTGAACCAGAATTATTGGTATTTAAATTAGATCTATTTAAATAAACAGAACCTCCAGTAGAATCAATAGTAATATCTCCGGAAATTCTACTAGGACTTGTAGATATAATTGACCCATTTATATCAATAGTTCCTTGTTGACTATTCAGGAAAACATCATCACCCGCTTCAAGTCTTCCCCGTAAATCCAAACTTCCCGCACTCAGTGTCAAATCTTCTCCTGTGACCAAATTCCCTTGATTAATAATGCTTGCCGGTTGCTGTAAACCATACTGCACACCCACCGATACACTCATTGTTAACAGTGGTGGTGCTTGGGGATTAGTGGCACTAAATTCATTACCGCCAGGAAACTGAAAACTATTGGCTGTGGTAGCAAACAAAGAACCTTGAATATCTAACTGGGCATTTGTCCCAAAAATAATGCCATTGGGATTGAGCAGAAATAGATTAGCTGTACCATTTACGCCCAAAGTACCCAAAATATGGGAAGCGTTACTCCCTGTTACTCGACTAAAAATATCTGCAATGCCTGTAGGGCTGGCAAAATATACTCTTTGTCCGTTGTTGACATTAAATTCTGTAAAACTGTGAAACAGGCTGCTTCCTCGTTGAACACCACCTTCAATTAAGTCAGCCCCAGCTTCTTTAATGTTGACACCAGTCGTAACACGTGAGCTTTGATTACCCAAAGTCGTATCCGGTGTAATTTGTGCCGAGCTAATATCACTAGTCAATATTGATGCTACAGATATTGAGATGATGGTTCCTTTTGCTAGGAGCAATTCAGCCTGAGACTGAGCAAAGTTCCTGCTGTTATTCACTATGGAATTGAAGTTATGTTACTTAAAGACTGGGCATAAGTTGTTACCAATTAAAAGCGATACACTACACTTTGTCAAGAATTTACATAGTGATTTTTTTAGATTAATGTATAGTTTTTTGTAATCGATTTTTTATATATGCTTCTGGAATAGCACTAGCTAATGATTGGTTAATAAATATAAATCCATTATCAGCAGTAGTTACAAGAATTTTTACTATAGCTCTACTCATTCTCTGAAAAATTGGTTATTTTTGCTATGTAACTGAATTTAAGGTCAATTTAAATACATTAAGTTATAAAGGTTATGAATTACAGATTGAACGTTAAATAGAGAATTACTACGTAAAATACTTAAATTGTTGCAACTTCTACTGCGAATAAATGGTTAATTTTTTCAGGCTAACTTTAAGCTCCAAGCAAGCAGCAGCAGCAGTTACGGTATCTGAAGCCGCAGAGTTACCGGAGGCGCTAGAGCAATTAGGGCTAAGTAATTCCCGTCCCGTTTTAGTCATTGTAGGTGGTGCTAGTCAGATTAGCGAAGCCGACTTTTTACGTATCCAAAGCCTATTTGTGAAAGTTCTAGCGCCAATTGCCCAAAGCTTGGGGGCTTATGTAGTAGATGGTGGAACGGATGCGGGAGTGATGCGATTGATGGGTAATGCTCGTAACCAAATCAATGGCCAGTTCCCGTTAATTGGTGTAGCACCCACAGCAAAAGTCATTCTACCCAATCAAACCATTGTTTTAAGTGATGATGCCACACCTCTGGAGCAGCATCATACTCATTTTGTGCTAATTCCCGGCAGTAAATGGGGTGATGAATCTCCCTGGATAGTAAAGGTAGCGACTCTCTTAGCTAACGGCTTACCTTCAATTACCGTCTTAATTAATGGTGGTGAAATTAGCTTTATTGATGCCTTAAATAGTGTGATTGCTGGACGGTTAGTGATAGTGATTGCTGGTAGTGGGAGAACGGCAGATAAAATTGCTTCTGCTTTGCATGGAGATGCTACTGATGAACGAGCTAAAGCATTAGCCGCATCTGGTCATATACAAACAATTGACTTAGAAGCAGCACCAGAAGAATTAATCAATATGATGACAAACTTACTTTTAAATTAGGAGTGAATTATGGCTAATAAAGATGACTATCAAGAATTTCTTAAGGAAAAGTTTACTAGTTTAATTGAATCATTAAATCTCTCAGAATTACAAACACAATTTTTGTTTTCGCGCTGGTTAGACCAAATGTTGTGGATGGAAGCACAAGCAGGTAAATCACGGAATCGATATTACAGATTACGATTGATTACAATTATTGGTGGTGTGGTTCTCCCCGCTTTGGTAAGTCTCAATATTAACAGTTCTGAGGTGCGGGAAATTTTTGTTTGGGCTACTTTTTCTCTTAGCCAAGTTGTAGCAATTAGCGCAGCAGTTGAGGAATTTTTCCACTATGGAGAACGCTGGCGACACTATCGCCGCACGGCTGAATCTTTGAAAACTCAAGGTTGGCAATTCTTTCAATTAACTGGGCCTTATGTGAATTATGAAACTCACGATAAAGCATTTAGTAACTTCGCCAACCAAGTGGAAGAAATTATTCAGCGAGATGTAGAAGTTTATGCTACTCAGGTTGTGCAAGAGAAGAAACAGCAAGAAAATGGTAATGATGACAAACAAGATAATATGAAAGAGAACAAAGAGAGCAAGGTATAGCTGTTGATTTTTGACAGGCTTGAAAGCTTTGGTAGGGATTTGTATTAATAGAAATTAGCGTAACCTAAGGAGCAAATCCCCACTCTATTATTTCAATCCCTGATATAGATTTTCTTATCATGGTGAAGTACAAATGGCAATAATTAAACGCAGATAGACACAGATATTGACGAAGGCTTCCCGCAGGGTACGCGGATAAATTTTGACCTCAGCAGACTAAGAAACGCTATAGGAATTTGTATTAATAGAAACTACAATCGTAAATAGTTAGTCTTGCTTGCTCGAAGTTTCAATCCCTAATAGGGATTTGTGTTAATAGAAACCGCCCAGGTATGGAAAGCTTGCTGTATTTGGTTTTCAAGGTGCTGTTTCGTCAATCTCAGTTTAAGGTAGCTTTTCGGAAGCTGAGTTGTCAAGAGTGAAATGGAGAAAATTAATGGAAAAGTATTTATAGTGAGGGTTTGGGGTGTTTGCGTCAACCTCAATTGTGGTGTTGGAGACTTCAAAAGCTTGATTGGTAAGGGTTTGGGACGATAAATTTCAGTGTGTTTGCCCAATACCTATAGGTTGACGCAAGAGTTAAGCAAAAAATACGGTGGTGTCTATTGGTACTTCGCCGCCGATACGCTCAACTTTTCCTTGACAGCAAGCACAGAGGTGATAAAAACGGATGCTGTCTTGGTCTGGTTTGATGAGCTTGGCTAGACGCGATCGCAGTTTAGCATACTGAGTGGGTGTCAGGTCGCATTCAAAAACGGAATACTGCATCCACTGTCCGTAAGATTTGAGAATCTTGTGAATTTTAGTACGGCGTTTATCTTCTGGTACATCGTAGGAAATTACTAAATACATGAATCAATTCAAAATACCCTGCGGGAAGCTAAAGCTACAAAATTCAAAATTCAAAATTTATCAACTACCTCATGACCAAAGGAGGATATTTGTCTAATTCTCCCAGGAGGTATTTAGCGAGGAGTCTAGCTTGGATTTCAAAAGTTTCTTGATAGGTATACTTTTTCTGCATAACAGGATGCTTGAATTGGCTTTGTTTCTTTTCTTGATATAATCTCAAGAAAATATGTAACCCTTCTTTAGTCAGTGAAACGGCGTTGCTTATAGGTTCAGTAATAAAGTCTTTTGGTGAAAGCATCCGGCGATTAATTGCTGTGAGAACAACAGCATCGACTATTAAGGGTCGAAATTCTTCCATTAAGTCTAATGCTAGAGAAGGTCTACCATATCGCTCTGTATGTAGGTATCCTAAATAGGAGTCGAAACCGACGATATTTAATGCTCCTTGAATATCGTGACGTAGTAAGGAATATCCTAAACTTAAGAGTGAATTTACTGGGTCTATAGGTGGACGACGTTTGCGGGTATAAAAGCTGAAATTATCAACTCGGATTAGTTGATTAAAACAGCCAAAATAGGCAGCACTACCAGCACCTTCTAAACCCCTGATTGTATTAATTGAATTGGCTTTGTCGATGGAGGCGATCGCATGGGATAATTGATTGATATTACTATTTAAATCAACCTCATATCTGCGCTGGGCTTCTAGTAAAGTATGGCGGTAATTTTTCAGTTTACCTCTAACAAAACCTTGGGTAACACGAATTGCTTGGTCTGACTCTCCAGCAGCTTTCCATTGAGCAGCACGGACGAAAATATTTTTACCCATTTCTGGCTCTAAACTAGCAAGATATTTACCGTTATTGGTGAGAAATGTGAGGGGAATTTTCTTGTCAATGAGTTCAAAAATAGCCGCAGGAGAAATACTAGCCCTTCCCATCACAACTAACCCATCAACTTTAATTAAAGGTACGTCTAAAATTACCTTTTTTTCAAATTTAACATTCAGACGTTCATCAATTTTGCTAATAAATGAATCATCCTGTGTAATATAAACTGTTCCCATGATTTCACCTACAGTAGATATGTTAAACTATTAGCCAAACAATAAAAATCGCGGACATTTCAACAAAATACATTCTTAATTAACTCGTAAAAAACTCTTGGCGAACCTTTACGATAATCTCAGCGACCCTCTGCGTTTAAAATTTAACTTCAATTAACTAGCTTCTTGATAAGTTCTTACTCTATCAATAGCCTTAGGTAAACATTGCAAATTCAGACTGCATCCTTGACAGCGTTTGCTATAATTTGGTATGGGCATTATACCTGTAGTGAGTAAATTTGTGACTGCTTGAATTGTAGCGATCGCACTTTTTCTTAACTCTTGATTTATCTCTACTAATTGTCGTTGATGAGAGTGGGCATAATAAATATATCCAGTTGTAATATTTTGCCCTGTCATCTCTTCTAAACATAAAGCTTGAGCGCAGACTTGCAATTCATCATTATCCCATTCGCCTTTACGTCCGCGCTTATATTCCACAGGATAAAATTGACCATCGGCGGATTCAATTAAGTCTGATTTACAAATCAGTTTATACTGCTCTGATTTCAACCAAATTGCTCGAATTTGCCAAGTTTCTTCTCGCTGATTTTCGCTGGTAGTGTGGACGCGATCGTGTAAAGTTGTACCTTCGATGGTGTATTGATTATCAATAAATTCGCCCGCACAAAACATCCGCCAACAGCGATGAGAACAATAGGCATATTGATTTAATGCCGCAATGGGAATATAGTCGTAATTCATAATTAGTAATGGATTGAATGTAGGAGATATCGGCGAACACTGAGCAAAGTCGAAGTGTGAATTTAATAATCTAAACTCCTTGCCATACCCATACCCATTGTAGTTTTCCGCCCCACACCTGCATATAAGGCGAAGTCAGATAAAGCATTGATTTGCTTAATTTGTATAGGTTCAATTTCCCCTAATAACCGATAAGTAACCTCCCCTAAAATCCCGATAAATTTGCTGCGAGAATCTGCTAAAATTTCTGTGTGAATGTTAATAAAAGAAGGGAAAATTGACTCAATGGCAAGTTGAGAAAATTCAATACCACTGTATTTATGCCATCTTCCTAAGAGGGAGTTGAAGACACATTCTCTCGTGGGGAGGGTTGTATCGAACTTTCCTTGACGGAAAGCGGTAGGAGTGGAGAAGGTGAGACGAATTGTTGTATTGCGATCGCTCGCTTGCTCATACAATTGAGTATAGGTAATAGCATTTGCCCAAGGTTGGGTAGATTGGGGTGTACCTTGAATGCTGGTAATATACAAGTTAGCCGGGCCGAGATGCCAAGGATGGTTAGGGTTAAGATTGAGCCATAGTTGCGTTAATTGGCTAAATAAGGTGTCATCAAGTAAAGATATGCGCCACCAACAAGGCGTTCCGGCGGGGATGGCTTGCTGATGAAAGTATTGCAATGATTGGCTATTAGGGATTTTCGATTTATATCTACCCCGTTCCTCTCCCTGAATTTGCAAGGGGGAAAGGGTGAAGGCTTTATCGGTGGTAGAGTCGTGCAAGCGATCGCCTAATGTGCTATCAACAGAACTAACAAGGGTGAGAAATAAGGCGTGTAAATGTCTACCGGTGAGATATTGCGGGGGAATAGGAGATTGGGGAAGCAGGTTTAAAACTAAGCTATGGGGCATAATAATTCAAAATTCAAAATTCAAAATTAAGCCTACTTACGTTTTTTAGTGGTAGATTGAGCCACTCTGGATTCAATGGTAAATTCTGGGATATCTGCGAGTTCTTCCTCACTTAAACTGTACTGTTCACAAACCAAACTCAAACGATTTCCTGGCGTTTTCACAGCGTTAACAGAGTGGGTTAAATCACCTTGAAAGTAAAGTAAGGTGTTCATTTGTGGTTTAATTTGCCCTAGTTGACGTTTGTGGGATTTGAGTACCAGTTCTCCCCCGTCCATATTTTCCGGTACACGCACATATAGGACGCTGACAAACATCGGTGGTTCTATGGTTTTGCAGTAGGAACGCAGAGAACGATCTATATGTGGATCAACGCGGGAACCTTCTTTGAGGAGTAAGGGGTTGAGGTAAAAAGCATTACAATTGGCATGGAGAGCCAAGTCTAGATAGGGTTTGAAGTAGGGGAATTTTTGTTCTACTGTGGAGATGTGCGATCGCCTAAACACCACAGAAAAGCCTTTTGTTCCCACAAAATCGCGGTTAAGGTTGTTGACTGCAAAGTAAGGACAAGCGTGGATTTCTCCCCACAAGTTGTTCAGGTAGTCGCCAGGGAAGGCGTTTGCTTGTTGTTGATAGTGTTTCACAGGTGTAGGAGAATGGGAGGGGCGATCGTTAAATTAGCGTATCTAAAATTTTACCCCTCTTTCTCTCTGCGCCTGGTGCGTGAGCAAAAATCAAACTAACCACGAAAACGATATTCCATACAAGCCGGAATCTTCAAATTTTTCACATCATCAAAATAGTAATATTGCCCTCGCATTTGCACATTTTGAATTAAACTAACTGGAGGCATATTAACCACATCGTAGCTAATCACTTGATGGGTAAACATCACATCCAACGGATTCAAAGGATGATTACAAGTAAAGACACCTTCAGTATTTTTTGGTTTTGGTAACTGTTCAACTGTCACCTCAGCCTTACTCATCCATTTACCCAAACGAATCCACTTTGGTAATTTGAGTTCTTTTTGGGAAATAACAAAAAACTCAAATTCACTTTCTGGTGCTATTTCTTTAGCTCTCCCAAAACTAGGGATATTCTTCTGGGTTTTCTCCATCTCCACATGGTAATTATTGTTAGCATACTTCCATGTATTGAGAATGGCAGAATGACTAATCGCTAATGCTGGAGTCACGTAAATACCCTGTTCATTTAGCGGCGTTAAATGCTCCTCGTATTTTGGTACTTGTTCAGGACAGAAATAGCGATAGGAATGTTCTTCAGGCACGGTAGTAGAATAGATTTCACTATCAACTAAACCCAGTGCATAACAGAGAGCGTAATTGTGAATTATTGGCTCTGTTTCATATAATCTCCCGATTTCACGCGTGGCATAATAAAGGCTGTCATGTAGCTCTAATTGACAACGGTAAATCAATACCATCACTCTTTCCCCGCTTTCGCCGCAGTTTTCTTTTTACTAATATGTTTGCTAGCGTAAGCTTTAGCTTCTGCATCAGCTTTTTGCAAAATGCTTTTAATTCCTGTCTCGCTAGTAGTGAGGTTCTTCACTTCTTTTAATAGAGGTTCAAAAGCATCACCAATAAAGTCAGTGTGGACAATAAATTCTTCGGACATCAGAGTTTCAATGGCATTTTTAGCAGCATTAATTACTTCATCTTCATCTAAAGGATCAGGCGATTTTAAAGAATTATTAGCCTGCATCTGGTCATATATGGCTTGAGTCCAGCGTAAATTACTAGTAATTTCTCCATCAGCAAATACAACCCCAATTAACTCGTTTCTCACCCTACCTGTACGGGTTGTTTGCGCTCCATAATGGCGCGTCCGCAAGATGTTATTAAACACGTAAAGGAAGCTAGCTTCTGTGGGATCTTTTAGGGTGACGATACTAGGAAAGAAAACTTGGGGTCTGATGTGGTCTTGTTGATTAATTCGACTAGTAACTTCACCCGGTTTTGAACCATTTTCACCCTTAGAAGCCATTGTCCCATTTTCAAAGGGAGCGTTCAGGGTAAAGGTTTCGTGAGATTCATCGAACGCAGTAATTGAAAATGCTGTGTCTACTACAACTTTTGATTTTTCTGAACCAGAATCACCAATCGCAAAACCGTAAATAATACAGTCAGGATTATCCATTGCAAAGTTGACGTTATATTCGCATTCTTCCGGTTTAACCAATTCATATTTACGTAATAATTCCCGTCCTACTAAACGTTCTGGTGTGGATTGTTTGCGTTTGAACATTGACAAACGGCTAATTGTTGTCTTATCTTTAACCCCGGCTCTAACTCTGGCTTTATTTAATTCGCCATCTGTCTGAAATAAAGGGTAAGATTCGGTGATACGAATTGTAAGAAAATGGGCGTATTTACCCATTGGTTTGTAAGGAATTTCTGCTTGAAATAGTTGGGAATCAACAGTTTTGAGCAATGCCATAATTAATCTCCAAATAATTTAGTAATTGTTGAGGTTAGATAGCTAATTAATCATCATCAGATTCGGTAGGCTTATTGTCTTTTCCTGCGTTTTCTTTGTCATCTTCTAGACGATAAAGAAACTCACAAGTGTCTCTAATTAAATTGAGTTGACGACCTGCTAAACGTGCGCGATCGCCTGCAAATGCTTTCTCAAATACTTCAATGACAAAATACTTGGCAAAATCCAAAACAGCTTGTCTTTCTTCTTCCCGTTTACTCATTACCCAGCGTCCCTCGGCCGTGGAAGCATGAACCCGATCCATGAGTTTAAAAACTTCTGCTGCTACCCCTACAACTAAGGTTTCACCATGAAATACACTTGACTCAGCTTTGAGGATAGTTTCCGCCGCAATATCAATGGGTTTTAAAACAGCATTAGATTTAGGATTATAACGCTTATTCGCTCGATAAAAACGGCGATAAAGCTCTGTTAAATTCTTCGGATGATTCAGACTCGATTCTGATTTCACAGTCAATGTTTTTGTATCCATATCATACTGCACATAAGGGTCAAAACAAGGATAAAAATGATAAGCATAAAGCCTAATTTTCTCGATGCGTGCTGTTTCCATTCCTTGGTTACGCACCCAACGATTGAGGTAAGAAAAAACGTACAAAGGACTAGTTTCAAAATCCTTTGCTAGTTCCGTAAATCTCCCCCAGTTGGCATCATAACCAGATTTGCCTTGTCTAGCATTCACATCCAGGTGAATTGCATAGGCGGCGGTAAGCACATTGAGAGGTGCGGGGTATTGAATGCCATTGTCATCCCAACCTTCCAGGATATAATCTAGACGAAAGCGATCGCGTCTGACTAATGCACGGAAAGCATGAGGCGCACTATCCAGAAATACGCTTTCTTCAAACTCAGCACCATCATTAAACGGTGGAATTGGTGATTCGGACACCACAGTTTTAACATCTAAAATCATCGGGAAAGCAAACGCCAACCAACTAGGCATTATCCAAGATTCGGTATCGGTGCTATCTCGTCCTGGCGGTAATGCCATGAAGTAAAATGTTAAAGGTTGGTCATCAGGATAAGACAGTTTAAATGTCCGGTCTTTTTCCCGTTCTAAGTTTTCATCAATTAAGAAAGCATCGACACTTTGGTAATTTTCTCGTTCTAAGTTCGCCTGTAAATCTTTGCTGATAAAGTGGTTACGGACGCTAGTATCAAAACGAGTTTGAGCAATACCGTTGTATGCTTTCTGTAAAAACTTGTTGGTTTCTGGTGTGAAATAATAAGTCGGATAAAAATAGAGATAGCGATATTTCCCATCTTCAAATCGTTTACCCACTGCTTGAGTTTGATTCATTAAAATTTGCCTTAACATCATCTCCACACCTGCAATACTAGAGATGTTTCGCTTGGCGTTAGAGCCTCCTAACATTTGCTTATTTGTATAAACTTGAGGAGTAAATAAAACTGCCGATTCCATCTGTTCTGTCACTGTATAAGCAGAATGAGAGATTGAGCAGATTAATTGTTTTCCCCGTCCTGGTTTTTTGGCAGCATTATAGTTATTTAACTCTGCTAAAAATGTATCAACTTGAGTTTTAGCTGATGCTTCTTGATTCGTGTTAGATAACATCACAACTCGTGATACCCACAGCCTTAAATCCTCCCAACCATCAGGTAATTCGTACTGTGCAATGATGGGTGAAATTAAGCCTGTGAGATATTGAATCACTTGCTGACAAGTTTCACGAATACTCTCAATCCCAGGATGATGTTCTAAATATTTAGCTGCGAGATAATACCATTCATAGGGTACACCTCCCGTATTACCTTTTAATTTGTTTTCTTTCAGGCTTTCATTGATGCGCTGAATTTCTCGAATTTGGGGTAAGTATCCTGTCAAGTTCCAAAATTCTGCAACTTTGTGCGTTAACTCTAAAGTTGGTACTTCTGGCAGATTTTTATTTTTCTTGCGAATATCCGCAATCCGGTTTACAGTTTCATCCCAGATTTTGCGACTAACTAAATCACCAAACTCTGCTATTTGGTCAATGCGGATATCATCATCAAATTTAAAGTCATAGTCAGCAGCTAAAACACCTTGTTGCTGGAATTTAATTAAATTCTCACTGCGACTTTTAGCAACTGAGTCTTTATTAGGGTTTAAGATGCGTAAAGTTGCATCTAAAGCTACCTGCATCAAGCCAGGAGAATCAAAAAATAAGTTGTAATATTCAGCATATTTCATGCCTTTCCCATCTCTACCAAAACCCGTTTGTCTCAGGCGCAGTTGTCCTGCACAAAGTGATTTAATATTATCAACTACCCGGTTTGGTAAATCTTGCGGTGAAATAGGAGGTGCATGACGTTCAGCCAAATAAATTACACCAGTAGGCAAATATAGCAAAGGTTCATAGTAAGTATGCTCATCTGTATTCAGACCGGTATGAGCCTGAATTAAAGCATTGTTAACTACATTAGTTAAAACCCCTCTATTTTCAGCAATGCTGTGATAGGTAAATTTTAATTGTCCATCACTTAAAAAGTGGATAACTTCTTTGAGTTTGGGGTGTTCTGCGTCTTGGGGATGTTTAACAATTGAGGCAAGAGAATCAGCTAACAAAGTTAAACCTGATAATTGTCGCAGAGTGCGATCGCGCAATACTGGATTCAACCCAAACTTTGAAAAATTCCAGTTAGTATCCCACCTACTTTGTGCATTATAAGCCATGCACAATAAATCATCAATATATTCTTGATAAGCCTCTGGATTCTCTGGATCAATAAATTTATCTAGCCCTAATTGGCGAACTTTTATATCAATAATTGGACGATGTTCTGCTAACGGCAATTTCCGGCAATCATTCGGCACATCAGGGAACTTTTCAAAGTCATGTAAAATAAATCCAGCAATCACTAATCGCCGTTCTCTTTCTTTCACAACTCGCCGGACTGTAGTATCAAGCTGCTGTAAACGTCTCTCAATTAAATTAGCTGGGAATAACCCATTTAATAAATGTGTATTCAACGATTGATCAGCAGCGTTATCTCGTCTAACTTTAGTTTTTCCTTCGGCTTCCCGTTGCTGGTCAATTGCATCAAAATACTTACCACCCTTAGCAGTGACACCAATCGCTATGCGTAAGAGATTTGGTAAAACATACTCAGCAAAGTCTGCCATTACTCGATCATCAGGATTTTGTGCCTGAATTGCTTCGCGTAGTAGTTTCAGGCTGAGTAATTCACCTGGAGTTTCGATAGTACGGCTACCATCACTATCCAATCCAAAATCACCTGATAACCAATCATCATCTGCTGCGTCAACATTGACATTATTTTCTGTTTCTAATAGCGATAATTGTTGAAATTCATCTGAAGTTTTATTTTTTTTATCCATCATTTTGACTCAATAATATTAAATAAGAATTAACTTGTCGCACCTAAAGCGGATATTGTTGCAATGCCAAACTAATAGATTTAAAAACTTCCTGCGGATCAATCTCGTCATATTCATGCACCAGATGATTTCTTAACCCTGATGATGGTGCTATTTGTCTGGCTAATTCTGGAGTAATTACCCCATATTTACCAAGGCTAATAAAAGAATTAAAGTTAGTTTCTGACTTTCCTGGATTCAGCTTTGATAATATGTGGTCGTTGATATCTATTGCTGCCTAAGTCATTAATTGCAGCAGTCTTTCTACAACAAGTTGTTGACGAAAATCATTTAAAAATTCATCAAGGCTAGTAGAGCGAAACTCTTCTAAAGTATTGTAGTATTTGGTGATCAGCTTTAATCGAACCAAAACTATCTTAGTATCTATATTACTCATACTCCCCACTTACTTAGTTCTATTTCAAGTTTTCGGTGTTGTTCTTGACGGAATTTTTTCAGTTCTGATTCAGACTTTAATGAAGTTAATCTAAATTGTTCAAATTCTCCAGGATATTTCTCAAACAGCATTATTCCATCACGAGCAACAAAATGAGCAATTAACCAAGAGCATTTATTAAGTTCTACAACATCAATTTGATCAGAATTAATTTTGAATAATTCGCCAATAACTATAGGTAATTCAAACCACAAAAAAGCATTATCTTTTACATAAGCCTCACGTTGTTTTTGATCACACAAAACGGCAAAGTCCCAGTCACTCTTAGCATTGGTGTTACCAGTAGCTCTAGAACCAAACAGAACTAACATTTTTACATAAGGAATTTTTTCTGGTATTTGTAAGGAAAGTTCTAGCAAATCTGCAATTTTTGGTGTATTGTTTTGCATCTGATGATTCTCCTTTCGGAACAATAATCTTCAAAATTTAGTTGCTCACTCTATAATTCTATTCAAATCCTTCCAGTAATTTGGCAACTTGCTCTGGAGCAGGTAGTTGATTTTGTAAATCTTGAGGCAATGTGGAAAATACTTTATAAGTCGCCACACCAATTGGTTTATTGGATTCTCTCAGTGCATATTCAACAATAGTTTTATTCTTAGATTTACACAGAATAATCCCAATTGATAAATTTTCATCCGGTAGTCGAGATAAATCATCCAACGCTGCCAAATAAAACTGCATTTTTCCTACATACTCAGGCAAAAATTCTCCAGTTTTCAACTCAACAGCAACTAAACATTTTAATTGACGATGATAAAGCAATAAATCAATAAAAAATTCCTGATCGCCAATTTCTAAGCGATACTGACTACCAACAAAAGTAAATCTTCCCCCCATTTCTTGCAGGAATGGTTCAACTCTGGCTAAAATTGCTTGCTCTAATTGCCGTTCGCTGTGTTCATCGGCTAATTCTAAAAAATCAAAAGTATATTCATCTTTAACAGCTAGTTTTAATTGGTTACGAATTTCTGCTGGCACAGTTTGGTTAAAATTCGTTTGAGTTAGGAGAGTTTTTTCATAGGTTTGATTTTCGATTTGGTGAATCAAAACATTCTTTGTCCAGCCAAATTTACGAGTCATTTTGATATAAAACTCTCGTTCTAGGTCATCTTTGCACTTCTCTAAAATGACTATATTGTGAGTCCATCCAATTTCTGCCACCAATGGTGGCAGAATTTCTTTTGAGTGATAAGTCAGATAAAAATCTCGCATTCTCCAAATATTACGAGCAGAAAATCCGCTAATACCAGGAAAATCTGTTTGTAAATCTTTTGCTAACTGTTCCACCACAGATTTACCCCAGTCTGCTTCCTGCTGTTGGGTAACAATCATCTTTCCAATATCCCAGTAAAGGGCAATTAGTTCTTTATTTACTGCCTTCAGTGCTTCATATTGGGCAGAACGAATGCGCTGTTTGACTTCCATTAGTAAATTTTTGTATTCGTCTGGAATTGGTTTACTCATGGCGGTAAATGCTCAACTTATTCATCACGAATTGATTGAGGGTGCATAGATTAAACAGGCTTGGATATCTTCTTTTTCTAACCAGGGATAAGCTTCTAGTAAGGTTTCGATAGTGTCTCCCGCCGCCAGCATTTCTAAAATATGTTCAACCGCTAGGCGACGACCACGAATAATTGGTTTACCGCCAAATATTTGCGGGTTCACTGTGATTCGT
This sequence comes from Nostoc parmelioides FACHB-3921, assembly GCF_014696625.1. Lineage (GTDB taxonomy): Bacteria > Cyanobacteriota > Cyanobacteriia > Cyanobacteriales > Nostocaceae > Trichormus > Trichormus parmelioides. The sequence continues at coordinate 101,062 of NZ_JACJQL010000023.1, forward strand.
TCTAATAGTTGTTGTTCGTTCATATGACTTATCCTGTGTACACTGCAAACAGCGTTCTAATCTGGTGGGTAATGAAAATCTACAAGATTCTGTAAATTTTCATTTCGACAAACTTGGTGTCCGTAATTTGTCTCTAAAAGGCTCAGGCGATGCTCAATATCAGCTATCTGATGGTCTTGAATATTATTGTGCTGTTGTACTAGATTCACTTGACTGGATAAAGGAATAGACACCGAGACACAAATTTGGTTGTCCCCTGCATTTATTGCCAGGGTAATTTGATTAGGGTTATTGTTTTGGTTCAGCATAGTGAGTTATCTTACGACGATGACTCACATGGTAAGGCATTTATTAAGTCATGACAAGCTCAAAATCTATTAAATGATCAAGTAACTATACTCATTGATAGTCGCTGGTGACTCTGGTATATTCTCCTAATGGAGGGTAAAAACTCTATAAAATATAGAGTAAAATACCTATTAGGGATTGAAACATGACCTAATATTTGCGGTCTAAAACCCTCCTAGAATATTTTTAAACAACCCATATCTCATCTCCTTTGCTTTTAAAGGTGTAGGCTAAGGTATCAAGCAACAATGCAGAATGACCAAAAGCTATAGAATAGGGTGCTGTCGTGTCATGAACACTGTTGCGATCGCTAATTGGGTAAATCTGAAAGTGCATCGGTAGCCTTAGCCGCATCCGCACTTCCGCCACAGGACGGCGCAGCACATAACAGACTAAACCTTCCTTCTTAAGTCGTTTGTTAATTGCACCAATCCATTGATTGTCAGGTTGCCAAATTTCCACACCCGTTAAAACCTGAACTTTCCAAGCATCTGCAATTGGCTGCAAGTCGCCAGAGTAGGTAAATTTCCAATTCAGCCGTTCCTCGCGGTAGGAACGCAACTTCATAAATGCTAGACAGTGAGCAAATCTACCTTTAGCTATGGGTTGTCCGGTATGTGCTGCGGTTTCCTTAAGTGTCCGTGCAAATGCCGCTTCAGTCCACACTTCAATTTCTAAATTACCTAAAATTCCAGGTAAATCGTAGGTTTTAAATCTGTCTACTTCGTTTTCTTCGGTTAAATCATACAAACCACATTGCAAAGGACTCGAACCGCGAAAACTAGCAGCATCATCTGCAATGGGATTTCCTGATTTACCTGATAGTGCTTGCCAATCTTTTGCCCATCCTGCAACACGTCCAGCTACAGATTTTAAACTGGTGTCAAATACTTCTTCACAGGCTTTTAGAAACTGTTCTCGGCTTTGGGCATACTGTTCTTTAATAGTGCGATCGCCTAATTGCCAACACAAGTAAAATGACTGTACTGCACCCCAACGTTTATAATAGCCACGAAAATCATTGATTTGGCGATATTTATCAGCAATTATATTATGAAAAGTGGGGCGATCGCAAATATTATTTACCGTTAAAGGTGGTTTATCTCCCTGAAATAAGCGTTCTACCAGAAAGTTAGGTACTAATGCAAAAGCTGTAAAAGTTTGAAACTTAATTTTTGCACCATATTTTTCATAGTCGTCATGTCTACCTAAACGTCCCAAGCGTTGAATAAAGTTACCAGCATCAGATGATTCAAAAATCAAGAAATTGATTTTAAAATCAACACCTACATCAATTGTGCTAGTTCCCAAAACCAAATCAGCCGCCAAACTGCGCTCTTTTTCTCCCTTTCCTGATAACCCTGTATTTTCTCCTACCTTTAATCCGTAAGGCTGTAAAATTTCTTGGAAAAATGGAGTCAACCGTTTTACTGCTGCAATTGAGTTGAGAATAATTGCGCCTTTACTTCCTGGATATTGCTGAAACTGCTCTAAAATCAAATTACTATTTTCCTTGAGCCAAACTTCCGATGCTTTGAAACTTGGTTCTAAAGGAATAAAGTTCAATGATATTGTCCGCGCAACTTGTCGCCACCCTTGGGTTTTAAGTTGCTGTTCTAATTCTGGATTGTCAGGAAATTGATATTTATTTTGTTCAATTGGGTTGATTTCTAGACAGCGAAATCCTGCTAGTTTTAGCCTATCAATTAAATTACTATCTGGTGTGGCAGAAAGAAATAGAAACTTCTTCCGGCGGTTTGTACAGCGAATTAATAACATCGTGTTAATTACACTAGCTATTTGTGGTGCTGCAAAAACATGAAATTCATCAAAAATGAATAAGTCAAAATCCTTGTCTATTTTTCCCCATAGTTTATCGGGACTATCACTACGAATTATGTAAGCCCCTCTATGTAAATAATGGAAAATATCTGGGTTTGTTAATAACGCTTCTCTTTGGCTAGTGAGAGTACCAATTGCTTGACCTTTTTTTAATCCCTCATTTTCTGCATAAACTTCCAAATCAGCCCCACTCAATCTAACTACACGGGGTTGATTTTCCGGTTGAAATATTTCTACATATCCTTGGATTTGCGTTTCTTGATCGCGGGCTAATTCATCAGGGCGAACGCATCTTAATTGCTAATAAGAATTGGGAAGCAAATTCAAACATCTAGAATAAAGCCAATTGTCTTAGATAAATAGTGAATGTAAGTCAAAGGATAAA
>NZ_JACJQL010000024.1 GCF_014696625.1 Nostoc parmelioides FACHB-3921
GCTATAAGCTTTAGCTGGCAAACGTTTTCTCTGCTTTCTGCTTCATTATTTACTTCTCTCTAGGCTGATTTTTCTTTTTTTCTACGATTACTGAATCGGTGTTCTAGGTATTTTTCCAATACTTTTCGGTTAAGCCCTAATCCTTTCAAAAATGGAGCAGGTTACACGCCTGAAACCATCATAACTTCGTGAGTGAAAGTCACTCTCAATTCCTTAACCGAGAGGTATTGGGTATTTTTCAACTCTCATGAATCAAAAATTAGGTAGAGGGTAGAGAAAATTGTTGTATCTTTCTACCCCAAACACTTTAACAATTATCCATACATAAAGATGAACCAGGCTTATAGCTATTAGCCTTTACCTATTACAAATCACCACTGATGTTACCTATCTACCAACATATTGACTCATTAACTGCATAGCATCAGCAATATCTACATCACCATCTCTATCTGCATCCAAGAAAGAATTTAAAACAGAATTTCCAGATCCTTGAGGATTTTGAGTGTTAGCGCCGGATTGCAAAAAATTCAATACTAAAGGTACGATGACTGGCAATAGTTGCTGAATTGTACCAGCATCTAAACCTGTGTGCTGGGATGCTACTTGTGCTACCTGCTGTTGTATATTAGGAGAAAATAGAGAATTAACTGCCTGAGGATTAGAAGAGGTGCCGGCATATTCATTAACTAATGCTTGGGTTGCTTCATTACCTTCTGTGGCTTGCTTTTGTTGTAAAGCAGAACGTACATAGTTACCTACTACACCTACGACAGATTGCATTGTCGAAGGATTTGTGCCAGTTTGATTACTTAGTTGATTGACAGTGTTAATGATGTTTCCCAGTTGACCTAAACTGCCTTGTTGATTGGGATTGCTAACAGCGCCGAGAATTTGGTCAAATAGCCCCATAATTGTTTTTCTCCCTTGTTTTTCATACTATAAAGGCAAAAGTGTTGTTGTCATTATGAATAAATTAACTCTGCAATACTAGAAACTTAAGGATGAAAAGTTTGTAATTATTTTGGTGAGCAAGATTAGGAATTATTTCGCAGAAATTAAGTAAATTGGGAATCTCCCGAACTTGCAGCCAATAAGTCTGAAATTTCCAGATTATTACCTTGTAGTTTGAGAGTTCCCAAAAAGTGAATTACTACTACTGCTAGTAAGCAAAATAACCCTTACTAGATACGCTGACTTCTAACTAAAGTAAGAACTTTTTTTAACTGTGGATTACTCGACGTTGAGAATTTTTGGTACTTTAAAAAATTCCCCTTCTTGTTCAGGCGCACTGCTGAGGATAGCTTCTCTGTCAGCATAGGGTTGCAGGTTATCTTCTCTGGTGATGTTGCTAACATCAATTGCCCGCGCTGTAGGAGGTACATGACTCACATCCAGTTCGTTGAGTTGCTCGATGTAATCTAAAATACTTCCTAGTTGAGTGGTAAATTGCTCTTCTTCTTCGGGAGTCAATTCTAAACGGGCAAGTAGGGCTACTTTGCGGACTTGTTCGCGGTCAATCATGTTTTATCAGTGGTCAGTGGTCAGTGGTCAAGAACTAATGACTAACGACTAAAAGAATACGTCTATTTGCATCCGTCCAGTAGTCTTGAGCCAGTTTTGGGCTTCTATATAGTTATTGGGAGCCATGCGAATGGCACGAATCCAGTAGTCTGCGGCTTGGTCAAATAACGCTTCACCACCGTCATGGTCTCCGGATTCTTTGGCTTTTTCGCCTTTGTAATGGTAAATTACGGCGATGTTGTTCAAGGCTTGGGGTAGGCGGGGATTAAGTTCGATCGCCTGATGATATAGTTCTAGAGCTTTATCATGGTCGCCGTTGCTGGCATAAATTAGCCCCATGTTGTAGAGAATATAACCGCGATCGTTGGTGTCTTCTTCTAGTGTCAGGGCTTCTTCGTAATATTCTAGTGCTTCGGCATATTCACCTTCTGCTTGGGCTGACATCCCATCTCGGTAATAAACAAAGGCTTCTTTAGCTTTTTTATTGGTTGGCAGTATCTTGAGAATAATATCCGCCATCACAGTAAAGGATTTGTCAACAAAGTTATCGTTTTTTTGTGTTCTTGGCATATTTTTTTCTATGGTTGTACCGCTATGTGGGGGACTTATGTCTGTGCTTCCCCTGATCCCGTACCTAAAGCTAATTTAACTGATTTAGGGAGCTATTCTGCTCTGGGATGGGGATAATACATTCTGGGTTGTTGTGTTTTGGGCTATTGACTAAGGTACTAACTGGGTGGGCGGTCATTTGTGAGGCTGGATAAGGGGATAATAAGTGTTGTAATGCTTGGGGCTTTTGCTCTTGGGGATCTAACCACAAATCGTAATCTTGGGGAGCGAGGATGACTGGCATTCGGTCATGAATTGGTTGCAGCAGTTCGTTGGCTGCTGTTGTGACGATTGTACAAGAGGTAATTTCTTCACCAGCAGGTGTTCGCCATTTCTCCCATAATCCTGCAAAGCCAAAGGGTTGACTGTGTTGCAGGCGGAAATAAAAGGGTTGTTTTTTACCTTGCTGTTTTTGCCATTCAAAAAAACCATCAGCTACTACTAAACAGCGTCGCTGCTTGAATGCTGAACGAAAAGAGGGTTTTTCGGCAAGAGTTTCGGCTCTGGCGTTGATTAGCTTCGAGGCGATCGCTGGATCTTTAGCCCATGACGGTATCAAACCCCAGCGTAACCGTTGAAATTCACGTTTATTACTTTCAGGGTTATGTAGAACTGTCACCACCGTTTGCGTAGGTGCAATGTTATATTGAGCTTCCAAATCCAGAAGTGGCTGGATATGAAAAAACTCAGCTAATGCTTCTGGTGACTGGTTTAAAGTAAATCTTCCACACATATTGTTATTTTATCTCGTTGCATCAAATCAAACATTTAAATTCAGAATTAATTAATACTATTATTTTTATTTTTTCAGATAATTAATAACTAAATATGTGAAAATTATAAATCTGAGAATCATCCTGTTCTTTGAAAATAATTTTGTAAGATATTGTATTTTAGACCTAATTTTGCCATATATTCTGCATTCTAATTTCTACATGGAAAACTTACATCTGTACGATTTTTTACCCTCAGGCAACGGCTATAAAGTTCGTCTTCTATTAACACAAATGGGCATACCATTTGAACGAACAGAAGTGAATATTTTAAAGGGAGAGAGTCGCACACCAGAATTTTTAAGTAAAAACCCTAACGGGAGAATACCTGTTTTAGAAGTTGCACCAGGGAAGTATTTAGCAGAATCAAATGCTATCTTGCTTTACTTGAGCGAATATACAGAATTTTTACCTTACGATCGCTATTTAAAAGCCCAGGTAATGCAGTGGTTATTTTTTGAACAATATAGCCATGAACCATATATTGCTACATCTCGTTTTTGGGTTTCTATTTTAGGTAAAGCGTCAGAATATCGTACAGCTTTAGAAGAAAAACGTGAACCTGGTTATGCAGCTCTCAAGGTGATGGAAAATCATTTGCAATACCATAATTTTTTCGTAGATGAGCGTTACACAATTGCTGATATTGCCTTATTTGCTTATACCCATGTTGCGGATGAAGGTGGTTTTGATTTAACGCAATTTCCTGCTATTCAAGCTTGGATAGACAGAGTCAAAGCCCAGTCTGGATATATTAGTATTACTCATGAACCACAATTATGTTACGATTATTAACTAGCTAAAGTAATTCGTAATTAAGAACACTCGATGTATTTTGGATTGTTGAGTTAGTATTCGTTATCTTATTGGGCAAAATCGATACTAACTCATAACTAAATTATATCTATCTTTTATCGTAAATAAAAGGGTTTAAGACCCCTATGTCTATACGTAGTATCATTTTCAGGTGGGGTTTAAATCCCCGTCTAAAAATGTCTTTAATTTTGAATTTTGAATTTTGAATTTTGAATTGTTAACTAGACCTATTTACATTATATATCTGTGTCAATCTCAATCAGTTTTTGTCTGGAAGATAAACCAGATTTAATTGTGATGTGAGATTTCGGCACGTCGAATTTTTCAGCTAGAAGCTTGATTAACTCTTCATTAGCTTTACCATCTACTGGTGGAGATTTTAAGTGTACAGTTAGGCTCCCATCATCTTGCTCGGCAATTTTTTGTTGTTTGGAATTAGGTTTAACCTTAACCTTTTTTTGCATTATCTATGTTCTTTAGTACCAATTGTGTCAGTTGTTTTGGATCTAGTTTAATACCCCATCCTAAGAGTGGGTGTTTTTTAGGTGTCTTCTTGAAAAGTTCTTCATTTTAGGCAGAACCCAAGACGCACTTTTCGCTTTGCTACTGACTATTAACTACTTACCACTGACAAAACTCCACCCATAAAGGGATGGAGTTTTTATTTTGAATTTTGAATTTTGAATTTTGAATTGATTTACGGGTATCTTCTGCTACCTGCACCAACTACGCCAATTTTGTGGCGATAGGAGAGTTCTGCACCAAACCAGCCGGAAATGCTGGTTAAAGTACCCACAATTAGGGAAATTAGCAAGCCCCAAGGAAGGATTCTGGCTTCAGCGTCGCCTATGCGGAGGAGGAAATTTACTAGTGATAGAACCAGAAGAGAGACATTGAGGATGAGATGCGCCCAACCTGCATTACGTTTGCGGACACGTTCAATTTTCAAGAAGTCACTTAAACCTATAGCGGCGGCGATCGCACCTCCACCTAATCCCAGTCCAATTAACCAAAATGAAGCCCTCGCCCAGAAGTAATCGCGGGTTAACCAGTAGCCGAAATCGCTACCCAGGGCTGCTGCTAGGAAAGCTATGGGGAAAATTACACTGAGGGGATGTAGGGGGTGTCCGGCGATCGCTACTGTGCTGGGGACACCTGTATCACGATATTCGCGATCGTCAGTTTCAATCACTGGGGGAATATTCGGAAATGGTGAAGAAGCGGAGGAAGCAGAGGAAGTTGTTTCTGTTGTTTCCATAGTAAGTATCCTAGTTTTCATCTGTGGGTATTTGTTCTACATAAGCTTCTGCTTGCAGGGTGAGTTTGCCTGTTTCTGCTGCTAATTGCTGCACTCGCAAGCTCATTCCTTCTAAATCGAAGTTGCTTAAGTTTAAAATCTCGCTCGTTTGTGCTACTAAAGCTTGTGTCAATTCTGGTGATATTTCTTCACTGTTACCATAAGTGACATTCTCCAGCGTTACTGTTGTGCCATTAGCACTAATATGGGGTTCGGCTGTAAAAGCAACTTGGTGCGGTTCGCTGTTTTCTTCTAACAATATGCTGGCATTTATTGAAACTTTTCCCTCACCGGGTAGGCGAAAGTCTATTTGTTGAGGTGTGACTGTTTTTAGCTGCCCATTAATATGGATTTTTTGGCTTTGAATTTTGGAGATAATAAACTCAGAATTGAAGGCGCGGTTAATATCTGCTTCTGTTAAAACAACACGCGCACTACCAACTGTAGGTTTAGTAAGTTCAATCTTACCGAATGCGGCACTTAAAGGATTAATAGCAACACTATTGACCTGCATTTTCATTTCCTCCACGCGGAGGTCTTTCTGCATAACCAAACCTTCACCATTAATCTCGACTGCATCCACTTGTCCTTGGACTAGTTTCAGTGGATCAGTTTTGATACTCACATCTAAGTTATCTACGTCATCTAATTGGCTAGACAACCCAATTTCTACCGCTTTATTCAGTGCTTGTTCTCCTAGTCCGGGGGAATCCGGCATTATTATTTAATCTCCTAAAATTTAAATATCCTTGAGTCAATTTAGACAACTTAAATATAATTTTTATCTATCTAAAGATGGAGTAAATGTTGAATTTTTGTCTGCCTGAAAGTAGAACTGTATTTCTCTGTAAAAAAATATTTATTTTCTATCCTGAGTTACTTAGTTAATCGTTCAAAAGAAGGAGGAAAGTCTACAAAGAACTATGTCACTCTGAGAGAAGTTAAGAATCCGACTAATTTCTTGAGGAGAACTTAGAATGGTATCAACTTTAGATGATGCAAAGCGTAATGCTATCGGCGTAAAATTAGCAGATGCCAAATTACTTCAACAGTTGCTCATTGAAAATGAGGAAAGATTTTTAAGAGAATCAACTGATAATGAAATATCTAATCGCATTCGTGATTTCCTCGAAGATGACCGGAAAAACTTGGGCATTATAGAGACTGTCATTGTTCAATATGGTGTACAGCAAGAACCAGGACAAATAGTCCGCGAAATGGTTGACCAAATTCGCCAGCTGATGCAGGGTTCCGAGCTAAGTTTCTTTGAAAAAGTCGCTCAGCATGAGTTGCTGAAACACAAACAAGTAATGAGTGGTTTGCTGGTTCACAAAGCAGCCCAAAAAGTAGGCGCTGATGTGCTAGCAGCTATTGGCCCCTTAAACACAGTTAACTTTGAGAACCGCGCTCACCAAGAACAACTCAAAGGTATTTTAGAAATTTTGGGTGTTCGTGAACTCACCGGACAAGATGCAGACCAAGGTATTTGGGGACGAGTTCAAGATGCGATCGCTGCATTTAGTGGTGCAGTTGGTAGCGCAGTTACCCAAGGTTCTGATAAGCAAGATATGAATATTCAAGATGTGATCCGTATGGATCACAATAAGGTAAATATTTTGTTTACTGAACTACAACAAAGCAACGATCCTCACAAAATCCAAGAGTACTTTGGTCAAATCTACAAGGATTTAACTGCTCACGCTGAAGCGGAAGAAGAAGTCCTCTATCCCAGAGTCCGTTCTTTCTACGGTGAAGGTGACACCCAAGAACTGTATGACGAACAAGCCGAAATGAAGCGCTTGTTAGACCAAATCAAGGCTATCAGCCCCTCTGCTCCTGAATTCAAAGATAGAGTTAGACAGTTGGCTGATATTGTGATGGATCACGTCCGCCAAGAAGAAAGCACCTTGTTTGCCGCTATTCGCAACAACCTCAGCTCTGAACAAACTGAGCAATGGGCTACCGAATTTAAAGCTGCTAAGAGCAAAATTCAACAAAGATTAGGTGGTCAAGCTACCGGTGCAGGTGTTTAGAACTTAGCAATTTTCATTTTTGTTGCCCGTTCATTCCTTGTTTTATGGAGTGGGCGGGCTGTTTTGATGATTGATTATAATACCAACTCAATTAATGATTGCAACACATCATTGGGTAAAGACGCGATAAATTGCGGGGTGAAGAAGAAGACGCGATTCATCGCGTCTCTACAGATGGTTTATTTGTCGCATTCTTTTTTCAAATTGGTATAACTTATAATTAATAGGACTTGGTCTCAGGAGATTGACATCATGACACACATCTCCCCAAAAACCCTGACTTGTGAAGATTTTATCTGTCAATACCGAGACAATCCCCGTTATGAATTAGCAGATGGAGAATTAATTGATATGGAACCCACTGGCCCCCACGAAACGGTGAGTGGCAAGTTGGCAACCCAAATTGGGATTTACCTCGTCTCAGAACAACTCCCCTGGTTTATTCCTCGTACTTGTTTAATTTATCCCTTTGCAGATACAGCTACAGCTCGTCGTCCTGATATTGTAGTCCTCGATGAAACTGTTCTCGACCGTGAACCCCTTTGGACAAGGGAACTTGTAATTACAACGGGACGCTCAATTAAACTGGTGGTGGAAGTGGTCAGTACTAACTGGGAAACCGACTACGCTCGGAAGGTTGAGGAATATGCTCTGTTAGGAATTCCTGAATATTGGATTGTTGATTATCGAGGGTTGGGAGGTGTGACATTTATTGGTAAACCTAAACAACCTACGTTTACTGTTTGTCAACTGGTTGAAGATACTTATACTCAGCAACAATACCGACTAAATCAAACAATTAACTCACCGCTTTTCCCTGGACTGCAACTTCGTTTAGATGACGTTTTGCCTCGTTAAATGTAATTTTTCAAGTGCTATTCTCGTCAACATTGCAAAAAATCTGTGAAAGCGATCGCTCTTGGCGGTTCCTATGAATGATAATTTTAAGCATTGGGAACCCTTAACAATCGAAGTTTATGAACGCAGCCGACGATAAAACCATTGTTCGTGAGTATTTCAATTCCACGGGGTTTGACCGATGGAAACGCATTTATGGCGATGGCGAAGTCAACAAAGTCCAACTCGACATCCGCAACGGTCATCAGCAAACGGTGGATAGTGTCATCGGCTGGCTAAAAAATGATGGCAATTTAGCAGAGTTATCAATTTGTGACGCTGGCTGTGGCGTGGGTAGTCTCAGCATTCCCCTAGCGACAGAGGGCGCTAAAATCTACGCCAGTGACATTTCCGAGAAAATGGTGGAAGAAGGCAAGCAACGAGCCTTAGAAACCTTGGGAAATGCCGAAAATCCTACCTTTGCTGTGCAGGATTTGGAATCCTTGAGTGGTAGTTATCACACTGTTATTTGCTTGGATGTACTAATTCACTACCCCCAAGAAAAAGCTGATGAAATGATTTCTCACCTCTGTTCTTTGGCACAGTCTAGAATCATTCTCAGTTTTGCACCCAAAACCTGCGCCTTGACTTTACTCAAGAAAATTGGCAGTTTCTTTCCTGGCCCCAGCAAAACCACCCGCGCCTATCTACACCGTGAAGCCGATGTCATCAAAATTTTAGAAAGCAACGGCTTTGCTATTCAAAGAAAAGAGTTTACTAAAACTCGCTTCTACTTCTCCCGCATATTAGAAGCAACACGCCCTTGAAGTAGAGATTGGGGGGCAGGGGGGCAGGGGAGGCAGGGGAGGCAGGGGGAGAAATGACTGTAAGATTTTCGTCCAGTCTCCAGTCTCCAGTCTCCAGTCTCCAGTCCCCAATCCCCAATTCCCAACTCCCAATGCGTAAATTTATCATCGATACAGATACCGCCTCAGATGATGCTGTCGCGCTGATTATGGCGCATCACTGGCCGGATGTGGAAATTGTGGCGGTGACAATTGTTAATGGTAACGTTGCCGTTGGGCAGGGGGTGAAGAACGCTTTATACACAATCGAAGTATGCAACGCTTCCACTCCTGTATATGTCGGCTGTGCCAAGCCAATGCTACGGGAATCTCGTTATGCTGATTGGTTTCACGGCAAAGATGGTATGGGTAATATGTACTACCCAGAAGCAAAAAGCAAGCCTGAATCAGCACACGCCACTGATGCAATTATTGACATTATCAAACAATACCCTGGTGAAATTACCCTGGTGACGCTGGGGCCGTTGACAAATATTGCTACTGCACTACTCAAAGCACCGGAGATTGCCCAACTAGTGCAGCGTTGCGTAATCATGGGTGGTGCAGCGAATACAGTGGGCAATGTCACGCCTGCGGCCGAATACAACATTTGGGTAGACCCGGAAGCCGCTAAGATTGTCTTTCATAGTGGAATGCCGATGGAGATGGTCGGTTGGGAGTTGAGCCGTCACGATGCGGCGTTAACTTTTGCAGAAGTAGAAACCGTGATGAATTTCGGTACAGAAAGGGCGCGTTTGGCGATGGAGTGTAACAAGACAGCCTTGGATGTTGCCATGAAAAGGCAAGGTGCTGTGGGTCTCACCTTAGCTGATCCTGTGGCGATCGCAGTTGCTCTTGATCCAGATATTGTTACACGTCAAGGAAAATACTTCGTAGATGTGGAAATTACGAGCGAACTAACTAGGGGTGCTACAGTCGTTGATGAGTTAGAAGTGCTAAATAAAAATCCAAATATGAATGTCATTTGGTCAATAAATGTGATGCGATGGAAGGAAATTTTGTATTTTTGTTTACACTAGTCTGAATTGGAGTAGGGAAAGATTACACTAACTCCCTTTAATTTTGTAGCGCTTGCACTTCCCGTAGGATATTTTGAATTTTGAATTTTGAATTGTTACTGGAACCTTTGGCAAAGTGAGGTTAAAATCACAAGCAAGGCGTAAATCTGGAGTGGAACATGAAGACTGCTGAAAAGTTAGCTACAGGTTGGCTATTAACACTCGGATTCATGTTTTTGACGGTATCTGTCTCTGCGATAATTCAAAGAAATACGATGCTCAAGCCCATTGCCACGGGCGAAAATGAGGAGTTAGTACAGGAGTATGTGAACAGGGATGCTCTTAATGCCTTGGATAATACTGCTACCCAAGGTGTAATTTTCGGCGTACCCACGATGATTTTGGGGGTATGGTTGGGTTTGGGAATGTATTTAGAAAACAAAAACTCCAAAAAGGCTCTTCAACAACAATTAAGCGATCGCCTACAATCTGTTTTTTATCAGATGATTCAAGAAAATCAAGGGCGAATCACAGTTTTAGGTTTTGCGATGCAGTCACAACTACCTGCAACCGTTGCTAGAGAATATTTAGACTATAAAGCTAAAGAATTCAACGCTAATTTTAAGGTCAATGAGGAAGGCTCGGTATCATATCATTTTGATGTCTAATTCCCCATCTAATGACGCAGATTTTTGTTAGCATAGCTGCCATTTTAGGCGGTTTGTCCGTTGCCGCCGGGGCTTTCGCTTCCCATGCCCTGCGGGAAAGAATTAGTGAGCGATCGCTGGAAATCTTCGACACTGGCGCTCGCTACCAAATGTATCATGCTCTCGCACTTTTGTTAGTCGCTCTCCTCATCAGTCGTACACCAACCCCACCAACTACCTTGTTAGCTAGTGGGTGGTTATTCATCATCGGTATAGCAATTTTTTCTGGTAGCTTGTATGCCCTGAGTTTAACTGGAATTAAAATCTTAGGGGCAATCACTCCCCTGGGCGGTGTCGCCTTTTTGCTTGGCTGGGGCGCGTTAGCTGTTGCTGCTTTTAGTATCAAGTTTTAACTCTCAGTCCTGAGTAATTCATCTCTTGCACCACTATCTCTGTAGCGAAAATCATAGCCTAAAAAGCTGATTATTTCGTAGGGTGGGCAATGCCCACCACATGACAAATCTACTGATTGCAAACCCTACAGTTCTAACTAACTGCGATCGCCTGACTCAAGCGTGGCTTATCCAAACCAATCTGATTCAGGAGTAACCAAGATTGAATTAAGTCTGGGCCATGCACATCTCCGGTGAGGGCGACTCTGAGCGATCGCATGACTAGACCTTTCTTCACGTTTTGGGCTTTCACCACCTGTTTAATTATGTCTTGGGCAGACGTTTCTGTGAGTTGGGCTTGAGCCTCCAAGGCGGCGATAATTGCCTCAAGCACGGCTTTAGAACCTTCTTGCTGCAATTGTTTGCTACCTTCTTCGCTCAATTCCACTGTTTCACTGAAAAACAGTTTACTCATATCCACTGCATCGGTTAACCTGGTCAAGCTGGCGCTGAGTAAACCCACCAACTGTTCTAACCAAGGGCGATCACGTCCCCCAGCCAACGAATATCCAGCCGCTTCCCAATAGGGAATGAGTAAATCAGTCAACTGATCAACTGGGGTGTTGTGAATATATTGACTGTTCAACCAATCTAGTTTCGCCCAGTCAAATTTTGCCCCGGCTTTATTCACCCGCTCAAAAGTAAATTCTTTGGCGGCTGCTTCTAAGGTAAATATTTCTTGGGTAGAATCTGGTGGCGACCAACCAAGCAAGGTCATGTAGTTGACCAAACCTTCAGATGTGAAGCCCATTTGCTTAAAGTCAGAAATGGATGTCACCCCATCCCGCTTGGAGAGTTTCCGCCCTTCCATATTTAAAATCAGGGGAGTATGGGCAAATTCTGGGATTTTTGCCCCAAAGGCTTCGTATAGCAGAATTTGTTTGGCGGTATTGGCAATGTGGTCTTCTCCCCGGATGACATGACTGATTTGCATATCGATGTCATCAATCACTACGACGAAGTTATATAAGGGCTGACCAGCACCGTCTGCGGAAGCACGGGCTATGACCATATCACCGCCCAAATCACTACCTCGCCAAGACATTTTACCCCGTACTAAGTCATTCCAGATGATTTCTCGCTCATCATCGATTTTAAAGCGGATGACGAAACTGCGTCCTTGAGCTTTAAATTCGGCTTCTTGTTCTGGGGTAAGGTTGCGGTGACGGTTGTCGTAACGAGGGGCTTCACCTTTAGCTTTTTGCCCTTCTCTTAAGGCTTCTAGTTCTTCTGATGTGGTGTAGCAGCGATAGGCTAAACCTTGATCTAAAAGTTGTTTTACGGCTTTTTGATAAAGGTCGAGGCGTTGGGATTGGAAAAATGGCCCCTCATCCCAAGTCAACCCTAACCAACGCAATCCCGTCATGATATTTTCCGTATATTCGGGACGCGATCGCTCTAAATCTGTATCTTCAATTCGTAAAATAAATGTGCCGCCGTGGTGGCGGGCAAACAGCCAGTTAAATACGGCTGTTCTAGCTGTACCAATGTGTAAATTCCCTGTTGGGCTAGGGGCAATTCTGACTCTAACAGTCACAGTATTTCTCTCTCTCGCAAAGCATGAATAAATTTAGCTTAATACTTAAGCTTCTGAGTCCTGAGATAAATCTAGGAAGCACGGACTTTACAAAAACATTAATTACCCGCGTCCCATAGGTATACTACTCAGGACTCAGCTATCATTACTTACAAATTAGAACGGGACTGACGGGGCTCGAACCCGCAACTTCCGCCGTGACAGGGCGGTGCTCTAACCAATTGAACTACAGTCCCTTAATTGGCAACTTCCCTATTATGACGAACCTTCAAGGATTTGTCAACCTTATTTATGAAATTTCTTTTTTAGCTCGGACTTTAACTTCATCCCTTGGCTAATTTTTCCAGTTTGGTAGGGTGCGTCAGTATGAATAATTTCTGAGTATAGCTAGGTCATATCGCACTGACGCACCCTACATTTTGGATAATTTTTTATCTGGAAGTCCCTTAGCTCAAACTTTAACTTCATTCCTTGGCTAGTTGTTCCATCTGGCGTGTAGGTGACAAATTCTGAAGCATATGGGCTTGAATTTGTTTATACTGCTGCCTGAGCAGGTTTTTACTAGCCTGAGGTTGAGAAGTTGGTGGGAGTTTTTGGCTTTGTTCTACCCAAATTTTCAATTTTTGCCTTTGACTAGTTTCAATGTTACTGCTGAGGACTTGAATACATCTGTGGGGTGGTTCTAGGGTGAAGCAAATTAGGGGGTAACTTTCATTTTCAACTAAGGATAGTACTAATGTGCGATTGAGGGGATGTTGCATATCTAGGTAGCAAGGTAGCCACTTTGGTTCTTGTTCTTGGTTGTAGAGTAGTGTCACCCACAAAAGCATGGGGTGGGGTGATGTAACAAAGATAAAACGGTTATAAATTTTAGAATTGGCACGCTGCTGAATTTCTTTTGTTGGTAACATCAGCCAGAGTGTGGATAATCTTTTTTGGTGTGTGTTTAATGGTAGAGGGAAAACAATCTCTTGTTTGGGTTTATCTTGCGGCCAAGTAAGTTCCTTGCATTGTTGTTCTAACGCCCTGATTACGTCAGAGGCTGATATGAATTTGGGATATGATGGAGGGCTTATATTTGTAGGTAATCCAGCACAGTCAGACTGTTCTAAGCCGTCAATAATTCGCAATATTTCTCCTACATTTTGTGGGCGATCGCTGGCTTTTTTTTCCAGACAAGCCATAATTAAATCGTTAAGTTGTTGTGGTATTTTTAATTGGGGTTTGACATCGGCGATCGCTCTTGGCTTCTCAAAGTTATGAGCTTTATACCAAGCACCAAATAAATCAGTTTCTGGTTGCCAAGGTTTTGCTCCTGTGAGCATTTCAAACATGATCACACCCAAGCTATATATATCAGATCGACCATCTAATTTTTCACCATCTAATTGTTCTGGTGAACAGTAGGGTAGAGTTCCATGAAATCCCCTATTCGTACTTAATGTAACTGCATGATTTAAAAATTTAGCAATACCAAAATCGAGGATTTTTACTAATTGCCCTAATATCGGATCGGGAATAACTAATATATTTACTGGCTTAATATCTCGGTGTACTAAAGGATAAACTTTACCCTCTATTTGAATACCTTGATGGGCGCACTGTAAGCCCAAACAAATCTGGCGGGTGAGATGGACAAACTGGTTTAAAGGTAAGGGAATTAAGTCTTTTAAACTTTTGCCGTTGAGGTATTCCATGACATAAAATGGTTTCCCTGTGTCACTGACACCATAATCATAAGCCCTGACGATATGCAGGCTTTTTTGGCTGAGGGCTGCACTCATGAGTGCTTCGCGGGCAAAGTCTTTTTGAATCTTAGGATCACATACAGTTTGAGTCAAAAATTTAATTGCAACTGGCGCTCCTCCTAATAGAATATCAGTTGCTAAGAAAACTTCACCCATGCCACCTATACCAATCAACTTTTGCAGTTGATAACGATTGGCAAGTAGTCCTGTATTGTGTGGAGATGTAAATGCACTTTGATTCACTTTGACAACCTCTCCTATGCCCGCTTTTGACAATTTAAAATGTCAAGTTTTGGTTTTATAGCTGATATTTAAAAATTTGTAAGACTTTATCTATTAGTTTTGTCAACCAACTCTTAATTTCCATTTGTTCTTGTGGTTTATTGACCGCTAAATTCTCCAATATTTCCAACTTGATTTTTTCATATTCTGTTTTTAATATTTTTCTGGCTTGTTCAGCAGAAACGAATTCATTAGATTTAATATTTTGTTTAAATGCTAGCCAATCTGCCAGTTGTTGACGTTGTTGAGCGGTGAGAGTTAAGGTGACCACTTGCGCGCAATTAGTTGGTTCTTCTATCGCAAAAAACAAGAGATGATAATATCCTGTGTCTGCTAAGGCTTTAACTATTTTTTGTCCTCTATTTTCTTGCAAATCAATAAAATAAGATAGCCATCTAATTAAAGATAGCTGAACATCATATAGTAATGTTACCCATAATATCATTGGATAAACATTCATTTTATTAATAAATTTAATACTATTATTCTTAGATAAGAACTGTGCTATTTCCTGCTTTGGCAACATTGCCCAAAAAGTTGGTATTAACCCTTGAGTTGTATGGAGAAGATGGGGAAAGCCAATCAGGTCTACTGGTTTATTTTTTGGCCAAGTTTTCTGTAAACATTCTTTTTCAGTAATAGAAGTTACGGGTACTAATTGAACTGTAGGTAGAGTTTCCCAGATATCATTACTAATAGAAGTAATACTCGTATTTTGCTGTTTAACTAGTTCTAATACTTGGATTATTTCCTGAACATTTTGTGGTCGATCGCCTACTTCTTTAGCCAAACAACACATAACTAAATCTTGTAATTCTTCAGGTATTTTTAATTGGTTATTTACTTCCATCAGTGTAGGTGGCACTTGAAATCTATGGGCTTGATACCAATTACCAAAAGAATTATTTTGTGTTTGAAATGGATGTTTAGCTGTTAGCATTTCAAACATTAGCACGCCTAAGCTATAAATATCAGAACGTACATCAAGTAGTTTACGTCCTTCCATGTGTTCTGGCGAGCAATAAGGTAAACTACCGATAAATGAATCGGTGAGTGTCATCCCACTGCGTTCTGTTAAAAACTTAGCAATGCCAAAGTCAAGAATTTTTACATTCTCATTTTGTTTATTATTTTCCGTAATAAATATATTTTCTGGTTTAATATCCCTATGTACAATTGGATATGTCTCACCCTTGAGAATAATGCCTTGGTGCGCGCATTTGAGACCCACACAAATTTGATAACAAATATCTAAAAATTCTTCTATTGTTAACGGTTTAAGTTTTAATATTTGTTTTAAGTTTTTTCCTTGGAGATACTCCATTACATAAAAAGGAGTTTTCTCATCGGTTACACCATAACTTAAAACACGAACGATATTTTTACTTTTACGTCCTAATTGTGCGCCAATAAAAATTTCCCTAGCAAAACGTTGAGATATATGTTGATTAACTAAATTCAACATGAGAATTTTCAATGCAACTTTCTTTCCGCCTTTAGCTGCATCTTCTGCTAAATAAACTCGCCCCATTCCCCCTTTGCCAATAAAATCTACGATTAAATAACGATTATTTAAGAATTTTCCAATATAAATATCTGGTTCTGTTTTTGGGTTTACCATAACTGGTAACTTGAGGTTATCTAGTAACTACTTTATTGAATGAAAACTTAACTTTAACTTGGGTCAATTTTAAAATTTTATAGATGTATCTATATCCGCTAAAAATTAGTGCTTTCTTTATTGAAAATTTTGCAAAATTTTATGGAAAATTTCCTAAATATTATGTTACATAATAACTCAGCAAAAGAAATGAGGAAATCCACTTAATCCCTGATTTTTATGAATTAATTTCTCAAGAATGAACAGTAAATTTACTGACAACGGCTGATAGTAAGGTTTGTTTGGTTCGTTATGTAGTCTTTTAAGAGAGTTTAAAGTTTAAAATTTTGTACTATTCCCCGTAATAACCTGATAAAAGATGATTCTATTTTGAGTTGAAAGGCGAGGATTTGGTTACGTTGTATGGAATTAAAATTATTATCACTGATGAGGATTAACGCTTTTTGTCTATTAGGTAGCCAAGGCCCAATGGTTAAGCCTTCTATGTTATCTAGTGCTACATCTAATGTTCTTAAATCTAAAAGCAATTTTTTCTCAACTGGCTTGATATTTTTAGAGTCAATTGCTAATAAGCTATTTATATTTTGGATGTTATCAGCATCTGATAGAGAAACTTGAAATAAAGAAACACCAAATCCTAAACCAGCAAAGGAACGTTCTATACTTATAAAGTGTCCATGATTATCTAAGGCTATTAAATCAGGTAATCCACTGGCAAACTTACCTGTTAAATTCAAAAAAGGTGAGATGGGTTCTGTTTGATAGAGAAATTCTTTTTCTGGTTGATTATTTTGTAAGTTATATTGCAAAATTCTGCAAGGGCTACCAATGTCAGGTTGTGCTGCTTCTCCATCTTGGATTAAAGCATTTTCTGTAGCTGTAAATAAGTATTTATTATTAGGTGTAATTGTTAAACTTTCAAAAGCTAAATTATTACGAATACCTTGTTTACTATCAGGTAAAAATTTCTGGGGGATGGATAGACTTCTAATTGCTTTACCTGATGATAAAGGAAATTCTTTGATAAAAGGATAAATTGAATTATCCACATCACCTTCAGAAGAAATAAATACTGTTTCTACTTGAGTAACCGCAATTCCTTCTGTATCTGTTTCCCCAGGAACAAAGGGTTGACCATTTTCTTTTAATAAAGTGGTAACACCTACAGGCACAATGCTACTATCTTGTAATTTACCTTGACTTAAATCAATTTTGAAGGTGTAGAAACGTGCAGGTGCTTTTTGTCCTCTATCATCAGAAATAGCATAATAAAGATCGTTACTAGAATCATAAGTGATACCTGATAGCCCACCTAATTGGGTATTTTGAAAAGATAGTCTTTTCGGTAAGGTAGCTTGCCCAATAAATTCTATACTACTGATTTCTACAGCATCTGTAATTAAATTGGTAAAGAATAAGCTGGTAATTAAAATTCCAATAGTAAAGAAAATAAAGGTTCGCAAATTTAAGTTTTTTCTAATTATTTTCATATTTTCTTGCTTGGTCTTTTTCTCTTAGTGGTTGATTATTTTTACCACTCCTTCGGGGCGGGAGTAGGGAGTAGGGGAAGAAATTAGCCCCGAAAAAGGTTTAAAGCCGGACTTGCGTCCCGCTACGCTAACGCCCCTTGTGGGCGATAAAATCCTTGTATTGCAAGGTAGGTTGAAACCCCGCCCCTCTCTGCGAGACGCTACGCGAACGTGGGCGGCTTAGTTTCCCTACTCCCCAATCCCTACTCCCTACTCCCTTTCATCACTAAGATACGATGAAAGTCAGGACTTTCAATTTTAACCCACACGTCGTAAATTATACTTATCTTGTAGAAAGTTGACGAGCCAATCTTTAACTTTACGGGTGGCGCGGCAGTCGTCCTCGTTATAGCGAATAATGATTTCTAGTAAGGTGCGATCGCCTGTTTCTAGCCATTGATCATACCAGTATATACACTTAGCACCACTCGCTTCTTTATCACGCCACTCAAACCCCATCCAGCGCGCGATGGCTTTTAAGGCATAACTTTCTATAGGTAAAGCCACGCTTTGGGTTAAATGTTCATAAATATCGACAAATCTATATAATACTGGGCTGACTAAGGTGTAAGGTGTACGGTATAGCTTGGCTAGGCGTTTAACTGTATCTAATTCGTACACACAAAAATGATAAATTGGGGCTTCGGGATATTGCCACACTAAGTCTAGAAACTGTCGCCAAATCAATTCTTCTTCTGATGGTTTTTCAGCGACAAAGGAATAAAATTGTTCGGTGTTGCTTTGTTTGTTAATTACCAAAACCCCTAAAAGATAATCTAAATTTAAATCTGGCTGCGCTTCAATATCAAAGTATATTTCTACAGGCGAGTTGACTATCAGATTTCCCTTGGGTGGTGGAAATGGCAGAATTAGCGGCCGTCTTTGTAGAACTGATTGGGCTTGCACTACTAATTTTGCTGCAACTTGGGAATCAAAACCCACGAGATTTTCTAATATAGTTGGGCTGGTATGGGCGAGGGATTCTACACTGGTAATGTCGAGGATTTGCAGTTGGGTGTAACGGATGGGTGTTACGCCAGGTAGTAGAGAGAGGTGTTGCTCAGATTGAGCGATCGCATAACATTGACTGTACCAAAGACAAAGATTACACTTTTGACGGGCAATAAATACTTCTGGTGCAGTCTCTGACTCTAAGTCTTGAATAAGTTCTCGTAAAATACCCTGCATTTGGGGTATCCATTTATATAAATCTACTGAATACGGTGTCTCTTTACCCCGCAACATCAACCAAGCATTCTGGGGCTGAACTTCCTGTACTCTTGCCAAAATTTGGGCATGAAAGGCTGTAACTACTTGATATTCTTGTTTGGGACGCTTACCCAGTTCTATATCCACTGGTTCATATACCCAATCACCGAATCTGGACTGTCCTGGCTGCTTGATTAACAAATCGGGACGACTCAAACAGGTATATTTTGTGTCATCTGTATCTATTAACTCGTTGTAATTGGCTAACAATACTCCCTGATAAATATACTCAACTCCACGCTGCATCAATTCTATGGTGGCTGCTTGTCCTGCTTCCCAATTCCTTTTGGGATATTCTGGTTGATGATATGCAAATTGAGCCAAGATACTTTTTTGATGAGCATATTTATCTTGTTGTAATTTCAGCAACAATTCACTAGGCGCATCTCTTTGGCTTCTATCAGCGTGAATATCTAAAATAGGACGGCGTTTACAGCGTTGGTATTGCAGCAGGTGTTCAGCATTAATTAGCATTCATTTGGGGATTGGGGATTGGGGACTATTGACTATAGACTGTTGACTAATGACTAAATAACTATTTTGAATTCTAATTTGTCTATGACTTCTATTTCTACTTTACAGACTAGGTTGCACAGCCATCGGGAAGAGTTCCCCGCTTTAGCTAATAAGACCTATTTTAACTATGGTGGACAGGGGCCGATGCCTCAAGGGGCAATGGATATTATTACCCAATCTCTCACTTATATCCAACAAATCGGCCCTTTTGGGACTGAGGCGGGTAATTGGATAACGAAGCAAACTCAAGCTGTGAGGGAAGCGATCGCCTCGGAATTAAACGCCTCTTCTGATACGATTACTTTTACAGATAATGTCACTGTTGGCTGTAATATCGCTCTTTGGGGCATCCCTTGGCAAGCCGGCGACCATATTTTACTATCGGACTGTGAACACCCAGGGGTAATTGCTGCTACTCAAGAAATTAGTCGGCGCTTTGCGGTGGAAGTTACTACTTGTCCCCTCAAAGCTACGTTAAATGAGGGCGACCCGGCGGCAATTATCGCCCAGAATTTACGCAAAAATACTCGCTTGGTAGTCCTCAGTCATGTCTTCTGGAATACTGGACAGTTACTACCTTTGGATAAAATTGTTGAGGTATGCAGAAATAATAACTCTTTACTATTAGTTGATGCTGCCCAGTCTGTTGGTGCGTTACCTCTCAACTTAACTGAGTTGGGGGTAGATTTTTACGCTTTTACTGGTCATAAATGGTTGTGCGGCCCTGAGGGTGTGGGCGGTTTGTATGTGCGACCAGAGGTCAGAGACGGCCTCAACCCTACATTTATCGGTTTGTATGGAATTATTGTAGATAACCAAGCCCAACCTGTAAGCTGGAAACCAGACGGGCGCAGGTATGAAGTATCTACCCTAGCTTATCCATTATACCTGGGGTTAAAGGAAGCGATCGCCACGCATCAGCGATGGGGAACACCACAGGAACGTTACACCCAAATTTGTCATAACAGCGAATACCTCTGGCGCAGTTTGGCGGCGATACCCAATGTCAAATGTTTACGCAATACACCCCCGGAAACTGGTATTGTCTCTTTCCAACTCAACCAAACCCCATCCCTCAAGCTAGTGCAATTTCTCGATTCTCAAAAGATATTAACCCGAACAATTGCCGACCCAAGTTGTATCCGGGTAACTGTTCATTATTTAACATTGGAATCAGAAATAGACCAATTAGTTGAAGCTGTAGCTAGGTTTTCACTCTAGTCATTAGTGATTGGCCAAAAAGCTGGACAGTAAGAAACACAGTGGAATGGTTTCTTGCTATCTCAAGAGAAAACTTAGATTTTTCAAGGTTTACGACAAGTGCGACTGTGCATCTCTATTATGCAGTCGCACCTGTAAAAACTGATTAATGAAGTTTAGACAGCTTTAATATAATGACTGTCAGTACAATTGAATGTGTTAGTTTATGACAACACAAAAACCTCGTCAATAAAGACAAGGTTTCTAGTTTATCTGACTATATTTACTCTACTACTAGTCTATAGCCTTTACTAGTCTGCTGAAGTGCAAATTTATCTGCGTTCATCTGCGGTTAATTATTTTTTTGTACCTCACTAGCATGAGAACCGCTATGAAGCCTCTACTTTTTCAACAGCAGCCTTTAATTCATCATAAGTAATACTACCGTCTTTATCTGAATCGTGCTGATTTAATATGTTATGAAAATCAGTTCTCGTTAATCTTGGTAAATCTCTTGTTGTGAAATTATCCAATGTAATCTCGTTAATATCTATTTTTCCGTCCCCATTTTTATCTGCAAACTTGAATATTTCTTGAAGCTGTTCTTCTGGAAATTGCATAAATTTTACTCTTTGAATGTATGTTTTTCTAATATTTCATGGATATTAAAAAAACTCAATGACAGTTAAGACAGTTAAGAAATTTAAGACAGATTTAATAAAGTCTTTATTTTCTAATTGGGACACGTTGTAAAGCTGACTTTTTATGGCATTTCTGGTTAGGGGCAGGGTGTGGGGTGTAGGATGCAGGAACTTATTTACTGTTAACGAAAGGTAAAAATGTACTAATTAATTGAGGTCTCAGTTTTCATCCTACTCCTTTTGATATATTTTTCTTGACTCAATGCTTATCTGTCTTAACTGTCCTTGCCTGTTTATGATCAATCTAAGAGTATGTTGATATGAGCCTAGTAAGCAACACTAAAACATTTTCCAAACTAGACACATCCAGCCTAATACAGTCCAGCAAAGAAGAATTGTAAGTTGGGTCAAGCGGAGCGCAACCCAACAAAACCTAACCTACATAGCTTTATGTTTTTTGCCGTAACTGAACAGTATTGACATAAAGCCAGCCACTTACTTGTAGCTGCTGTAATAGTAAGTACCCCAGACTAACGTCTTGTGGTGAAATATTGTGCTGAGTTGTCTATGCGTTGACAGAAAGTGGAAAAGCCGGACTCATGTTCAAAATCTACTAATTTAAACAGTTAAACTATGGTAACCACAACAGCAGCAAATCTAACTCTTGTTGAGAAACAGACAGCGTGGGCGCTTGGATGGATAATTAATGGCATTGCAGGTCTACCTGTAAATTCGTCAGATTCGTCAGATTCGTCACCAAACGACTCTAGAATCTTTCCAAATCCTGCTCAGGAGTTGGAAGACTTACTTGGTCGCCGCATAGATTTTTATCTGGGGGAAGACTCGAAGCTTACAGAAGTTATTGGGAAGTGGAACCGGGTATGGGGGCCATTTGTTTATCTGGCTCAACCACCGTTCAATAAATATGCAACTAATGCAATTTATGTGGCACAGCAATGCAATAAGTACGTTATTGGTGTTGCTGGTACGAATCCTATGTCTCTTCAAAACTGGTTGATTGAAGATTTGTATGTTGCAGTACTAGCGGATTGGGAAGAATATACTGAAGACGAACCTCAATTTCGTCCCAAAATTTCTATGGGAACTAAGATAGGTCTGGACAATCTCTTAAGACAACATCCAGGCTCGTCGGCAACTATCATTGACTTTCTCACAAACTTGTTAAAAGCAGCAGACGAAAACATAGAGATTTTACTAACGGGTGCTAGTCTAGGTGGTGCTTTGTCTCCTGTTCTGGCACTGGCGTTACATGAAAAAAAATCAATATGGGATCCAAATAATCGAGCTAGATTAAAGGTTGTTACATTTGCTGGCCCTACACCAGGCAATTATTATTTTGCAGAACGCTATAGGCTCAAACTTGGCAACACAACAACGCGCATTTGGAATAGTCTCGATATTGTTCCCCATGCCTGGAAACCAGAACTGCTAAGTAAAATTCCTAGTCTTTACGAGCCTCAGATCCCCTCTAATCCTCTGATTGAAAAGTTCGTAAATATAGGTAAGTTGTTGTCAGTCGGAAGATATTATACTCATCTTGAGCGGCTAACCCCTCCATTAAAAGGTACATTGCGCCCTATAGAGCAAACTCCCGAAACAAGTTCTAATCAAGTAGAGCTAAATGTTCAGTTAACAGAGGCTCTTAAATCAGGACTAGCAAAAGAAAATGTGTCTGTATCAGATCAAGATATCAACGGACTGCGGCAATTCTTGGCACAAGTTAAACAACAACATATAGACGCATACTTTGATTTACTAAATTTTCCTTCAGAGGTCACAGAGCTTATCATAAATGATAAACAACTGCCGCCCGAATTAAGGCTTCAAGAAGTAGTTCCAGAAGCTACCGAAGGCGTAATTGGTAAGCTGTTGGAATACTCTGCAAGCCCTGACGTAGATGAGTGATCCTTAAACAACTGTCATGTTGTATGAATTACCCCGCAGAAAACTGCCAATGGAAGCAATAGACTTCTTGCATAAATCCCAAATGTTTCATTTAAACTCAGTGAAATATATTGTGAGATTCTTCTCTACACTGTGTTCTGTTCATAATGACATTGAGAGTTTTTTGACTTTTGCAAGAAGTCTAATGTTCTGCAATGGGCTAACCAGCAAGCTGATCGCACAAATGGAAATTTGAGGCGGTGTAGTTAAGCCTTTTGTCCTCCTTGTTTTAAATAACAACTAACTTTTCTTTAACCGACTTCTGAATTTTTAGGAGTCGTTTTTTTCTCTTGATTTCCGCTTACAAGCGTTCACAGGTGCGACATCGCAAGGAAGTTGCGCCACATTGGTTTATATGATCCTTATAAGTCAAGCTTCCTAGCAAAGTAATAATATTTTTCCTAGCTTTGTTTCTTACTTATGCCAAACTTTATGAGTAATTGTTGAATTTTTAGTTGTACTGTATAAGTTCAATTCTATTTAAGCCTTGAGCATTGGTCAGGTCAACCCCTGGTAAGCCCGAAGCAAACCATTTTTTCTATAGGCAATGCTACCAACTATAATTTTATGAAACGCCCCATCTTATACGTAGCCATTACAAACCACGGCTTTGGTCATGCTACTCGCACAGCCTCAGTTGCGGCGGCAATTCAAAAGTTGTGTCCAGACGTTCTCTTAATTATGGTGACTACTGCGCCTCGGTGGTTACTAGAGTGCTATATAGAAGGTGATTTTATCCATCGTCAGCGTGCTTTTGATTTGGGTGTGGTGCAGTCGGATAGCCTCAATATGGATAAGGATGCGACTTTAGCGAAGTTGTTGGAAATTAAAAAGCAGCAAAATTCTCTGATTGCTTCGGAAGTAAATTTCATCCGCCAAAATCGTGTGGATTTGATATTAGCTGATATTCCTTTTCTCGCACCTTTGTTTGCTAAAGCCGCAGGTATTCCTTGCTGGATGATGAGTAATTTCGGCTGGGATTTTATCTACCGTAGTTGGGGAGGGGAATTTGCGGTGATTGCTGATTGGATTAGTGAGTGTTATTCTCAATGCAATCAACTGTTTCGTCTACCCTTCCACGAACCTTTACAAGCTTTCCCCAAAGTTACAGATGTAGGTTTAACTGGTGGTTCTCCTCGTTACTCTGTTGAGGAAATCCGTTCTCTTTGGGGTATTACTGCACCTAAAGATAAAACTATTTTACTTACCTTTGGCGGTCTGGGTTTACAACAAATTCCCTACGAAAACCTGAAGCATTTTCCCGATTGGCAATTTATCGTTTTCGATCAATCTGCCCCTAACTTACCTAATTTAATTCAAATTCAAGACCGCAAATATCGCCCGGTGGATTTTATGCGTATTTGTGGGCGTGTTGTTTCTAAGCCTGGTTTTAGCACGTTTTCGGAAGCTACTCTACTAGATGCACCCCTGGTAACTATTCCCCGTGATGATTTTGCGGAAGCTGCTTTGTTATTGGAGGGTATAGCCAATTACAATTCCCATCAAATTTTGACTCCAGAAGAATTCTTCCAAGGTAACTGGGATTTTCTCCATCAACCAGTGCAACCACCAAAGCAAACTCAACCAATTGCTAAGGATGGAAATGTGGCGATCGCCCAAGCTATTATTAATTATTTCTAGTCTCATAAAACTATCTGTAACTATGACTCACTACCAAAAACTCCTGAGAGTTTCTACGAACGGGAAATCATTCCACAATATTACTGCCAAAATTGAATCTATAGTTGCAGAATCTGGTGTGGAAACTGGACTTTGTACTTTATTTTTACGCCACACGTCTGCCAGTTTAGTGATTCAAGAAAATGCCGACCCAGATGTACTTGTGGATTTAGCTAATTATATGGCTAAACTTGTGCCAGAATCAGGAAAATATATTCATGATGCTGAAGGTGCTGATGATATGCCGGCACATATCCGCACGGCTTTGACTCACACTTCTGAAAATATTCCTATAAATCGTGGTCATTTGGTGTTAGGAATTTGGCAGGGAATATATGTTTGGGAACATCGTCAGCGCAGTCATGTCAGAGAATTAGTTGTGCATATTTCGCAATAACCGGAATTGATCAGATCCCCAACTGCTCTTAAGACTTAGGGATCTGTCAAACCAATTCGCAATTGTAATCAGTGGGGGTTTGAACCCACAAATTACCAATTTGTTCAATATAAGAGTTAATTTTATTTAATATCTTTTCACATCATGTAATTACAGATGTAAAATAATATTTATTTCTAGCTATTTGGGCTAGTTTGATAACGATGCAGCACATAGCACCGATTAATAATTTTCAATTACTCGATGAAATACTAGCCCAAGCTTCAGTTGATTTATTAACCTTGAATCCACAAAAAAGAATGATAACTAGCTTTGTGGAATTGGGGCATAAAATAACGCAAGAAACTACAAACTCTCAAATAATTAATGCCCTAATTAACACGTTAGAAATTATAGTTTCTGCTCAGTTAAAAAATTTCCCAGGAAATATTTTCTGGGATTTTGATTTTATGGTTAGTAGTATGTTAAGACTAGCTTTGTTAGAAAACGATGGTGCTGTTGATTTTCTAGAAGTTTTTGGACAAAAGATGGTATCTTTAACAGAACTATTTGGCGGCAAAAATGAAATTAGATTTCGCTATGTCCATGATTTCACGTATGGTTTTGATTGGGCAAGATGGGTACAAAAAGATCCAAAAAATCGTGTAACTATAGAGCCTTTTAGTTTGATTTTTCTGGATTACTTGTTAGATAAAAGTGAAGAATTGCGGCAACGTATTCATCAAGGTCGTTCCCAATCTTATAAGTTATGTGCAACAGGTTTTCGTAATCCTTTTACTTTCTCCCGCGAGCCAGAAGATGAATATCGATTATTTACTCATCTGGCCCAAGACAAATTGATTCCAGTCCCAGCATGGAGTTGGAATGCTTCTCCTGTGTGGAATCAGCCTTTTGAGGAGATGCGTGAGCAATTAGCATTAAAATTAAATATTCAACCACAGAGACACTGATGAAAATTGCGGATTTAATTACTTGGTTTGAATCTTGGGCGAATCCGGCTTGGTGTGAAAATTGGGATAATTGCGGCTGGCAAATTGAACCTGGAATACTGCATGAAGAGGCTAGAGTTTTGGTTTGCTTAACACCAACTTTGGCGGTAATGGAGGAAGCGATCGCACTCCAAGCCAATTTGATTTTTGCCCATCATCCCCTGATTTTCAGCCCTCCCAAGTCTCTCCGTCGTGGTGAAGCGATCGCGGATATAGCCAGGTTAGCCTTTACCAAAAATATCGGTATCTACAGCGCCCACACCAATTTTGACCAAGTAGAAGATGGTACGGCTGATGTGTTGGCGCAGATTTTAGGACTTAAGGATGTTACTCCCATAGTCCCGACACAAGGCGGACTTGGTTATGGGCGGGTCGGTTTGCTAGATCCATTTTTAAATTTACAAGAGTTATTAACTGTAATTCAAAACCGCCTGGCTCCCCCTGATTTAATTTTTTCCCCCACTGCGGATTTACAGCAGATAATTTCACGGGTGGCTGTGTTGGGTGGTTCGGGCGCAAGTTTTATCTCGGCGGTAGCCAAAACCGGCGCGGAAGCTTATCTGACTTCTGACTGCAAGTTCCATCAGTTTCAAGAAAGCCGCGATCGCGGTTTAATTCTCATCGACGCTGGACATTATGCAACTGAACGCCCGGCTTGCGATCGCCTAGCAGAAAAATTGCGGTCTTTAAATTTACATTGGGTGCAATTGAGCAACCAAGATGAGGATTTTCGCCAATTTTTTGTGAAATAAGGCAGCAGGGAGATGTAATTAAATATTAATGTTAGTTTTTTTGTTTTCTATTTAAGTCAATTTACGTAATAAATTTTAATATGCAATTAACAGTATGTTTCTGTAACTCTTTCAGGTAAACTCTTTTGGAATCAAAACGTAATTCCTATATATACCTTAGCTTTTTATTGATGTGATACAGATCACAGACAACACTGACGAAGATCACTAATAATAGCTGTTTTATATCAATTAGATAGAGTCCAAAGTATTCCACACTGGAGGTGACCAACCGCCTACTTCACTCTAAACAAGATGATTCGCGCACTTGTTGAATCTGCTTTTCAAACTGGTTATCTCAGTGTTGAATCTGAGGGTCTACTCAATCAAGTGCTGGCTACTAGGTGCTATCAGCCCGAAGATGTGCCGTCTCTAGCATCTTTGTATGATGCCGTTAGTGCGGGAACCATTAAACGAGAAGCATCTTCACAACGCCTTATAGAATCTCTATCACGCTTCAAATCTCCCTAAAACTACCAAATTCTTACAGGCAGGATAGGCTACCAGGTAAAAAAGCAGGGGAGCAAGGGAGCAGGGAGCAGGGGAGAAAAACCACCCACAAGGGGTGTTAGCGAAGCGGAACGTAGTTCGGCTTCAACCAAGGGAGCAAGAGAGCAGGGGAGCTATCGCCCACAAGGGGCGAGGTTTTAAACCTAACTTCTCCCAATAAAATAAAAATCTTCAACTCATAACTATTGAGGCTTTGTTGTTGAAAACTATGAAGGTCAGCCAGAGAATGAGTTAAGATCAAATACGTAGGGGTAAACGTCAAGCCGAATCCCCAGGCTTCTCAGCAATGCTAATGATTACAAGTAGGCAAATTAAACAACCGGAATCATCGCTTGTTTTGGAGTATTTATTATTACATAATGGTAGAAAGAACTTACCGGAACCCATTCACTTGGTGAGAAAAACACCAGAAATGTTTGATTTCTATGAAACAAACATTAGCTGAATCACCCTGAAAGAGATAGAATTTTGGTGCAGTAACCACAAGTTTATGACTCAATATTCTCCCAGAACCGAAAATTATCAGTAAGTATCTGGGTATGGTCAAAAGACACACTGATTCTAAACCAGGTTTCTCAACTCCTAAGGGTGTTATTTAATTGGGATAAAACCCAGATTTCAAGGTTTAACTACGTTGTTTAAAAAGGCAGAAGCAGTACATGCTACACCGCAAGATTTATCAACTGTGTTGCGACGGGCGGGAGGTATGTGTATTCTTGCGGGACCAGCAACGCTGGATCGAACGCGCCCGCATCCTCGATATAGAGGGAGACTTAGTGACCCTACGCTATGAAACAGACGAAGAAGACGAAGTTTGCTCCTGGGAAGAGATGGTTCGTCTCGAAAGCATCGGCGCTGTCACTCAAAAATTAGCTTCAGTTCCACGCGGTAATATAGAACCCCTCACAACTGAAGATTGCCCAGATTCCGAGCGTATCCGTAACCATTATCCCGATTCTAATCCTGAGTAAGAGGCAAGGGGGCAGGGGGCAGGGAGCAAGGGGGAGGTTTACTAAAGGATTTCTCTTTTTCAACCTACATCCGATACCTCTCCCTACTCCTTACTAGACCACGTCCTGAATCCTGAGTAATACGTCCTACTCAGGATTCGTTATTTCATGGGGAGGGGTGTAGGGGTGTAGGGAAAACAACTAATAATTAGATCAAGATACCTCATATAGCTGTTGACAGTTGACAGTTGACGGTTGACAGACTTGAAAGTCTTGTGTTGTCAGGGTTTGATCTTGGCTTGATGTCCTAATCTATCTGGCTACGGCTATAAATACGGTTTTTCTCCTAACCCCTATACCCCTATACCCCCCTATTCACCATTCGCTAACCGCTCAAAAGCTGGACAGTGTCCTTCTAACGTCACTCTAAAGTTGTATAGGGGAGAGGAGGGGTTCCAGCAGCGCTGTCCTCTTTGATGGCGACAAGTGCCGCAGCAATCAATGTCGGGGGAAATGTTGCGATCGCTATTTTGATTGAGTAGTTCTCTTTGGGTTAATCCCCGTAATACTAGTTCTTCCCCTTGCCAACGGGCTTCGATTAAACCAGTGTCCGCAAACTGTCGCCAACGGGGATCGGCGGTAATGGCTTCGGGGATGCTAATGGTGATGACTGTTCCTAACTCCGTCAGTTCACCTTCATAATTTGTTTCTGGGGGGGCTGGTTGTAAAAAGGTTTCGCCGATAAGCAGTTCTACCATTGTCTCAGCCGCCGGTGAATGGATGTGATAACGGTTTTGCAATTCTTCTAGACAGGTTAAATCTGCTAGGTACGAAGGAGAACCGTGGACAAAAACGACGTGCTGGGGACGTAAGTTATGAATTAATTGGGTAGTTCCCGGCCCGTCGCTGTGTTGAGCCAGCAGATAACTTTCTACTGTGGTGGGGGCTGAATATTTTTTATTAACTTTTATATCAATTTTTTCTGGCAATAAGATAAGCCAAGGCCCGGTTTCTGGCTGACAGTACTGTTCTAAATCAGATGTGGCATCTGTCAGGACAATGCAAGGTGATTTTCCCACACTGCTGCGGTTTTCGGCTTGCAAACGCCGCACGCGGGGACGCACCCGTTCATCCCAAAATAAGGGTTGATGACGGGCGAAGTTTTGGACTGATGCTGGTAGGTGGGGTAGGAGTTCCAAGTAAGCATCACACCCAATAGCAACGGCACCATCAACCCAAATATCTAAGTCCCTACCGGTGAAGTGGTGATGAGAACGCAGCAACATCAACAGTTCTTGTCCTAAGCCTAAGGCGGGGGTGGGGAGGATAACAGAACAGCGATCGCTAATGGCGCGATTAATTCTCTCGGCTAGTTGGTTTTCTTGGTTGCGGCGGTGGGGGTGTCTGGATGTGCCGTAAGTCCCTTCGATAATCAACACATTTAAATCTATACCGCGCAGTTCTTCTAACCGCAAACCTTCAACTAAGCGAGAGTTAGATAGAAAGAAATCCCCTGTATAGAGTAATTTGTAAGAACGCTGTTCTGTGGTGTATGTGAGGAGAATTGCCACTGCGCCTGGTAAGTGTCCGGCGGGGAAGATTTCGGCAACTAATCCATCTTGTAGCTCTACAGGCGATCGCAACGGTAAGGCGTGACACAGTTGGGGAATTTCCTGGGGGTTGCGGTCTAACCAATTCAAAGGCAGCAACTTGCTTGTTACTTCACTACCATAGATAGGTAAATTAGGAAAAGCTTGATGCAGTGCTAGCAAACCTCTAGCATGGTCTGGGTGGGCATGGGTAACTAAAACTAAATCTGCTGGTAAAGGTGGAGTACCCCGCTTTGCTGATGGAGTTAAACTCTTTTGGATGGATGAAATATCTGCTAAACCACAATCCAACAGAATGCGATGCGGCCCCATCCGCACTAATAAACATACACCTTCATCATGATGCTGAACGCTGTAGGGAAAACATTCTAGTTCGGTTGCTGCTTCCCCTGTCTCAATATTGGAATATGTGGACAAATTATTCCTCATGTTCTGCTCCCCTCCAACCTCATCATTGACCTATCCGAAAAACCAAGATTCATGAAGATTTTGGTTTTGTAGCTTGGGGGTAGTTTCGGTAGTGCGCCCCTAAAGCTGAAGAATGTGGATTTTTGATTGGGATGGACACCTTTTGCGAACGCGTACTGGTTCGTAAAAGTTGGATAACGAGGAGCCATTAAACTGGGGAATCAGGGAATTTGCCTCTTGCATTTGTAATGATCCGAAATTCTGATCGCTTACTGTTAGCAACCAGATTTCTTTCAATGGGCAGAGCCATTGCCATGATAGTTATCTGAATCATAAAACCCGTTTTTCGTCCCAAAGAATAGGCACGAAACAGTAAATATTACGGTTAAACCCACTAAAATTAGTTTTACGTCCATTGGTTCTCACTCTCTAACTAAGACTTACTTATATTAATAGCGTGATTTTCCCGTCTAGCGGAATCGCTAGAAAATCTTTACTATGCTTGGGTTGATTGGGCAATAGGTAAATTTACTGCAACTGAGTCAGATTGTAGAGCTTTTTGGTATTACCTGTCTATTCACGCAATATGCCTTTACAAAGTGGGGATGAATCAATTCAAAATATCCGACGGGTACGCGGCAGCGTTCTGCCGGAAAGGCTGCGCGAACAAAATTAAGGGTTAAGAATTTGGGGAACTGGGTTCCCCTTGTGGTTATACTATTTTGCTCCCCACTCTAAAACGATGCTACGGGTAAAATCGATGCGTTGCGAGAAGTCTAAGCCTTTGACTGTATCAACAAAGCTTTTGGTTTCCTGTGGTAGCTCGTATTCTGATGGGACTTGAATAATCTCACCGCTTTCCATACCGCGTGCAAGTCTGAGCCACAATTCTATTTTGGGGCTGGAGTGTAAAGCATTGTAGGCACGGCTAATATCTGTGTTGCCACCAGTAGCGATATCGCGTTGGGCTTGTAATTGTTGTTCTTGTGGTAAGGCTCGAATCTGATCGTATAAAGCCGCAGCTGTATCTTGTACGGAAGGTTGATTTGTTTCTGAATCTAACTGCTCTTTGAGGTCAAGATAGCCATACCACAGTAAAGCTAATTGGGTGTCAACATCAAAGCCACGAAACTGTTCTATGGCTCTTTGAGTGCGTTCATCGGTAGCGTAAGTCATGGTAATCTCCGGTTCCTGAGGAAGAAATGTGTGTTTAATTTTACTGAGGTTACTAAACTCACCTCACTCACAAAATCCTATAAATTGGGCTAGGGAGATTAACCCTGCTGAAGGTAGAAATGACTACCGTAGCTTATGACAGATGTAAATATTACATTTGCACGCCAGAGAAACACCAATCAAAAACAAGGTGTGGCAACTGGTGTGCAATTTTAATTTTTGCCGCAATTAATACTTGAAATAATCTATACTTCTGTCACTCTGTTTACTGAATATACTTTGTATACATTATTTTAATGTACAAATTATAAGTACCTATAATTTACGGCTACTAATATCTTGATATCTAAGCATCTAAACTTTTAAATGTCCAAAAATTTAAACATTAGTTGCTAGATCGAATGTCCAGATGTTTAGATGTACAGTTAAGATGTTAGATATTCTTTATGTAGAAAAAATGATTATTACGGTAGCTGCGTTTAAAGGCGGTGTCGGTAAATCTACGACTGCGTTGCACTTAGCCACTTACTTGCAAATGAAAGCAGACACACTGTTGGTGGACGGTGATTTAAACCGCAGTGCTTTAGATTGGTCAAATCGGGGTTCTTTACCTTTTAAGGTGGCTGATGAGAAGCAGGCGGTCAGTTTAGCGGGGCTTTATGAGCATATAGTGATTGATACGCCAGCTCGTCCAGATACAGAAGAACTGAAAACTTTGGCTAAAGGATGCGATTTATTGGTAATACCAACAACACCAGATGCGATCGCTTTAGCTGCAACTTTAAATCTAGTTAATTTACTGAGTAAAATTAAAATTAAGTATAAAATATTGCTTACCATTGTTCCACCCAATCCCAATAAAACCGGGGAGGAAGCGAGAACAACTCTTTTAAATGCGGAACTACCCGTATTCAAATCAGGGATTCGCCGCTTGGCTGTGTTCCAACGTGCTGCTTTAGAAGGGGTTCCAGTCAACGCGGTTAAAGACCCTTATGCTCAAATTGCTTGGCGATGTTACGCCGAGGTGGGAAAGGAAATATTAGACTGATGCGTAATTTATATTTCTTAAATTGGGTAAGATGCCTTGAATAATCAGAAAAAAACCAGCCGTTTCGATGATTTAATTGATGCTGCCCGTAGCCGTCAGCACCGAGACCAGCCACAGTCAACGCCAGATAAGCCGACTTCCCAAAGCAAAAGCACTGACCCAGCTTATACGAGGACAACGATTTATTTACCAAAGCAAGTACATCGCCAACTTAAAGCAGCAGCAGCTTCTCAAGAGCGACAAATGAGCGATATTGTGACGGAACTGATTGAACAGTGGCTAGAAAAGAAGCAGGGGGAAGAACTAATGACCGAACAAAAAAAGGATACAAGCCCCTAAATTTATTTATGGCGAAAAAAAGAAGTGAAACAACATTAATTCAAGCCCCCGGATTTATCCGTGGGGTCTTCAATTTTGAATTTTGTTGGCGCAGCCTTCCCGAAGGGTATTTTGAATTGGAGCGAAGCGACTTGACCAATAACTAAAGCACAATATCTTCGCCTTGTTCGGTGAAGCGCACTTCTTGAATCTTCCATTGGGGATTACTAGTTAAGGTTTTACGGAGACTACCAAATAGAGCAAATTGTTCGCAGCTAGAGAGTGAAACGAATTGTCGCTTTGATTGGGGTGAGAGTCTTAAATCAACTGTGGCAACGCCATTTCTGACTCTGACGCGATAACCGGATAAGCTAAAGTCGGCGGTATCTCGTTCTTTGATGATTTTACCTACAGCGTTAGTTACAGATTGGGTGGCGGGTACGGTAACTTTTTGCGGGACAAATTCTTGACACTGGACATCACTGGTATAAAGAGTAACGTTTACTGTTTTGCCAGAGATGGCTTTAGGTTCGGTGTTATTGGTTTTGGCTCGCAGTTGAGCCATGCTTGGTGCAGGTTTGGGGGAGATTGTATTTGTTGTGTGGCTGGGGTTTGAACTACAACTGCTGAGGCTAGCGATCGCCACCATCATAAATGGTAAAAGACACCTGTTGTTCATTTTCATAGTTTTGTTTTTCTCTGTTTCTTTTGACTTCAGTATGGCTGTTAGAGATTCCGTATAAATTTGCCATAAATTTCTCATAAGTCTTGGAGGTTGCACTTTCCCCAGCACTCATTATTCTCATATTTCTATAAATTAAACTTTACTTCTTGACTGTTATTAGCTATCTTCAAACCAAGAAAGTGCTTGAGAGTAGCTTATGCCTGCAATTACTTTTGATCCACGTACATCTGAGTGGGATGGTACACCAATTGACAAGTGGGAACCCTCTAAATGGAAGCAATGGAAAGCTAAACAAACTGATGAATCGGCGAAGGTAGAACGGGAATACTTGCGAATTAAACACTCCGTACAGCAGGCAAATGCGGCTTTAAGTTTAGATAGAATTAAGATTAAATTAAAACTTACCAGCCCTAAAAGTATCGCCTTACAAGGTACTTTTCCTTGTAAACCCGGCGATGTAGGAAAGCAGGGTAGTCCTAATAAACAATATACCATTTCTTGCGGTTTTACAGCTAATGATGCTGGGGTGAAAATGGCTGTTTTTAAGGCACGAGAATTGGATTTATTGTTAATTACAAAACAATTCCAGTGGACACCAGAGTTACTAGGTAAACAGGCACAAAAGATAGAGTTACCAACACAGAATAATTCCGGAAAACTTATTGGTGAATTAATTCAAGAATATGAGCGTGAATTTTGGAAAACTCATGAGCAAAATAGACGAGGGATTCGGACTTGGGAAACTCATTATATTAGGCATTTAAAAAAACTGCCTCAAGATTTACCAATGTCTACTCAAGCATTAGCAATAGCTTTGGAAAAAACCAAGCCGAATACATCAGCGCGGTTTTTTATGGTATGGCAATTAAAGAAGTTCTGTGAGTTTTGTGGAATTGATGATTTTAAAACAATTTATGCCTATGCAACTCCTAAACCCCATCCGGCTATTCGCAAAGTTCCCTCAGATGAAGAAGTTATCCAAGGATTTAAGAAAATTGGGCTGCCTCTATCAGTCTACACGAGTAAAGAGAACACTACACAGCCGGAACAATGGCAATGGGTATACGGGATGCTGGCTACCTATGGCTTAAGACCCCATGAATTATTTGCTGTAGATATAGAAGCTTTTCTCAATCCAAAAAATACTTTTCATTTAGTAAGTTTAAATCCTAGTTTGACAGAAGGGACTAAAACCGGTGAACGGAGTTGTGGAATTCCCCCATTACATCCTCATTGGGTGGATTTATTCAAGTTAAAGAATATTAGGTTTCCCTACAACGAAGGTAAGTTAAATAATAAGACTGCCAAACTGTATATCAAATTTAGAAATGCAGATATCGGTTTTAGGCCTTATGATTTACGTCATGCTTATGCTATACGAGGTCATCGTTTACGGGTGCCAATAAAGACTATGGCAGATTATATGGGACATACAGTACAAGAGCATACTAAAAGTTATCAAAGATGGATGAATGAAGATACTAATTTAGAGATTTATAAAGAGGTGGTGATTCACAGACAAGGTACTAGTAAAGAGGCTATGAAAGAAAGAATCAATGAATTAGAAGCTGAGAACTTGGCTCTCAAAGCTGAAAATGCTACGCTTAGGAGTTTATTAGTACAACACCAACTGGGTGAATTACTGAGTTAAAAATAGCCGATTGATATTGCTGGATGGAGATTGGGCAAGATAGATACTGAAGTTAACTTCAAATTTGTCGCTGGTAAGTAGTATACCTATGACTGACAATCTCGTGACTATAGATAAAAATACTTATGATTCTCTTCAACAGGAACTCATAGGACTACGCCAGGTAGTAGCAAAGACTTTACAACCAGGGTTATTGATTGAGTATATACCTGCGGCGATCGCTATTTTCGACAGTGAGATGCGCTACTTACTGGCTAGTCGGCGTTGGCGAGAGGACTATAACTTAGTTGATGAGAATATCGTTGGTCGTTCTCATCATGATGTTTGTCCGGAAATAACTTTGGGTTGGCAAAACAGATATGAGGGTTGTTTGGCGGGAAATAAGGAGAAATCTGAAGAAGAAATTTTCATCCGTCGGGATGGGACTATTGATTGGGTGAAATGGGAAATAAATCCTTGGTATGAACCATCAGGTGAGGTGGGTGGTTTAGCTGTTGTCTCTGAGGTAATTACCGCACGCAAACAATCAGAAATTGCTTTAGCCGATAGTGAAAGGCGTTTAAGAGATGCGGAAGCACGGTTGCAGCGACTAGCTGATAATCTGCCAGGGATGCTTTATGAATTTTGTCTCCAACCTGATGGCACAAAGACTTTCCCTTATGTTTCCTCTGGGTGTCGAGAACTGATAGAATGCAGTCCCCAAGAGTTAGAAGATGATGCCTCGCTCATTTTTCCCAATACTCATCCTGAGGATATGATAGGGCTGCAAGAGGCGATGCTTAACTCTGCACAAACTCTGCAAAACTTTGAACATGAGTGGCGTATTATCACTTCTTCTGGTCGGCTAAAATGGGTCAAAGCAGTTTCCCGACCGGAACGTAAGCCAGGAGGCGAAATCACTTGGTATGGTTATCTATTGGATATAAGCGAACAGCAAGCCGCACTCCGTGAACGCAAGCAAGCAGACCAACAATTGCAACAGCAAGCACAGTTGTTACAAAGTATTTGGGAAGGCGTAGATTACGGTATCTTTGTTTTGGATGTTTTGGATGATGAAGCAGAGTTTCGTTACGTTCAAATCAATCCTGCCATGCACCGCATTAGTCCTATACCTCTGGAATCTTTCATCGGTAAGACAACGGCAGAAGCACTACCACCCGAAATTGCCAACTTATATCGCCAGCGCTATCAACAATGTATCAAGTCGAGAAAAAGCCTATTCTTTGAGGATGATTTCTTAGTAAATGACAAAGAAACTTGGTGGCTAATCAATATTACCCCTCTTGGTGATAGCAATTCACGAATTTCACAACTCGTAGTGACAGCGACGGAAATTACAGAACGCAAACAAGCTGAACAAGAACGGCAATTGTTTGTCTCTCTTATTGAAAATAGCAGTGACTTTATTGGTTTTGCGACTTTAGCAGGAAAACCATTATTTCTGAATGAAGCTGGACTCAAGTTAGTTGGTCTTGATAGTTTAGACGCTGTGAAGAATCTCCACATCATGGATTTTTTCTTCCCAGAAGATCAAGAAGATTTGGAAAAAAACATCATTCCTGCGGTAAATGAGGATGGTTTATGGCAGGGTGAATATCGTTTCCGCAACTATCAGACTCATGAAGGAATACCAGTTGACTTTAATATGTTTACTGTTAAAAGTCCGGAAACTGGAAAATCTGTGTGTTTAGCAACAGTTACTCGTGATATTCGGGAACGTAGGAAAGTAGAAGCATTACTGCAAGAACAAGAACAATTTTTACGTAATATTTATGAGGGTGTTGATCAAATTATCTTTGTGGTTGATGTTTTAGAAAACTTAGATTTTTGTTATACAGGTTGGAACTCCACAGCAGAAAGGTATACAAGAATTAGTCGCAATGATGCTATTGGTAAAGCACCTGAAGATATTTTTGGTAGTGTTGAAGGTCTCTTAGTACGTCAACGATACAAAAACTGTGTAGAGGCTGGTGTTAGCATTTCTTTTGAAGATTGTTTAACTGTCAACAATCAAGAAACTTGGTGGTTAACTAAAATTAATCCTCTAAGAAATAGTGCTGGTAGAATTTATTGCCTGGTTGGG
The DNA here is from genome assembly GCF_014696625.1 of Nostoc parmelioides FACHB-3921. GTDB lineage: Bacteria > Cyanobacteriota > Cyanobacteriia > Cyanobacteriales > Nostocaceae > Trichormus > Trichormus parmelioides. The sequence goes on from NZ_JACJQL010000024.1 coordinate 37,457, forward strand.
ACAACTTTAGATATTACACAGCGCAAACAAGATGAAATTCAATTGCGACAGCAAACCGAAAATCTGGAAAACGCTTTACGTGAATTACAACTTACCCAAACTCAACTTATCCATAGTGAGAAAATGTCTTCTATTGGGAATATGGTTGCAGGTGTAGCCCACGAAATCAATAATCCAGTTAACTTTATTCATGGTAATTTGATTCCCGCCAGTGAATATGCTCAAGACTTGTTACAGCTAGTAGAACTTTATAGACTACACTTTCCCTATCCACCAGAAGAAATTCAGGAATTCATTATAGATATTGACTTTGATTTCCTCAAAGAAGACTTGGTTAAGCTGCTGCAATCTATGCGTATAGGAACCCAACGCATTCGAGAAATTGTCTTATCACTCCGCAATTTTTCCCGCCTTGATGAAGCTGAATTTAAGCAAGTAGATATTCATGAAGGTATCGATAGTACTCTCATGATTTTACAAAATCGTCTGAAAGCTAAGTCAGACCATCCAGAAATTGCAGTTGTTAAAGATTATGGCGATTTACCTTTGATTGATTGTTATCCTGGTCAGTTAAATCAGGTATTTATGAATCTCATTAGTAATGCTATTGATGCTTTAGATGAGTCAGTTATCGGTGGTCATTTGTCGGTTACTACACCCACAATTTCTATTCGTAGCGAAATGATTAATAATAATTGGGTACGAATTACTATCTCAGATAATGGTGTAGGGATTCCTCCAGAAATATTATCGAAACTGTTTGACCCATTTTTTACTACTAAATCTGTGGGTAAGGGAACTGGCTTAGGTTTATCTATCAGTTATCAAATCGTTGTGGATAGACACAATGGGAAATTAACTTGCAATTCAATACCTGGAGAAGGAGCAGAATTTGTCATCGAGATTCCTATTCATCAGTGAATTGTGATGACTGCTTTACCAAACTATTTGTAAACTCAAAATGAACCCTGGTAATATATCTTCCCCAGATAATTCTGTAGGCGATGCTAATAGTTCTACGGGTTTTCCTAGACGATATATTTCTACTTGCTGTGTTTTACGGTTAATTAACCAGCCCAGTTTTACTTGATTATCTATATATTCTTGCATCTTGGCTTGTGTATCTTCCAAGCTGTCGCTAGGTGACATTAACTCTAAAACAAAATCTGGCGCAATTGGGGGAAATTTTTCCTGTTGTTCTGGTGTGAGTGCATCCCATCTTTCTTTTCTTATCCAAGCCACATCAGGAGAACGATTTGCACCGTTGGGTAGTTTGAAACAGGTGGAAGAATCAAAACATATGCCTAATTTTGTTTGACGATTCCAGATAACAAAATCAGCATTTATTTCTGAGTTCTTATTTCCTGTTTCTCCTCCTGTAGGTGGCATAATAATTAATTCTCCTTTATGGTTGCGCTCAAATTTGACACCAGGATTTTCTCGACATAGTTGATAAAATTGGTCGTCGGTGAGTTTAATAATTGGGTTGAGGTTGACTGTATATGCTGTCATTTATATTTCCCGCCGCCTACGTTACTTTAGTGTATTCAGCCAAGTTTCTAAGCCTGCACTCAATTTTTGTTTAAATAATATCACGCCAGTATCTTTATCCTTTAAAATAAAGCCATGAGATTTAGGTTAAGCCTATGACTGCAAGATTGCTGACACCACCGGATGAAATCATTCACTTGTCGGGGATAAGTTGGCAAACTTATGAAACACTTTTGTCCGAGTTGAGCGATCGCCGTCTGCGGTTGACTTATAATCGTGGCTATCTAGAGATTATGTCCCCATCCCCAGAACATGAAAGATTTAAGAAAGTTGCAGGGCGTTTTGTTGAGACAATTGCTGAAGAACTAGACATACCCATAGAACCATTGGGTTCAACTACCTTCAAGCGTCCTGAGGTGAGTGGTGTAGAACCAGATGAATGTTTCTACATTCAAAATATTGCTTTGGTTCGGGGAAAGAAACGACTGGATTTAACACAAGTTCCAGCACCGGATTTAGTCGTGGAAATTGATGTTACTAGTAGTTCTCAAAGTCGTCTCCAGGTTTATGCAGATTTGGGTGTAGCAGAAGTTTGGATTTATAACGGGGAATCTTTGGTAATTAAGCAATTAGAAAACAACTCTTATATTACTTGCCAAACAAGTCAATTTTTCACAAATTTACCTATTCCAGAAATTGCTGGATTTTTGCAACAAGCTGAGATAATTGATTATTTGGAGTTAGTAAAGCTATTTCGTGATTGGGTGAGAAATCAGGTAGAGAAGGTACAGAAATACTAAGAAGTTTCCCCTCTTTTTAAGCAGGTGGATAATAGTAGCAGCGAGAAACCGAGAAACTGGGTTTCTTTTAGGTTTACCCAAAAATATCTGTTTGTAGGACGAGAAATCGAGAAACCGGGTTTCTTTTAGGTTTACCCAAAAATATCTGTTTGTAGGACGAGAAACCGAGAAACCGGGTTTCTTTTAAGTTTACCCAAAAATATCTGTTTGTAGGACGAGAAACCGAGAAACCGGGTTTCTTTTAAGTTTACCCAAAAATATCTGTTTGTAGGACGAGAAACCCGGTTTCTTTAGAAGATTCTACAAATAGACGGTAACTGTCTAATGAAACAAAGTGCTGCAAAACTTTATCATTTTTGATGATCTCACGATTGTGTAGCATTATATATTCTGAATAGCTGGAAAATTCCCAGTCTTGAGGATTTTTCACTAAATTGGCATTAACCGGATTTAAATGAATGTATCGAGATAGATGCAATAAATATTCATTACTATCTATGTGTATAGACTGAAAACGCCCTTGAAACAACGAACCCACTCTCTTAAAACGTTTATTTATAGCTTTTGTATAAGCAAGCATAAACGGCTGCATTAAGTTTGATAAATTATCTGTGTTTAGGTAAACCAATAAGTGATAATGATTTGGCATCAAGCAGTAAGCAACTATTTCTACACCCTTATTCACAAGGTGTCTTTCCATGAGACGTAGGAAGAATAGGTAATTTTGACGCTCAAAGAATATCGCTTTGCGGTTATTACCTCGATTGTAAATGTGGTAGTAGTTTCCTGCTTGGAACTTTACATCACGAATTGGCATTTGCTTAGATAATTCTTTTGATTACAGTTATATCTTTGCCAATTAGCGAGCGTCTAGCAGCGAAACCCCAGCGAGAAACCGGGTTTCTTTTAGGTTGACTGCGAAAATAGCAGTTTGCAGCACGAGAAACCCGGTTTCTTTAAACGAATGGTGAAATATTATTGAGTCGGACAAGTGTTCGGTTTTGCAACCTACCAACCTATCCAACCCGGTTTTATATTTGGAGGTCGTCACCTTCCTCGCTGGGACAGGTCTGGACTCCCTAATGTGCGCTCGATAAATTCCCACTTACCGACTCTGACTTTGGGGCGTACTCACAGAATAGCCACCGCGACAACACGAAAACCAACATTGTTGTTCCGATTCGCGCGCGCGTTTCTGTTGCGATTAGCACAGCGACAGTTCCTGGCATCGGCGAACCACGAACCGCCACGCAGCAGCTAACGTTAACCTAATCCCATGCTCAGATTCTTAATTAATTGAGAAATCTGATTGTATATAGTGTATATTGGTTAGTAGGCAGAAATAGCAAATTTTAAAAAAAGATCGTTCCGCTTCGCTACACTAACAAAGGGTAAAGATTAAGAAGTGTAAAGTGGAAAAGGGCAAGAGAGAAAAGGGCAAGGAATCCTCACAGAATAGCCACCGCGACAACACGAAAACCAACATCTCTGTACCGACTCGCGCGCGCGTAGGTGAAGCGATCAGCACAGCGACAGAATCTGGCATCGGCGAACCACGAACCGCCACGCAGCAGCCTCATGTTATTATCTTTACCAGTAAGCCACGCACTTCCATCTATCGGCGCGCTTTGGTAATTATTATTATATACATCTTCGCACCATTCATATACATTACCACACATATCGTATAAACCGAAAGAGTTCGGCGGAAATTCTCCTACATTTGTTGTTTCCTGACGGTATTTACCTTTTGGTGCTGCACCGTAGGGATAGTTACCGTCATAGTTAACTAAATCTGTGGTGATGGTTTCGCCAAAATAAAATGGTGTGGTTGTCCCTGCACGACAAGCATATTCCCATTCCGCCTCGCTTGGTAGTCTGTAGGTTCTTCCTGTCTTCTGGCTCAACTTTTTACAAAACTCCACCGCATCATCCCAACTGACTTGTTCTACAGGTTTTTCATCGCCTTTGAAGTTAGCAGGATTTTTCCCCATAATTGCTCGATACTGCGCCTGGGTGACTGCATATTTCCCCATGAAGAAACCGGGGACTGTCACCTGACGCTGGGGACTTTCATCTGAGTCTCGGTCTTTCTCGCTTTCCGGTGAACCCATTGTAAATGTTCCCCCTGGTATCTGCACCATTTCCAAGGTGACACCATTCCCCAAGTCTTCTGCAAAATATTTTGCTGTCCGGTTTTGGCGGTTGGTGATTTTCCCTTGTGCGTTTACCGTCACCACTTCAAATTGAAAAGTAGGGACTTTAGGGACTGGGGGTTCAACTGTAGATACTCCCTTACCAGAGTTGCCAGAATTAGAATTTGATGAAGATGTTACTGGAGTTTCCCCACGACCTAACCGTTCACGCTCAACCGCAATTTTTTTAATCGCCTCGATTGCATCTGCATCTTGTCCTGAAGCCGCAGCTAGTACCCGAATCCATAATTGTTCTGCTAAATCTAGATTACCTTCATCTTTTGCGCGATAAGCATCAATTTTGAGTGTGGCAATATCAGCTAAAGTTGCATATTTAGGTACAAGTATCAGATGGGATTTATTTATAGGTTCAGCAATCACATAAGGAGTTTGTCTTCTATTTTGATGCTGACGCACAATTTCCGGTACACGCGACTTGAGATACTGATTCAACCTTTCCACGGTGGCGCATTTACCTTTAATCCCTAACCCTTCTATTAGTGCAGTGGTAAAAGCACCCTGTTGTAAGGCTGGTATTTCGTAAGAATATTCATGAGGATTACAGGAAAAAATACTGATAACCCCTTGTTCACGGGCTGTTTCTGCGGTCTGTCCCCCAATACCTTGACCATTTTTTTGACCTTCATTGCGACAAGCATCTAAAATTAACACCACATTATCCGCACCACAACGACGCAGGCGTTGAGTGACAAAATTAATGGAAATGGCTGTTTCTTGAATGTCATCGGGATTACCATCGGAAGGCATGAGATAATCACATCCATCATGGCGCATCCCATGACCACTAAAGAAAAACCAGAAGTTATCACCCGCACCCATAAAGGATTTGTCAAATACCTTTATTAACAATTGCCGTAAGTTAGCGCGGTTAGGGCGGTTTGATTCTACCCCATCAGTGTAGAAGAACACCTCATCAAACCCCGCTTCCTTACGAAGAAACTCCTGCATTAACTCTGCATCCCGCTTGGCATAGTTTAGGGGTTGCAACCAATCATACTGGTTAACTCCAATTGCGATCGCCCAATTTTTCGCCATCTTACCTTGGTTCTTGTCGCCTAAATGTCAGTGTAATTGCACCTTTTGAGCCTGCTTTCACGCCGTTACCAATTAACTTGACTTGACCTTCGCCGCTAATTTCTACTGATAACTCAATTTCTTCTAGCTGTAACCCAGGGTTGTTGTTGGCTTGCTGTTCTGCACGATTAAACAAACCCCCTACTAGTTGCAGAAAGTGTGTCATGTTCTTTTCTAAGTCTTGCGCTTTGACTGGGGAAGCATCTTCTACGCCTTTAGGGATAAGTATTTTTTCGAGCATTTTGTCTGCTAAACCGTGTGTATTACTACTTGCGCCTTTAGAATTTCCAGGGGGGGAGGTTTCTGGTGCTTCGCCTGTGACTATCCAAATAACGTCTGAGGTTGTGTCTGTCATATTGCACTGGGTTTTTTAGTATCTTCGCATAAATATATGTATAAGAGGGATTATCTCACGCAGAGGCGCAACGAGAGAGATGGCGAATGGCGATCGCTGGTGAGAGGTATTCTAGTAGGATGAGTGATTAGCGATCGCTGCAATTGACTAAAAACTATGCAAGAGCCAACGGCAGGGGAAAATTTATATTTAGTTATTATCAATGAATATCGGATTGTTTATCACATCCAAGAACAGGATTTATTAATTACCGTCACTAAGGTTGCTCGTTCTCAAGATTATTAAATTTTAGGGCGTGGTATATCTCCCTATTTGCTTGTAGGTTTACCCATAGTTCTGCTAACTTTAACACCGTGCTTGGTGTGATTCTATGCTGTTGATTTACCAGTTCATTTATATGCTCATTGGGACTATTAATTATTTGAGCAAGTTCATCTGGTAATATTCCCAAAGGTTCTAAAAAATCTTTGACTAAAGTTTCCCTGGTATGGGTAGGAGGACGATATTTTGGTAGTCTCATTGCTAGTTAGCTTCAGGCGATCGCATCAAATCAAATATCACATAAAATACTTAATGTCAATATTAAAATCCATGAAAAGCCCGAAAAACTAGCATAAAAAAGTAAGCAAAAAGTAAGAAATGATTTTTTTGTGAAATGCCCAGATTTAGATATAGCAAGGAAAATTAATGGTACGACCGCGCAAGCTGTTTGCTCAACATTGGCTCAAAAGTGAGAAGGCACTCGACGCAATTGTGAAGGCGGCAGAGTGTAGTACAAATGACCGCATCCTAGAAATCGGCCCCGGTACAGGCATTATGACTCGCCGTTTATTACCTTCAGTACAGTCTTTAGTTGCAGTAGAAATAGACAGAGATTTATGTGAACTGTTAGCTAAACAATTAGGAAAGAAAGAAAATTTTTTATTGTTACAGGGAGATTTCCTGACAATAGATTTAGCCGCAAATTTAGGATCATTTCCGAAGTTTCAAAAGCCAAATAAAGTAGTTGCTAACATTCCTTACAACATTACCGGGCCGATAATAGAAAAACTATTAGGAACAATTGCTAATCCTAACCTCGAACCATTTGATTCCATAGTATTGCTCATTCAAAAAGAGGTAGCCGAAAGGTTATATGCTAAAGCTGGGTCACGCACATTTGGAGCATTATCGGTAAGGGTACAATATTTAGCTGATTGTGAATTTATCTGTGATGTCCCTGCGAGTGCATTTCATCCACCACCAAAAGTAGATTCCGCAGTTGTCAGATTGCGTCCTCGACAGATAGAAATTCCTGTTAATGACCCAAAACGACTAGAGAATTTGGTAAAGTTAGGATTCGGTGCGAAACGTAAAATGCTACGGAATAATTTGCAATCGGTGGTAGACCGCGATCGCCTGAGCCAATTGCTGGAACAATTAAATATAAACCCCCAAGCCAGAGCTGAAGACATCAGCACTCAGCAATGGGTAGAATTAACCAACTTGTTGGGAGTAGAGTAATTTTAGATTTTGGATTTTAGATAAAAGTCAAATCCCAATCCCCAATCCCCAATCCCCAGCAAAAGTCAAAAGAAAAAATCTTCTACCTTTTTACTTTTTACTTTTTACTTTTTTGTCCCCAGTCCCCAATTCCCATTCCATGCGTTCCTACAAATTAATTGCTCCCGCCAAAATTAACTTGTATCTAGAAATCATCGGCGACAGATCCGATGGTTATCATGAGTTAGTGATGATATTGCAAAGTATCGACCTAGCCGACGAGATTGAAATACATTCCCTCAGCAGTGAAACTATCCACGTTCATTGTAACCACCCACAAGTTCCCACAGACAAAAGTAACTTGGTATATCGCGCCGCCGAACTGATGGTGAAAAGATTTCCTGAAGCCTTCACTAAACATGGGGGTGTAGATATTACCGTTCACAAACATATTCCTGTCGCAGCTGGCTTGGCTGGAGGTTCAACTAACGCCGCAGCTGTGTTAGTTGGGATAGATTTACTTTGGAACTTGGGACTAACCCAAACAGAAATAGAAGAGTTAGGCTCTACTCTTGGTTCCGACGTACCATTTTGTGTGGCTGGTGGTACAGTCATCGCCACAGGTAGGGGAGAACAACTTTCCCCCTTACCGAGTTTAGATCATATATATATAGTATTGGGCAAATATCGCAGCTTGGAAGTTTCCACCGCCTGGGCATATAAAAACTATCGTCAAGAATATGGTAGTACTTATCTTAGAGATACCAATGACTTAGCCTCCCGCGCCGCCGCAGTTCATTCAGGTGGTATAGTTAAGGCGATTGTAGAAAAAGATGCTGTAGCGATCGCCCAAAAACTGCACAATGATTTAGAGAAAGTAGTATTACCTTCCTATTCCCAAGTTTTACACCTCCGAGAATTATTTGCATCTCAACCAGGAGTTATCGGAACCATGATGTCCGGTTCCGGGCCTTCAGTGTTTGCTTTGTGTACATCTCAGGAACAAGCAGAAAAAATTCAGCAGCAAGTAAGACAAACAATTCCCGACGAAGATTTAGAATTATTTGTAACTCGCACAATTACACATGGGATTCAAGTTGTGGGTAATGGGTAACTTATGAACAACGAAACTCAACAAACAGATACATCAGGACAAGTTCCGCCTACGCCGTTACGCTGTATAACAGGAGCAGGTATTTCTGGCGGAATGGGATATGCTTTGTATTTACTCATGATATCCATCGCTACAACTTTTGCCAAAAAACCCATCCACTCTGATAATCAGTTAGTTATCAGCTTGACCTCTGCTGTGCGTACCTTGGTAGTTGGGATAGTCGCCTTGGGAACAGGGATATTTGCTATAGTGACAATTGGTTTGTTAGCATTAGCCGTACAACTGTTAGTGCAGCAGTTGATAAAACCTAAAAGTAATTAAAGGGTATAAATGTTTGAAACCCCTACACCCCTATACCCTTACACCCAGTCTCAACAGACAATCTGGGTGCGTAAGTCCTAATTAACTCCGGCCAGTCAATAAGCATTTTTCCGATTGAGGACAAGCAGCAATCAGTTGTGGCTTCAGATTTCTACCAGACTGGAGCGATTGTTGCTGTTTCCTCCAAGCTTTGGGAGGTAAACCGTGATGTTGACGGAATTGGCGAGAGAAATGACAAGCATTTTGATAACCCAGCGCTGTCGCAATCTGTTCGATGGTTTTGTTACTATTCCTCAGTAGAGGGCGCGCTGCGGCCATTCGCCGTTTGAAAATCCAGCCGTTCACAGTATCCCCCGTTTCTCTCGCAACTCTACTAGTTAGATAAGCCGGTGAATAACCAACCGCAACAGCCACATTTGATAATGTAATTCCTTGATGATAATGAGCTTCAATATAATCAAAAACTTCCTGAAGGTGGGGAATAGAGGGAAAAATTGCTTCAGAGTCTACAGCTAGGGATTCGGTAAGTTGATGAGATTTAGTTGCATACCAATACCTGAGTAAAGCTTGCTTTTCTAAACGAATAGCGATCGCTTTGAGTATATCCTCTATAGTAGAAGGCTTAGTAATATAGTCATCAGCTCCCAACTCCATACCCTTGCGAAGACCGGCTGTATCATGGTTTCCAGTGAGAAAAATGAAGGGAATAATCGCCGTCAGAGGATCTTGGCGTAGAACATTTAAAACATCGTAACCATCCATATCAGGCATCATAATATCGCAGATAATCAAATCTGGTAAATATTTTTGTGCCTGTTGAATACCAGCCACACCGTTTTCAGCTGCTATACCATCAAAACCTCTAGCTTCAAGCACCGCTAAAAAGAGATTGCGACTATCGCTATCATCTTCAATAAGAAGGATTGTTTTCGATGATTCGTTTGCCATTTTTCCATCACTAAGATTGGTGGTCATTTCAGTTACCAATAGCAACTATCAGCCATATTGAAAAACTGGGAACTTCCAGATAAAAAATATCCAAAATTTAGGGTGCGCTACTTGCGAGAAAACCTAGCTGTATCAAGAAATTATTCATACTGACGCACTCTAATAACCGTCAATTGGAATAATTTATTTTTTGGTGTTTCCCTAAACCAAAGGTAGAAACCACCGATTAAATAGTCGTAAAACGCTTAAGGCTCCAATTAGCATATATATTTACTTGATTTCTCTAAAGAGATGGAAAAATTAATATTAAACTGAAATTACGATAGGTTGCCTACAAAATTTCTCAAGGGCTTAGAAGTAATTTGTCTTCGTCGATAACAAGTAGTAATATTACAATCCTGTAGATAATCTATTATCTAACAAATAAATTTTTAGCTCCTAAATTGGATATTTTACTATTTTAATTTATATCGGATTTAACTATATAATAGCAGTCCAAGTCATCTGCCTGGAGGAGTACCTTATCTTCCCATCATCTCTCTGAGTAGTTATCGCTTATCTCTCGAAAGAAGTATAAAATGTTAAGTTATTTTGTAACCAAATATACATTTAACCCCGAATTAGCCTTGTTTAGCCACAAGTACGACAACTACTACGAAAGGTTAATACCATCCTAATAAGCTGATTATAGTTTCACAAAAAAAATGTAACCTCTCCAATATGCTCTAATTTCATTGGAGAGGAAACAGCGTATAATTTATCTCTTTAATCGAGTACTAAATATTCAATAGTTGACTCACAAGCATCAACAGGCATAAAAATTTTGCTGAGAAAGAAAAGAATATATCAAGTTTAAATTTTTCGAGCAGTACTATATTTTTATGTCTTAGATTATTGGTAACAAAATCAATAATTGATGATTGCTAGGGTAAATAATGATGCTCACAGCATAAGTTTTTTTCTAGGAGAATATGAAACCTAATATAAGTCTGGTTGTATAAGTAGAAATAATTGCAGATTTACAAAAAGATAGAAATTTTTATTTTTTATTTGGCGTTTAAATGGTATTATTTTACTCCGATGCACATTATTTATATAATAAAGTTAAAAAAAAGCCAGTAAATTTAAATAAAGAAAAAAGAGATATGTCTATCAAAAAATTGATCATATATCTACTGTCAAAGATTGAGTAATCTTAGCAAAGAAGTTGCTTCTGCAAAACGGTTCATTTTTAGGGGCGGGTTGAACTAGATATTTATTAAGCAGATAAAAATGCTGACTGGTTAAATTCACCCCTATTTTCAAAAATAGCGATCGCCTACAACCGACCGGAAAAAGTCCAACTTTTACCTGTGGTTGAGCATTTGCAAAGGCTTCTGTAGGAAATGTTTTGTGCTGTTTCTCCTATGCTGTAGTGTCAAAATCTTCTTTTGGAGATAGTGAAATTGGTTTGATTGTTGGATGATGGGTTACACCCCTCAATCAGCGATCGCCAAAAGTAGGGCGAACCGTTCGCGCTATACTCCCTCCAACACACAGAAAAGAAAAGACAATGAATTACTATACACTTGCTTACACAACCCTTGGTAACGTGCGCGTATCTCGTAGCACAACCGAGGTGAAGATGGACACTGCACTAGATGAAATTCTCTTTCACCTAAATCAAGTACGTGGAGGTTTGTTAACCAGTAGTTACGAATATCCAGGGCGATACAAAAGATGGGCGATTGGATTCATCAATCCCCCATTACAACTGACAACAAGAGAGAACGCATTTACCATCTCTTCACTCAATCCTCGCGGACAGGTGCTACTACCAACCTTGTTCCAGCATCTATCAGCCCAGTCGCAACTACAACAAATCAGCCTCAATCATGACAACATCACAGGTGAAATTCGACCCACAAAACAGTTATTCACAGAAGAACAACGCAGTAAACAACCGTCAGCCTTTACAGTCATCCGCGAAATTCTCCAGATTTTTGCGAGTGATGAAGATGAGCATTTAGGTTTATATGGTGCATTTGGTTACGACTTAGTATTTCAATTTGAACCAATTCCCCAAAAAATTGCTCGTCCCGCAGACCAACGGGATTTAGTCCTGTATCTACCCGATGAACTCATAGTTGTAGATTACTATCTACAAAAGGCATATCGTCACCAGTATGAATTTGCCACAGAACATGGCAACACCGAGCATCTTCCACGGACAGGCCAGTCCATCGACTACCAGGGTAAACGTCTTCTACCAAACCAAACTGCTGACCATCAACCAGGAGAATATGCCAACCTAGTTGAGCAAGCACTCGACTACTTCCGCCGGGGTGACTTATTTGAAGTAGTTCCTAGTCAAAACTTTTTTACCGCCTGTGAACAATCACCCAGTCAACTATTCCAGACCTTAAGGCGAATTAATCCTAGTCCTTATGGATTTCTGTTGAATTTGGGTGGTGAATATCTCATAGGTGCATCACCAGAAATGTTTGTGCGAGTTGATGGTAGGCGAGTGGAAACCTGTCCCATTAGTGGCACTATTCGACGGGGAGAAGATGCTTTAGGCGACGCTGTACAAATTCGTCAGTTGCTTAACTCCCATAAAGATGAAGCCGAGTTAACCATGTGTACTGACGTAGACCGCAACGATAAATCGCGGATTTGTGAACCAGGCTCAGTCAGGGTGATTGGTCGTCGCCAGATTGAACTGTACAGCCACCTCATTCATACAGTAGACCATGTAGAAGGGATACTCAGACCGGAATTTGACGCTTTAGATGCCTTCTTGAGTCATACTTGGGCAGTTACAGTCACAGGCGCACCCAAACGAGCCGCCATGCAGTTCATCGAACAGCATGAACGCAGCGCCCGTCGTTGGTATGGGGGAGCAGTTGGTTATTTAGGCTTTAATGGTAACTTGAATACCGGATTAACCTTACGGACAATTCGTTTACAAGACTCCATCGCCGAAGTGCGAGTTGGTGCAACAGTCCTTTACGACTCCATTCCGTCAGCCGAAGAAGAGGAAACAATTACTAAAGCGACTGCATTATTTGAGACCATTCGCCGTCATAGCAATGCAAATAAAACCAAGGGGAACGATAGTCATCGCCCAGGGGATATCGCCCACAATAAGCGTATCCTCCTCATCGACTACGAAGATTCATTTGTTCACACATTAGCCAATTACATCCGCACCACCGGCGCAACCGTCACCACCCTACGTCATGGTTTTGCTGAATCATATTTTGATACAGAACGCCCAGACTTAGTGGTATTGTCTCCCGGCCCTGGTAGACCCAGTGACTTCCGAGTTCCCCAAACGGTTGCAGCTTTGGTAGGTCGAGAAATCCCCATTTTTGGCGTTTGTCTGGGATTACAAGGCATAGTGGAGGCTTTTGGTGGAGAATTAGGCGTGCTTGATTATCCCCAACACGGTAAACCCGCACGGATTTCAGTAACTGCACCTGATTCTGTCCTGTTTCAAAATTTACCAGCATCCTTCATCGTGGGTAGATACCATTCCTTGTTTGCCCAACCCCAAACTATACCCGGTGAACTCAAAGTCACCGCGATTTCTGAAGACAATGTAATTATGGCGATTGAACACCAAACACTACCTATAGCCGCCGTCCAATTTCACCCGGAGTCAATCATGACCCTAGCAGGAGAAGTTGGTCAGACAATCATTAAAAATGTAGTGCAGACATATACCCAAACTTTAGAAACATCAATTTGCTCTTAGTGGTAATTGGCTTCGCTGTGAGCGTCAGCCGAACGGTAATTGGGAATAAATGGAATTCTCTTCTCCATCACCAATTACCAATTACTAATCACCAATTACCAATTTTCAAACCATCAAATAAAATCATCAGGGGAAGTTATGTATCAGGAAGACATTTACAATTCACAGAATGTTAAGAAAATAAATAATGAACAAGTAGACCAAATTATTAAATCAATAATTGCCGGAAAGTATTCTTGGGCTTGCGTTTTATTGCTGCGCTACTCTGGTTATAACCCCATAGATTACATCCCGTACCGTACTTATATTAGATTACTCAAAAACAACTGTCTGGGTGGTAAAAATCAGGAAAGCAGAAATGATAATCAAGAAATTTTGATCTGAAACTAATCCAGATTAAAGTCAACTCCAACGGCAATTGATAATTCATAATTAAGCCACGCTCTACACCGAGAGAATGAGAGATAGAGAAAGGTGTACTTCAACAATAATTATGAATATTAATTTCCTGTGGCTTTGAATAACTAAATTGTGGTTGTCAGGAATTTATCTTAAATTTCTTACAACCACAAAGCTGATTTTTTGAGATTAGTCAACATAGGTTAGGGCTTTATCTACACATCCCTATACCCCTATACCCCTATACCCCTATACCCATTCATAATGTTGTATCCCAGCGCCATTAATACCAACCGTCTGCAACCAATTATTAGAGAAATTGTTTGGCAGAAAAAGCAAGAAGTTGCACAACTACACCAACAGATGTCATTGGCTTCTTTACAACGCCAATTAACTGCTGCGCCAACCGTGCGGGATTTCTTGACAGCCTTGCAGCAAAATCCTTACCAACCTAGCCTGATTGCAGAAATACAAAAAGCCTCACCCAATCATGGTATGATTCGTGCTGATTTTGATCCAGTAGCGATCGCCAAAGCTTATGAACGAGGTGGTGCAGCTTGTCTATCAGTCGTGACAGATAGTTCATTTTTTCACGGCAGTTTTGAAATTCTCCGTGCTATCCGCCAACGGGTTCCACTACCCATATTATGCAAAGAATTTATTATCGACCCCTGCCAAATTTATTTAGCACGAGCAGCAGGAGCCGATGCGGTACTATTAATTGCAGCCATTCTCACAGACAGAGAATTGAAAGATTTTTTGCGAATAATTCACTTTTTGGGGATGAATGCCTTAGTCGCAGTTCATAGTTTAGCTGAACTAGATAGGATACTAAAATTAGACGATATTCGCTTAATCGAAATTAATAACCAAAGCTTGCAAGATTTTACCACAGATATCAGTACCACCCAACACTTATTAACAGCCAGGCGATCGCATCTACAAAACTTGGGTATCACCGTTGTCAGCGAGTCTGGATTGTATACACATACCGACTTATCCTTAGTCGCGGAAGCTGGCGCAAATGCCGTAATAGTCGGAGAATCTTTAATTAAAGAACAAGATATCGAGCAAGCTGTACGTCACCTGCTAACAGGGGATAAATAATATCATGTCCTGTTGAACTCTGATTAGTAAAAACCAATTAGCAATTAGCTATTACCCATCACCACCCTGGAGAAAAATTTCTTGTAATTATCAGGAAATAGCTGGGAAGAAATTGTAGTATCAACTACTTATCTCAGCGAAACCCTGACCCCTGGAAAAACCAGGGGTCTTTATTTTACTCATTACTCTTGATTCTGGTAGTATGCCACTTGGACGTTTGAATTTTGAATCGATTCATCAAGTTTTAGCTGAGTCGGAAAGTACATTCTAAAATTAATTTTTGATTTACTAAAGAGTATGGCTGAATTTCCAAGGCACGTTTAAAAGCTTTGATGGCTTTAGCATACTTACCTAGCGCCGCGTAACATAAACCAATACCATGAAGTGCGCCAAAATGTACTGGATTGATTTGGATAACCATTTGACAATCAGCCAAAGATTTTTGATATTCCCCCATACTGTAATAGAGAAAAGCCCGGCGATTCCAAGCCTCCGCAAAATCTGGTTGTTCTTGGATTAATTGTGTGAGCATTACTTCAGCTTCAGTAATTTCCCCAGCATCCAGTAATTTTTGACTCTGATCAATTTTCTCCAACCCATACATTCCCTTTTGTTGAAACCAAATCCGCCAGAGTTTTTTTGTTGCTTGTTCCCGAACTAAAGCATCAGAATGTTTCAAATCTTCAAGTAAAGAGTTGATTGATGAAGAATCCATGAATTTTAGAATGATGTTTATCAGTAATTGTGTCCTTTTATCAAGGTATCAACTTTCGTCGGAAATTGCTTAAGTCAATTTTAAATTCCTCATAAAAATTCTTCGATGATATTGGCAAATTCAGCAATAAATATGGAATTCTTGGTATTAAGTAATACTATTGAGCCATAGATGGGCAGATGTACCCTTAAGTAGGAAGGAATTAGAACATCAAAGTTTTAAAAACAAAAACTGACTATTAGTGATTCACACATTCTCAGTAATAAATGGTTCATAAAAAAATTACAAACCGATAGTAATGATGCTGAAACCAAACAGCTTTAACGGGCGATATCGTACTTACATCCCTATTATCCGCAACCAACGGAGTGTACATTCCACAGGAGAATCATCTTCATACGCTGATCCCATTGCACATCTTTTCGCGTTGATAGTTAACTATCAACCGTCAGCAATCAACGCAGCCTACAAGTGACGATGATTTTAAACGCGTCATAGCTTACCCTAGTTCCTCTTGAGTATAAAATTAGTGAATAAGCAGACACAACCAATTTATCAAGTTCAGCACATAAAGCATTATTTCTCACTCACCAAGTCAATTAAGCTGATATATTAAGTAGGAACACACAAATAAACTTAATGATATTAAGTCAATATCAAGATGAGATGAATCATAACTTTTTTCTCCTACCTGAGCAAAATGATAAATATACGCTGTGGCGTACTTATAATATTTTATATATGTAGCTTATTTATTTAAGTAATTGCTGTGCAGAGGACAAATCATGGCACTCAATTTGAGTGCGTAACTGAATCATCATCTTCATCAAGTTTACATATTTTTCATATAAAAAATTTAAAAAATATAGGTATGATATCACGGGATAAATTTTAAATTCCAATAGTAAAATATAACAGTTAGCCAATAAGTACAGGTAAAAAGTGACCACAACACTGAAGGATCAGAGCTTTTAAGTATACTATCTGCTTGCTATGTATATTTATGAAGTATTTTTCATTTACCTGTAACTTGAATAATTATTGATTGCTTCAGTAACAAAATTGGTTGATTGCACTTAAAGAATAATGGGAAACCCAACTATTGGACAATTAGAAAGAGAGATTTCACAACGTGTCAGTTCTCTGTATAGCGAGAAGCTGGGGCAAAGACCCAAGCAAATCATTTGTCACTTCTTTGATTCTGAATTGGTTATTTCTTTAGAAAATTCAGTTACCCAAACTGAGCGTACACTGTTGGATGAAGGTCATGAAACTTTAGTCGAACAAATAAGACTATTGCTAGATAAAATAATTAAAACAGAAATACAAATTCTCATCGAGAAAGTGATTGGCAAGCCTATTCTTGATGTGATGAGCAATACAAATTTAGCCACAGGTCGTACAGGCATTATCGTGATTTTAGACGAGTTACCCGCAGTACGCAATCCAGAATCTATTCCGAAAGCAAATTGGAAGAATGCAGCCGAGTAACATAATGAGTAATCAAAGTATTTAACTGAACAAAATTATATGGTTTGGTAACGTAGTCATCAGCACCTGTAAGAAAAAGGTGGTCTTGATTCTGCACCAAAATAAAAGGTATAACAGCAATAATGGGAATGTTTGCTGTTTTTGAATCTTGTTTGAGGTGATTAATTACTTGGCTACCACTTAAATCCGACAATATCATATCTAGTATGATGAGATCCGGTTTTTGAGTTTGTGCCAAAATAATTGCGCTAACTCCTTGCTTGGCACAAATACAATCATAATTTAAAGTTTTTAGGTGGGAATTTAACAGTTCCAAATTATGCAGATTTTCTTCTACAATTAAAATCAATGACCGTCTATCCATAAAAAATAGTCACCCTTCATGCAAGGCTATACACCCAAAATTCACTACTCGGTTGAGTGTTATAAATCACTCCCAATAGTGGTCATATTCTTTAGTAAGTGATTTGATGGATGTACGAGGCTGACTTCATGCGGCTGAGTGCGGCTTGATATGACTGGCTCGTATGTTCTCGACTAGGTTGAATATATTACGCTGGTGTTGAGGGTAAACGGTAACAAGCTAGTAAGTACATCAATGTAATATCTTGATTCTAAATTCCTTCCCGGTCAATGGTAGTTGCAACTTTCCTATGTATTAATTTATTCATTAGTACAGAGTAGCTGCTTTAATACTATATTTTTGGATATGCTAAACCTGTAGTGCAACAGCTGTCAAGTTTTCGGCGATCGCTATTCAGGAGAGCTAATATTAATAGTATGAATTGCCAATATTTCATCACTTCTACGACAACCCGTCTCTTGACACAGGTATTTAATTAGAATTATTCTCATTCTTAGTAGATTTGATATCTGTTACCACTATATTTTTATTAAGTCAAGTATTTATTATCAGCAGTCCAGATTAATCCATGAAACTAAAGCAGCGACAGCAAAAAATGTTCAAGAATGTTAGCGCTGCTTCTAGAAACGAAGCGCGGGTATTTTTAGCTACCTTATTTTTAGTTGTTGTTCTCGTTTTGGCAATAGGCGCTTCTTTATCTTTTGGTGCTGTCCCCATGACACCAGAACAATTGTGGCTAGCGATTTGGCGACAGGGAGAGCAAATTTATCAAACCATTCTGTGGGACTTGCGCCTACCAAGAACCATAGCAGCGATTTTGGTGGGTGCAGCTTTAGGAATGTCAGGTTCCCTACTCCAGGGAATGTTACGCAACGGACTAGCCGACCCCTTTTTACTGGGGATTTCTGCGGGTGCTGGTTTGGTAGCGATCGCCATGTTTAGTTTAGGGGTATTCTTAGCTTGGGTTCCCTTGGCGGCCTGGGTCGGGGGAGTACTGACGACAGTGATTGTCTATTTTTTAGCCAGAACTGGAGATGGTATTTCTGTAGAAAGGCTGATTTTGGGTGGTGTGGCAGTAAGCGCCATGTTTGGGGCGATACAGTCTGTTTTGCTGCTATTAACAGAAGATGGCAGGATACAGTCCGCCTTAAATTGGCTGATTGGCAGTTTAAATGGCCGGGGATGGGCAGAAGTGACTACGGCTGGTGCTTATATTAGTGTGGCATTAGTCTTGGGATGTTTATTAGCGCGATCTGTCAACTTATTGAACCTGGGGGATGAACTAGCCGTCAGTTTAGGGGTTTCCTTGGGGCGATCGCGCATTTTCATCGGCGGAGTTGCTACACTATTAGCCGCAGGTGCCGTCAGTATTGGCGGTTTGATTGGTTTTGTTGGTTTAATTGTCCCCCACGGTATCCGCTTACTAGTAGGCACAGATTATCGCGCCGTCTTACCACTCAGCGCCTTGGGAGGTGCATTAGTCATGACCATTGCAGACTTACTTTCCCGCCTGGGTGCAGTAGAACTCCCAGTTGGTTCCGTCACCGCGTTGCTAGGTTCACCGTTATTTATTTGGTTACTTTATCGGCGTAAAAGCGGAATTTGAACTTCTAGAAATTACGAATGAAAATGAAAATCAAGGGTTTAGGGAAAGCTTTCCGAATTTTGAATTTTGAATCTTGAATTGTTAATATGCCTCTAGAAACGCAAAACTTAACGGGTGGATATACAGCGAAAACTGTAGTTAAAAACATCTCCTTAGTAATTGAAAAAGGTGAATGGTTGAGTTTAGTAGGTGCGAATGGTTCTGGTAAATCTACCCTACTAAAACTCATGAGTCGTTTATTAGTTCCCCAAACAGGAATTGTATTATTAGATGGGAAAGCAATTCATACTCAACCCGCCAATATTGTCGCTCAAAAACTAGCCTTATTACCCCAACAGCAAGCAATTCCCCCAGGTTTAACAGTCAGGCAATTGGTATCATTAGGGCGTACTCCACACCAACCTTGGTGGCAATGGGAATTAAATGTAGAAGATAGAGAAAAAATTGCTGAGGCTTTACATTTAACTCAGATGGAAAGCTATCAGGAGCGTTTAGTAGAGCAACTTTCTGGTGGTGAAAGACAAAGAGCTTTTTTAGCACTGGCTTTAGCCCAAGACCCGCAAATTTTGTTATTAGATGAACCCACAACTTATTTAGATATTCGCTATCAATTAGAACTATTAGAACTATTGAAAAATTTGAATCAAAAGCCAGGTATTACGATTTTAACCGTTTTACATGAAATCAACTTAGCTGCTAGATATAGTTCTCGGATTGCTCTACTTTATCAAGGTAATATTTTTGCTTTAGGAGAACCAGAAATTGTTCTCACCCCAGAAAATTTAGCTGAAGTGTTAGGCGTAGAAGTTGCCATCTTAAATACTCCTGTAGGATTGCAAATTTGTCCCTTAGCTCCAATTCAATAAAAATTTCGTCGGTAATATATACATACGTAAGTAAATATAAATGATATCTATACGGTAAGTATGATAATCATTATCAAAAAAATGGTATACTAAACATTGATAATAAATAAGCATCTACCTAAAGTAATGATCAAGATAAAACCTGCATCGCAGAGATATTAAAAACCACCAAAAATTGGATTTTTCACAGAATCTCATACCAATAATATTTACCCAATTCATAAATAGATGAAGGTAAATATTATAACTTCATTTTGCCATTAATCATGATATTAATGGCGTGATTTTCGTGCGTCTTAATTTTTTTTGCTGAGGAGAGTTCATGAAATATTATTTGTTCACAGCAGTTTTGGCAGTGACAATTCCTATAGCTGCACTGGGAAATGAAATACCAGTCAATAATACTCCAGTTAATCAGGCAGAAAATGCCAAGTTAACTGAAATCAAAGCCATTAATATTGAGGAAGTTGACAAAGGAATCAGCATCATCATAGAAACAGCTAGTGGAGAAATTCCTGAAGGGGAAATTATTGAAAATAGCACCGATGTAGTTATTAAATTAAGCAATGTCAAACTGAATCTTCCTGACGGTAATAACTTCATTAAAGATAAACCTATTCCAGGAATCAATTCTCTCACCGTCACTCAACAATCTGCAACAGAAGTAGAAATCAAAATCGTTGGAGATGGAACATTACCAAACGTTGAACAACGAGAAAGTCAACAAGGACTGGCGTTGAGTGTCATTCCCACACCCAAAGTAGTAGCGGATGAAAATACCATAGAACTCAACGTCGTGGGAAACCGTGACGCAAATGAAACAGCACCAGCTAACGTCACCATTATCGATAGGGAACAAATAGAAAAACAACAAGCGCGAGATGTTAGAGACTTATTGCGTTATGAACCAGGGATTTCCGTACCCTACGACAGTCGCGGTGGTTTACAAGGAATCAACGTGCGAGGGTTGAGTGGAAATCGCGTCAATCTGCAAGTAGATGGTATTCGTCTACCTTATGAATATAGCTATGGTGCTACTCGTCTGGGTAGAGACTTTGTAGATATTGAAACCTTAAACGCTTTAGAAATTTTCCGAGGAAATAATTCCGCAGTATTAGGAAGTGACGCGTTAGGTGGAACAGTTAATTTTGCAACCGCTAGAACTGGAAGTCTCTTAGAGAGTATTGGTAAAGACTCTTATACAAGTGTTCGCGCACAATATAGTAGTAAAGATAGCGGTTTTGTCGGGACATTTGTCCAAGCAAATCGGTTGGATAATATCGATACCCTATTTATCTATACCCGACGTGATAGTGGGTCATTAGAAGTAGCTGGAGGAAACAGCATTTATCAAGATGACCAAGATAGAACCCGCAATAACTTTCTAGGAAAATTAACTTATAACTTTAATCAGGAAAGTTTTCTGGAATTGACTGGAGAATATTTCAACAACATTACTGATAGTCGATTCTCCACCGCCAACTTACCGGGAATGATTTTTGAAGCTTCAACTCAAGATTTACAAGAAGAAGTCACAACAACTCGCAGCAGATTTAGTTTAGGATATCAATACGATAATCCCAACAGCAAATCATGGTTGCAATTTGCCCGTGCGAATCTTTATTACCAAAATGCAATTACCGAAGAAGATAGTAACAGGAGTGTCCGCAGTGCTGGAACTATCAGAACAGAAGCAGCAGATAAAGATTTAACCGACAGAGTTCAAGGGGCAAATGTTCAACTCCGGAGTGATTTTAATATAGGGGATATCAAAAATAGTCTCACCTCTGGCTTAGAAATTTCCCACAACTACAACGAGCGCAATTACTTTAACTTTATTACTACCACAGGCACAAGAGTAAATGCAGCCGGATTCCCCCAGAAAGACTTTCCTGATAGCGATACTTTCCGCTTTGGTACTTACTTACAAAATGAAATTTCCTTTGGTGATGGTAAAGTAAAATTAATCCCTGGCTTGCGCTTTGATGTTTACAACTTAACCACAGCAAATAATCCTGAATTTACACAAAAACAGCAAGGTGTTGATGCGGTAAACTACTCCACATCTGCACTTTCTCCCAGCTTAGGAATTGTCTATGAACCATCTCCAGGGTTAACATTATTTAGTAGATATTCCCGTGGGTTTCGTCCCCCACTATATAGCGAACTAAATTTTGCTTTTCGCGCTGATATTCCATTACGACCCCATAAAGGCATTTCTAACCCCGACTTACAAGCAGAAACCAGCAACAACTTTGAACTAGGATTACGTAGCCGTTCTCAACAATTTGATTTTGATATTACTGGCTTCTACAATCGTTATAGAAACTTCATTGAACCATCTGTATTTGTTGGTTTTGACCCCAATGATTTCGGGACATTTAGAACGGCTGGAAGAGCGATTCCTTTCCAGATTTTTCAGGCGCAGAATATACCAGATGCAGAAATTTTTGGCTTAGAAATTAAAACAGCTTACCGATTTAGTCAAGAACCTGGTGGTTTTAGCTTAAAAGGCGCTTTAGGTTGGCAAATTGGTAATGATTTAACCAAAGATATCCCCTTAACTACGATTAATCCTTTACAAGCCGTCATTGGTTTAGGATATCAGTCTCCAAATGATATATGGGGTGCAGAATTAATCGGTACTTTTGTCGCTCAAGCTAGAGAACAAGCATTAGTTGATGACCAAACCAGTGTACAGAATGGTGGACAACCAACCAGAAGAATCGATTTTTATGAACCTGATGCTTATACCTTAGTGGATTTTGTTGGTTACTACAATATCAATCCTAATCTCACATTAACGGCTGGTGTTTATAACATCTTTAATACTGAATATTATCAGTATGCTGATGTGCGGACAATTAATAGTAATGCTACAGCTTTTGCAGCGCAACGGGGGCGTTATACTCAACCTGGGACAAATTTCGCTATTAGTTTGAATTGGAGATTTTGAAGAGGTTAGTTATGAATAAACATCTGATATTATGGGCGATGTCTTTTTTGGTGATTGTTAATTTATGGGGTTGTACAAATAATCAAAATAATTCTACAGCTACAGATACAAAACAGGCTGCATCGCAACCAATCATATTAGCAAACAGGGTAGTAGCATTGACACCGTTAGGTGCAGATTTAATTTACAACTTGGATAAAAGCAAACTATTGGCTGTTCCGGCTGGCAGATATACCGATGTAGTGGCTAAAGCTAAATTTGCTGAATTACCGAGAATTGGCGGGAGGGGTAACATTAACTTAGAAAAAATTGTGGCTTTAAAACCAGATTTAGTCATTGGTTCAGAAACATTTCAAGGTCAGATTTTAAATAAACTCCAGGAATTAGGAATTAACACAGTTTCTCATGAAACGAGGAGTTGGGATGATTTGAAAAGTTTGACAGAAGATTTAGCTGGACGTATCGGCGCTGACCCGAAACCAATTTTAGATAAATACCAATCCTTCATAGCTCAAATTCCCGAAAATGGTAAATCTGTTTTAGTATTAGTTAGTACTCAGCCAACCTTATCCCCTAATAAAAATAGTTGGTCTGGTGATTTACTAGAGAAATTTGAATACAAAAATGTCACAGGAGATTTACAAGCTAATACCAGATTTCAAGGCTATTTAACTCTCTCACAAGAGCAAATACTAGCTACTAATCCAGAGAAAATATTTATCATGGAATCTGATAATGTGAATCCAGATGATTTTAAAAAACTACCTTTTTGGAATCAACTAAAAGCAACACAAAATAACCAAGTCTACATTTTCCATCATGATGGTTTAATTAGTCCTACTAGCGTAAATACAGTGGAAGAAGTGACTAATAAGTTACGCCAGACAGCATCAAATTAGGGACTTGTACCATAGCAATGATCTGTTTTTTACAATTATCAATCAGATCTCATGAAGTGTTAATTTATCCATGAGATGGGGTTTGTGAGTAGGGACGTTGCATACAACGTCTCTACATCATTAATTTGGCCCAACTTCATAGAGAATTGGTATTAATTGAAACATCCAGCTAAGATAAAGCCCTCGTAAAACAAGGCTGACAAGTCTGTCAACCGTCAACAGCTATATTTAAATATCTTTCTCTAGAAAGATAGTCAATATTTCTGTTTTATAGTTACGTATTTTTGGATTCTTTTTTTAAGAAAAGTCTTTTGAGAAAATCCATTTATTAAACAATTAATGGTAAGAAGCAGGAATATAAATATGTCTGTATTCCGTTAGCAGAAAGCTTTTATATCTATCTTCTGGATTTTGTATTTATCTCATTTGGGAGAAACAATTGTAAAGCAGACTTAGTAATCTTAATACAGATGCAAGTTAATTTTTTGAGGTAACTATGAATATTATTGCATGGGTAGTATTAGGTTTATTAGCTGGTGCGATCGCCAAAGCCATTTATCCAGGTACACAAGGCGGTGGTATCCTGTCCACAATGATTTTAGGTATCATCGGTGCTTTTATTGGCGGCAGTTTATATAGCCTATTCGCAACGGGAACTTTACAGTTGACAGCTACTAGTCTGAGTCTTCCTGGTCTGTTAATTGCTGTCCTTGGTGCGATGGTTGCTATTTATTTGTGGGGACTACTCAGCAGAAGCAGAAGTGTATAGCTTTAACAGGCGAAAGGCGAACTCAAGATCTACTTAAATATTAAGTTTCTGGTTTGACTGACTCCGAATAGTTAAATACTTTTGCCTTCCTATAGCAGTTTAAATAGATTGGCTAGCAACTGAATGTTTGGTTAGTCTTCTCTTTGTTGAAAATAATCACAGGGGCAATTCATGTTTTTTCACAAGAAAGAGCCGATTCACGTCGTAGATATCGGTGAAGCCAACCCTCGTTTTGCTCAATTGCTTCTAGAGCAATTTGGCGGAGCAACGGGAGAACTATCAGCAGCTTTACAATACTGGGTGCAGTCATTCCACGTTGAAAACGCGGGAATTAAAGATATGCTGCAAGATATCGCCATCGAAGAATTTAGCCATTTAGAGATGGTTGGCAAACTCATCGAAGCGCATACGAAAAACGTAGATCAAACAGAGGCTTATAAAAGTACTCTCTTTGCTGTCAGGGGTATTGGGCCTCACTTCTTAGATAGTCAAGGTAATGCTTGGACAGCAAATTACCTCAATGAAGGTGGAGATGTAGTTCGGGATTTGAGGGCGAACATTGCGGCGGAAGCTGGCGCGCGTCAAACCTACGAAGAGCTAATCAAACTATCACCAGACGAAGGAACTAAGCAAACTCTAGTTCATCTCCTCACACGAGAAATTTCTCATACCCAGATGTTTATGAAAGCTTTAGATTCACTGGGTAAATTAACAGATCCATTCTTTGGTAATGTCCAACCTGACGAAACAGTAGAACTCTACTATAACCTATCATCCAATGGTAACGGTCATGATGAACGCGGCCCTTGGAACTCCGAGCCAACATTCAAATATGTTGCTAACCCACTAGAAAAACATTCCTAATTCCATACGTTGTAATTAAAGTTTAGTTAGGTTTGGGGTGCAAACAGGTCTATTAATGAAGTTACCCGACGGATGTATTTCCAAGTTGGGTAACTAATTTATTAAATATGCTAAAACCTCCCTTATCCTCATGATAATTATTTCTGTTGACCTACTTATATTTGATAAGAATTTATTTTAAAAATCACAATTTAAACTTTAGGAGATGGATTTGTGATTGTGAATGCAACACCAACCGGATGGGAAGTGATTTATCATCGTTCCCACGCATTGTTAGCAGCACAAATAGCAGGACAATGGCAACGGAAAAACGCTCCCACCAGAATATACGAAACCTTAGCAGCAATTTCTCATCACGATGATTTAGAGAAAGAATGGGAGGAAGATAATTTAACTGAAGCAGGCGCGCCAATGGATTTCATGATGAACAAAGAAGCTTCTGTGGAAAAACTGGCGAGTCTTGTTAAAAATGCTCGTTACCGGGGACGATGGGTAACTTTATTAATTTCTATGCACATTAGCCGTTTGACAGAACCAAAACGGGGACAGTCGGCTGAATTAGACGCTTTTTTGGATGAACAGCTAGAAAATCAAAAGCGCTGGCGTGAAGAACTAGGGATAGAAAAAGATGAGGTAGATGCAGCCTATAGGTTCATGCAGTGGTGCGATCGCCTGTCTCTCATCTTATGTCAAAAAGAACTACCTGCCGATGAACGGTTTTTAGAAATTAGTAAAGGCCCGGATGGTCAACGCTATGACATCATGCAACGCAGCGATAATTTAGTCACAGTCAAACCTTGGCCTTTTGAAGACGATAAGTTTACGGTCAATGTGGAAGCTTGTGACTTACAAGAAGTCAAATTTGCCAGTAACGCCAAACTAACTCAAGCCCTACAAACAGCTCCTATCAAGGTGCTAGAGTGGACTTTCGTTAAAAATTAACAATTTGCCAATAATTAAAAAGCGCCTGGGAGTGTTGCCGTGTTTCCACCCCAGACGCTTTTTAGTTTCAACTTGCTCCTCACACACAAATAGAGAATATCACTTGTTATTTTATTTAGCAAGTATATTGTGTGACACTTCCCCAACTGCACAGAAAAGTCCCAGGATAGCCTCAATCAAAAAGCGCCTGGGAGTGTTGCCGTGTTTCCACCCCAGGCGCTTTTTATTTTTAACTTGCTCCTCACACACAAATAAACAATAGCACTTGCGGTCATAAATAGTAAATCTATCCTGTGACAGTTTGCTATATGCACAAAATAGGAGTACTTCGCCGAAATTTTCCCATTCCTGTTCACTGGGACAACTAACACCCACAACTCTACAAAAAAGCACCTGGGAGTGTTGCCGTGTTTCCACCCCAGGCGCTTTCTATTTTTAACTTGCTCCTCACACACAAATAGAACGTATCACTTATTTTTTGAGAAGACAAGTATAATGTGTGACTCTTTATGAATTCTTTAAAGAAAATATCGGGATCGGTAATAACTTAGTAAAGATTCTTAACATAAGATATCCCACTTATTCCCCGACTAAGCTGATTTAAGCAAAACACTATGTGAATCCAACAAAGCTATAATTTTAAAGGCAACATTAACCAGACTGCCAAACAAAGCTCTCGAAGAAATGAAGTTGTATTTATGAACTTTGTAAAACACCAAGTTATAAAAGTTACCTATTTCCCAGTTTCCTACTTCAAAAGTAAGATTTCCGACTAATCAATCTGTAATATGTATCTCAAGATTGTTGCCACTTGCAAAAAAAATACTTGATTTTTCATCAAAACGTTACTGCTAAGGATTAATCGCAGTATGTCAAATATCCAGCGCTCTCATTTGCAGCGTTATTGTATTTCTATTTTATCGGTAGTATTGGCGCTGTTGCTAGGTTTAACGCTGGGAAGATATTTCAAAGTAGAGATTTCACCACTGTTTTTTGCATCTGTAGTCTTTAGTAGTTGGTACGGAGGATTAGCACCAGGTTTAGTTGCTACAGTCTTGAGTATTTTATTGAAGAATTACTTTTTTATCGCGCCATTCAATTCACTATTTGTTAACCAAGGGAGTGATTTACTCAATTTAATCGTCTTTGGCTCCGTAGCAGTATTAATTAGTTCGTTAAATTCGCAAGTCCGTGCTGCGAGGCAAATGTCTGAGGCAAAACTAGCTAAGTTGAAAGTGAATTATCACCACTTGTTAGAGACAGCCCATGAAGGGATTTGGATATTTGACAGTGAAGGAAAGACAGAATATGTCAACCCTCAGCTTGCCCAAATGCTTGGTTACAGCGTTGAACAAATAAGCGATCGCTCAATCTTTAATTTTTTGGAACCCCAGGCGCAGTTGGAAATTGAGCAATGGCTAGAGCAACAGCAAAAGTACCATCACCAAACGCAACAGAAGTTTGATTTACGTTTACAACACCACGATGGAGCGTCACTTTGGGTAATTGTTTCTCTCAGTTCCATACTGGATAAGCATAGAAGATTTTCTGGTGCGATCGCCATGCTCACAGATATTACAGAGCGTAAGCAGGCTGAAGAGACTCTAGCACAGGGACAGGCAAAGCGTGACCTCGAACGCCAACGCCTGCGCGCCATCCTTGATATTCTGCCAATGGGAGTAGTGATTTCTGACGCTAAAGGACAGCTTTTAGAAATTAATCCTGGTGCAAAAGCGATTTGGGGAGAAGATGCGCCCTTGCTCGATAACACCAGTCAATATCATCAATATAAAGGATGGTGGCCGGATACAGGTAAACCCCTGACAGCAGAAGAATGGACACTAGCCCGTACCCTAGCTACAGGTGAGGCGATAATTGGGGAAGAGATTGATATTGAAACATTTGATGGCAAACGGAAAACCATCCTCAATTCTGCCGTACCCATTTGTGATGCCAAGGGAACAATAGTTAATGCAGTCACGGTGAATGTAGATATTACTGAGCGTAAACGGGTAGAAGCCGCTTTCAGGCAAAGTGAAGCGCTAGCAAAAGCACGGGCAGAAGAACTCGAAACGATCATGGAAACTGTGCCGGCTGCCGTCTGGATTGCACATGATCCTCATTGCCATTCCATGAGCGTCAATCGTGCTGCTTATGACATGATGCGAGTACCACCAGGTTCTGTAATGACCGCAACCCCAGCTAGTGGAGGATATCCCTTTCCTTTTAAAATCCAAAAAAATGGTCAAGATATTCCTCTGAATGAGTTGGCAATGCAGCAAGCCGGACTGACTGGACAAGAAGTGGAAGCGGAAGTTGAATTTGTCTTCAGCCCGGAGGATGTACGACACATTTACGGTAAGGCTATCCCTTTACGCGATCCAAATGGTAATGTCCGAGGTGTGATTGGGGCATTTTTGGATGTTACCGAACGCCAGCAGTTGATGTCTTTGTTACAACAAAAACAAGAATGGCTCGATTTAGCACAGAAGTCAGGAAAAATAGGCAGTTTTGACTGGAAATTGCCTAGTAATATCAATGTTTGGTCACAAGAATTAGAAGAAATTTATGGATTGCAGCCTGGTGAATTTGGCGGTACTTTTGAAGACTGGGCAAAATGTGTTCATCCCGATGATTTAGCTAGGGTAGAAGTGGAATTGCAGGAATTGTTGAACACAGGCTCGAAGGAATTTTTTAGTGATTTTCGCATCATTCGTCAGGACGGAAGCCTTTGTTGGCTACAATCGAGAGCCAGAGTTTTCTATGATGATCATGGTCAACCATTACGGATGGTGGGAGTGAATATCGATGTGACTGAGCGCAAGCAAGCAGAAGCAGCGCTACAGCAAAGTGAGGCTAGATTAAAAAGATTATTGCAATCGAGTATTATTGGCATTATTGAGGCAGATTCAGAACGAATTAATTTTGCTAACGATGCCTTCCTGAAAATGGTGGGCTATACCCAGGAAGACTTGCTCACAGGAAAGTTGCGTTGGCAAGACATGACTCCACCAGAATACAGCGAACTGGATCAAGCCAAGGTGGCGGAAGTGATAAACTCTGGGTTCTGCATTCCCTTTGAGAAGGAGTATATCCGTAAAGACGGCTCTCGTGTTCCTATTTTATTAGGTGCTGCCCGATTAAGTTCCAGCCCATTAACATGGGTGTGCTTTATTCTCGATTTAACTGATCGCAAACAAGCAGAAGCCGCTCTACAACAAAGTGAATTGATGTTCCGCACACTAGCGGACACCATGCCGCAAATGTTTTGGATTACCCAGCCTAATGGCTACCATGAGTATTTCAATCAACGTTGGTATGACTATACAGGAACGACATTAGAACAAACCCAAGGCGAAGGATGGCAAAAGATACTACATCCTGATGATGTGGAACGCACAATAGAACACTGGCATGATTGCCTTGATACTGGCAAAGACTATGATATTGAGTATCGTTTGCGTCGTGCTGTTGATGGGGAATATCGTTGGCATTTAGGCAGAGCTTTTCCTTTAAGAGACAAAAATGGTCAAATTTTGAAATGGTTTGGTTCCTGCACAGATATTCACGACCAAAAGTTAGCAATTGAAGAACGCGCCCAGGCTTGGGAACAGGAACGTGCAGCCAGGATAGAGTTAGAACGAGCCAACCGGATGAAAGATGATTTCTTGGCAATAGTTTCTCACGAGTTGCGATCGCCCCTCAATCCCATTCTCGGCTGGGCAAAACTCCTCAAGAGCCGCAAACTGGATACATTCAAGACTCATCAAGCCCTAGAGGTGATCGAACGCAATGCCAAATTACAAGCCCGGTTAATCGACGATTTACTAGATGTTTCTCGGATTTTGCGCGGTAAGCTGAGTTTGAATGTCTGCACAGTTGACTTAGTCACCACCATCGAAGCAGCATTGGAAACTGTACGCTTAACGGCTGAAAGTAAATCGATTCACATCCAAACTGAGTTAACATCTCATGTGTGCAGAGTTGAAGGCGATCCCAACCGTTTACAACAAGTAGTGTGGAATCTACTGAGCAATGCCGTAAAATTCACACCGGAAGGCGGTCAAATAGAAGTCAGCCTAGAAAGAGTTGGTTCTTTAGCCCACATTCAAGTCAGGGATACAGGAAAAGGTATTAGTCTCGACTTTCTCCCCTATGTGTTTGAACGCTTCCGCCAAGCTGACGAGGTAACAACAAGAAAATTCGGGGGACTGGGGTTAGGGTTAGCCATAGTTCGTCATCTTGTAGAACTCCACGGTGGTTCTGTCCAGGTAACAAGCCCAGGAGAAGGATTAGGCACAGCATTTACAGTCAAACTACCCCTGATTGCTGTTTCGCAGATATATGAAGAGCATTTTATTCCAGACACCACCCCAAATCTGCAAGGCTTGCGTATGGTAGTTGTAGATGATGATGCCGATACTTTAGAACTACTCAGTTTTATTTTGGAACAGTATGGAGTGGAAGTTAAGGCAGTCAATTCAGCAAATGAAGCATTAGAGGCGATCGCTCACACCAAACCAGATTTATTATTAAGTGATATTGGAATGCCAGAAGTTGACGGCTATATGCTGATTAAGCAAATCAGAACAATGGAAGTAGCATCCGGCACAAAACTACCAGCGATCGCTCTCACCGCCTTTGCCGGCGAAACCAACTTTCAAAAGATTATGTCTGCTGGCTTCCAAAGGCATTTAACCAAACCTGTAGAACCATCGGAACTAGCCACAGTCATAGCCAACCTGATTCAAAGTAATTCGTAATTTTGCCAAGATAAAACCCTGACAATCAAAAGCTTTCAAGTCGGTCAACAGTCAACAATCAACCGTCAACAGCCATAAATTAAAAAGCGCCCAGAAGTGTTACCGTGTTTCCACTCTAAGCGCTCTTAATTTCAACTTGCTCCTCACACTATTAGAAGATAACACCGCCTTGAAACCAAAGCTCATGTTATCAGTGACACTTTCCTAACTGCACCATTGTGAGGGATTGGGGACTGGGCGAAAATATTGCAGTAAGTTTCTCCCCCTGCCTCCCCTGCCCCCCCTGCTTCCCCTGCCTCCTAATGTAAAAAATGCCGCACCCCAGTCAACACCATCAACAAACCCAATTCATTAGCAGCCTTGACGGAATCTTGATCCCGCAGGCTTCCCCCTGGCTGGACAATGGCGCTAATACCTGCGGCGGCGGCGGTTCTGACGGTATCATCGAAGGGGAAAAATCCATCGCTGGCGAGGATTGCACCTTTGGCTTTGTCCCCAGCTTGTTCTAGGGCAATTTTCGTTGAACCAATGCGGTTCATTTGTCCTGCACCTACACCTAGAGTAGTGCGATCGCTTGTCACAACAATAGCATTAGATTTAACGTGTTTGCAGACTTTCCACGCAAATAGCAATTCTGCTAATTCATCGGGTGTAGGTTGGCGTTCTGTGACTACTTGCCATTGACTTGTATCAGCAGCAATATCATCCGCAGCCTGCACCAGGAAACCCCCGGCGATTTGTTTGACTAAAGTTTTAGGCCCGGTACTCAAATCAGCCAAAGTCAACACCCGCACATTAGATTTCTTGGAGAGGATTTTTTGCGCTTCTGCATCACAATCAGGTGCAACCACACATTCTAAAAACGTCTTAGTTAACTCACTGGCTGTCGCTGCATCAATAGGACGGTTCAGGGCGACAATCCCCCCAAACGCCGAAGTAGCGTCAGCATTGAAAGCCTTTTGATAAGCTTCCACAATGGTATCTGCCAACGCCGTACCACAGGGATTGGTATGTTTAATAATCGTGGCGGCTGGTGTATCAGTGAACTCTGCAATAATGCGCCGGGCGGCTTCTAAGTCAACCAAATTATTGTAACTCAGTTCCTTACCTTGTAGTTTCTTGGCTGCTGCCCACCCTGTTGGCGTAGTCCCAGTTTGATACCAAGCTGCTGGCTGATGGGGATTCTCACCGTAACGCAGAGATTGTAATTCAGTACCGCTTAGGGTATGCTGTTGTGTGCCTGAGAGGTAAGAGGCAATGGCACTATCATAACTCGCCGTATGTAAAAACCCCTTCAAAGCCGCCTTTTGCCGAAATTCTAAGGAAGCTACTCCGTTATTTTGCCGTAATTCTTGCAGATATTCATCATACTGCGCCGGATCACATAATACTGTCAGATGGGCAAAATTCTTCGATGATGCCCGTAACATCGTCGGGCCGCCAATATCAATTTGTTCCACCGCTTCCGCCAACGTCACCCCTGGTTTAGCAATAGTTTCCTCAAACGGGTAAAGATTCACCACCACCAAATCAATCGGGCGAATTTGGTTATTTTCCAAATCCGTCAAATCACTAGGTACATCCCGCCTAGCCAAAATCCCCCCATGAATCCGGGGATGTAGAGTTTTCACCCGTCCACCCAAAATCTCTGGTGAACCCGTGTAATCTGCAACCTTCGTCACAGGTAAACCCGCATCCTTGAGGGCTTGGGCTGTCCCCCCACTGCTGATTAAATCAAACTCAAATTCCTCTACCAAGCGACGAGCTAAGTCAATTAAACCAGTCTTGTTAGATACACTCAGCAGTGCTAGACGCGCCATGTCTCAATTCCTCAGATGCCAAAGACCCCAATTTTCACACAACCCTGGCTTCACTTCAAGAGCACTGAGGATAATTCGTAACCAATCCCTTTTTGCTAACATTCCTTAAGAATACTGACTAAATCCTGATCCCTAATTTTTGCGGAAGTCGGGGATTGGATGTTGCACATAGTTTATTTTCCATCAATTCATGAATAATTTAGGCGATCGCGCTAATTTTAATAGCCCGTGGAAAGAAATTCTCGAAGCATATTTTCCCCAAGCCATGCAGTTCTTTTTTCCAGAAACATCTGCATTAATTAATGGGGAACCTCCCTACGAATTTCTCAATAAAGAATTCCAAAAAATCACCCGTGAAGCCGAACAACTCTTCTGTTTGCCTTTGCACTGTAGAGATAGAATCTACTAGGAGTGTCAGATTTTAGGAGCAAACCTCTGTCTTTGCAATTCACTACCGTTCCCCCAGCTAACTCTCAAACACCCGCCGGCTTAGTTGTGACTTTGCATGGTTGGGGTGCTAATGCTGAGGATGTGGCATCTTTGTTACCCTATTTCAATTTACCTGATTACCAGTTTGTCTTTCCCAATGCACCTTATCCATATCCTTATACTCCCCTTGGTAGGTCATGGTATGACCTGAGACAAGAAAATATGTATGAGGGATTGGCGCAAAGTCGGGAACTGCTGAAAGATTTTGTGCTTTCTTTAGAAAGTAGTACTGGTGTGCCTTTATCCCGCACTATCTTAAGTGGATTTTCTCAAGGTGGGGCGATGACTTTTGATGTCGGCTCAAAATTACCCTTGGCTGGTTTGGTGGTGATGAGTGGGTATTTACATCCTGAAGCCATTAGCCCCGATAATACTAACATTCCCCCAACACTGATCCTACATGGTACAAGGGATGAAGTTGTACCCCTACAAGCTGCTATCAAAGCACGCACAACCGTAGAATCACTGGGTGTTTCCGTCCAATATCATGAATTTGATACAGGGCATGAAATCAATTTGGAAATGTTAAATGTAGCCAGAAATTTCATTGTGAATGCACTTGTTTAGTCTGAGTTACAATTTTTTTACAAAATATGGTATAAATCCTGAAAAATTTTAGGAATTCCATGCCATCTAGTGAGTAAGATAGATTGAGTGGCACTTTACAGCGCCACTTAACCCGTGCTGGGTGCAAATGCTGCATAAGGGAGGGGCAAGCATTATGAAAACTTTAAGCATTTCCAAAAAAGAAATTGCTGCCATGACCGCAGCAGAGGTGGAGGAACTGGCTACTCGTCTAGAGATGGACAATTACAGCAATGCTTTTGATGGTTTAAATGACTGGCATCTACTGCGGGCGATCGCATTTCAGCGTCCAGAGTTGGTAGAATCTTACATCCATCTGTTAGATTTGGAACCCTACGACGAAGCATAGGTATTTTGATAATCAGGAGTTAGAAATAATTCGTAACTAAGAATTATACCTAACTCCTTAATATTCGGTTTTTGTTATGGCTCATACTCAACCGCAAGCTGACAATCGAAAAGGTAGAGTTATCGTTGCTGTGGGCGGTGGTATTGCAGCCTATAAAGTTTGTGAGGTCGTTTCAAGTTTATTTAAATCTGGGGTGGAAGTCCGAGTTATTTTGACTCGTTCCGCCCAGGAATTTATTACGCCTTTAACTTTATCAACCCTCTCCCGTCACCCTGCTTATACAGATGATGATTTTTGGCAACCTACTCACTCTCGTCCGTTGCATATCGAGTTGGGTGAGTGGGCTGATTTGTTGGTAATTGTCCCCCTCACAGCTAATACCTTAGCTAAATTAACTTACGGGATGGCTGATAATTTACTCACCAATACGGTGTTAGCTTCCACTTGTCCCGTGTTGTTAGCGCCGGCGATGAATACTGATATGTGGGAACAGTTAACGGTGCAGCGTAATTGGCAGCAGTTGTTAACAGATAGCAGATATCATGGTATTGGTACAGCATCGGGATTATTAGCGTGCGATCGCGTCGGTGCTGGTAGAATGGCCGAACCTCCAGAGATTTTGGCTTACACTCAATCCCTATTACATACTCAAGGTAAGCGAGATTTAGCTGGGAGACGAGTTTTGATTAGTGCGGGAGGTACAAGGGAGTATCTTGATCCGGTGCGGTTTATTGGTAATCCTTCCACGGGTAAAATGGGATTGGCTTTAGCCCAAGCTGCTTTACACAGAGACGCAAAGGTAACATTGGTACATGGCGTGGCGAGTTGGGATGTACCTTTGGGTGTGCAAGCAATTCCCATTATCAATGCCGAAGAAATGCAACAGGTGATGCTGGAATATTTACCCAATGCAGATATCATAGTTATGTCTGCGGCTGTAGCTGATGTCAAACCTCAAGACTATAGTACAGAAAAATTACCCAAGCGATCGCTCCCCCAGTTTTTACCTTTAGAACCAGTACCAGATATTGTTGCTCAATTAGGCAAACTCAAACAACCCCATCAGCGTTTAATTGGTTTTGCAGCCCAGACAGGGGATATAGTTACACCAGCTAGAGAAAAGTTATATAGTAAAAAATTAGATGCGATCGTGGCAAACCCCATCGACAAAGCAGATAGCGGTTTTGGTAGTGATAATAATCAAGCCATCTTCTTAGATAGCCAAGATAGACAAGTGACAATCCCACCTTGTTCTAAATTGCAACTAGCTCACCATCTATTCGATTTTGTCGGTAACCTGACACTATGAGTTAGTAAGACAGAGCAATTGAGGTATACTCCAATCTTATCAAACAAGGTTAGTAGCGTTGACAATATACCTCACGAAGTCAGGAACCAATATATCCCCATTTAATAATAATATAATTATGAGATTAACTTGGTTATTATTGTGAGTTTTGATAATGTTTGTAAGGCACTTGCAGAGAAATATCCAAAAGATTTTATTCGATGGTTAATAGGTGAAGAATCTACCAATGTTAAAGTTTTAAAAACTGAATTAAGTTTAGAGCCTATTCGCGCAGATTCTGTGATTTTTTTACAAACTGGCAATCTGATTTTGCATATTGAATTTCAGACTTTAACACAGTCTACTCCCGCGATTCCTTTCCGAATGCTGGATTATTCTGTGAGATTAAAACGTCAGTACAAATGTCGAATTGCACAGGTAGTAATATTTTTGCAGGAGACAGATGATGAAATTGCTTTTACTGAAGAGTATGTGAATGAGACAACTATACATCGCTATCGTGCAGTCAGAATGTGGGAGCAAGATTCTAGCTTATTTTTGGGTAATTTGGCATTGTTACCGTTAGCACCTTTGTGTCAAACTGACTCTCCACGAGATTTATTATCGCAGGTTGCTCAGGAAGTCGCTAGAATTTCAGATAGAGAGACAAGGCAAAATACAGCAGCCTACACCGAGATTTTAGCTGGTTTGCGGTTTGAGAAGGGTTTGATTCGTCAGTTATTAAGCGAGGATATTATGCAGGAATCAGTTATTTATCAAGATATTTTGCAGAAGGGTGAGCAGAAGGGTGAGCAGAAGGAAGCTTTTCGCTTTTTAAATCGACTGTTAAATCGACGCTTTGATGAGATAGATTCATCAATAGTGGAGCGTATCAAAACATTATCTACTGAAGAGTTAGAAGCCTTGGGAGAAGAATTTTTAAGTTTTTCAAATGTATCTGATTTAGTTGCTTGGCTTGAGCGAAATACGAGTAGTTAAGTAATGTAGGTAAAATGTTTGGTTACAATGCCCAAAGGCGATCGCTTCTGGGCAATCAAATACTGTCTCTATTCTTCACTAGAAAGCTTATCTAGCTTCTCTTGTATCGCGTCTCTACAGAATTGAGCAGGGTCATGTTGTGCCTTAACCGCTTGTTTCATCGACTCGGTGACACGAAAACTAAGGTTAGCAGTCATAGGTTCCTCACCCTTTGGTTTTGATGGTTCTAAATTTTCGGGTGTTCCTTTGGGATTAGGCATTGTTGAGAAATGTATCTGAAGATTGAATCAGTTGCGCGCATCTGTTTCAATTTTTAGTCAGTGGGTATCTACCCTGAGAAAGTTGTTACCCACTGATACCACTTTTACAAATGGATGAATCTATTTTATGTTTAGTCGTGCTGAATTAGAACTGTTGACTATCCCCCAATTAAATCTACTGGTGAAACGGTATGGCTTAAAACCAACGGGAACAGGAGGACAGAAGGCTAGCTATATCACTACCTTAATGGCGTTCCCGGCTTTAGCACTCCAGCAGTTAGAGGATGGAAGGGGGCTAAAACCTCCTACATTCTCTGGTCTTGAGACAATGGGACAAATCCTAGACGAGATGGCAACACCTACCTGTGAACAATCAGCGTTACTCAGACTGAGTTTTGAAGGTAGGCAGATGGATTACCCCAATAGATACCAGCAAGAGAGATTACTGGCGCTGTACAAGGCTAAGAATCATCTAACTGAGGTAATTGACTTATTGAGAATGATGTAAAAAAGACGGAGAGGGGGGGATTTGAACCCCCGTTGGGTTTCCCCAAAACGCATTTCGAGTGCGTCACCATCAACCACTCGGACACCTCTCCAGATATTTATTCATTTAGGAAACTGTTGATACAGAGTTTCCTTTTGCCATGATAGCATCTCGTTAGGTGAAGCGATCGCCTACCCATCGCTAGCAATCAGAAATGGCAAAGCTCAGTTTTCCGAACAAAATAATAGCATTTAACCACTTGTTAGAGAAGTCTTGACTAGGGGAAAACTCAAAACAAGACCCTGTAATGAAAAATTTGATGCTGATGTTTTCCGCAGATTATCAGGGTTTATTTTCAGCAAGTAGCTTAAAGCACCATGAAAATATTACCATACGAAACCTTGACAATTGTGACACCTGACTCACTGCCGATAGTTTTGCAACGACTGAGGGCAAACATTGAACCCCCAAAAGCATTGAGATTGTCAAGGAAACATACTACCTATCAAGGAAGCATATCTGAAGAGGGTTTTCAAATTATTCGCATAATTGATTACCGCCACTCATTTTTCCCAGTGATTCGAGGACGTTTTGAAGAGCAATCCCAGCAAACCCTAATTCATGTGCAGATGAGCGTAGATAATGCTGCAATGGCATTTTTAGGGTTTTGGCTTTTGTTTTGGTATAGTGCGATCGTTCCTACAACCGTCACAGATACTATGCCTAGTCAGATGGCTGCATTATTAATAGGAATGCCTATATTGATGTTAGT
The DNA here is from genome assembly GCF_014696625.1 of Nostoc parmelioides FACHB-3921. Lineage (GTDB taxonomy): Bacteria > Cyanobacteriota > Cyanobacteriia > Cyanobacteriales > Nostocaceae > Trichormus > Trichormus parmelioides. The sequence continues at coordinate 75,787 of NZ_JACJQL010000024.1, forward strand.
TATTTTTTGGCTAGCTTTTTGGTCAGAAGTAAAACGCAACCATAGTGAATTGAGCGACATTATTCAGGGATAAGTTTACTCAGGGACTTCCAGAAAATAAACTATCCAATTTATCTGCTTCCAAACAACTGTCTTTCCCCCTGCTCCCTGCCCCCTTGCCATCCAAATGATAGTATATTTTTTTAATTGGAAGTCCCTTAAGCGATCGCTCTCTTCATCTACACACAAATTTCATAAGATTGTAATATTTTCGTCAAACGCCTGTGTAATATTAAACCCAGGCTAAAAGATAAGCTCTGTACAAAGGTGGGATTTCCTACCTTTTACCTATTTTCCAGGGTGCTATTTAAAACTTTTTTATGGTAAAACTTGTGGCTAAAGTAACATGAACCCCGTTAGGTATCGGGGTTCTTCTTTTTTAAGTCAATACTAGGTTATCTCGATGGATCACTGTTTCTGCACCTAAATAACCCAAAATCGTCGGAATCTCTTTAGAATGACGACCACAAATTTTCTGTAAGTCATTGCTGCTGTAGTTAACTAATCCTCTGGCAATTTCGTTACCTTGAGGATCTAATAGTTGTACTGCATCTTGAGGCTCAAATTCACCTGCAACGGTTTTAACTCCTGCTGGCAATAAGGATTTACCTGCCTTAACTATAGCGGCGATCGCACCAGAATCTAAGTATAATTTACCCGCCGGCACTAAACCGTAAGCAATCCAACGTTTACGGGCGGAAGTTGGTTCTGGTTGGGGTTGAAAATGAGTCCCAATCAGTTCCCCTTGGATAATTTTTTCGATATTGCGGGGGTATCGTCCTTGAGTAATCACAGTACGTACTCCCGCCGCGATCGCAATTCTCGCCGCCGAAATTTTCGTCATCATTCCCCCAGTACCCCATTGAGAACCTTGAGAACCTGTTTGTACTTGTAAGTCTGCTAATTCTTTGATGCTTGTTACCAAAGAAATTGGTCGGGCATCGGGGACAGAACGGGGATCGGCTGAGTATAATCGATCTACGTCCGTGAGTAAAAATAGCCAGTCTGCCTCTACAAGACTAGCAACCAAAGCTGAAAGGGTATCATTATCACCAAATTTCAGTTCATCCACAGCAACAGTATCATTCTCATTGACTACAGGAATTACCCCCAAGGCGAGTAATTCCCGAAAGGTGTTGTATACGTTGAGATAACGGCTACGTTGTACCAAATCGCTGCGAGTTAGCAAAACTTGGGCGATCGGCTGTTGCAAGGTGGTGAATAAGTCGTCATATACCCGCATTAATCTACCTTGACCCACTGCGGCTACCGCTTGTTTGAGGGCGATCGCTTTGGGACGTTCTGTTAAACCCAACCGCGCACAACCGACTCCCACAGCCCCAGAGGAAACTAAAATCACCCGATTACCTTGCTGTCTTAAATAAGAGAGTGTTTCCGCCAAAGTTGCAATGGTGGAGAGGGCTAATTGTCCGGTTTCTGGTTGGGTGAGGCTAGATGTGCCAATTTTGACGACAATTGTTTTGGTCATTGGTCAATGGTCAATAGTCAATGGTCAATAGTCAATGGTCAATAGTTTTTACTCTGGACTTTGGACTATTGACTCTGGACTAACTACTCAATAGTAAAGCGCCAGTCCCTCTATAAGTGAAGGCTGACGCTTTACTAATTTATAGTTACTTGTTATGTACTAGGGTCTTTTATTGCTGACCCCATGTTATTAATACCTATGATCCCCGATTTTTTGCTGTTCATGGGTTTCTTTAATTATTTCTTTAGATTTTAGTTATTTAACATTTGTCAGTTTTTGTAACTTTTTGTATGCTCAGGGTTAATAGAGGCTCCTAAAATCTCTGAGAACCAAACTTCAAAATTGCGGATGGGGTGGGAGCGCAGGGCTGCATCAGGATGGATAATTGGCTCTACCAGAATGGTAAACATACCCAAGCGATTACCAGCTAAAACATCAGTAAATAAGCGATCGCCTACCATCCCTACCTGCTCAACGGGTAAATTCATTGCTTGCAGTGCCGCCCTAATCTTACGGCGTGAGGGCTTGGCTGCACCTAAATAGTAAGGTAGGTTCAAAGAACGGGCAATTCCCCCAATGCGGGCTTCACTCATGTTATTGCTCACCAACCACAGCGCCGTAACGCTGCGAATCTGCTCTACCCACTCTTTCAGTTCCGGTGAAGCATCACCCACTGTCATCGGTACTAAGGTTTCATCTACATCCAAAACCAACCCCTTGAGCTGGTGGTGCTGAATAATATCTGGTGTGAGGTTCAACACTGAACCCGCCAAAATCAAATCCGGCTGTAAAAAGTTGTGCCAAGTCATACTCTATCTCTGCGCTTAACTTAAAATGTGAAATAGCCCAAGGCAATACTACACCTACAAAATTTAAAATGCCAAAACCCACATATCTTGAGATTTTGACATTCTGTATAGATTTATATTGATTACCGTGGTGAGGTAATAACAAAGTTAGCCAACCGATAGTTCCTAAAACGGCTTGACCTTGGGGATCGAATTGTCTTATGGTGCAACTAACTATGATTGGTAATCCTCAATTGAAAATTAAAAATGTTATCTTTTAATTTTTAACTGAAAACTTTTGATATTATTCAACTTCATTAAAAAGTTGTTCTTCTAATAGGGGTTGCACTTTACGAAACTCTTCTGGGGAGAGTAGCACAGGCTCACCAGTCTTTGTAATTTTGGCGAAAAACAGCAGGGGATCAAGAGGCGTATAAATTGCATACTCCTGTTCGTCATGATAGAAGTTAGCAAGTAACTGGAGTTGCTCTGGTTCTAAATCTGCTGCTTCTTCTTCTTCAATTTCTAGAGTGAATAGCTCCGACTCTTCCACTGGTGGTAAATCGCCAGCTACAGTCAAAGCATAAGCAGTCTGCTTGAGTACTAAATTTTGTTCTGCTAGGACAGCCTGAGCAGTGGGGAAAATTTCGTCAATAATCGCATCATCAAATTCTACTAGAACTGCTTCTTCGTCTTCGTCTTCACCTTCCCAAGCAAAAATTTCTATGGGTGAATCGACAGGAAGCAGCAAAACATATTCTTGTCCATCTACCGAGAGCGAATGTTCTACATAACATTCAAGCGATCGCCCTTTTTCATCGGTTAAGGTGATGGAACCATTAGGAGCATTGTCGTTATCTTCGGAAAATGGAGAGGAAAACATAGCCAAGGTGTGAGACTTTATAAGTACCAACAGATGTAAACAAAGCTTTGCTCTTGAATGACATATCATGTCAAGCAAATAGCTTTAATCTTAGATACAACTGCTGTGTAACAGCTTTCAGAATATCATGTTCAAAGGTATCAATACTCTACTGCCACTGAACTCTGAGCATTAGTTCGTCTAATATCCAACCACTGCTGCAAAATTAAAGCTGCTGCCTTACGATCAATTAAACCTTTATTCCGTGATGGGGAAACATTTTCAGCGATGAGCATCTGTTCAGCTTGAAAAGAAGTCAGTCGCTCATCAACATATTCCACAGGTAACTGCAAAGCTTTAGCCAGCCTTGACGTAAATTTCTGCACTTGACGAGCCTGAAATCCTAAGGAACCGTCCATTGAATATGGCAAACCCACAACCAGAACTTGTACCTGGCGTTCATTAACTATATTTTGTATTTGCTGGACATCCCGGTCAAAAGATGTGCGCTCAACGGTGGTAATTCCCGTAGCAATCAACCCAGTGCGATCGCATCCAGCCACCCCAACACGCTTACGCCCCACATCCAATCCCAAGGCTGAAATGTATTTAGTCATTAGTCAGTTGTCATTAGTCAGTTGTCAGTTGCCAATTTTCTTTACCCTGCTTCCCCTGCTTCCCCTGCCCCCCTGCCTCCTCTGCTTCCCCTGCCTCCTCTGCTTCCCCTGCCCCCTGCCCCCTATTTCCTACTCCCCAATCTCCCCATCTTCTAACTCTGGCTGATTGGGTACTTCTTTAATCCCAAAGGCCATCGGTTCTGATGAACTGGGTACTGGGATATCTGGGGATGATTGCTGTCTGGTGTGTACCCAAGACATCCCTCCGGGGATGGGTTTGCGCGCGGGTTGCAGTCCTTGGAGAACATCAGTCCATTGAATCCCTTCTAGAGAGACAAATTTTGACTCCCGCAGTTTGTGCCAGACAGAACGAGACATGATCAGCGTGTGTTCTATCCGTTTGGCACCAATACGTTCTAAATATTCTTCTCGCTCTGGTTGGTAATCAGAGGAGGCTAGTTGTAAGCCTTGTTGGGGAAAATCTTGGGCAATTCGTGCCAGTTGAGACAATAATTCTGGGTATAGCCAAGTATAAGCAGGGTGGACTGTCAACGTGGCAACATGGGGCGTTTCCCCTTTGCGGTCTAGCTGTAATTGGAAATAACCTATTGCTGCTTTGCGTTGTGGTTCAAACACGTAGCCGCTTACAACTTCAATTTTTGTCACCCATTGTTTGACTGCATCTCTTAAAGCGCCGAACAAACTGGTTTTAAAATCGCGGGTGTTGCGATCGAATACTTGACGTACCAACGGCGGCATTGATGCTGTATCTAATTGATACAACAACTGAGCATCAGCATTGCTGACTGGCAAAAGATTGGGTAAATCTGGCTCGGCTTGCGCTAATTCACTTAATAATTCGGGATCTATTTCCCAATAGGTCATTTCTGCCAGACGCTGAAATCCATTTTGACGATAAAGCGCTAGTGCATCTGTATCATTGACATTAACTTCTAACAACCAAGTACGAGCTTCTAAAATCCCTTCAAAACAGTGGCGTAGTAGCTGTGAGCCAATCCCCTGCTTATCGACAGCCCGATCCAAAATCACCCGATCAACTCGCCAAGTGCTGCGTGTGCGGTTAAACGGCGAAACTTGAATCATCCCTAAGAGCATCCGCCCCTGTTCGGCTACATAGGCGCAAAAGCGGTACTGTAACGGGTTGGGGAACCAACTCAAAAACTTGAGTAACCCATACCAGCGACGCAACCATTGCATCCGATTAGCAATAGAACTAGCGCCTTGGGGGGTATGAGCTGCAAATGATTCTTGAGATATACGCTCAATTCCGTCCAAGTCCCGATAATAGACTGGCCGGATGACAACGCTAAGATTTCGAGGAAGTAATGAAGTCATGTTGATGTGAGCTGCCATTTAGCCTTAACGGATTGGATCAGAGGAACTGCTGCAATAATTTTAACGGCTTTCCGCTCTTTGCTATTGCTCCCAAAGGGTGATTTTCGTAACTGAAGACTACAAAAAATGGAAAAAGCAGACTTGAGGGTAACACTTTTGGTGCGGAACCAACAATATCTGCTTTTATTTTATTTGTTTTTCTGTTATTTTTACGTCTTTTTATATTATAATCTTTGCCGAGAAGCCTGCATCTCAAAATTAGCTTGGGTTTGATGCAGCAATTGTTGTCTACTATCTTCTATAGTCTGAGTCTGCCTTAAGGGTGGAACTAAATTACGTGCTTGCAAAGTCATGTGTAGCTGGAGGTTGGCAACATATTCGCTGATTTCTTCTTTTGGTAGAACTGTGCCGTTTAATAAGTTTGATTCGATTGCCACCGTGTTCTCCTTATCCTCTGGTGCGATTGCGTCACATCATCAAAACTTATCACGTTGTTTCACTTGGCTTCTTACTTCGCAATGAAGTTTAACGGTTGTTTGCATTTGCTTTAGAGAAAATGTAGGGAGTAGGGGAAGAATATCTTACTCAGCACTCATCTAAAACTTATGCCCCTGACTATACAACGACAAAGAAAAAACCACGAAACTACTTGTTTCGCGGCTTTTCGTGTGGTGTGAGGAGCTTAACTGAAGACCATCATAGGGCAACCGCCCAGTAGTGATACACCTGTAACAATTTTGGTAACAGGATTTTTTGGAAAGAAATTAATAATTGGCGCTTAGAGTTGTTTGTACTGGCTTGGCAAGGCTAAAAATAGTGCAATAACAGAAATTCTATCCCCGTCTATCTGCGTGCATTTGCGTTTAATTTTATCCCAGTCTACTGCAACATTTTAGCTGAAACAGCAATTCATCTCAAGTCTCACCCAGAGGTCAGTGTAGGTAGTTCACTCATATCATTAAATATTTGGTCAAGAGTAATATTTTTATCTTTAATCAAAAAATAAAAACCGTAGAAACATTGAGTAATCCACGGTTTTTTTAATGTGGTGTGAGGAGATTTAAACTAAATACATCATAAACCAATCTCAGCTATTCTCAATGCGAAATAACACTGTTTGTAACAAAATTAGCCTTTGCTGACATAGAGCAATTATTTACGGCTTAGTCTTACCTGTCACACCAAAGCACCACTGCAACTAGAACCACAACCAGCAGTACAACCATAGCAATAGTTTGCAGTTTGAATTTCATTAATCAGATCCAAACTACCAGCCTCGATTAATTTAGCAATAGTTAGAGCATCACCATTAAGAGTTTTCGCTGGTAAATCCATCATCTGATTAAAATCACAATCATATATATTACCTAGATAGTCTACAGATAATTGATTGCGACACATTAAATTTTCTACCGTGTGAGGGTTGAAATGCAATTCTAAAAACTGCAAATAACTAGTTTCTAGTTTTTTTCGTTCTAAATAGAGTTTAGTTCTACCAACTGGTAAATTGGTAATCGTGAACAGGTTGTTAAATACGATATTGAAATGTTTTTGTAAGAAAGTTTTGTAATCTTGCTCTAATTTATTCTGATCAGGAGTTAGAGAAAATTTTTCACTTGTAGGTAGTTGGGGATTATAAACCAAATCTAAAATTAAACTAGGGTCTATTCCATAACCAACTTGATTGAGCCATTGCAATGCTTGAATTGAATCATCAAATACACCTGCACCACGCATTTTATCGACATTATCTGCTAGGTAACAAGGCATAGATGCTACAATTCTGATTTTGTTGGCAGCAAAATATTCAGGTAAATCGTTAAATCCCTCTACAAAATAAATAGTTAAATTGGAACGGACAATCACCTGTTTATTATGTTGGCGTGCGGCTGCTACTAATGGCTTAAATCCATAGTTCATCTCTGGTGCGCCACCAGTTAAATCGACAATTTTAATTTGCGGAAATCGATGAATTACCTCGATTAATTGTTCACAGATTTCCGTTGATAACTCTTCTGTACGTTTTGGACTAGCTTCAACATGACAGTGTGTACAAGCAAGATTACAGCGTTTACCTAAATTAATTTGTAAAACCTTGATTTTTTGTTTAGTTAAGGGAGCATTTAACTGAGAATGAAAAGGAGTTATGTTTGTATTTATGGTAGTGCTTGGTGTAGTTGTCATTGATGAATATTCCTGAATATAAGTTAAAATATGGGAGTGTTGCTAACCTTGTAATAGTCTATAGGTGATACCGCCGATAATAGTTGCAATAGGTAGGTTGACGAACCAGACTAATAAAATTTGATAAAAAATATATTTATTGGCTTTACTACCAACTAATCCTACACCAAAAATAGAAGAGACTGCGACATGGGTTGTAGATATAGGCAACCCAAAATTACTAGCAAGAATCACTAGAATACTAGTAATGATATTGGCTGATAATCCCTGGATACGATTCATGGAGGTAATTTTTGTACTCATGGTTTCAGCAATTTTTTGAGAGTTGAGTAAACCACCGAGACCCATAGCCATTGCGATGGTAATCATTGCTCCAGCAAGTGAGAAATAATCGATAATTAGGATTAGGGAGACAATTTTGGTAGTATCATTAAATCCTCTAGCGAAGCTGAATATACCAGCACTGATATAATGAATGGTATCAATTAGTTTTTGATTTAACTGCCAATTCAGCCTAATACTTAAATAATTAATCAAACTGTAAATTCCTGCACTGAAGGCAATAGCAATAATAGGACTTAATAATAGGGGGAAAATAAAATAGATTCCTAAAATGGCAAAATTTACCTGGAGTCCAAAAGCTACCAGTCCAGCACCAAACATTGCACCGATTAAACTGTGGGATGTGGAAATGGGAAATCCCATCGTAGTAGCTAGTAGTACCGTCAAGCCAGATGCGATCGCCACGGCTAAATGAAACTCTGGTGCATTAGCGATCGCATCTGGTAAAATACCCTTACCAGTAAATTCTTTAACTATTGTTCTACCTAGATATGTAGCAGTCAAAGAACCTGCAAAAGTCGTAAAAGTTGCCCACAAAATTGCTGTTTGGTAGCTTGTTGTCCGACTACCAAACAGCGTCGCTACACCCTTAAAGTTGTCATTAGCTCCATTAGCATAAGCCAGGAACAGGGTAGCAATAAACAGACTAATTAACAACATTTTGAGCAGTATAAATTAACAGCAACCACCACCGTTATAATGCCAAGTAGAATCAGTAATTATTACTTCTTTTGGCTTTACCGTTGCTAGTTTAGCAGCAGTTTTATCGCATACGGTTGCCGGAATGCCACGTTGTAGGATATGTCCGGCTTTGTCATCAAAAAATGCTTCGCAACCGGCGTAAATTGCCGTTTTACCAGTAAAAATGCAAGCGCCATCTTCTGGGATAGGCACTTTGAATGAGACCGAATCGAGACTTTCTAAAAGTAAATGGGTTTCTAAGTTGTAAGTTTGGGAATCTAGTAAGCGATAAGGACGACGCGCCCGGATTTCAATCTGACCAAAGCCAGCATCAATGATACGCTGGGTGTATTCTTCGTAGGTCAGTGCGCCAGACAAACACATAGCCCGTAACCGTTCATCTTGTTGCAAATGTGCCGGGATGGGACTGGTGGCAATAGGGTCACTCATTTGCAACCGTCCACCACACTTTAACACCCGATACGCTTCCTTGAGCGCACGGGTCAAATCTTCAGGCTCGAAAATGTTAAACAAACAATTTTGAGCCACGATATCAACTGACCCATCTGCCACAGGTAAATTAAAGGCATCACCTTCACGAATCTCTACAAAACTACTTTCAAACCACGGGTTGTCTGTTAAAGCCATTTCTAGGTTACGTGCGGCTGCTTCTCGCATCGCGGCAACTGGGTCAACTGCAATCACAGCACCAGGACGGCGAGAAAAATAAGCAAATTGCAATGCTTCTAACCCACCACCCACACCAACATACAAGACGGTAGGTTGCTTGCCAAGTTCCGTAGGATGAACAGTGGTTCCACAACCATAGTTCATTTCCTGCATGGATAAAGGAATTTTTAGCCCTGGTAGTTGTAGAGGTGTACTTTGAACGCAGCACAGACCCACTTCCGGCGTTTGGGCAACTTCACTATAAAACTGTGCGGCTGTTTCTAAATAGGTCATGGCGGTCTTGATATTGAGTGTTGGGTTGTAGAGTTGATTCTCTGCATTCTCAATATATAGCGGTTTGCAGTGGAGTCCAATCATACCGGGATACAGCAACGCCAAAAATCCCCATTGACAGACAATAGGGATGATAAAAACTTAGATATTAGATATGTTTAATTGGCATAATCACTGGTAAATTTAGTTACAGTTTCCGACTGTATAACTTTGCCATTTTTGATAATATCTAGACTGGCACCAGTAACAATATATTCATATTTGCCATTTTTAGCGACATATCCTGTACCTTCTTCCACATAAGCTGGCAGAGAATAAATCCCTTTACCTGTGTGCTTAGAAATGCCTGTATAAAACAGCTTTTTCCGTCGCTCGCAAAGATGAATAATGAAATTAGGAGTTTCAATTCTGGCTGATAATCTTCCCCCTCCCGCATATTTGGGACAAGTTCTAAGGCTGGCTATATTTCCAACGTTTACTGCTGAATTTTTATTAGCTGTTAGTTCTGAAGCAATAGCAGAATTAACACTACCAGTAAATGATAAGGATGTGCCTAAAGTCGTAGCTAAGATGAATAACAAAGACTTCATTTTTTTTTGAGAATAAATGTTCATGTTCAGTCCATTAATTTGATTAATTTATACTTCACTGGGCGATAGAGCTTGAATCAAATCTGATATAAAAATCAGATTTGATTATTTTTGGTGTATGTTGCCTGCAAAAGTTTCGGGATTTGGATGTAGTATCAGAATTTTGATAAGTATTACCTAGCAAGCATGGATTTAAAAAATCAAATACTAATCCTATGGATTAAAATCTATACTCATATCTACCCATCAGTTATGAGACTTTTCGGATTTTTCTTTGATGTTTATCCGAGAAACTTAGTATCACAGCTGATTAGTTACAGCTATTGTTCCATTTTGCGTTTAAGGTCGTGCTGTAGCTTTTGAAGCATATCGACCCACGAGGATGTTCGATTGAACGATTGAAAATATCACGCCACGGATTCCAGATGAGTCCAGTTTTGGCTTCACCACGAACCTTGATATTTGTAGCATCGGCTGGTAAATCGTACCGCTTCTTATTACCTAAAGCCATATTCCCAGTACTAAATGATGCGTTTTGTCCGCCGGATGTGTAGCTGAGGTTATAACGCGCTACATAGCCACCTTGGTTGAAAAATGTAATCGAACCTGGTTCTGGTGCAGGTGCAATGGGTGTTGCTGGAGTACCTGTTTTCAGTGTGTATGTACCGTCAGGTGTGCGTAACGCGCCACCGTTGGCGCTACTCACTTTTTCCACGGTCATTTGTCCATTTTCAAAACGTGCCAGTAGATAGTTGTTCTGAGAGGCGGAGCCGCTATAGATTACAGGTACACTTCCATAAACGCTGGAAAAATTGTTATATGGTTCAGCTTTGCCAATTCTTGTGTGATAATGACCTGCAAAAACGGCTGACACGTTATATTTTTTCAGGATGTCGCTAAAGCGTGACTTTAGCTGTTCATAAGTTGCCGGTGCATAATTATCTTTCCAGTTATCATCTGAATCATGATAATTGAGGATGATAGCCTTGCCTTCATTTCTTGCTTGAGTTAAATCTTTTTCTAGCCAGTCCAAAGAATGCTTAATCTGCACAATCTTGCGTTTAGCTGCGCTAGCATCAAAACCCTCGAATTTTCTTTCATATACGGGATAGTTGTGCATTTGGACAAAGTGGATATTACCCACATCCCAGGAATAAGCTAGGCTACCGATATATTCAGTGCGGAGTTCGGGAAATTTATAGCTGTTACTTTCACGATAATCAAAACTGCGGGGATTGAGTTTTTTAATTGCATCCCGCACATACTCGACCATCCCAATGGCGCAGTTGTTTGCGTAACAGTCATCAACGTTATTGGCGTAATCATGATTACCAAGACCAGGATAAACGGGGACGGAAAGCTTTGTCCAGATTTCTTTGTACTTATCTAACTGCCAACTATGTCCAAAAGCAGTGATATCTCCATTCAGGATTGTTCCTCTGACATTACCTACTTGCTGTACCAATGAGTTCACACTATTGACATGATTTTGATTAGCAATAGTTGAACCCGCCTTTTTTTGGTCTTCGGTTTCCTCTATTCCTTGGTCGGTGTTTGCTGTCCAAGGATATTGAGTATCTGATACTATGATCATTGAGAAATTATCATTGGATTGCGCTAAACCATATTGCATCTGTGTACCAAATGGCGCTAGCAAACCAAACATAGCGCAGCTAGTAAGAAATACTGTTTTAATTGCCTTTCTGCGATTAATCTTTTTCATCTTGTATCTCCTGTAGAAAAAACAATCAACCTCGTTTTCTGTGTGTGGAAGTCTGGCCTTAGCCTTTGAACCTCTTGCTGAGTTACACGTTGAGGTTTTAGTTTTTATGCAGGAGTTGGGAAGGAAGAATATTAATGGTTAGCGTGAGTTTCCAACAAAAAACCCGCCTAAGCGGGATAAACACAACAAAACTATGAACAATGAGTATTAAATTTAGGCAAATTGTCTTAATTCAGCTTCTAGTTGCCGAATTAGTCTTTCATCTCCTTGCGCTCTAGCTACTTCTAGGCGGTGCTGTATGTTTCTTTGAATATTTTGTCTGTGTACTTCCTTGGCAGTGCTATTTGCCTTAAATCTAGCTTGGCTCATAGGATTAACCTTCTTAATTTTTCTGCTTTATGTCTGTTCTTCCTAACATAGCATAAGTTTCGTAGTGTATGTTACAGAAAATATTAATTTAATATATATACGTTGATTGGTTATGCCGAAAAATTGGTCTGATCAGCCTGTGTTGACTTTATTAAGTGATTTTGGCGATCGCGATGTGTATGTAGCTGTAATGAAAGGAGTAATTGCCCAAATTAACCCTAAATTACAGGTAGTGGATTTAACCCATCAAATACCACCACAAAATATTGCTGCTGCTAGGTTTTGTTTGATGAATGCCTATCCCTACTTCCCAGAAGGGACTGTACATATAGTAGTGGTAGATCCGGGGGTGGGTAGTAGAAGACGGGCGATCGCAGTAGAATTTGCAGATGGGTTTCTAGTGGGGCCTGATAATGGCATATTTAGCGGTGTACTAGCTCAAAGTCCAGCTATCGCAGTTGTGGAGCTAACTAATTCCCAGTATTGGCGTACTCTTGAACCTAGCAAAACTTTTCATGGTAGAGATATTTTTGCCCCAGTCGGCGCTCATCTTGCTAGTGGTGTATCTCTTCAACATCTGGGGCAAGAAATTGAACCAGCCAGTTTGGTACAGATGAATATGAAAAACTGTACTCAGACAGCAACTGGTTGGTCTGGTGGTATTCAATACATAGATTACTTTGGTAATTTAGTCAGTAATATTCCGGGTGATTGCATACAAGGCAAAAAATGGTGTGTGCAAGTTAGTGGCTTGATGATTCCGGGGTGTGATACCTATAGTGATGTGAAATTGGGAGAGGCTGCGGCTTTAATTGGTAGTCATGGCTGGGTAGAAATTGCCATCAACAGTGGTGATGCACATTCACAGCTACAGATTAACTTGCAAGACCCTCTAGAAGTCATTAGTTATTAGACTAGTGAATAAAGGCAAGGTGAGAACCGTTGACTGTTGACTAATGAATATGGACTAATGACTAATGACTACATCAACAATATCTGCACCGGAAGTTTATCAAGGTCAGTTTGGGGAGTTTACGATTAATCAGAGCGATCGCAATGGTGTGATTATTTACCGTTCTGGTTTAATGGTAGCAGCCTTGAGTTTTGCCATTGGCACTGCTTTAGTATTATTCACCAATAATCCTATTGCTATTCAAGCCCTAACTCCCTTATACACTTGCTTCAGTTTGGCGCTGGGAGTAAGTTTATTGACGATTCATATTTATCTTGCACCATTGCACAGACTATTACAGGTTTTTTGGATAATTGGTAGCATTGCTGCGTTTATCTTCGGACATTCCGACAGTCAACCTTTTGCTGTGACTGTATACAATCAACCTTTGACCATATTGGGAATTGGTTTTACCTTCGCAGCGTTAACAGGGATTTATTTCAAAGAAGCGTTTTGCTTTTATCGTTTAGAAACCAAAGTCCTAACTTTCCTCGTACCCACACTTTTATTAGGACACATGGTGGGCATTCTACCAACTCAATGGGAACAAATTTTATTAGGAGCTTGGGCAATCTTATTTGTAATATTTGCTGTACGTAAGGCAATACAAGCCATTCCCCCCGATATTGGTGATAAATCCGTATTTGCCTACCTCAAAGATAAAAACTCAGTCAAAGTTTAGGAGACAGAATAAGAAGCAGGGGAGGCAGGGGAGGCAGAGGAGGCAGGGGAGAACTTTTCCCAGTCCCTAATCCCCAATCCCCAACCCCCGATACCCAACCCCCCAAATTTGGGAATACTCAACCCAGTGGGTGTGAGGATGGGAATGTGGGTGAAGAACGAGCCTATTGGTTAGCTTGGGCGCAAATTTCGGGGGTTGGGCCTGTTTTACTACGACGACTACAGCAGCATTTCGGTACATTAGCAGCAGCTTGGAATGCTACTCAGGCGCAGTTAGGGGAAGTTGAGGGCTTTGGTTTACAGACTTTAGAAAAAGTGGTAAAACAGCGATCGCGTCTTTACCCAGAACAATTACTCATCCAGCATGAGGAAGAAAACCCCCATTTCTGGACACCAGCCGATACCAACTACCCCCGTTTGTTGTTAGAAACTCCCAGCCCACCGCCCATGTTGTACTATCAGGGTGAGGTGGATTTACAAGAAAATTGGGGAAATAAACCCTTAGTGGGCATTGTCGGGACGCGTCAACCCTCAGAATATGGCATACGCTGGACTCGGCAAATTAGCACTGCTTTAGCTAAAAATGGCTTCACTGTGGTTTCTGGTATGGCGGAAGGAATCGACACGGTAAGCCACAGTGCAACTATAAAAGCTGGGGGAAGGACAATCGCAGTTTTGGGTACAGGTGTAGATGTCGTCTATCCCCATAAAAATCGGGATTTGTACCAGCAGATTTTGACCAATGGATTGGTTGTGAGTGAATATCCTGCCAAGACCCCACCCGATCGCGCTCACTTCCCTCGTCGTAATAGAATTATTGCTGGGTTAAGTCGCGCCATTTTGGTAATGGAAGCACCAATCAAGTCTGGCGCATTAATTACGGCTACCTACGCCAATGATTTTGGTAGGGATGTTTATGCACTCCCCGGCAGAGTAGATGATCATCCATCCCAAGGCTGTTTAAAATTACTTAGCCAAGGCGCTTCTTTAATTATCCGAGAAATCGATGAACTTTTAAAAATGCTGGGAGCAATACCACAATTGGATATGGTAGATAAATCATCAGTACCAGAGCAGTTGAGTTTACCAACTTTATCACCAGAACTACAACGGGTACTTGATGCTATTAGCTTTGATGCTTTACCCTTCGATTTGATTATTCAGCAAACAGGTATGAATGCTGGTTCAGTTTCCAGTGCTTTATTACAGTTGGAATTGATGGGTATAGTTTCGCAGCTACCAGGGATGAGGTATCAAAAATGTTAGAGTTTTGGGCTTTGCTTAAACCGGATTCACTATTAAAAGAAGCCGGCGGACTCGTATAAACGTCTCACCATAGCGGTGATTTTTGACCCATAATTTAAATCGGCTGACCAGCGTCCTGAAAGTTCATCAATTTTTGTTGCTACGCCACGGGTGACGAAGCGAAATCTGGGATCTACTACTTCATTGACTAGGGGTTCTAGACTAGCGTAGGCTTTGAGGTGCTGGATGTGCGCCCTGACACCAATTCTGGCACTAGGAAAAGCTGCTGCTTCTGTACCGCCACCAATGGAACCTAAACCAGCAAAGTTATTTTGTTCTGCTTTAATGTCTCCACCAAAGCGTAAAAATCCTGTTTCTACACACATTTGGCAGAAAGCAATGTCATAATTTACGCCCTCGGCGCTGGCTTCTTCTCGATAGAGTTTAGGTAAGTCAGGAAATTGGGCTAAGGCATTCTCGTTATTGTTTCTCAAGAATAGTTGCATTTGCACTTCTGAGGTCGTTCCATTGGACATGATCCTGTCAATTTGACCAGGACACACTACCAAATTGGAACGTAAGGTGACGGTGCGTGTTGCTGCATCCCAGCTAACGGCTACATTAAAATCTCGCAGTTCCACCGCTTTGACATAGACAATTCGCCGATAGGTGATGCGATTGACATTTGGTGCTTTTGATAAATCAATCCGCAGGCGATCGACTAAATCAATGGGAATGTAAGCGTTACCATTAACTAAGATTCCTTGCTCTGCATAATTCTGCCCGTTAATATTAATATTGATGGGTGGATAATTGGGGTCTGCGGGGGTTCCCGGAGTAGGGTCAATCACTCGACTCCATGAAGCCAAACCATCAGCAATACCCAAAGCGAAATCGCGCCGACGATTTTGCAGCAAAGCTCGATCCTCAGGACTGCTGAGAAAAGCCACCTGCATGAGTAAAGAAGCGATCGCAATCTGCCGACAAAAGGCCAATCTACCTAAACCACTGTCTGTATCTGGTTTGACTCCCCGATTTGGTAACTGGGGTACACGGCGTAACAATCCAACTAACAGCAATTCCCCGTTGCTTTTACGCTCATTATTACTCGCAATATAGAACACACTAGCACCCCTTACAGCCGGGCTACTCGCCGAATCAGCATGGACTTCTAGGGATACATCACCTCGACGACCACGAGCATTGATCCAGGTGATAGTATCAGCCGCACTCAAATCATCAGGAACAGACAAAACTTCAAAACTCCGCGATCGCAATTCTGTCACAATTAAATCTCGTAGCAGAATCATCTCTCTGGCTTCTGTCGTCCCCCCAGCGATTGAGCCTGGATCTACTCCTCCCGCTTCTCTGCCTCCGTGGGCTGCCGAAATAAAAATACGCCCCATCTCCCGTATTTCCTCTGATAAAATTAAGCGTAAGCAATTCTATACACTATTTTGGGCTTGGCAACAATAATTATATGGGGAGGGGGAAGAGATATACTGACCACTGACAATTGTACAGACGCGATTAATCGCGTCTCTAACAACTAGCAACCAACCAAAATGCAAATTCCGCGCCTCCATCCAGATACGATAGATGAAGTTAAACATCGGGCTGATATTGTCGATGTGGTATCGGAATATGTGGTTTTACGCAAGCGGGGTAAAGATTTTGTCGGCTTGTGTCCTTTCCATGATGAAAAATCACCTAGTTTTACTGTCAGCCAAACTAAGCAAATGTATTATTGCTTTGGTTGTCAGGCTGGGGGAAATTCGATTAAGTTTTTGATGGAATTGGGCAAGCGATCGTTTGCTGATGTGGTGTTAGATTTAGCTAGGCGCTACCAAGTCCCAGTCCAAACCCTGGAACCAGAACAACGGCAAGAATTACAGCGTCAGATATCGTTGCGAGAACAGTTGTATGAGGTGCTGGCTTCGGCGGCGAGTTTTTATCAACACGCCCTCAGACAATCACAAGGACAAAAGGCGATGCAGTATTTACGCAGCGATCGCCAATTCCAGGAAGTAACAATCCAACAGTTCGGCTTGGGTTATGCACCCGCAGGCTGGGAAACTCTCCATCGTTATTTGGTGGAAGACAAGCATTACCCGGTGCATCTGGTAGAAAAAGCAGGTTTGATTAAACCCCGCAAGGAAGGCGCGGGATATTATGATGTGTTCCGCGATCGCCTCATGATTCCCATCCGTGATATCCAAGGACGGGTAATTGGTTTTGGTGGGAGAACGTTGACAGATGAACAGCCAAAATATTTAAATTCACCAGAAACAGAACTATTTAATAAAGGTAAAACCCTATTCGCCCTCGACCAAGCAAAGACGGGGATTTCCCAGTTTGATCAAGCAGTGGTGGTGGAAGGTTATTTTGATGCGATCGCCCTCCACGCAGCCGGCATTAATAATGCTGTGGCTTCTTTGGGTACTGCCCTGAGTTTAGAACAAGTGCGGCTCGTATTGCGCTACACCGACTCAAAACAGTTGGTACTCAACTTTGATGCAGATAAAGCCGGAACCAACGCCGCCGAACGGGCGATCGGGGAAATTGCCGATTTAGCTTACAAAGGCGAAGTGCAACTGAAAATTCTCAACATTCCCGATGGCAAAGATGCTGATGAATATCTGCGTAGCCATACACCAGCAGATTATGGACAACTATTAGCAAATGCACCATTATGGTTGAACTGGCAGATTCAGCAGATTACCAAAGACCGTGATTTAAAACAAGCGACTGATTTTCAGCAAGTTACACAGCAATTTGTCAAATTACTCAAAAATATAGTTAACGGCGATACCCGCAACTATTACGTTTCTTACTGTGCAGAAATCCTCAGCTTAGGAGACACCAGACTCATCCCCCTGCGAGTGGAAAATCTCCTCACCCAAATCACCCCAGCCACCGCCACCTATAGCAAACCCCTGTCAACCAGGACGAATAGAAGCCTTTCCCTAGTTCCTAGTCCTAATTCTCCCCTCAATGGCGATCGCAGCCTGCTAGAACTAGCCGAGGCGCTATTACTGCGGATTTACCTCCATTGTCCCGAACAGCGTCGAGTGATTATTGAAGAACTAGAAACCAGAAATTTAGAGTTTAGCCTATCCCACCATAGATTTTTGTGGCAACAAATCTTAGAGTCTCCAGGCGAACAGATTGATTTAGTTTCCCGACTACAAGATATATATTTAGAACTAGCTGAAGAACTTGGGGTAATTTCTCATCTGTTTCATCTCAATGAGAAAACCAAAAAAGAGATTATGCGGACTCCCCAAGTTGTACAAGCAGCGATCGCCTGTATGGAACGAGTATTAACAGAAAAGCGTTATCGTCACTTTCTGGAACTCTGGCAAGAAACTGACCCTGAAACTGAACCAGAAAAATGGCAATCATATTATCAGGCATTCTACACCGAAAAAATCAAGCTACAAGAACTAGACCGACAACGGCAATTTTCCCTAACAGAATTGTTGTAAATATAGCGGTTTGCAGTTAAGTTTAATACAGACCTAACCCCCAACCCCTTCCCTACAAGGGAAGAGGAGTAAGCATCAAAGCCTCTCCTTGTAGGAGAGAGGTCAGAGTGTATCGCATACAAACGAGAAGCGCTATAGATCCCATACAAAAAACAAAATGTCCGAATCCGGCTAGAATTTTACTAAAAAACTGTCCCCCCCACCTGCATGAATATTCAAGCCAGCTCTAATTCCTTAAATATTTATTCGATTTTGAGTCAAACTCAACGCTTGCGAGTTAGCGACGGAGAAGTTAAACCCGTTCTAGATAGCTGCATCTATCCTTCCAAGTTACTTGTACTAATTTGGTCACAGTTGGGGGATTTTGATAATTTAGAATATGCTTGGTGGCTACAAAGAGAAAAAGAACAAATCGCAGCCAGAGGAATTATAATTCGGGCTATTGGAATAGGCGATCGCAATTCTGGACTCAAGTTTTGCGAATATACAAATTTCCCGCAAGAATGGTTGTTTGTCGATGCAAAAGCGGAAATCCACAGTATTTTGGGTCTTTATCGCGGTTTATCGCTACAATTCCCCATACTATCAAGTTCACAAAAAGCATGGCTGAATTTAATGCTGATGTGTGCAGGAATTGGTAGTCCCGGAACTCTCAAGGAAGTTTTTCGGGGTTATAAGGGTGATAAGAAAGCACCCCAGTTAATTGCTGATGAGGAAGTTGTGAAGGGTACACCTTTACCACCAATGAAAGGTTCATTTTTCAAAGCTGCTGGCGGAACAGGCTTTCAGCGTCCTTTTGAACTAGCAACCCTGCGTCTACGAAATATGACTGAAGTTTTGAGCAACTGGAGTACTTATGTACCAAATTCATCTTATTTGACCCAGCGCGGAGGAACTTTTCTCTTTGATTCTCAAGGCACATTAATTTATGAACACCGCGATCGCGGTATCCTGGGTTTTGCAGAAAATATGAGCAATCCCTTATCTTTCTTATACGAGTAAGTAGTAATGATCTTATTTATTAATAAGCTCCTATTAGACTATAAGTTAAACTCGCCAGAACTAAAGAGGTAATAATAACGTAAATAAATTCTCGTTTTAGCAGGAAGGTAAGTAAAGATATAACAACGCGTAAAACGGGAATAGCGATTAATAATAACAACCCCAGTTGAATGATGCCACGGCGGCTACCTGATAATACTGCGTGGAATACACCAGATGGTGAACGAAACTCTGATGGTGTACCGTGAAAAATATGATAATCAGCAGGCTCAGTACCGTGATGAATTAAGTAGAGTATGCCCCCTATTAGGACAACTGCACTAGCTGTCAAAACACCATATTTTAAAAGATTGCTGAGTAAATATTCTAATTGCTGTTCAGTTGATGTTTTGACAAAATTCCTGCTAACATCAATTTCACAAATGCTAGTAATTTGTCCGACAGCGCTAATTGGTGATTCTTCTAATTTTTGGCTCTCATTCGCTTCTGGAAGCTGCACCGAGGTAACCACAACTTCACTTTCTGACTGTACTGTTGAGTTCCAGTAAATACCAGAATTATATTCATACATTTTACAGCCCTCCTATTAGACTGTTGTAGACCATCTTCAAAGCCATTACCACTAACACCAGACTGAAAATAATCCTCAAAATCTGCGTCTTCGCACCTATTAAAACTCTCGCACCCAAAAAAGCACCGGGTAATACACCCAACATTACAGGCATTGATAGACCAGGATCAATGTAACCTCTGGCTAAATAAACTCCGGCTGATGCGGCGGCTGTGACACCGATCATAAAATTGCTGGTAGTGGTGGAAACCTTGAAGGGTAGGCGCATGGCTTGATCCATTGCTAAAACTTTGAATCCTCCCGAACCAATACCCAGCAAGCCGGACAACACCCCAGCTACTAACATGATGCTAAACCCGGCTGGTACTGCGTGGACGTGATAAGGCATTAATCCATTAGTAGTAGGATAGGTGCTATTGAGTTGCAGGTAGTTGGCGATGGGGTCTGCTATATCGTCTTCTACTTGCTCAAGTCTTGGTCGTTGTGAAAGATACGCAGAATACATCAGTACGATCGCCAGGACAATAGTCAAAGCTTTGACAGATACAAATGTAGCAATCATCGCCCCAGCGATCGCCCCGATTGTGGTGGAAACTTCTAAAAACATCCCCAATCGCAGATTTGTATAGCCTTTTTTAATATAAGTAGATGCAGCCCCCAAGGATGTCGCAATTACAGATACCAGGGAAGCGCCAACAGCATATCTAATATCAACACCAAATACTGAAGTTAATAAGGGAACAATGACAACCCCACCCCCCAACCCAGTTAACGCACCTATAAAACCAGCGCTAAATGAGCCAAGCCAAACTAGCAGAGAAAATTCTAGTATATTCAAAATTTATCCCCCACGATTGGTAAAACTAGACTATCCCTATTTACGTTGAGAGGGATAGTCTTTCATTTGTTTATTTCCCCAAACTTAGGACTCCACCAACCTTTAGCAGTGTGGAAATAAGCCACATCTTGATGTTTTTTATCAGTGCGAGATGAGGGTGCAGAGCAACGCAGCATAGTTTTTTTCTGTCCATCTTTGGTGTAAGTATACTCCTCCAAAGGTTTTTTACATACTGGACAGGGGTATGCTGTCAACTGAGTAGGAAGTTTTGTTGCAGGTGAGAGATGATTCTTTTCCCCATTTTCTGCCATTTTGTCATCTTTTGTTCGGGGTGCTTGCCAAGTCTTACTAAATTCACTCCAAAATAAGACTGTGTTTTCACAACCGCTAGTGCATTTGAGGAAGTATTTTTTCTTCAGTTTACTGCTGGGAATTTTGCTGAGAAAGTTATTGCAATCAGGGCAACGAGTCCGGCTAGTATCGTATTTACGTACGGGGAAAGTTTTCGTTGGATTGGCTAAATCAACAGCAACGGTCTTGGCTTTTGCTAAAGCCGGGGCAAAATAACTTTGATTCCAAGTGGTCAAGTATATCTGCCAAGGTTGTTTACCTTCAGCGATCGCATCCAGGGCATTCTCCATTTTGGCAGTAAATTCCGCCTCTAGTAAATCCGGTAGGGCTTTTTGTAAGAAAGTATCAACTTCTAAGCCTAGATTTGTTGGATGTAAGTTGTCTTTGGTCAGTTCCACATAACCCCGTTTCTTCAGGGTGGCAATGGTGGGAGAATAAGTACTGGGACGACCAATGCCTTTACGTTCCATCAGTTGTACTAACTTGGGTTCGCTGTAGCGTGGTGGCGGTTGGGTTTGTTTCTTTTCGTGACCAGCATTTTCTAAAGTTACCATTTGCCCTTGTTGTAAGGTGGGTAAGAGGGTATCCTTGCTGAGGTTAGGCCAGTAGCGGGTGTAACCGAGAAATTCTACTACTTGCCCTCGTGCTTGCCAGAGAATTTGACCAGACTGGGTAATGACAACGGTTTTTCGTAGTTGAGCTGGACGACATTGGGAAGCGATCGCCCGTTTCCAAATCATTACATACAAGTTAAACTCATCTGTGGATAGTTCTATTCGCAACTGGGCGGAAGGACGAAACACATCAGTGGGGCGAATCGCTTCGTGTCCTTGTTGGGCTGTCTTACTACTGCGATGTCTTGCAACCTGCTTTGGCACATTCTGGGGGTCATTTTGTTCCAACCACTGACGCGCACTTTCACAAAACTCTGGACTCAACATTACCGAGTCTGTCCGCATATATGTAATCAACCCAGCCTCATACAACTTTTGGGCTAACTGCATCGTCTTCTCTGGCGCAAACTTCAACTTAGAACCAGCCGCTTGTTGCAAGGTGGAAGTAATAAAAGGTGGGGGTGGTTGACGGTTGGCAACTTTTCCCTCATACTGCACGATTTGGTGGGGATGACGGCGTGCTTCTTCTACTAAACGATTAGCTTCTGCTTCCGCCAGTACGCGGGTAGATTCAGGCGCAGTCGTGCTATTTCCCGCCGCATCATCATGAATTTCTACTTCTGCTTCTGGAGAGTCTGAGCGAGTGTTGACTGCACCTTTATAGAAAGCGCGGAAACCTTCAACATAATCAACCCAAACACTCCAATAATCTTGAGGTACAAAGCTTTGAATTTCTCTCTCCCGTTGACAAATTAGGTGGAGTGTAGAACTCTGCACTCTCCCCACACTCTTAGCCCCATTATTTAACGCCCAAACCAGAGGACTACCCTTATACCCTACCAACTTATCCAAACAATCTCGACACAATCCCGCCCCGACTAAATTTAAGTCCAGTTTGCGCGGATGAGCGATCGCACTCTGTACCGCCGAGGCTGTAATCTCTGTATAGACAACTCTTTTCGGTTCTCTCAATCCCAAAACTTCCTTGAGATGCCAAGCAATGGTTTCTCCTTCCCTATCCGGGTCAGTCGCTAACACAACTTCACTCACCTGCTTCGCTGCACTCTTTAACTGCTGGATAGTTTCTTTTGAGCGTTGGTCACGCGGTACGTAGTGACACTGCACACTACTACCATCCATGCTGAACCCCAAAGCATCCTCACCCTCATCACTCAGTTCCCGAATGTGTCCACAAGAAGCACGGACAATCCACTCAGAACCCAAAATCTGACTGAGCTTTTTCACTTTACCCGGAGATTCAACCACTAGCAGGCGTTTCGGCATAAACAATTCCAAGTTCAAAAGTAAGGAAAGCACATATCACAAGGGTTTCTGAGAAATCGATCTATTGCTGAATTTTGGAGAATTGATATGATTTGTTTTTTTGTACTAGACAACCCTAAAGTATAGTACAATTTAGTATCTGTGTACTATACGAAATATTGCATAGATGACAATAATAAGAAACAAAATCAACCACTATTTCAGCATTTAGCTCGTTAATTAAGTTAAAACAGGCATTAACCTTACCTGGCTTTTGGTAAATGTTTTAGGGAACAGCAAAAATAAAATTACTCTACTCTCACGCCCCATATAGCAATAACCTAATGCGCGCCTAAATTGCATAACTACTAATAAAGACGTTTAACTGTCAACAGCCATCACGATGAATTGTGTAACTTAAAAGCAGAGTAGCTGATCATCACCCCACATTCTCACACAACTTAATATATATGTCTTGACTTAAGTTACATAAACCTGCATACTAGTAAAGCGAAATAATCTTGTATATCACTAAAAATTTTAAAAAATCTTAGTGAATCAAAATTATGGGGTTATAGCTCAGTTGGTAGAGCGCTGCAATGGCATTGCAGAGGCCAGCGGTTCGAACCCGCTTAGCTCCATTTATACATTAAATATTTATTGTTAGTTTTTGTGACTTTACCCATAACTTTGCCGCAACGGCAAGCTTATGCTTCCACTAAAAGTTGCCAAGAAACAACTTATGCTTGTCAATTGTCGCACAAAAAATCAGTTAGTAAAAAGGAAAGAAGAATCAAAGATAGCTATAAATACAATAAGTATTTTTGCTTAAACGAAGTTAGCTATATACTCACTTACCTAACTGGCATAGCATTTATTGCAATGCCAAACGAACTTTCGGATATCTTAAGTATCCTGGCATAGTCATTTGTTCTGATACACGTTTTTCCGAGGGATATATTCCCTGATTGCGAAGCTTCTGAGTGATATGTCGAATTTCTTCACAATACTCTTCTATATTTTGCTCCAATGTTGCTTTCTTGCCGTTGAGGTATCGAGCCGAGATGCGCGACGTGAAAGTTGTGCGTAGAGGCAGTAGCCTATTTTACTGAGGAGCCGTCTCCTCCTGAAGTTCCCTCCCTTCAGTCCCCACATAAAAGGGT
>NZ_JACJQL010000025.1 GCF_014696625.1 Nostoc parmelioides FACHB-3921
GAATGATTTGCTGAACTTAAGTATCCGTGAGTGGATTTGTCCAAGTTGCCAAACAACCCATGACAGAGATGAAAATGCTTCACGGAACTTGAGAGCAGAAGGGATAATAATACTGTCAACAAATACTGTGGGACACACAGAATTTCAAGCTTGTGGAGAAACAGTAAGACTCGTTGGCACTTGTGCCAAAAAGCGTGTTTCTGAGAAACAAGAATCTCCCGCTACATTGCTTTAGCAATTAGCGGTGAGAGTGTCAAACAATCTTTTTGGGGAAGTTGTGGAGATTTAGATGGATTGCATTCACTTAACTGAGATTCGCTGCTATGGATACACCGGCTATTTACCAGAAGAACAGGTGTTAGGACAGTGGTTTGAGGTGGATGTCAAGTTATGGTTAGATTTATCCGCAGCTGCTAAGAGTGATGAGATAGCCGATACTCTTGATTATCGCAGCGTCATTAGCTTAGTCAAAGACTTGGTGAAAACTTCTAAGTTTGCTTTGATAGAAAGATTAGCTGGTGCGATCGCTGATTCTATCATTGAGCAATGTCATCAAGTCACGCAAGTCCAAGTTAAACTTACTAAACCCGCCGCACCCATTCCCGATTTTGGCGGCAAAATCAGCATTGAATTGACAAAAAGTAGGGTTGAATAAAAGGAAGGGGATTGATAAAAGGCTTAGAAGAAGTGTTGACTGTTGACTGTTGACTGTTGACTAATGACTAATCAGATAATCTAAACTCAAGGTGAAACCGATTATTTGCAGACACTTTTATGTCCTCTAGTTTAGATTCTTTACCACCTGCACTTGCTAAACTTGTCCAGCGCTTTCAACGTGCTAGCGACCCTAAGCGCCGTTATGAACAATTGATTTGGTACGCTCAAAAGCTGCCGGAGTTCCCAGAAACCGATAAAATCCCTGAGAATAAAGTTCCTGGTTGTGTCTCACAAGTTTACGTGACTGCACACTTAAATGATGGTCATGTTGCGTATGAGGGAGACTCTGATTCTCAATTAACGAAAGGATTACTTGCGTTTCTCATTGAAGGGTTAAACGGACTAACTCCCACAGAAATTGTCCAACTAACTCCAGATTTTATCCAAGCCACTGGTTTAAATGTCAGCTTGACACCCTCCCGTGCCAACGGATTTTACAACATATTTAAAACCATGCAAAAAAAGGCGCTGGAATGTAAGTTAGAACCATAGGGCTGATGATGGAAAAATTATGTCTACCAATTTATTATCCACCTCTGAGCC
The DNA here is from genome assembly GCF_014696625.1 of Nostoc parmelioides FACHB-3921. Lineage (GTDB taxonomy): Bacteria > Cyanobacteriota > Cyanobacteriia > Cyanobacteriales > Nostocaceae > Trichormus > Trichormus parmelioides. The sequence continues at coordinate 1,261 of NZ_JACJQL010000025.1, forward strand.
TACTGGGTTTGGTGGAGTAGTTGATGAATTTCTCTGGCAGTGGGAAGGTCAACCATTACGGGTGGTGTATGAAACCCTTGGTCAAGGTTCACCACTTTTACTATTACCAGCTTTTAGCAGTGTATCTACCCGTTTGGAAATGGGTGAAATGGCTAGGTTACTAGCTCCCCATTTCCAAGTAGTTGCAGTGGACTGGCCAGGATTTGGTGAATCTTCTCGCCCCAGTTTAGATTACCGACCAGAAATTTATCAGCGATTTTTAGAAGATTTTGTTCAGGCTGTTTTTTCTACCCCAATTACCGTGTTAGCGGCTGGTCATGGGGCTAGTTATGTGTTGCGACTAGCGCAAAAACAGCCGGATGCTTTCTCAAAGATTGTTTTAGTCGCACCTACATGGCGCGGCCCCTTGCCAACGATGGGGGCAAGTCAGCAGGTAGCTGGTATAGTGAGGGGATTAGTGCGATCGCCTATTGTTGGACAGATTCTCTACAAACTCAACACCACACCCTCATTCTTAAATTTCATGTACCGCCGTCATGTTTTCACAGACGCGGATAGACTCACACCCGCTTTTATTGAGAAGAAGTGGCAAACAACTCAAAAACCAGGAGCCAGATTTGCTTCTGCGGCTTTTGTCACAGGCAATATTGACGCTGTACACAATCAATCTGATTTCCTCGGACTAGTGCAGTCATTATCTGTACCCCTGATGGTAGTCATTGGTGCATCAAGTCCACCCAAATCACGAGAAGAAATGGACGCTTTAGCCACAATCCCCGGCGTGCAAAGCGTAATAGTTCCCGGTTCCTTGGGATTACATGAGGAATACCCAGCAGCTATTTTCGCCGCCATTGAGGATTTTTTATTTTAAGGGTGTAGGGATGTAGGGGTGTAGGGGTGTAGGGGTTTAGGGGTGGACAAGAAATAATGACATTCGATTGATCAAATATAGCTGTCGCCAGTAGTGTTAAGACATGAATAGATGATACAACCTAGACACAACAAGACTTTTAACCCACTCCCTAGTCCCTAGTCCCCAGTCCCCAGTCCCCTAATTCAAGCTTTTTGCTGTCCGCTTCTTCAATCGAGACCAAGAAAGCGCCAATAGTCCCAATACACCTAAGCTAATAGTTGTTGAAGGTTCAGGTACTTGTTCAACACTGAAATCGAAACTAAATGTACCAGACTCCAGCAAGGGAGTACTACTATTTGTACTGACATCCACAAGTTTAAATGTTGCTGAGTATTTCCCTAGTGCTGCGGCTGCATCAGTCCAGAATTTTGGTCTGAAGGTGAAATTACCACCAGTACCGATTGTATAAATATCACCGACGGAATTGAAAAGGTTTACACCTGTTTCGTCAGCAACATTTAATCCACTACTAATTGAAAGCAGCTGTAGACCAATCGTTGCACCTCCTAAAGATGATTGCCAACGACCGCCAGAACTATTAAATAAATACTGGTCGTCTGCATCTGTAGCTGAGGCTAAAGTTTCTACAGTTTCAATTTTGATATTGCTATATTCTGCCCCTGTCGCAGTACTCACCAAGCGACCAGCAAACGCTCCTTTACCTGGCAATAATTGCAGAGGTAGTTGTCCTGTATAGGTTTCAGGGATTCTATTATTTATATTTGTCGGGTTAACACTTGGACTACCTAAAGGCCCTGAATAGCTGTAAGCTCCAATACCGTGAAAGTGATTAGTAGTAAAATCTTCTTCTCTATGTGCGTATAAAAATGTTAAGCGATTGTAATTAGGGTTGTCTAATCCCGCATACGTACCACTAGCCAGAACTCTTAAACCATCTAACCCAATATAAAACTCAGTTTCATCAGCATGGGTGTGATTACCATGAGCTTGCGCTGGTGCAATATTGCTGGATAGAGCTAGTGGTGCTGCCACCAACAAGCTCGCTAAGACTGAAGTAGATGCTTGCCCCAGTTGAATGCTGTATGAAGCCATATCACTTATTTCTGACAGTATACTTACTTCCGATAATGATTATCATAATCAGCAAGGGGCTGTCAATGAAGAATTTATTAAGAAGCAAATATCCATCCAGTATGAAAGGGAACAGGGAAACTAAGCTGCCTACAATTCCACTCGGCTTTAAACCTTGCTTGTGATGCTCATCTTCCCTTCTGTTAAGAGTTTCCACCACGAAAGGGAGTGTAAATACTGGTATCATTTAGTTCCATTCATCATCGAGAATCGCAAACCATAACTCGTCTACCCAATTATTTTTGAACCATAAACTCTTAATAAAATGACCTTCCAGGCGCATACCAACCCGTTTTAATAATTTGATAGATGCTATGTTTTCTGGGTCGCAGTTGGCACGGACTCGGTGCAGATTTTGATTTTTAAATAAATATTCCAGTAAACAAGTTACGGCTTCGGTGGCATAGCCTTTACCTTGGTGCGTCTGTGCTATGGTGAAACCAATTTCGGCTTGCTTGCTATCATCAGCTAAGATGCAGAAAGCGCAATCACCAATCATTTCACCTGTAGCTTTAAGTTCAATCGCCAGCTGATACCACTCTCCTAAAATACCAGGCGTTAACTGTTGCAAAGACTCTATAAAATCGGCCGCGGCAGCTTCTGAATAAGGTATATCCCAATTCTGATATTTTGCTATTGCTGGGTCAGAACGATACCTAGCAAATGCTAATTTATCGCTACCTTTAAATTCACGCAGTTGTAAACGTGATGTTTCGAGTCTGATGGTAACCGGAGACATAAATTTTGCGTTAAGGTGATACGCACCTAAATCAAATATTCTTGCGTCAGGGCTGTCCATAGTCAAGAGTCCAGAGTTAAAGGCTAGCTTGGACTCTGGACTTTGGACTTTTGACAACCTGAGTGCGAAATATACAATTTAAATGCGTAACAGCTTATAATCTTTGTAACAAAAGCAATTACATATTTACTAAGATTAGCTGAAGATAATATTTCTGCTGTATTTAACAATGTGATGAAAAAGTCTCGCACAGAATTCATGCTGAATTCTGGCTCCTGACTTCTGAGTTTTGTTTTATAAATACAGAAATTATGGGCAATTTTCCACAAAACTACAACTTGGGTAAAATCTCTGGTAACAAATGACCAGGAACTTTAGACAAAGCCAAATTTTGCCCTTGAAAACCTAATTCATTGTGAAAAGCCCGAATTGTCTTGATTACATAAGCAAAAGTTGCTTGATAGGCTTCTGGTTGCTTACTTAAACCATTTAAAGCTTGTAAATGATTATCTAAAGCTGCTTCCAGGTGATGCGATCGCCTGCTTTTATCTCCACTAAAATAATTATCAGTGACTAACTGATAATGGGCGAGTCCCAAGTTATTGTGGGTAGCAAATAAATCAAAGCTTAAAGATACACTACTCAAAGAATGGGCGAGAGCGATCGCCTCTTCATAAGCATTAATACATAAAGTCAATAGCTTCTGCCTAACATCTTTAGTATTTTGCGGTAAATTAGCCAAATGCCAATAAGCCGTACCTAAATTATTGTGCGTTGCGGCACAAGCATGAGGAACCATCGCCGCCGTGCGATATTTTAAAGCTTCTCTGTAGACATCAATGGCTAACTGGAGATTTTCCCCTGGTTGTTCGTACTGCGCCAAATTCCAGTAGGCAGTACCGACATTATTTTGAATCATCCCATATTTGAGGGGTTCTTCTTGGGGGTTGTAGTGAGCTAGTGATTGTTTGTAGGAGGCGATCGCTTTTTTCAAATGCACCACCGGCTGATTATACTGAGCTAAATGCCAATAAGCAGTACCTAAATTATTCTGACAAGCCGCATACTTTAAAGGATCTAATTCCACAGTCCGGTGGCGTAAAGCTTCGCTGTAAGATACAACCGCTTGTTGCCAATTCTCCGCCGGATTGGCAAACCGCGCCAAATCTCCATAGGCTGTCCCTAAATTATTATGCACTCGTGCATAAGTATCAGGGTGTGTTTCTGGGGAAATTATTTTTAACGCTAACTCATAAAATTCGATCCCCTGCTCAATATAAGTTTGCCCCTCCTCTACATTGGGTGGTGTGCGATAAAGCATCCAATAGAGAGTACCCAAGTCATTTAAAATATCGGGCAGTTGTGGGGAATTTTCGTCATAGCTGATAGATTCTTGATAAGCAATAATTGCTACCATCAAGTCCTCTAAAGTTGACTGTCCCTGCTCGATTCGCAGACGATACAAATTTCCTAACTGATGATAAGCAGCCGCCAGTATCTCTCCACTAACTGATTGTGAGTGTAATTCCTCAATCTCCAACAGCAATTCCTGTGGTTGCCAATCATCCTCTGCTTCTGATGATATTTTTGTATTAATTGTTGCCAGCACTAACTCCGTTAACTCCTGGCTGACATGAGACAAAGACAAAAGCGATGAACTATTAGCAGCATTAGACCTAACTGTAAGTTCCTGCGGCTTTTGCTGAGTTGGGGGTAACTCCGAAATTAACCGAGGCGTTTCTTCTTTTGGTTGTGGATGATTCCCCGGTAGTTCTGAAGGTAAGTCTACTTCATCCCCAAAGCTAATTTCTGTGGTGGATGGGCTTCTCACCTCACCTTCCATACTTAATTCGTCTAGTACAGACTGTTCAAGATTACCTAATTTCACGCTTCTAGAATTGGAAAAACGTTCTGGATGACCTGAATTTTGAGTTGTTGGAGTAGGTTCGCCGGCAAATACAAATACACCAGTCCGCCAACGCCAAAACTGCGGCGCTGATTGCTGAATAGCTGATAACCAGGGACGCGACACCCATAACAATACACTAGATTCCAGAAATCGGCTGGATTCTTGAGCAGCAAAAAACTGTTCACTCAAGCGCAGATAGTGTAAAAATAAACGCTGACTAGCTACCGTTTGTTTGGTGAGTTGTTCCACACCCACAAGCTGAAATGTGGGTATAGGTAAAGGTTTCCCAGGGTTATCTTTTGATGCACCTACAATAGGCGGCGGATAATTAGCCAACCACTGATTAATTTGAGCAATAGGATTAGGTTCATTTAAATTCAACCGCAAAGTGACTAGTCTCGGATAAGCCGATGTACTCGCTTCCTGTCCATCTGATGGCTGATATAGTACCTGGCCGACAGGATAGGCCAAAGTAGAATGTAACCGCGCAGCTACTTGATTTCTTAGGTGTAAATCGTCACATACTGCCAAGAAAAGTTGTCGTCGCAAACCAAGACTAAGGGCAAGTTTTAGACGGTGATAGACTTGCCTATTCCAAGCAGAATTATCGGAGTGTCCAGTATCATTCACGCTCATGGTGGCTTAAGAGCCAAGTACTATTGGGGATTGGGGACGAATCAATTCAAAATTCAAAATTCAAAATTCAAAATTCAAGATTCAAGATTAGATTAGTCTGGGCAAGTAGTCACTGAGGAAATAGAAAAGAGTATGAACTCTCTACCCCCTGCTTCTTCTCCCTTATCTTTTTTGGTTTCTACTTACAATCAATAGTCTGACTGCGTAAGTCCTAACTATAATCATGAGGTTGATACACTGCTCAGGATAAATTCAGGATTGTTATACTTATTAAAGTTTACGTATAATTACATAGGGATATTTTGACCATAAAAAATAAAAACAGGTTCTCAAAAAATTAGAACCTGAAGTCATGATAAATAAATTTTTTATTTGTTAAATGTTTTATGCTCAACTGACGCTGGAAACAGAGAAGGCGACGAAAATCAAACCGCCAACCAAAATTATGGCGGCGACTCCTAAAATAACGTAATTACGCTTTTGCCCTGCTGTGGGAGGTTCTGCTTGATAAACCTTTGGCTCCCTGGCAAAGTTATTTAGAAGTCCGCCTTCTTCGTTTGTATAGGGCATGAATTATTTCCTTAGCTCTGATTATTTTATTTAATCTTATAAAGACCTATATCTTTTACTCACACAATCAGAGATAAATCGTTACATTTCGTCAGTTGTCAGTTGTCGGTTGTCAGTGGTCAGTTGTCAGTTGTCGGTTGTCAGTTGTCAGTTGTCAGTTGTTGGTTGTCGGTTGTCGTTACTCATTGGTCAACAGTCCAAAGCGATCAATATGGACTATGGACTATTGACTATTGACTATGGACTATTGACTACTGACTACTGACTAACTAATCGTACCCGTGACTGGTGAACTAGCACTGGCATAGGTTTTAATGGGCATTCTACCCGCGAGGTAGGCTAGACGACCGGCAACTGTTGCGAGGTTCATGGCTTGAGCCATTGCGGCTGGATTTTGAGCAAGGGCGATCGCACTATTAATTAATAGGGCATCTGCCCCTAATTCCATCGCCTGGGAGGCTTCTGAGGGCGCACCAATGCCAGCATCTACCACGACTGGGATCTTGGCGTTTTCGATGATAATTTGAATGTTGGCAGTAGTTTTTAAACCCTGTCCTGAGCCGATGGGTGACGCTAAAGGCATGACTGTAGCACAACCGACATCTTCTAACCTCTTGGCTAGCATGGGGTCAGCGTTGATATAGGGTAAGACTGCGAAACCTTCTTTCACTAACTGTTCGGCGGCTTGTAATGTCCCAATGGGGTCAGGAAGTAAATATTTGGGGTCTGGTATAACTTCTAATTTGACGAAATTATTATCTTCCTGACCCAATAACTTAGCCATTTCTCTCCCCAAACGCGCCACCCGAATGGCTTCTTCTGCGGTTTGACAGCCAGCTGTATTCGGCAACATCCAAATTTTTGACCAGTCTAGGGCTTCGGCTAAACCTTCATGTCCTGGGGCTTTGGTTTGGACTCGCCGCACCGCCACCGTGACAATTTCGCAACCGCTAGCAACAACGCTTTGCTGCATTTCTTCTATGCTGCGGTATTTGCCTGTCCCAGTCATCAAACGGGAATGAAAAGATTTGCCTGCGATGATGAGGGATGAGTCTAGGGTGGGGAGTGGGGAGTTTTTGGTGTGTCCGTTGGAAAAGTTGGCGGAGTGGGTAAACATGGGGGTGGTAGATGCCTGTGTTTGAAAGCGTGAGTAGTGGAAATGAGACAGTAAGGGGTCAGATTTTTGTTCTACGATTAAATCGGCTATGAGTGCGGCGGTTATTGGTGCTAGTAAGATACCGTTGCGATAGTGACCAGTAGCTAAGGTTAAATTGGGACAGTGACTAGTGCCTAATATGGGTAATTCATCTGGAGTGGCTGGACGGAAGCCCCACCAAAATTCTTGAATGGGATAGTTTTGTAACTGAGGATAGAGACGAATTGCGCCTTGCAGTAAAGTTTGAATGCCGATGGGGGTGTTGTGGGGGGTAAAGCCGACATCTTCACTCGTTGCCCCAATAATAATAGAGCGATCTCGTCTCGGTACAATGTAAATATTTTCGCCAAATAAAACCCGCTTTAAAGGCAATTCCGGTACAGATTCCGGTACACGCACACGCAACATTTGTCCTTTACGAGGGGTTACGGGTAAAGGTAATAATTCATTTGCCCAAGCACCTGTGGCTAAAACATAGTGTTCAGCCCGAATGATGCCAGTGTTGGTTTGGACACCTACTACCTGTCCCTGCTGTTGTAATAATCCTTCTACTGTAATTCCGTCTTTGAGTTCCACACCAAGGCTTTCCGCCGCCGTCCACAGCACACGCGCTAGTGCTTGATTATTCACTTGGGCATCCTCTGGATACCACCAACCACCAACCACATCCTCACCTAAGCCTGGCTGGTATTGATGAATAGCTGCTTTTTCTAACCAATATGCAGGTGATTCTGCTTCACCCTTCTGCACCCTTACGCCCTTGCGCTCCTGCCCTGCATAAACTGGCGCTAGGATGCCGCAAGGCCAGTAACCAGTGTTTAAACCCGTTAAATCTTCTAATTTACTTGTCCATTCCGGATATAAAGAACGCGATCGCCAGCATAGCGACTTCATCGCCTTACCTGTTATTTGTTCAGCATCCGGGGCTAACATCCCGGCGGCGGCGTGAGCAGCAGCAGCCTGGAAATCACGACAAAGCACGGTGACTTCTGCCCCGCGCAACTTAAGTTCAACGGCGATCGCCAAACCAATAACGCCGCCACCAATAATTACAATGTCCCTAGTCATTAGTCATTAGTATTTATATATTAGCTATTTACCATTAGTACATAACTAATAACTCATAACTTGTAACCAACGACTAGTACAAGTGGTGAGGAACGAGGGATTAATTTTGTTGACTAAATACTCCGTACTAGTCACTTAGCACTCAGCACTTCATTACCACAAAGCACGAATTGGTTCTTTTGCTTCATTTGTGTCACCAGATACGGTGTCTCTTGATTGAACTTCTGTAGTACTAGTATCCGATGTATTGTCAGGAGATGATGAATCGGTGGAATTGTTATTTTGAGCCACACTGGTTCTGTTACCAGTCGATCTACGCTCTTCCTGATTGCTGGTGCCTCTTTCTTCTGGGTCAGTATTAGTGTTGAAATTATCTTGCGCTACGCTAGGTCTGTTTTCATTTGTAGTTGCATTGGTGCGATTGCGATTGGCTGAGGAGCTATTAACATTAATGTTAGCTGGGAGTACTTTCGATGCTTTGCCCCCTGGAGCATTATTACTAGTTGAAGTATTATTACTAGCTGTTTTTTGCTGGCCATCCATTGGGAAGTTAATGCCTAGCAATGTTCCCATGAGAATTGCCAAGCCTCCGGCCATAAGAATTAGCGGTGTCCATCTACCCATCTTGATTTCTCCTTGTTAACCTAACCTTCTGGTTGCCACACTACCTGAGAACCTTGACCCCAAAATCCGTCAAATTTTGTTACCTTTACATCACCTAATACCTGAGTCTGACAAGCTAAACGCAGGTCTTTTGTAGGAGAATGAGGAGGAAGCGATCGCCGTGCTTGATCTCGCCAATTCGCCACAGACACTTCACCTTCTACTTGGACAGCACAGGTACCACAACTACCAATACCCCGACAGTTTATTACCTTAGCACCGCTATTGTAGAGGTCAATACCACTTTTTAGCAGAACTTTGCGTAAATTTTCTCCGTTATTGCACTCAATTGTTTTACCCTGAGCTAATACCTTAGGCATATTTTAATCAGCAAACTGGCGTTTTGTTGTATCTTGGCACATTGCCTTTAAAGTTGTCTCCAAAGTCTTAGTCTTATGACCAAAAATCCCTCTCCCCACATTTGGCTTTATGACACCACACTACGGGATGGCACTCAGCGCGAAGGGCTATCAATTTCTACAGAAGACAAGCTACGCATTGCCCACAGACTCGATCAACTAGGGATTCCCTTCATTGAAGGTGGATGGCCTGGGGCCAATCCTAAGGATGTTCAATTTTTCTGGCAACTCCAAGAAGATCCGCTTAAACTTTCACAAATTGTTGCATTTTGTTCAACTCGCCGCCCTCATACTCATGCCGCAGATGAACCAATGCTGCAAGATATCCTGGCTGCGGGTTCTAGCTGGGTGACGATTTTTGGCAAATCCTGGGATTTACACGTCACAACAGGTCTAAAAACTACTTTAGAAGAAAACTTAGCTATGATCCGCGATACTATCGAGTTTTTTCGCTCTCAAGGGCGACGCGTGATCTACGATGCTGAACACTGGTTTGATGGCTATAAGCACAACCGAGACTATGCTTTACAGACCCTCAAGGCGGCAATGTTAGCCGGCGCTGAATGGTTAGTCCTCTGTGATACGAATGGCGGTACTTTACCTCACGAAGTTAGTCAGATTGTGCAAGATGTTGTCAAGGTGACCAGGGAAGATTCGACCCAATTACCAATACCCCAAATCGGTATTCATACTCATAATGATTCAGATATGGCTGTTGCCAATGCCTTAGCAGCAGTGATGGCAGGGGCAACGATGGTACAAGGTACTATCAACGGTTATGGCGAACGTTGTGGGAATGCTAATTTATGTTCATTAATTCCTAATTTACAACTGAAATTAGGGTATAGCTGTATCACAGAACACCAGCTAGGGCAACTAACAGAAGCCAGTCGATTTGTGAGTGAAGTTGTCAACCTTGCCCCTGATGAACACGCTCCTTTTGTGGGACGTTCGGCTTTTGCTCATAAAGGTGGTATTCATGTCTCTGCTGTGGAACGTAATCCCCTGACATACGAACACATTCAGCCGGAACAAGTGGGGAACCGTCGCCGGATTGTGATTTCTGAACAAGCGGGAATTAGTAATGTGTTAGCTAAAGCCCGGACTTTTGGCATTGAACTAGATAAACAGACACCAGAAGCCAAGCAAATTCTTCAGCGCCTCAAGGAATTAGAAAGTGAAGGATATCAATTTGAAGCAGCCGAGGCGAGTTTTGCTTTATTGATGTATGAAGCTTTGGGTGGAAGACAGCAGTTTTTTGAAGTAAAAGGCTTTCAAGTCCACTGTGATTTAGTGGAAGGCAAAGAAATGACCAATGCTTTAGCAACGGTGAAAGTCGCGGTGAATGGTAAGAACATTTTAGAAGCTGCCGAAGGTAACGGCCCAGTAGCAGCCTTAGATGCGGCGTTACGCAAAGCTTTAGTCAACTTCTATCCCCAACTTGCCACCTTTGAGTTAACAGATTACAAAGTGCGGATTCTGGACGGTCACACAGGCACTTCTGCCAAAACCCGTGCCTTAGTCGAATCAGGCAATGGTTATCAACGTTGGACAACTGTTGGCGTTTCACCCAACATCTTGGCAGCTTCCTATCAAGCGGTTGTCGAAGGTTTGGAATATGGTCTGTTATTACACGCCCAAGCAGAGGCGGCAGTCAAAGCGTCTGGTTAGAGACGCGATGAATCGCGTCTGTACAATTGTCAGAGATGTGATTAATCGCTTCTGGACAATTTTCTTCCCCTGCTCCCTGCTCCCCTGCTTCCCCTGCCCCCTGCCCCCTGCCTCTTCAAGTAAAACTCTCCCATGCCTGAGTAACGAGTTTGCTTAACCAACGGCGTTGTTGTTGGTCTAGTAATTGGTCATCTGCTAGCAATTGAGCTGTTAAGTCTTCTAATGATTGACCTTGCGATCGCACTATTTTTATCACTCCGGCGATCGCTGAGGCCACTAATTCTTCATCTACACGCTGTTGTTTTAAAGCAAAAATTTCTTGTGGGCTGTCTGGAATGGGATAATTCATGGCGTGGGTTTATAAAATTTCAAAATGAACAAGAAAAATTGACAAATTATTAAAAATTCTTTACCGAATCTTTATAGAAACCGATAGGGCGGAGTTTAGCGTACTTACTGCCTTTCGCATATCTGTCTTAGTGAGTAGATTGACGGAGATGTCAGGAAAACATGAAAGAAATCCTTTATTTAGAAGTGCCAATCACGGATACGGCGGCTGTCCGCACTTGGTTGCAAACAGAATTTGACCCAGGCAGTTGGGAGAAAATACTGACTCCAGATGGTTGTAGGCTGAAAATATCTAGTAAATATACAGCAAGTAGCACGAAAATTACCGAAAATTTACCTAAAGAATTTTCTATATTTTTGTGGTCAGTCCAAAGAACTACTTACCTCAAGGTTTTTCGTTGGGCAGATCAGCAATTACCCGGAGAAAAGGAACTCTTACAAAGCTTAACAACAGCCATTCGCCAGCATTTTCCTCATCAGTACCCAGAACCACCAGCAATTGATTTATCCCAACAATCAATTTTTGAGGCTCTAGCACCCCATTACCCCCTAACGGTTAAATATTTCCAAAAGATGCCCAACGGGGAATATGACCTCAAACGTGCTTACTGGTGGGAACAGAGATGGCGTGAAGGAGTGCGGAATCCACAACAGCCTCGTCAGGTGGTGTTTTCACAGAAAAGGGACTGGGAACAGGAAAAACCCAATCCCCAATCCCTAATCCCCAGTCCCCAATACGACCTGATTTATATTGGTGGCGCATTGGGGGTCATCCATGCGGCGGTGATGGCAAGGTTGGGGTATAAGGTGTTGTTGGTAGAGCGTTTGCCCTTTGGACGGATGAATCGGGAATGGAATATTTCTCGTGATGAATTGCAAAGTTTGATTAACTTGGGTTTGGTGACAAATGCTGAGTTAGAAACCGTGATTGTCCGGGATTATAAAGACGGGTTTAACAAGTTTTTTGATGGCAATAACCCAGCAAAATTGCGATCGCCTATCTTACACACGCCGACGGTGCTAAACATAGCCTTGGACTCGGAAAAATGGTTGCAAATGTGTGGGAATAAGCTCAAGGCTGCGGGTGGCGACATCTGGGATGAGACAGAATTTATCCGTGCAGATGTCAATGATACACAAATTGTTGTAAAAGTCAAACATTTGCCCACGCAAACAGAAAAGCAAATAAGTGGACGACTGTTAGTAGATGCGATGGGAACAGCTTCCCCCATTGCTTGGCAATTAAATGGTGGTCGTGCATTTGATAGCGTCTGTCCCACAGTCGGCGCAGTCATTGACGGGGGATTTGAGCCAGGAGTGTGGGATTCGCAGTATGGAGATGTGCTTTATAGCCACGGTGATATTTCCCGTGGTAGGCAGTTGATTTGGGAATTATTTCCTGGTGCGGGTGAAGAACTGACAATTTATTTGTTTCACTACCACGAAGTTAACGCCGAAAATCCTGGTTCTTTGTTGGAGATGTACGAAGACTTCTTCACAATTTTGCCAGAGTATCGCCGTTGCGATATGGACAAACTGGTGTGGAAAAAGCCGACATTTGGGTACATACCAGGACATTTCAGTGTGGGGAGTAGCGATCGCACCATTGCTTTTGATAGATTAATTGCGATCGGTGATGCTGCTTCCCTGCAATCACCCCTAGTCTTTACTGGTTTTGGTTCCCTGGTTCGTAACTTAGAAAGACTGACCACCTTGTTAGATGTAGCCCTCAAACATGATTTATTAAAGTTCAGTAACTTGAACTTGATTCGCGCCTATCAAAGTAATGTTTCTGTAACTTGGCTCTTTTCTAAAGGCATGATGGTTCCCACCGGGAAATTTTTAGCCCCTCAACGCATCAACTCGATGCTCAATACCTTCTTTGGATTGTTGGCAGATGAACCCCCAGAGGTAGCAGATAATTTCATTAAAGATAGATGTGATTGGTTGACCTTTAACCGCCTAGCCTTGAAAGCAGCCCGGAAAAATCCCGCCTTATTGTTGTGGATTTGGCAACTAGCAGGCCCCAAAGATTTGGTCAGATGGCTGGGGAATTATTTTAACTTCGGTCGCCACGCCTTAGTTAACGCCTTACTGAGTGCATGGTTCCCGCGCTTCCTAGTACAGGTTAAACCTTGGCTAGAAGCTAATAACCCAGCATTATGGCTGCGACTATTAGCCATTAATTACGCTATCACCACAGGCAGACCGCGATCGCCCCAGCAATTTGCACAACTGAACTCGGAAGCCGTCATTCACAACCCAGAAGGGGCGAGGGGGTAAGAATTAGGGGTGTAGGGGTGTAAGGGTATAGGGGGAGAATTTTCCCAATCCCCAGTCCCCAATCCCCAATCCCCAGTCCCCAATCCCCAGTCCCCAATCCCCAATCCCCAATCCCCAATCCCCAATCCCCAATCCCCGATCCCCAATCCCAACAAAGTAACTCTGATGACTCAAGCACTCGATCAAGTCGATTACAATACTCTCGATGCGGCCAAGCTTCGCTTTATTGAGGCCGCAAAACGTACATTGCAGTTTGCACCCGCTTATGGGAAAGTACCGCCTTCCGGGCTGGGGGGAAGTGCTAACGCCTTTAGTTTCAACCTAGCGCCCTACTTGCAAACGGGAACACCAGAACTTTTTGTGAGCCTTGTTCCTGAAGGTCTGGGTACTGCTGATGATGCCCGTCCTGATGACCTCTCGGAGGAGGAATTGCGACGGTTTTGGTGGAACATTGGTATCAAAATTCTCTCGTGTCTAACCAATGATGCGGCATCTTCGGGGATGCAAACGGTACTTTTAGGATTGTATTTACCTTCAAGCACCCCGGAAACCGTCTTCACCCCTGCCTTTTTGGATGGGTTTCTGGATGGTGTAGTTGAGGGATGCAAACGCATTGGCTGTGTTTACATTTCTGGGGAAACGCCACAACTCAAAACCAAGATGATTCCAGGGCGGCTGGATATTGCCGGTTCTGTATTTGGCGTAATGCCCCCTGGTGTGGCTCCTATTGATGGTACACGGTTGGCTGGAGGTAATGCGATCGTTTTGGTGGAAAGTACCGGACTCCATGAAAATGGCTTTACCCCGGTGCGGAAACTAGCCGAATCACTCCCCGATGGCTACAGAACAAAACTACCCAGTGGACAGGAGTTATGGGCAGCGATGAATGCCGCTTCTCATCTCTACACGCCACTGGTGCAGGCGGTGTTGAGTGAAGGTATTCGTCCTACCGCAATGGAGAATATCACCGGTCATGGATGGCAGAAACTTATGCGGTCAGCCAAACCACTACGGTATGTAATTGAAAAATTGCTACCAGTTCCCGAAATCTTTCAGTTTGTCGAAAGTCAACTAGAAGGTGGGAAAGAAATGATGCTTTCCGTGTTCAATTATGGTGCGGGGTTTGCATTTTATACAGAAACAGAACAAGATGGAGAGAGAATTGTTCAGCTAGCAAAAGAGCAAGGATTAACGGCTGCGATCGCCGGTAGAGTGGAAGCATCCCCTACCCGTGAAGTTGTCATCACCCCATTTAACATCACATTAAAGGGAGAGTCTTTCGGCATCGCCAGAGGCGCATAGTCAAGTCGCTTCGCTCCAATTCAAAATTCAAAATTCAAAATTCAAATAGGATTGACGCAGTGTGACTAATTTTCTGGCTTTTTTGTCAATAGTCCATAGTCCATAGTCAAAATCCAGGTTTTTGGACTGTGGACTATTGACTATTGGCCATTAGGCTTGTTGAAATTTGGCAATTCCACCGATGCTAAAGACTTACGCCCCTTCCGTGGTCGCTGGGGATAAACCACAGGTGAAGGTGATTGAGTATCGTTAGCAAATTCATCAAATGAATCTGGGGCTAAGTCAGTCATGGGAAACTCTACCTCATTCATCGATGAAGGGGCTGAATTATCCTGCTCTGGTACTTCGGCAGTTTTTTCACTGGGAGAGACAGTAAAAGAAAATGAGGAATTAGTGGGAAAGGGACTTACTTCTATCATTGGTTCCCATAACTGCTCTGGTGTCTCCTCTTCCTCGACATTAGTAGCGGAAGTTTCCCAGACAGTTGTATCCAGTGGCTTACTTTCTCCGACTGCTTCGGATGCTGGTGGTGTTGGTGGCGTACCTCCAGGCTGGGAAGCAAAAAACATTTGAATGAGACTATCTATTTGCTGATCTAATTCTGCTGAACCCACAGATGGGGCTTCTTCCACAGGAATAGGCGACTCATCTTCTTTTGGTGCGGGTTCTGGTGGCTGGGAGATTATGCGTATATCTTCTTTCTCCTTATCCTTCACTGGCCAGTTCCAGAGAGAGGGGGGATGAGGCATGGAGTAATCGCTGGTGAAAGGGCGTGGTGTTTTAGGCTCTTCCCAAGATTGATTGGTATCCTCTTCTTGAGAATCTGTTTCTGCTGACCAAGGTTTTATCGGTTCGGCGTTGGGAAACAAAGAGCGCGCTTTTCTAGCAAATCGGGTTTTGTGGGGAACTGTGTTGTGAGTGTTACTAGTATCCGCCTCTGGAGATTCATAGTTGGGGATCGATGTCTCTAGACATTTTTCCAGCGCCGCTTTAAATTGCAAGGTTTGGCGTTGCTGACGCATCAGCCGAGTACGCAATTCTCGACAAGCGTTTTCTGATTGGACGACTTGTTGGGACTGTTCACTATAGTTAGTTTGTAATAAAGAACACTCCCGTTCTAATTGAGCAATACGCTGTTGACTAATTTGTAATTGGGCTTTATAACTATCAATCAGAATTTCCTGACGTTGAGTCGTTTGTACAGCAGTTTCTAACTGTTGGAAAAGTGATTGAATTTGTTCTTGGGCTGCTGCTAGTTCTTGAGCTTGTTGATTGAGCATCGACTCAGTGACACTGGAGCGTCTTTTCTGCCACTGTAAAGCCTTCTCTGACTCAGCTAAGTCATCTTGTAAATGTTCTACTCGCTGGTATAACTGATTATTTGCTGCCCGCAATTCCTCATTCAATGCCAATAACTTCTGAAATTCAGTTTCTACCTGTGCTTGCTTTTCACCGTCAGGCTCCCCCACCCAATCCTGCTGTTGTGCATCTTGAGGAGAATCGGCTGTTTGGATCTCATCCTGCTCATCTTCTGCTGGATTCAGGAGGGGCAATTTGGCATTAGTTATGTTTTCAGAAGGCACAACTGTATAGAAAGGACAGATTGTCTGTTCCGGTTGTAGTGAATTAGCAGAAGAATTAGGAGATTCCATCACAGCCCTATTATTTGAGGTGTTAGCTTCATTCATCACTCTTGAACCACCCACTTAAAAACGCCTAGCATTGCTACCGCTAGGATACTTTTCAAGTGCTTGGGGGTTGGATCAGCCAAGTTAGACTGCCCCTAACACGGGTAATTATTCATTGATTCAGTGTTCCCTATTTTGCATACATAACTGATGTCGTTATAACATTATGAGCTTGCCCCCCGTCAACCTTAGACCTGACGAGGCTTTCAAGTTCAAATGCTACAAATGTATGCACCGCAGTACAGATACCTAATAAAGGTTTAAGGCTGCTTGGCTTTGATAAACAGTTATGTGGTAGGTAGCTCGCTGGTACAAGGTCAGAGGCGGGATAAATACTGTCTCTGTATATAATTTATCAAATGCCTAGCTCAGAAAAGTTAAAAATTGAAAAGGGTAAGAGTCGGTAGTCAATAGTCAGTAGTCAATAGTCAATAGTCAACAGTCAACAGTTATTCTTCTTTGCTCCCCCTGCTCCTCTGCTCCTCTGCTCCCCTGCTTCCCTGCTTCACGGTAACCAACGGGGATGAAATCCGATAAAGGGTAGCTTTTCTGGTCTGATGGTGCTGATGGCTGTGTCGGAAATGGGTAGTAGGGGCATTAGCCAAAGATTACTGGTGGCGATCGCTTCACCGTCATCTGTTTTCAATGCTCCAGTTGCAGGTGCATTAGGATTGCTCTGGGGAACTACTTGGTCAAATAACAAGCCTAAACCATCTGGTGATAGGCTCATCTGCACGTTTCTTTGTTCTACTGGTAAAACTAGCAATGGTTTCTGTTGTCCGGTTTTGATGTCAATTGCCACTAGATAAGGCTGTTCTATGTACTGTTCTTGGGATACAAGCTGTGTCAGTAAGCAATAAAGGGTGGGTAAGCCTGGATCAAATTGGCAACTGAGGATTGAACCTGTGGTTTTTAATAAGGGTTTTTGGACACCTTGGTTTGTGACTAAAAATAATTCTTTTGTGAAATCTGTATTAAACTTCACCATTGCTGCTTGAGAGCCATCTTTGGAGAATGCCTGTACTAGCCCAAATTGGGGCAGAAAATCTAGGGGTTTGCTGGCATCTTTTTGTAGTGGTAGAATGGCGGCTCCTTGCCCTTGGGCAACAGCTACGGCTTTACTATCAGGGGTAATCATGAAATCTCCCCCAGGCTGGCTTTGCAGACGCTGTGGGACGGGTCTTTGTCCTGAGTTGCTGGTAGCTGAGATAAACCACAGACCAAAGTCACTGGGGTTGTTTCTATTTCCCCTTTGAATCACAATAGTTTCTCCATCGGGGGATAAGTCGAATTTCAGGTTTTGATAGTCTTTATTATCTAAAACTAAGTCGATTTTCCCTGCTGGTTCTGCTGGTGTATCAGATTTGGCGGTGATTCCTGTTGTGACTGTGTATAATTGCGCTGAAAGTAAGTCTTGATTGTTGGCAGCGCGAGCCGAGAATAAGATTTTTTCTCCATTGGGATATGGTTTAAAATCCATGACAACTAAGTCTTTGGGACTAAGTACCTTTTTCTGTTCTAAAGACAAGTTGTACAGTACTAGTTGTCCTTGGTCTTCTTGACCGGCTCCAATGTAGAGAATGACGCGATCGCGTGTACGAAATTGACTAGTAAAGGGCTGGATTACCCGATTTGTTTGTTCTTTTTCGGCAAACCTATCTTTAGCGCCCTGCAACTGTAATTTATAATTCGTCCCATAAGGAGCTGGTGTCAGCAAAGTATAAACCATCCGTCGCCCCGCCCAACTGAATTTCCCTGCTAAAGGCGGTTCGATTTTCAAATTATCTTCTACGCTTTTGATGTTCATTGGACGGCTAAAGGTGACGGCAAAAGAAGTGTCTTCTGCGCCGATTTTTTGATTTTCCCAGGTAAAGTTGCGTACACGAGAAGCAACAACATCACCTTGTAATATCAGCAGTCCAATCAACAAACTCAAAATTAACATGAGAGCGATCGCCACGCGATCTAGTGGTTGGAGAAAAGGTTTGGTAGTCATTGGTCAGTTGTTGGTTGTGGACTATTGACTATTGACTAATAACTATATGGATTTGGTGGTTGGGGAATCTTTTTGATGGAGGTAGCGGCGATGGTTAATTGACGTTTACCACTTAAGGTTTCGGTGGTCATTTTTCCTTCTACTTCTAACCAAGTGTCGGGAGAATACCGTTCTTGATTAGCTGCTAATTTGACTGGTAAACCTACAGGATAAGCATCGGCGGCGCAGCAGGTGAGGACAAATCTAGCGAGGAATATATATTCTTTGCCAATGTCTGGGGGATGGATGACAAATCCTTGCACCTTGGCTTTTTGACCTGTATATGAGTCTGGTTCTGGATAAACATTGATGGTGCGTACCCAATCTACAAGCGATCGCTCTTCTGGACGCATGGAGGCGCGGAAGGATTGGGGTTGTAAGCGTGAGGTGGTTAATAAATCTGTCACACCCCTTTGGAGTGCTTTATCACTGGCAAATACTTGTGGTGTAATAATAAAGCCTAAAATCGCCGTGAATAGCAGTAAGCCGCTACCCCAGCCAGGAGCAAAAAAAGTGATGTGCTGGGGGTTGGGGGTGACATCACGAGGACGTAAGCGCCACAGTTCTTTAGCTTTAGCAAAGCCAATAATTAATAAGACAATACCCGCTACAACCACTAATGCAAAATAATTGGGGTGAATTAATAAATTGAGCTTGCCAGTCAGCCAATATCTCAGCATTAATACGCCCCAGGCAGTAATTGCCAAGACATCTAGCCAAGAAAGCAGTTTATTTGGTACTTGAGATTTAGTCATTGGTTATTAGTCAATAGTCAACGGTCATTAGTCAATAGTCATTGGTTTGTACTGTGGACTATTGACTCTGGACTTATTCATCAAATAACGTGCAAGTTAATGAAAAGGGTGAATAGAAATGTTAGTAATCCAGCTAAGGCGAATAGGTAAAAAATTGCTTTGGGTTTGAATATAGATAACATCAAGCCGACACTTTTGATGTCGATCATGGGCCCAAAGACGAGAAAGGCTAATAAAGACCCACTGCTGAAGGTGGCGGCGAATGATAGGGCAAAAAACGCATCGACAGTAGAACAGATGGACACTACTGCGGCTAACACTAGCATGACGAGAATTGAGGTAATCGGGCCAGAACCTAGACTGAGGATTAATTCACGAGGCGCTAGGACTTGAATAGCTGCGGCGATCGCACTCCCAATCACCATGACTGCACCTAACTCCCGCAATTCTTGGATGCTGTTATCAAGCAAGAGGCGCATTTTATCCTTGAACGGTTTGCCGTTGCTGGCGCTGGCCTCATTTACCGGGGCTAGGTTAGCATCTAGTCTCGTTGGTATACCACCTGCCCGACCGCCTAAAATATAAGTCCCAGAACGCAACATACTGGGTGTATTCGTGTCTTTTGTTGTAGAGTATTTACCCCGGCGTTTCGTATCTGGTTTGGCTGGGGGATTAAATTTTAAATAACGAGCGATCGCTGGTTGGACTATGGGTTCCAAGTCTGCTTGAAAACTGAAAACAAAACCGATAATTGTGGCGATTAACAGCGAAAATATCACACGTAAAACTACTATTTCTGGTTGTTCCCTAAATGCTGTCCATGTTGCCCAAATTACAATCGGGTTAATTGTGGGTGCTGCGAGTAAAAAACCAACCGCTACGGGTGTAGGTACTCCTTGCATGAGCAAGCGCCGAGCCACTGGTACATTTCCGCATTCACATACTGGAAACAAAAAGCCGACCATACTGCCAACTAAAGCACCTAATAAGGGGTTCCTGGGCATTTTTTCTACTAATTTGCGCTCATCTACAAAAAACAGCAGCAAACTGGAGAATAAAACCCCAAGGAGCAAAAAGGGCATCGCCTCGACTAGCAAACTCAGAAATATTGTGAAACCATTGTTCAGTTGATTCATGGGTGTCGCAGTCAAAAGCGCTGTAGATTTTTTAGGTTAAGCTTAGTCATTCTATCGAAACGGGGATCAAACACATTTAGTGACAACGCAAGGTAAAGTTTGGCAAATAAGTTAATTGTGGGATTCTAGTTGAGTTTAAGCAATGTATTGATGCTGACGAGTCAGCGCATATTCATGTTTATATGGGTGAATTTACTGGCAATGAACACTCTTATGATTGTTCTATTGTGTAAATAGTTCCGATATTAGCAGACTGGGTATAAAGTTACATAAATTTTCATTACCTCAGATTTATACTTACTGTCAATTAGCTCTTTAAAGTATTAAATTCCGGGCATTTTCACCAAGTATTCATACTTTTTAAATAACGGGGGATCACTGTGATAATCGGTTATCAGCCCTATACAACAGGACTTGCAAAGGTTTTAGGCTGCTATTGGCTGTGAGTATTCCCATAAATTATTGTCATTGCTAACTTAACAAGTAAATCTTTTTAATCCTTGGGGTAATTATTCTTTGCTTTGGTTGATTTTTTACTATAAAAGCTTTCAACTTGCAAGCCCAATCTGCCAAAAATCGATGATCGAACTTCAGTAAAATCACAGTGGGAATATTATTTTATATTTAAGCATTTACGCTGAAAAGATTTTTGTGTTACTTTTACTAAATTTAGCTTCAGTAGTAAACTCAGAAGCTAGAATGTTGGCTTATTTACTTGTCAGTCCTTGTATCTATTAGAGTCTCAAGTGTCACAAGAATTTTGTCCCCTGATATCACCACCTACTGTATCTAGAGGTAGCGATCGCGATTTAGGTTTAGATTCCACCATTCAGGAACTACCAATGTACACTTTTCAGGTGGAAATTAGCCTGACTGGTGTAGAAGTAGCGAAGTATTTTGATAAACATCCCTTGTTACCAGGGGTAATTTTGCTAGAACAAGGAAATTTTACGGGAATGATATCCCGGCGACGACTGATAGAGTTTTTGATGCGTCCCTACGGACAAGATTTGTTCGCTAAAGAACCATTAGATATTCTCTATCGTTATGCTCGTTTGGCGGTTTTAGTGCTGGCTGATACCACACCAATCTTGACAGCCATGCAACATATATTAAGGCGATCGCCTGAATTTTTAGCAGAACCTATAGTAGTACAAACAGTAGACAATTCCTACAGATTGCTAGATCCCCATGAATTGAATATTGCAGCTTGGCAAATTCGCGGTATAGAAACTCAAGTACGCTACGAACGCAGCCAAGCCCAAATGATTCAAAACGATAAAATGGCGAGACTGGGGAGGTTAGTAGATGGGGTAGCACACGAAATTTTAGACCCCGTAGGTTTTATTTGGGGTAACTTAACTTATATTTCTAACTACAGCCAAGATTTACTGAAGTTAATAGCTGCTTATGATGAATGTTTACCCTCTGGTTGTGAGGAAATAAATGATATTAAAGAAGAAATTGAATTTGATTATTTAGAAAAAGATTTATCTAAAGCATTAACTAGCGCTCGTTCCGGTGCAGAAAGACTAAAAAAACTCGTTACTAGCCTACAAAATTTTTGTCATATCGATGCAGTTTATCCTAAACCTGTAGACTTACACGCCTCTATAGACAGTATTGTAATTTTAATTAAAAGCCGTTTAAAAGGTGAAATTACTATTATTAAAAATTATGGAAAAATCCCCCCAGTTTCTTGTTTTATAGGACAATTAAACCAAGTTTTGATGAATATTTTGAGTCACGCTGTGGATAGTTTACTAGATGAAACTGTGCGACGGCAATTGCAACCAGATTGCAGCCAAAATGTTAAGCAAGCAACTATAGAAATTACAACGGAAGTTATTTCTCAAGCAGCCACCAAACCCAACGAACCTGATTCACGCTGGGTTTCGATTTGTGTGGCGGATAATGGGACAGGAATGTCCTACGAATTACAACAACAAATCCGCGAAAATTTCTCTATAGAAAAAAGAACGGAAAAAGAGACAAGTTTAGCCGTTAGTTATCGCATTATCACAGCAAGACATGGCGGTAAACTAAATTTCCATTCCAAACTAGGCATCGGTACAAAATTTGAAATCTTACTACCTTTGCTCTAGTTAATATTCAATAGTTATTTGCTGTTCTCTCCGTTCCCCATTTCCCTAACCGCCACTTGCTTCTCCCCAATCTCTGATGACAGAAAATAGGGCAGAATAATCGTCATTGGCAAATGACATTTTCATGGTTGTTTGTAAAAGTCTCTGCACAGTTTCAATACTGCTGAGATCCAGTCCCAGGTATTGGGCTTCGGAAATAAACAAGTCGGTATCTTTGAGCAAGTGTTTTGTGGGAAAGTTGGGATTGCTATAATTTCCATCCAACATCCTTTGCAGCTTTTTATCAAAGGTAGGCGCATACAGCGCGCTTTCCCTGAGAACCTGCATAAATTTATCTACATCAATACCTTGACGCTGCACAAAAGCTAAACTCAGGGCAAAACTAGTAGTTAAGGAAGCAATTAGCTGATTTAGGGCTAGTTTTAGTCCCGATGCGGTTCCCACTGGCCCTATAAGTAAAGGGTCTGGGCCAAAATTCTTGAGTAAATCTAGACAGCGTTCATATTGTTGAGGTTCAGCGCCTACCATCACCGTCAGTGTACCTGCTTTAGCTTCGGGGATACTTCCTAATACTGGTGCTTCTATATATTCGCCGCCACCACCCACTATGGAATCTCGAATTTCTTGGCTTTGAGTGGAGGTAATTGTTCCCATCTGAATGATGGTGCGTCCTTGGAGAGTCCGCCAAGAAGTATCTGAAAGCAATACATGATATATTGCTGCGGCGTTGGTCAGCATGAGGATGACACACTCAGCTTCTCGAATTGCGTAGCGGGGATGTGTCACTACTTCCGCGCCAGCTGCTTGTAATGGTGCTAGTTTTTCTGGGGTGCGGTTATAAGCAACTACCTCTATATTTGCTGCTAACAATCTTTGGGCCATTGGTAGTCCCATAAGTCCAGTTCCCAGAAATGCCACCTTCATGTTTCACGTTCCTTTGATTCAGCCGCTTTTCCATCGTTTGATTGTAGGTTGTCAGGGAGTAGCTAATTAACGGGTAACTGTTAACAGATTTACATTTTTTTCTACTCCCTACGTCCGGATCTAGCGATCAGCCTCCTGCGGCAAAAGTTGCCATAATGACAACTGAAAGCAAGATGCCAGGACTAAGTAATGTTACCAACATTAATAGGTCATGAGCAGTCATAATTGTAACTCCCCTCTGATGCTCGACTTCATAGTAATCACTGTTATGCTAGTCTATATCCAGCCGATCCAGCATTCTTAAATAGAGTTTTAATTATTAGTCATTGATTAGAGACGCGATGAATCGCGTCTGTACAATTTCAGGGATGTGATGAATCGCGTCTGTACATTTGTCTGCACCCCCTACTTCCCCAGTTCTGGCACAGATAATCCCGTGAGTGTTTGAGAAGCTTCCTCTTTTGTCAGTCCTTTACTTTGAATGAGAACTCCAAAGCCCCCAAGTCCTGTGGGATCGATTAGCTGGTGTAGTGCTTGCCGCTTGTGGAGTAACTCAGAAACTGGTATTTGTTGATAGGAGAGGGCTGCAATGCGATCGCCTAAACCCAGAGCCATCAAAAATAAAGCTTGCTGGGTAAAACCGAGTTTTTCTAAGCCACAGCGATCGCCCCATCGTTCCAAGGCGGTAAAGTCAACATGGGCGGTGATATCTTGTTGCCCGATATTGATATAGGGGTTGTTGTGATGACGATGTTGGTAGTAGCACTGTAAGGTTCCTTGCGATCGCCTGGGGTTATAGTAACGACTGGCAGGATAGCCATAATCAATTGTTATCACATACCCTCGTTGCAAGCGGTCTGCTACTATACTCAACCAATCAAGAGCCGCTAAATTAATTTCACTGCGATAACCATCTTCATAACCCCCTTGCGCCAAATTAATCCCTACTAAGTCAAAATATTCTGTAAGTCTTGGGGTAGATGGGGCTGCTGCGACTTCAGTTAATTCGTAATTAGGGGATGGGGAAAAATTTTTTGCTTCTTGTACTTCCTGATCTCCCTGGACAGTTAGATAAATTTCCCTCAGTTCCCCTCCCTCTAAGATGAACTGATGTACTGGTAGTGCGTCTACTAATTCATTGGAAAAAAAACAGCCTGTAATCGAGTTAGGTGATATTTCCTCCCAACTGCACCAGCGCACAGAAAATTCTCGTAAACGCTCCTGTTGTTCTTGCTTTAAACCTGGGGATTTTTCTACAATCAGATATTGCAAGGCTGTAAATAAATGGGGGTATTTTACCTGTATATATTTCAGGATATGCAAAGCTAACAATCCTTGCCCTGCTCCCATTTCCACCAAATAAAAGGGTGTGGGTTGCCCTAAAATCTCCCACATTTGTACAAATTGCTCTGCTAGTAAATCACCAAGGTCAGCACCTAAATTGACTGAAGTGAAAAAATCGCCACCTTTAAACCCGATTTTGACGGCATTGCTGGAGTAATAACCGTATTCGGAGTGGTAAAGCGCCATGTCCATATATTCTGCAAACGTGATTCGCGCTTCGGGGCTGTTAGCAATGCGATGGGTGATAACTTTTTGTAGCGCTGAATGAGAATTCATAGACAAGTTAAATTAAAGCAGGGAGTAGGAAATTGTGTAGTTCAACTTTCCAAAATATAAGGTGATGTTGCGAGGGTTTTCGCTCCTGACTGCATAAGTTCTATATCTGATTGTGTCCAAGAACGCGTTTCTTGGCAGTGGTGAGCAACGAGGAGTCCCCATAACCCTTTGGGGACTAAAACTGGTACAACTAGGTTGGCTCGGACTTGTAGACTGCGGAGAAAATCCCGATGACAAGTTGTAATGGGTTCTGATTCAATATCGGCGATCGCTTTTGTTCGTCCAGCTAAATACAATTCTGCATACTCGTCATTAAAACATTCATCTGCCCCAGTTGACCCTAATATCGAAAATTCTTCGGAACTTAAAGCCTCGAATGTCACTTGTCCGTGCCACTGCCAGTAAAAATAATACAAAACCACGCGATCAACTCGCAGCGATTCTCTGAGTCTATTTGTCGTTTGTCTAACTAATGCGTCTCTCTGCATTGTCTGAACAAGACGCTGGAGAACTTTTTGTAAACCCTGTTCAGTCGGTTTATTTGAACTAGGATCAAATTCTGCGTGAGAATGAATTTGCACAGTTTTACAGTTATGAATCAGTCAACCTTGTCAGCATTTATATAGTAATTTATCAGACTTTATTTGAACAATCTTATTAGGAAAAAATTAGTAAAGAATATTATGGTGAAAGCCTTTTCAGACAAGGTTTTTAGGATTCTTGCATTCAAAAGCTATTTTGATTAAGCTCTAAATAAATCTTGGGCTTTCATGTTAATAAAATAAAATAAGAAATTTAGAATAATTAAATAATTTTCCCCTCTTAGTATATTAATAAGTAACAGTATGTAATGTTAGATTAACAATTTTTTTAGTTTTACTTACTTTTTTAAAAAATAGCTGGGCAATATATAGTTAAGGTGATATGCACCTAAATCAAATACTCTTGCGTCAGGGCTGTCCATAGTCAAGAGTCCAGAGTTAAAGGCTAGCTTGGACTATGGACTGTGGACTTTTGACAACCTGAGTGCGAAATATAGGATTTAAATGCGTCACAGCTGATTGTTAATTTTTCACAAAAAAATTCCCGACACTTAAAAGAAGGCGGGAATCGTTAGCTTTCATCTCTCGTAAATGGAACAGTGTAACTGTAGCTATCTGTCTACAGAACCCATGATTACGTCAATACTGCCGAGAATTACCACAATATCCGCGACTTTCATACCTCGTAGTAAATGAGGCAAAATTTGCAGGTTGTTGAAATCGGCTGGACGAATTTTCCAACGCCAGGGGAAGACGTTATCATCGCCAACTAAATAAATGCCTAGTTCACCTTTACCGCTTTCCACACGGGCGTAAATCTCACCCTTGGGCATTTTGAAGGTAGGAGAAACTTTTTTGCCAATGTATTGGTAATCAAAAGCATCCCATTCTGATTTCTTACCAGCTACTAAACGCTTGGCTTCGAGGTTTTCGTAGGGGCCTCCGGGTAATCCTTTGATTGCTTGCTTGATAATCTTCACAGATTCGCGCATTTCCCGCATTCTCACGGTGTAACGGGCTAAACAATCACCGGCTGTCTCCCACTGAACATCCCAGTCAAAATCGTCGTAACATTCGTAATGGTCAACTTTCCGCAAGTCCCATTTCACGCCAGATGCACGTAACATTGGGCCGGAAAGTCCCCAGTTAATGGCTTCTTCGCGGCTAATTGTGCCAATACCTTCGATCCGACGGCGGAAAATGGGATTATTGGTAACTAACTTTTCGTATTCATCAACTACTGGTAAGAAGTAGTCACAAAATTCTAGACACTTATCTACCCAACCATAGGGTAAATCCGCAGCTACGCCACCGACACGGAAGTAGTTGTTATTTACCATACGGTAGCCTGTGGCGGCTTCCCACAAATCGTAAATCATCTCCCGTTCTCGGAACTGGTAAAAGAAGGGAGTTTGCGCGCCTACGTCAGCTAGGAAGGGGCCGAACCACAGGAGGTGGTTAGCAATGCGGTTCAATTCCAGCATGATGACGCGGATGTAGCTAGCGCGTTTAGGAACAGCAACACCAGCCAGCTTTTCCGGTGCATTGACGGTGACAGCTTCATTGAACATTCCTGCGGCGTAGTCCCATCGGCTAACGTAAGGGACGTACATGACTGTGGTACGGTTTTCGGCGATTTTCTCCATTCCTCGGTGCAGATAGCCGATTACTGGTTCACAATCAACGACATCTTCACCGTCCAAAGTGACAATTAACCGCAGAACCCCGTGCATTGAGGGATGGTGTGGCCCCATATTCAGCACCATTGGTTCAGTGCGGGTTTCTATTCTTGCCATAAATTTCCGTGTTCTCCCATTATGAAAATTTTGAGTTGAACCGCGTTGATGCCATCCAGACGCGAGATCTCACGTCTGCCAAAATCAAATTCCTATGAGCAACATCTTGGGGACAAACCTTAATATATATGGCTCATACGGGAGTATGTTGGAGAGATGGGGGCAGCAGAGGGGTTTTGCTTGATGTTTCATTTTGTTTCACTTCTTCAATTATTATAGGAAAGCTCGATATTTAAGAAATTGAGGCGATGGAATTTTTTAACTGTTGACTATTGACTATTGACTAACGACTAATGACTAAAACATCTCCCACTATAGAAGAGCCGATATTTTCTCATCTGCCTGTTTTACCGCAAGAAGTGATTACAGGTCTGGTGGTGCGTCCTGGTGGGCGTTATTTGGATGTAACGGTGGGGGGTGGTGGTCACAGTCGGTTGATTTTAGAGGCTGCACCGGATGTGAGGCTGACTGCTGTTGACCAAGATGGGGATGCTTTAACCGCCGCGAAGAAAGAGTTAGCAGAGTTTGGCGAACAGGTAAAGTTTGTGCGGAGTAATTTTGCTGCTTATGAGTTCCCCGTTGCCAGTTTTGATGGTGTACTGGCGGATTTGGGTGTGAGTTCTTATCACCTAGATACCCCAGAACGGGGTTTTAGCTTCCGTCATCAAGCAAGTCTCGATATGCGGATGGATCAAAGACAATCTCTGAGCGCAGCTGATGTTATTAATGATTGGGATGAAGTTGAGTTGGCAAATATTTTCTTCAAATATGGCGAAGAAAGGCTCTCACGACGTATTGCTAGACGGATTGTCGAAAAACGTCCTTTTCATACAACTACAGAATTAGCTGAGGCGATCGCTTCTTCTGTTCCTCCCAAATACCGCTACGCTAGGATTCATCCTGCTACCCGTGTATTTCAAGCGTTGCGAATTGTCGTCAATGATGAATTAAAATCCCTAGAAACTTTTATAGAAAAAGCACCCAAAGCTCTTGTCCCTGGTGGCAGAATTGCCATTATCAGTTTTCACAGTTTGGAAGACCGTTTGGTAAAACACGGTTTAAGAAATTCCCCTTCACTCAAGGTCTTAACGAAAAAACCCATTATTGCTACCGAAGCCGAGATTGCTAATAATCCGCGATCGCGTTCTGCCAAACTCAGGATAGCAGAGAAGCAGGCGGAAATGGGGAACACACACGGATAACGAAAAAAATAAAAGAGGAGGTTAAACAACCTCCTCTACAGACAAAGAAATTATTCAGTCGAAGATAGCTAGTAACTATATGCGGTTGCTGGTGGTAGCTGGCAGCATCGCTATAGGATTTATTGCTCCTTTGCCAGATTTATGGATTTCAAAGTGAGTGTGGGGGCCTGTGCTAAAGCCGGTGCTACCCATAGCGGCGATTTGCTGCCCTTGACGCACTTGTTGACCTGCTCGTACTAAAAGCCTGCTGTTGTGAGCGTAACGGGTCAAGCTGCCATCGGGGTGACGAATATCCACAAGGTTACCGTAACCGCCTCTATTCCAACCAGATTTCTCCACAACGCCATCGGCTGCGGCGAACACTGGCGTACCAACCGGAGCTGCGATGTCAATACCTCTGTGCATTCTTCCCCAGCGCCAACCGTAACCAGAGGTTAATACGCCTTTTGCTGGCCAGATAAATGCTATGGAGGAGTCTGATGGGGGAGGTACGTTTTCATCGATTGCTTCTGGTAAGTACTGGTCTACTGCTGCCAAAGGTGGCAAGTTTGGAGACACAGTAGTTCCTCGCATTCTTCCTAGCGACTCAGAAGCATTGAGACGGGTAGGAGGTGTAGCTACCCTTCTAACGGCAGGATTTCGAGGGGGGTTGTTGGGCAGGAATTCTGGATTTAATGCCTCATTCACGGGGAGCGTAGCTCGGAATTGAGGCTTAACAGGTTGGTTACTGTAGTTTGGTGCTAAGGGTGTGGGTACAGCAATTGGTATGGCGATTTCTTGCTGTCTGGAAATTGGTCTAGTTACTGCAAAATTACTGGGGCGAGTAACGGGAATTGGTATAGCAGCATTGTTATTGTCATTTGCCGATATTGGTACAGAGGCATTCCCTGACTGCTGATCCCGATATTTTGCCTGTAATCGTTGGATTTCTGCTTGTAGGCTACGCAAGCGATCGCCTTTGGCTCTGGCTACTCTCTTTCCAGGTTGTTGAGGGCGCTGTATTTCAATAAAGGCTTTGGGTATTGGTACATTACCACCCACCCCTTGGGTTTCAGCAGGAGCAGAAGCTGATTCTAGAGGAACAATTGTATCAACTGGTGTTTCACTATCAGCACCTGGTGTTGGCACAGTAATAGGCACGCTGTCGTTGTTAGCTACAACTGGGGGCTGGACAACGGGCAAACTGGGATTGACTCTAGCCGCATCTACAGGGATGTGAGGTACTGTAGGTGTGCTAGGGTATTGCACACTGTTAGAGCTAATTATTACTGGTGCTTGAGCTATTGTGTTATTGGCTCTACCAGGAATAATAAGTTGTTGGCTAATTTTTAATTGGTTGGGATCGCTAAGATTATTAACTTTTACCAATTCTGCAACTGAAGTATTGTATCTGCTGGCGATCGCTGCTAGGGTATCTCCCGGCTTAACTTCGTAAGTATTTGCAGTTGATGCTGGGGTTTCTGTTAATGGCTGTACTGGTATGTTAATCGGCTGTGGCTGTTTTATTGTGGTTGCCAGGCTATCTTGACTACCATTAGCCACTGTTAACTGCTGCTCAATTACTGTCCCATTTGTGGTCAATGGTGGTAGCTGATTAGCTAAAGTTGTGGGCTGTGTTAACCCAACAGTAGTTTTTGATAAATCTTTGGACTCCTCAGACCGCAACTCCGCCAGACTTTTTCTTAAACGGCTCGATTTCTCTTGTAAACGACTGAGCGCAAATTCTTGCTGCGCTTTTAGTTGGGCATTAATACCATCGCTAGCGGTTGTATTATCAGCTAGTGCTTGAGGTTGAGTCGTTGGTAATGTATTTTGCCCAGCAGTCACACCATTAAAGTTCTCTTGTACTGGCTTGGTTGTTTGCTCTCCTTGTGCCAGTTGAGATTGCTGGTTGATAGTAGTTTTATGAAAGGCGATGTTTTTAGTAATATTCTCTGATGCCGGAACTTGCACAGACATTCCACTGGACAAAATTTGCCACTTAGCTTCTAGTCCAGGCAACTGTGAAACTGCTGTTGGTTCCATGATGACTGGGTTCTCCGGCGCGCTGGTCGCTAGAACTCTGGGAGTTCCCAGTTGTGTGGCAGCTAATTTCAGTTCAGAATCAGCAGCAGTAGGGATGCTTGAGGCTGCCTTTTGGCTACCCACAGGCGCAGCCGCTTGGGCTTGATCGCTTTGTCGAGTCACCAAAAGGCTGGTTGCTCCCATTGATATGGCTAGGCCAATCATTGCCGCCTGTCTCCGCGCCCGGCGATTAGCTTGATTGTTTACTACGTTGAACTGATCTGCCGGGGCATCATCGCGGGTAGGGGTATTTTTCAACACAGCCTTCACTCTTTTTTTCAATGCTCGTTTCAAAGACGACCTCCTATGATCACTAGCGCTTAACTGACCTCGATTTTTCGGTCGGATACTAGTCAATGATTTAGATCACATCACAAGATAGATCAAGATCACTTTCACCAGAGATACTTACGCAAGATTAACCTGCTTCTCTGATTTAGACAAGTTCACACCTGTTAGCAAAATTTAAAGTTGCTGTGCTTACTTGTCTTTGCCACTCCACACACCCTCACACATTTCGCTGTTCACAGTTGCCTTTGTTGGTTTTGCTTTAGGTGCTGTGACCGGAGATTATATACTCACCCAGTCAGCTGTTGCCATCAGCAATTTCTCTACTCTGACTTCTGGAAACAGGATGCCCCCTGCTGTAGATATCTTCAAGGTTTTTCTACTTGATCCGTCTTACCAACACGAGACTTTACGTTGATTATTCCCTAAAATACAACCGTGTAAACTTTTATCACCTTTTTTGTTGCCTGGACAGTTGATAGGTAGGAGAAAAGGTATAAACGCTCTGTGAGAAAGGGTTTCACCGCTTTTATTTCCCAAAATAGACTGATTTTAATTCATCAAAATCTATCATTCCAGTTGCGGTTTTACTGGATTTTCCTATACAAATTTCTTATATCCACATACTTAATTTTAAGGGTGCTTTTCAATATTTATACTGTTTTTTATATAAATAAAAGTATTAATTAAGACATCAATATAAATCGATAACATAGTTATGATTTTCTTTAAACCCTTGCAGATTATTTGTACTGTAGTTTGTCTATAGATATTATTACTTAAATAAAATATGGTAACTAATTATAGTAGATATCCTAACTGACGACGGACTTCAAATAAGCCTACGGCCACACTTACAGAAAGATTTAAGCTACGGACACCTGGTTCAGCCATAGGAATGTATAAGGTGGCATCACAAGCTGAGAGAACGGTGGGAGGTAAGCCTGTGGTTTCACTACCAAATAGTAACCAATCATCAGCTTGATATGGAAACTGAATATAACTAGAACTGCCGCCAACGGAAAAACCTAGCAATCTACCGCCACGCTTTTGATGTGCATCTTCAAAGGCTTCAAAGGTTTTGTGGTAGTGCAGTTTAACGTAAGGCCAGTAGTCCAAACCTGCTCTTTTGAGGTAGCGATCGCTAATTTCAAATCCCAATGGGCCTACTAAATGTAACTCTGTACCTGTGGCAGCACAAGTACGAGCAATATTGCCCGTATTAGGGGGTATTTGCGGATTAACTAAAACTACCTGAGGCATTGTCCGTATAATTTCTGTTTGTATAAAAATATATATTATTTATGCAATATCTACTAGTAGACAGAGGGCAAGCATAGGTTTTGTTAATAATTCTCTACTAAGTTATGTTGATTAGAATTTTAAAAGGAAAAAATTTGGTCAATAGTCGGTTGTCAGTTGTCAGTTATTGGTTGTTTTGACTCTGAACTATTGACTATTGACTATCAACTTACCCCTTTAGCTGCGTACACAACTTATTTTGTAGTTCAAGTTCCCGTTCTTGGGTGGTACTGATTGCTTGGGTGATGACGCATTGGGTGTCAAAGCCGACTTTATGTAGCTGTAACCAGTGTTGGGCTTCGTTACCCTCGCGTAAAATTTTCTGGAGGGGAGAGAGGAAACAGCTAAAGCCATGTTTTTTAGCGATCGCCCAAACTTCTTGATATATTTCATTCACCCAATCTCTAGCTATGATGCTTCTGCCATCTTGCCAATGTGTTAATTGGGCATCGAGGCTAGCGCTAGCGGCGGCGGCTTCGTTTTTGGCCGTGAGGGTTATGAGTTCTTGGGGAGAAAACTTACTTTCGGTTAATGGATCTAGGTCGGGATTTTCAATAAGTTGTAATAACCGCGCTTCTAGTAAGGCTGTAATTGCCAGTAAGGAGATGGGATCTGTCACTAAGTCACAGATTCTTAATTCTAGGCGGTTTAAATCATAGGGACGGCGATCGCCATTTGGTCTGACTGATACCCATAGATGGCGGACGTTTTGCATTGTCCCCATAGCCAATTGCTGTTCTACCCACTCTATATGATGGGCATGGCTGGTAAATAGTGGGACGTTGGTTGGCGTTTGGGGAAAGACACCCCAACGGGTGGAATGATAACCAGTGGCTTTACCATCAATGAAGGGAGATGAGGCGCTTAAGGCTAAAAATAGGGGTGCTTCAACACGAATTAATCGACAAGCCCGCATTAACACTTCTGGATCGTCAATACCTACGTTTATATGAACGCTAGCGGTAACTACTTTTGTTCCGTAAGTTTGCTCAATATAGTCATGATATGGGTTGGCTGGGTCAGATCGGAAAAAGCGATCGCTTCTACCCAAAGATAATGTGCTGCCAGGAATGAGGGTATAGTCACCTAATTGCTTGAGATAGTCTCTTAAGGCGCGTCGAGGACGCAATAAAGCACACAGCAAACTTTCATAACTGTGTAGTGGATCTGTTGTGTATTCTACGTTTCGGCTATCTGGTTCTCGTACAAACCCGTCTAATTGAGTCACAATTTTATCCGAGAGACCGACGATTTCACCTTGAGGGGTACCGGTGTACATTTCAATTTCAAAGCCTTTCAATAAGACCACTTTATTCTCCTCGGCTCTCCCAGCCTTTAAATTGTATCGAGTTAGACAATCCTTTACATCGACATTCGGGCAAATTTAAAGTTAAGAATTATGGAACCCTAGACTGAGGCTCTTGACTGTGATGCCTCACTCAAGGTTGAGTTATGAATGTTTCGAGTGGATTATTTCCTAGTCCGTAACCCTTGATTCATAGCTCATAACTCTAAGTGCTTACTAGTCGAATTTAGATTAGTAAATTTAATCTTTTTGATATTGACGATAAAAACGACTGGTGAATCTTAAGTCAAAAATTTACCAGCCAGGATAATTACGATCAACCCCATCAACCAAACCACAACGCTCAGATAAGAGTAGTTTCGCTATACATCACATTTTGCATAGGAAAATATCGATATCAATCAAGCTCAAGTTTTCTCACAATTAATTATTGATGGCTGAATACTAATTTTTGATTTAGGTGAGAAATTCTGATGTCATCTATATTCTCATGAAATGTCTAGTTATTTCATCATCTATTAAAGCCTGTATTGACGGTAAACCTCACTAGCGGCACGATGTACTAGGGAATGTCGCCAAACTAAGGATGTCATATCATCAGCGTAACCACCACCAATTACGCAGGCGACTGGATAACCAGCGCTGATACAGGTAGTTAAAACCTGCATTTCTCGACGGAATAAGCCAGCGTCACTTAAGGCTAGTTTACCTAAGCGATCGCCTATGTGGGGATCAACACCAGCATCATAAAATACTAAGTCTGGTTTGATCTCAGATAACAAATCTGGTAGGTAACTCGCCAAGGTTTGTAGGTAAGCATCATCCTCCATTCCTACTGGTAAGGGAACATCTAAATCACTGTGTTGCTTGGTTCCTGGGAAATTAACTTCGCAGTGCATGGAGAATGTGAAAACACTGTCATCATCTTGGAAAATAAACGCTGTACCGTCTCCTTGATGGACATCCAAATCGACAATGAGAATTTTTTGGACTAGTTGCTGTTGTTGGAGAACGCGAGAGGCGATCGCTATATCGTTGAAAATACAAAAACCAGAACCATAACTAGGAAAAGCATGATGAGTACCACCAGCAGTATTACAAGCTAAACCTTGATTGAGTGCTAGCTGTGCCGTAAGTATTGTTCCACCCACCGCTATGCAGGTACGATTTGCTAGTGCTGGACTCCAAGGTAAACCGATTCGACGTTGTGCTTTAGTATCTAGTGTACCTTCGCAGTAAGACCGCACATAGTCTGGGGCATGAACTAACTCGATTAACTCTAGTGATGGCATGGTTGGGGTATAAAATTGCTCTGTTTGTGCTACATCATCACTTAAAAGCAATTCATAGAGTTTTTTGAATTTTGCCATCGGGAAGCGATGTCCTTCAGGCAATGGTGCAACATAATCTGGGTGATAAATAATTGGCAATTCCATGTTATTTATTTTCCCAGACTGGCGCTAAATGTGCTTAAAAATTTTATGGTGAGTAGAGAAATTATAGGCGATCGCGCCTAATATTATGAGAGGTTGTTTGGTAGATGATAGTTGCACCTTGATACCAATCATTTGGCTGTTTCCTTACCATCTGCCGCAGATTGATAGAATGTGAGAATTTGAGACTTGACTTAAGACCTTCAATTAAAAAATCGGTTGCGACCAAAATCAATTTCCATACGAATAATTTAAATAGTCAATTTCGCTCAGATAGGGAACTTAGAGTGTAAAATTCATGTCTTGCTAAACACTGAGGCGCTTATGTGATCAAAATGTCGAAAACATTGCTAAATAAAGGTATACAGATATATTCAATCATTTTTACACTCGGTGTTATGTCGTTACTTCATGCCGGCAGCAACGCCCAGGAAGCGCCACCGATATTTGGAGATGTCACCATCAGTCAGAAGTTTTCTCCAGACCCTTTAGTAGTTCGGGGTATGAGTGGCGGCTCCGTGGAGGGAAACCGCATTACTGAAAGAATAGAAACACCGACTGGGCCTTGTAACGGATTTGTCGATGAAACACCAGACCACACCATCAGGCTCACAAGTAAATTTGATTACTTAAAACTGCAAGTACAGGCTCCTCAAGATACCACCATCGTGGTCAAAGGCCCAGGTGGTACTTGGTGTAACGACGACCTAGATGGAAAAAATCCGGGCATAGTTGGGGAATGGTTGCCAGGAAACTACCAAGTTTGGGTCGGTTCTTACCAAAAAGGCAAGTATTTTCCCTACACGTTACAAATCACCGAAGTTAAGTAGAGTGGGGATTGGAAGGGGGCAGGGGGCAGGGGGCAGGGGAAGAACTGACCGCAAGATTTTCGCCCAATCCCGAATCCCCAGTACCCAATCCCCAGTCTCTTGCAATCTTGTATTAGAATTAGGTTAAATTTAATTAAGATTCTTATCGGCATCTTAGATTTCACATAATGCCCTTATAGCTTTATGGCGGTGCATGATTAGATATCAAATTAAAGAAAATGGATTTATAAACATCCGTTGTACAACCGTCTAGTAACTCCAGTTGCTAGAAATGAATAATCGTAATTGGCATCTAGAGGCAAATTAAAAATGAAATTCTCTTGGAGAGTCCTAGTACTCTGGACATTGCCAGCTTTGGTAATTGGTTTTTTCTTTTGGCAAGGGACGTTTGCTGGCGCTCCTGCGGACATGAGCAAGAATGCAGCTAACACTCGCATGACTTACGGTCGCTTTCTGGAATATGTAGATGCTGGACGTGTTACCAGCGTTGACTTATACGAAGGCGGCAGAACAGCTATTGTGGAAGCCCAGGATCAAGATATCGAAAACCGTGTCCAACGTTGGCGGGTGGATTTGCCAGTTAGCGCTCCTGAGTTAATCAGCAAACTTAAAGAAAAGAAAGTAAGTTTTGATGCTCATCCAGCACGTAATGATGGCGCTATTTGGGGATTGTTGGGCAATCTAGTGTTTCCCATCTTATTGATTACTGGATTGTTCTTTTTGTTCCGTCGTTCTAACAACCTTCCTGGTGGGCCTGGTCAAGCCATGAACTTTGGCAAATCCAAAGCCCGTTTCCAAATGGAAGCCAAAACTGGGGTGAAGTTTGACGATGTAGCTGGTATCGAAGAAGCGAAGGAAGAATTACAAGAAGTTGTGACATTCCTCAAACAGCCAGAAAGATTTACGGCTGTGGGTGCGCGGATTCCCAAAGGTGTACTGTTAGTAGGGCCTCCAGGAACTGGTAAAACTTTACTAGCAAAAGCGATCGCTGGGGAAGCTGGTGTACCATTCTTTAGCATTTCCGGTTCGGAATTCGTGGAAATGTTCGTGGGTGTGGGTGCTTCCCGCGTGCGTGACTTATTTAAGAAAGCTAAAGATAACGCTCCCTGTATCATCTTCATCGATGAAATCGACGCAGTTGGTAGACAACGGGGTGCAGGTATTGGCGGCGGTAACGACGAGAGAGAACAAACTCTCAACCAGTTACTCACAGAGATGGATGGTTTTGAAGGTAATACAGGCATCATTATTATTGCTGCTACCAACCGTCCCGACGTATTAGATGCGGCGTTGTTACGTCCTGGTCGTTTTGACAGACAAGTAACCGTTGATGCTCCAGATATTAAAGGACGCTTGGAAGTTCTGCAAGTCCACGCCCGGAATAAGAAATTAGATCCGAGTGTATCACTGGAAGCGATCGCCCGTCGTACCCCTGGATTCACAGGCGCAGATTTAGCCAACTTGCTCAACGAAGCCGCTATTCTCACCGCCAGAAGACGCAAAGAAGGTATTACCCTCAGCGAAATTGATGACGCTGTTGATAGAGTCGTCGCGGGGATGGAAGGAACTCCCCTCGTAGATAGCAAGAGCAAGCGCTTAATTGCTTACCACGAAGTAGGACACGCCTTGGTAGGTACTTTATTAAAAGACCATGACCCAGTGCAAAAAGTCACCCTGATTCCTAGAGGACAAGCCCAAGGTTTGACTTGGTTTACTCCCAACGAAGAACAAGGTTTAATTTCTCGTTCTCAACTCAAAGCCAGAATCACTGGCGCTTTGGGTGGTCGTGCAGCCGAAGAAATCATTTTTGGTTCTGCGGAAGTTACCACCGGTGCAGGCGGAGACTTGCAACAGGTGTCAGGAATGGCACGGCAAATGGTGACAAGATTTGGTATGTCTGATTTAGGCCCCTTGTCTTTGGAAAGTCAGCAAGGCGAAGTCTTCTTAGGTCGTGACTGGATGACCAGATCAGATTATTCCGAATCAATTGCGGCAAGAATTGACTCTCAAGTCCGTTTGATTGTTGACGAATGCTATGAAAACGCTAAGAAGATTATGCGTGAACATCGCACCGTTACAGATCGCATCGTTGACCTGCTGATTGAAAAAGAAACCATTGACGGCGACGAGTTTCGGCAAATTGTAGCTGAGTACACTGATGTACCCGATAAGCAGCAATTTGTACCGCAACTGTAAGTTTTAAGTTTTATCAGCAAATAGCAGGGGATGATACAAATCATCCCCTTTTTTTTGTGTTAATTGTCTTTCACCATTACCAATTACCAAACCCCCAGGATATTAACCTAGACATACCGCCAAATCTTGTTCTGGTGTAGTGATGAGTTGGAGATTGAATGTTTCTGAGAGCAACTTCACAACATTGGGAGTAAGGAAAGCTGGGAGTGTGGGGCCAATGCGAATGTTTTGGATACCCAAGTACAACAGTGTTAGGAGAACAGCGATCGCCTTTTGTTCATACCAAGACAGTATCATCGATATTGGTAGTTGATTCACATTAACTTCAAAAGCATTGGCTAAAGCCACAGCAATCTGAATGGCTGAGTAAGCATCGTTACATTGTCCGAGGTCGAGTAAGCGAGGAATCCCCCCGATATCACCCAAATTCTGATCAAAGAAGCGGAATTTGCCACAACCCAAAGTTAAGACTACACAATCATTGGGGATTTTTTCTACCAAATCACTGTAGTAATTGCGTCCCGGTTTCGCGCCATCACAACCACCAACTAGGAAGAAGTGGCGGATATCCCCTTGTTTGACAGCATTAATTACAGTATCGGCTACGCCTAAAACTGCATTTCTAGCGAAACCTGTAGTTACTGTTTTTTGTTCGCTATCTTCGGTAAAACCTGGGAGTTCTAATGCTTTTTGGATAATCGGGGAAATGTCGTGGATGCTGATATGTTGCAAACCAGGATAACCCACAGGCCCCAAAGTAAACACCTTGTCTTTGTAAGTTTCATGGGGCGGCATGAGACAATTAGTAGTCATAGCGATCGCACCAGGAAAGCGTTCAAATTCATGGGTTTGATTTTGCCATGCTGTACCGTAGTGTCCGTAAAGGTGAGGATAAGTCTGTTTTAGCTTGGGATAGCCATGTGCGGGGAGGAGTTCGCCGTGAGTATATACTTTAATTCCGGTTCCGGCTGTTTGTTGAAGGACGGCTTTTAAGGCGAGTAAATCATGTCCTGAGACAAGGATGGCTTTACCTACGGTATGACCAAGGGGAACAATTGTTGGGGTAGGATGTCCAAAGGTTTCGGTATTACCAGCATCCAGCAATTCCATTGCTTTCAGGTTCATTTGCCCAACTTTCAAAGTTAAATCGAGCCAGTCTTGTAAACTCTTGTCTTGGGCATCAAGATTTGCTAAAACTTCGTGGAAAAATATGTATAAGCTTTCATCGTGCTGGTCGAGTTCTAAGGCATGGAAGGCATAAGCAGCAACACCCTTAAGTCCATATAATACGGTGAGCTTGAGTGAGAAAATATCAACATTTTTAGCAGATTGGCTGATAAATTCAAATTCAAGGTCTTTTCCTTGCTGAATTTGTTTTTGGGTGTCGCTAGCAGGTTGAAAGAAGTTAATCGCTGACTGAATGACGGCGTTACCTGTGGCTTGAATTTGTAACTTCAGACTTTCACGTAAAGCGATCGCGCGATTGACAAAGCTAATAAAATCAGATGTGGAAAAGTTGACGTTTGTGAGTGTAGAGAAGAGCATCTCACAGGTAAACTCATCTGTCTCCCGGCTGCTAATTCCTAGAGATTTTGCTTGTAGCGCTACCTGGGAGAGTCCGCGTAAACAATGGACTAGTAAATCTTGTAAAGCATCAACTTCTGGACTTTTACCGCAGGCTCCCCACTGATGACAGACATCGCCACGGGTAGTTTGTTCACACTGGTTACAGAACATAAATCTTCTCTCAAATCTTTATGCTTCCAGAGTATTTCTTTGGATAGAGTAATTCCTTGATCTAAGTCAAGAGTATTTGTAAAGTTCAGTGAAGGAGGGAGGAGGAGAAGAAATTTTTAACGCGGAGGGGCGCTCAGGTTTTTTGAGGATGATTTGTTATGTCGTTAGGTATTTGGAATTAAGTGTGTGTTTATGGAGAATTGGGATGAGTCGTCTGCTGTTGTTCATTTTTTTACATAACCGAAAGAGAAATTTTATCTATGACTGTTACGGAACGTATTTTAGAAGTTAAACAATTTTTACAGAAAACGCCGATTTTTCGGGATTTATCAGATGAACAATTGCAAGCACTGGCGAATATTGCTATTGTGCAAACTTATAAAAAAGGGGAAATTATATTCTGGGAAGGTGATGAGGGAACGGGGTTTTTTATTGTTAAGTCTGGTAGGGTGAAGATTTTTAAGGTAGCGAATGGCGGTAAAGAACAAATTTTCCACATATTCGGCGCTGAAGAATATTTTGCGGAAGTACCAGCTTTCGATGGGGGAAATTATCCTGCTTCAGCCGCAGCGCTGGAAAATTCCCAGGTGGTGTTTATTCCTAGATCATCATTTTTGATGGTGTTGCAACAACATCCTACATTGGCACTGGCAATTTTAGGAACTTTGGCTCGACACTTACGCAAATTAACACACTTAGTTGATACTCTGTCTTTTCAGGAAGTACCGCAACGATTAGCCAACTACTTATTAAATTTGAGTAAGCGCTTGGGTAATGCGGATGTCGTCGAGCTAGATTTACCCAAAGGACAGCTTGCGGCTTTATTAGGAACAATTCCCGAAACTCTTTCCCGTGCTTTATACAAACTCGCTCAAGAAAAAATTATCGAGATGGAAGGGACAACTGTGAGATTATGCGATCGCGATCGGTTGATTAATTTACAAAATAAAAAATGAAAGAAGGGTGGCTTAATCCAAATTTTGCAATCCCATCGCAATCTTACTATGTTTTTCAATTTGCCCCATGACTTGTTTCGCCCGTTGAATGACTACGGTTGGTAAACCCGCTAACCTTCCCGCTTCAATACCGTAGGACTTGTCAGCGCCTCCTGGTTGGACTTGGTGCAGAAAGATAATTTGGTCTGGTAATTCTTTCACTGTCACTTGATAGTTAGCCACATTGGGTAACATTCCCGCCAGTTCGTTTAATTCATGGTAGTGAGTGGCAAAAATTGTCCGGGAACGAATGTCGGTAGCGATATATTCTGCAACCGCCCAAGCGATGGAAAGACCGTCAAAAGTAGCGGTTCCTCTACCAATTTCATCTAATAAAACTAGGGATCTAGATGTGGCATGATTGAGAATATTTGCTGTCTCATTCATCTCCACCATAAATGTAGATTGACCTGTGGCTAAATCATCCACTGCACCAACACGGGTAAAAATGCGATCGCATACTCCCAACCTAGCAGATTTAGCCGGAACAAAACTGCCAATCTGCGCCATTAATTGAATTAAACCCACTTGACGCAGGTAACAACTTTTACCACTGGCATTTGGCCCAGTCAGAATAATTAAGTCAGGAAGTTGGTGGGTTTCTTCCCCACTCCCCAACTGCGTGGAATTTGGTACAAAGAAGCCCGCAGGTAAGGATTGTTCCACTACCGGATGGCGACCATCGATAATTGCTATCTCTCGTCCATGCACCATTTCGGGACGACAATAACCTTGATACACCGCCAACTCAGCTAAACCACACAGCACATCGGCGGCGGCTACGGCGCGGGAAAGGTGGCGAATGGCTTCCGCCTGTTCTCCTACTTCTTCCCGTAAGGTGACAAAAACCTCATATTCCAATTTATGTAAATCATCCCGTGCTGTGAGAATCCTGGCTTCCCGTTCCTTCAATTCCGGGGTGATGTAACGTTCCTCATTTTTCAGGGTTTGCTTGCGGATGTAATTGGCGGGTACTTGGTCAGCTTTGGCGCGGGAAATACTAATGTAATAGCCAAAGGTTTCGTTAAATCCCACCTTCAGTAAAGGGATTCCAGTTCTCGCCCTTTCATCCACTTCTAAATTAGCAATCCATTGGTGGTCTGCTTCGACGGTCGCTTTTCTTTCATCCAATAAAGGATTGACACCAGGACGAATCAAGCCCCCTTCTTTGAGATGTAAGGGTGGTGATTCTACTAGATGAGCGTGTATTTTTTGTGCCAGTTCTTCTAAAATTGGCGGTACTTTTTGCAAAGCCTTGAGGAAAGGCGAATGGGCATCAATGACTAAGTTGGCTAACTCTGGTAAGCGGGAGAGGGAATCAGCTAAAGCCACTAAATCTCTGGCATTTGCAGTCCCTGAACTAGCCCGACCCGTTAACCTTTCGAGGTCGTAAATTTGCCGTAACAAATGCCGCAAATCTTGCCTTAGTCGAGTATTTGTGACTAGTTCTTGGATGGTGTCTTGGCGTGAATTAATCCCTTTAATATCGAGTAGGGGTTGTAACAACCATCGCCGCAAAGCCCGACTACCCATCGCCGTGCTAGTTTTATCTAATGCCCATAGTAAGGAACCGTGAAAAGTACCATCACGGACTGTTTGGGTAATTTCCAAATTACGGCGAGTTTGATTATCAACAATTAGATAATCGGTAATGGTATAGGTGCGGAGTCTTTGCAGGGATACTTGTCCAGCTTTTTGCGTATCTTCCACATATTCCAATAACCCACCAGCCGCGCGTACAGCCAAGGGGAGATGGTCACAACCCAAACCTTCCAGCGATCGCACCTTAAATCTCTGCAATAATGTACTTCTAGCTTCGGCCTGGGAAAAGGGTTGTTGCGATCGCAAGCTATAACAAAATGATGGTGGTAAACATTCTGGAAGGTGCGGCGAAGTCTCCCCCGGACGCAGCAAAGTACCTAAATCTGGGGCGTTGGTGGGAACTAGTACTTCCGAAGGTTGCAACCGCATCAATTCCTGGGTTAACCGTTCTAAATCACTATCTTGAGTCGTCAGAAATTCCCCTGTGGAGATGTCTGCATAGGCTAGCCCCCAATGATTACTCGTAATTACCACAGCCGCCAAGTAATTATTGCGACTTGATTTTAACATTCCCTCTTCTAACAAAGTGCCAGGAGTCAGGATGCGCGTCACTTCCCGCCGCACCAAACCCACAGCCTCCGAAGCATCTTCTACTTGGTCGCAAATCACCACAGCATAACCCTTTTCCACCAATTGGGTAGTGTAGCGTTCCCAAGCGTGGTGAGGAACACCAGTCATGGCTACCCGTCCAACTTCGCCACCGTGTTTACTTGTGAGGACTAATTCTAATTCTCTAGCTACGGTGACAGCATCTTGAAAAAACGTTTCAAAGAAATCACCCACCCGGTACAACAACAACGCATGAGGATACTTATCTTTAACCTCAACATAATGCTGATACATCTTACTCAGCTTAGTGCGGTCTACCAGTCGAGTGTCGGCGTGAGGAGTGGGGGGAATATGGGGTTCCGTCGGCTGAATGTCAGAAGCGGTCATAGATAGATGCTGGAAGTTACGCACAGAGAAGCCACAATACCTGATGATAACG
Source organism: Nostoc parmelioides FACHB-3921 (assembly GCF_014696625.1). Lineage (GTDB taxonomy): Bacteria > Cyanobacteriota > Cyanobacteriia > Cyanobacteriales > Nostocaceae > Trichormus > Trichormus parmelioides. Next base: position 44,514 of record NZ_JACJQL010000025.1, read on the forward strand.
TGCTGTGCTAAATTGAGGGGCGATCGCTCAAGATTTTTTTATGCTTTCCCCCTCCTGAGTAATGAGTATCAAGTAGTTAATCATAAATAATCGGTAAAAAATATAACTTGTAATCTCCATACTTAATAAGATATATCTCAATCAAACGAGAAATATGATAAACGTGCTACCACTACCATGATTAGGCTAAAATGTGGCGTGAGATTTTAGTGAAAATTAGCCGCCGATATACATTGTTCCCGTAGCATTCCGCAGCAAGAAACCCTAAATCACTCTGAAACCAGATTCTAGTTAATGAGTTTTATTAAAAGTATGGATAAACAAGAAACGGTTAATAATTCCCTGATTAACTACATTGAGCAGGTGTTGATTATTGCTCATAAAGAATCAACTGAACAGTTAGAAGCAACCTTAACTAAAGAGGGATTCAATTACCAAGTTCTCCGCCAAGAAAGTCAGCCAGAATATCAGAATTTTTCTCGTAGTTATCTCTGTTTACTAAATCATAGAAGCGCCTGGGGAAAAGCTATACAAACTGAGAAGCCAACACTCATTGTTGAAGCAGATTTTGTGCCAGTCGTTGGTTTTGGTAAGTTACCTTTACCTTATAATCCTCATCAAACTGATGTTGGTATTAGTTGGCTTTACACTTGTGCGCCCCAGGTTTATCATGTTTCACCAGAAGGCTATGCTCAAGGTTTTTCCACTTCCGCCGTTGCTTATATTGTAAATTCGCAAAGTGCTACTTATTTATTAGAACTAGCTGATGAAATCACAGAAAAAATAGGAGCTACTAAATACTCAACTTGGGATTCCGATATTGATAAATTTCTCCTCCAACGTAAGCTGAAAAATTATATTCCTTGGCGCAATTATGGGGAACATGGAGGTTTACCCAACCCAGAACATCGACAAAACAATCTGGGTAACGTTCATCACGCCGATATCCTCTACGGTAAACTTGCCTTTACGCCGTTGTATGCCCTTGGCGAACAAGGTGGAACATGGAAATTTCTGAAAGTGAGATTGCAAGCGCGCCTCAAAGGAATTGCCCGTTTGGCAGTAGGGCGCTTTTTACGTCCGCCAGTCATCCAAGGTTCTACAACTCCCTTGAGATTAATTAGATTTGCTTTATTGCGACAATTGTCCTTGAGGCTGTAGTCAAGAGTCAAAAGTCAATAGTCCATAGTCAAAAATCCTGTTCACTAATGACTAATGACATAATTTTTGCCCAACTTAGTTTAGAGGTGATACTCTGCGCTAGGGTAGAAATTGACGCGCGATTTGTGATTTCCTGTGCTTCCTTGTAAACGACCAACTTTAGTCTTGAGCTTGGCTGTTTTGTTGACTTCATTAACAGCCTGTGCAAACACTCCAACTGCCAAAAACCTAGAACAGTCTTTGGCAGCAGATCCGAGATTGCAAACTAATCAAGTGATCTTTGGGGAAACTAAGGAGGGTGAACCCCAGCCAGAGCAAAATCAACCCTCAGTCCAATTACCTGCGGATTTCCCCCAAGATATACCTTTATATCAAAATGCTCAATTACAGGAAATTACCCCCGCCAGTGGTTCAGAAAAACGCGTATCAACTCGTTGGCTGAGTCCAGACCCCAGCAATTTTATTAGTAGTTTTTATCGTAATCAGTTCCAGACCAACAATTGGCAGATTTTACAACAGCCAACTGATGATGTGGAGGGAACTTTTGCTGCACGTCGGAACGATTTGCTGGTAAATGTGTCGATTCAACCCAAATCGGTAACGAACGCCGCAGCCAATCAACCCCAAACAGCAACATCAATCAAGATTGAGTACGTCCCCAATAGCACCGCCACAGCAGCATCCAATATTCCCACGGCAGGTAATACCCAGTTTATCGGCCCAGTACCACCGACGAATTGGGCGAAAGATAATTCCACTACTCCAACAGTCGCATCAGAATTTAACGATATAAATAAAGCACCTCAACAACTGCGCCAATATATTCAAGATTTAGCTGCGTTGGGCGTTTTTAGTTCTGCATCTTCAACGAATAAGAATAATAATAATCCCGCCAACCAATTTGAACCCGGTAAAATCATTACCCGGCGAGAATATGCTCGTTGGTTAGTCAATGCCAATAACGCTATGTATGCCAATAATTCAGCGAAGCAGATTCGCTTGGCTGGGGAAAGTACACAAGCAGCATTTACTGATGTGTCGTCTCAAGATGCTGACTTTCCAGCCATTCAAGGATTAGCCGAAGCTGGTTTAATTCCTAGCCCCTTATCGGGAGATGCGACAGCAGTTTTGTTCCGTCCTGATGCACCCTTGACTAGGGAACAGTTGATTTTGTGGAAAGTTCCCCTAGACACCCGTCAAGCTTTACCCAATGCCAATTTAGAAGCGGTGAAAGAAACGTGGGGTTTCCAAGATGTAGGGAAAATTGACCCCAAAGCTTTAAGGGCAGTTTTAGCGGATTTTCAAAATGGTGAACAGGCGAATATTCGCCGCATATTTGGTTATACAACACTGTTTCAACCCAAAAAACCAGTGACTCGCGCTGAAGCTGCTGGTGCTTTGTGGTATTTCGGCAGTCAGGGTGAGGGTATATCGGCTGTTGATGCACTCAAGTTAAAACAAACAACTACGCAGTAAGCTATGACCTTTTTTGAATTCAAAATGCAAAATTCAAAATTCACGTAGGAAGAAGAATTTTTTTGAATTTAATAATTTTGGGTACAAGCCCCCACCATAATCTTCTCTACGAGACGCTGCGCGAATGATTTGGTGGTCTACAATTAGTGGCGAGTCCAAGTAGTGGCGAGTCCAAGCTCCCACTAATTGTCTTTAATTTTGAATTTTGCGGAAAGTTCTGTAGGCGGTGAATCCATTGCTGTAGGAGGGTTTCCCTCCGTAGGCAACTGGTGAACCCGGAGGGGTTTCCCGCCGTAGGAAACTTTTCAAGACGAATTTTTAATTTTGAATTGGAGCGAAGCGACTTGACGCTTGGTTTGTTGACAGTTGACGGTTGACGGTTGATGGTTAACTGTCAACCGCCAACATGAAAAGATGTGCAAGTTAAAGTAAAGGCAGCTTAGGAAATGCGATGGTCTGCTAGCGATCGTTGGTCATTGGCTTACATTGCCAATTAATCTGATTACGAAAATTCACTTAAAATCTTGATATTTTTAGCTAATTTTTCTTGATATCTTATAGTTAGCTATGTAAAGTTACTTAGCTAAGATTAGCAATGCTGTACAGGGTGTTAAAAAGGTTAATCATTTAGGGCGTTGCTGATTAGTGGGATGATTTTTGTCTCACGCATTCGCCCTTGGCGTTCCCGCAGGGTAGGCGCATACCCCTAAAGCGGAACCCGCAGGGTAGACGCAAAGAATCAATATTCTGCTTTGTACAAAAGTCCCAATTCATCCCGCATTTATGCAACGCCTAATCATTTAGTTAACAGCATCGTTTGTTGTAACTTTATCAAACAAGCTCAACAATAACATTCCATTATTTCACTAAAAATGAAAACTAAATTCATCGGGGCAAGTTTGATTACACTCTCCTTAATGTCGCCGCTAAAAGCTTCGGCTGCAAATTTTACCGGGATTTACGTATTTGGCGATAGCCTATCTGATACAGGTAATACATTTCAGCTTTCCGGTGGGTTAGTTGATCCATTAAATGCTGTTCCTCCCAGCCCGCCGTATGAGCCAGGGCGTTTTTCTAATGGTTCAATATGGGTAGATTATGTAGGAAACAAGTTAGGTTTAACACCCACGCCCATCACTAATCTACTTCCTGATTTAAATGTTAGCCGTCCTCTGACTACACCCTTTCCCACACAAGGTATTAACTTCGCTATCGGTGGTGCTAATTCCGGTCAAGGTAACTCTTTTGGTTTCCCTTTACCTGGAGTTTTAGAGCAAGTATCTGCTTTTCAAGCATTACTACAGGTTAATCAACAAAGCCTTGATCCTAATGCGCTCTATACTGTATCTGGTGGTGCAAATGACTACCTCTTTCCTCCTCAGTCCAGTGATCCCAATAGACCCCAACCCTACACGAATATTTCCCAAGCTGTAAGTAACCTAGCGGCAATAGGTGCAAAAAATATTTTAGTATTCAACTTGCCGGATTTAGGTAAGATTCCAGCATCGGGAACAAATGGTCGCAATCCTGCAATGCTGACTCAAGCAACTCTAGATTTCAACTCAAACTTAGCCAAAAATCTAGACGAAATTCGGAAAAACCAACAAGTAAATATCATTGAAATTGATATTTATTCTTTAGTTAATCGTGTGCTTGATACTCCAAGCGAATTTGGTTTTGAAAATGTAACTAATTCTTGTCTGTCTCAGTTTCTTAATTGTCGTAACAACCCCAGCCAATATTTTTTCTGGGATGATGTTCACCCAACAACTGATGGTCATCAATTAGTAGCAGAATCAGTCTTAGCGGCGACAACTCCTGAGTCTTCAACTACAGTTGGTATATTATTCCTGGGTGCATTGGGTGCAATGAGCAGCATCAAAAGCTTACAGAGAAAATCAATTAAATCTTCAATTTAGTAACGAATGTTACTGCTAAATCATTAGCCATCTCTTGCTCATTCATTTACGTGAATGAGCGATTCTTTTCAAGAATAGATATACAAAAATAGTTATGTAGTTCTAGTTTAAACACGCTTGTCCTACAATATATTGAATATAATTGGATATAGCTGATATGGAGATTAAATAAAAGCATTAATGTGGAATTACAACGAATTATTTGAAAATATCGAAGAATTAGTTATGCACCATTCGCCCAGTGGCGCAGAAGCCGAAATTAATCAACTTTTGCTACAAAAATTTGCGGCGCTTGGTGTAGAGGTTTGGAGCGATCGCGCAGATAATATCATAGCCAAAATTCCGGGGAAGAATTCTGAGCGAGCAGTAGCCATCACAGCCCACAAAGACGAAATAGGGGCGATCGTCAAAAATATCGGTGATACAGGAAAAGTGGAAGTCCGCAAGCTTGGCGGTGCTTACCCTTGGGTTTATGGTGAGGGTGTCGTTGATTTATTAGGAGACAACGAAACCATTAGCGGTATTCTCAGTTTTGGTTCCCGCCACGTTTCCCACGAATCACCGCAGAAAGTCCAACAAGAAGACACAGCCGTTAAATGGGAAAACGCCTGGATTGAAACCAAACGCACTACCGAGGAATTAGAGGCTGCTGGGATTCGTCCAGGGACAAGAATGGTAATTGGCAAACATCGCAAACGTCCCGTGAGACTACAGGATCACATTGCTAGTTATACATTAGATAACAAAGCATCAGTAGCGATTTTGTTGGCTTTAGTTCAACAATTAAAACAGCCAGCAATTGATGTTTATTTAGTAGCATCGGCTAAAGAAGAAGTAGGCGCAATTGGGGCGTTATTCTTCACGCAAAATCAGCAATTAGATGCCTTAATCGCCTTAGAAATTTGTCCCATATCTGAAGAATATCCTGTTAAAGATAGTGAAAATCCCGTACTTTTAGTTCAGGATGCCTATGGGATATATGATGAGGGATTAAACGGACAGTTGCGCCAATGTGCCAAGCAATTAGATATGCCTGTACAACTAACTACCTTAAGTGGCTTTGGTAGTGATGCGTCAATTGCAATGAAATTTGGTCATGTGGGACGTGCTGCTTGTTTGGCATTTCCTACCCAAAACACCCACGGTTATGAAATTGCTCATTTAGGTGCAATTTCTAACTGTATTAATTTATTGAAGGCTTTTTGTGAAACTGAGTTTTAGGGAAAATAATATTATTTTTTACAATAAATCATAGAAAGAATGTATTCAATATTTAACTTGATCACTGTAGGAGTATAACAAAGTATGATCAGGTTTTAACTGTTGTCAATTAGTCTATAAAAAATAGGGTTCAAATCTTAAGTGATAGACGATAGTGCTTTGTACTGATAGAATCTTAGGTTACCTCTTTATTACAAGAAAAATATAAAATGACTTCATTTGAGCTTGAGAGCCCAACAGAAATAAAGACTGACCCGACTGATCTTGATCAAGAGAGTGATTTCTTTGTACAAGAAATTTTTCGATTCAATAAAGCGCTTGAGCAACGCTTTAGAGATAAGATGCGATTGCATGAAAGTTTAAGTCGAAAAATAGTTAGTTTTCAAGCTAATAAGTCAAAACCTCAGTATCGCTGGTTTAAATATAAAGAAGCTTTTTCAGTTGATTTGGTCAATCAGTTAATATTTGAGTACGAGAAAAAATCATTTGAGAGGATTCTTGACCCCTTCGCAGGAGCAGGAACAATGCTATTTGCCTGTAGTGATGCCGGTATTCAAGCAGATGGAATAGAAGTGTTACCTATTGGTCAAGAGATTATTGAAGTAAGGAAAATAATCCAGCGACAATTCCGTCGAGAAGATTTTTTGAGATTGATTGAATGGTACAAACAAAAACCTTGGAATCAGCATAATAATAGAAAATATCTTAATCGTTTAAGAATTACTGACGGAGCTTATCCTCCTGAAACAGAAGCATCAATAGAAAGATTTTTATTTTCTATAGAAAAAGAGAATATTTTTGTGAAACAAGTTCTCCGTTTTTCTTTACTATGTATTCTTGAATCTATCAGCTATACCCGTAAAGATGGACAGTATCTACGTTGGGATAAAAGAGCATTTAGGAAAGGGGGATCAGATAAATTTGATAAAGGTAAAATTCTGGATTTCGATGAAGCAATTACTGGGCAAATAAAATTAATTTTGAATGATTCCTTTGACGTGATAAGTAATACATTATTTTGTTATGGGACTCAAAGAAGTGAAATTAATTTATTTAATGCTTCATGTCTTAAAATTCTGCCTGAATTTGAGCAAGATTTTTACGACTGTATCATTACTTCTCCACCCTATTGTAATCGTTATGACTATACACGTACATACGCTCTAGAATTAGCTCTATTAGGTGTGGGAGAAAGAGATATAGTACAACTTAGGCAAGATATGCTGAGTTGTACTGTTGAAAACAAAGAAAAGTCTCTCATTCACAATTGGCAAGAAGCATTACGTATACTTGATCAACAAGAATTGTTACAAAGTATCTTGCGCTTTCTTGAGCGAGAGCTTGAAAGAAAAAAACTTAATAATAACGGTATTCCTCGTATGATAAAAGGATATTTCTACGAAATGGCTTGCGTTATTATAGAATGCTTTAGAGTTTTAAAAAATGGCTCACCTTTATTTATGGTAAATGATAATGTTCGCTATGCAGGTATTGATATTTCGGTTGATTTAATTCTTTCTAATATTGCAGAAAAAATTGGTTTTAATGTGGAGAGAATTCTTGTCTTACCTACTGGCAAAGGTAACAGTAGCCAACAAATGGGGATACATGGAAGAAAGACACTTCGCAAATGTGTGTATGTTTGGAGAAAACCCTAGTGCCATATCAATATCATCTTCAAAGCAATGATGATCTTGTGACTCCATATCAAGAAGTCAGAGCAGGATTTGTTGCTTTAGCTTTAGAAAGAAATCGAAAAGCAACACCATTTGTTGAGCAGGCAAGAGCATTAAAGATCCGAGTAAGCCAAATTGAAAGGCCTCAAGACCTTTTACAAATGAGGGATATTAGACCTACTCTACTAGCTGCCTCTGGGGTATCAGATAAAGCTGCTGGACACCTTCAAGAACAAGATAAAGTCGATGCAATAGAAGGTTTAATTCAAAACTTCCTAGAGCCTGCTGGAGAAAACTTTGTAGAAGAACTAGTTTACCGTTTCCTACTTACGCGTGGAGATACACTTGGTGGATCAATGCGAAATGTTGGTGGTATACTTGCTGAACGTAAATTTGCAAGATATATTATTTCTGCACTAACTCTATCGAATACCTCTTATAAATGGCTAGATAAAAACAGCAAAACTTGGCTTAATCAACCTGATGATGATACAGACATTGAATTACGTCTTAGGGGATTAAGTTGGAACTTGGAGGGTAGGAATAGGACTTTTATTTATAATGTAAATGTTCCGATTGTGCGGAAAAATATTGATATTTGTTTGTTTGGTTGCAGACAAAATGAAATTGAAAAGAATATAATTTCAAACCCAGATATCTACATAGCTCTAGGTGAATTAAAGGGCGGTATTGACCCAGCAGGAGCAGACGAACATTGGAAAACAGCGAACAGTGCTTTAGCCAGAATCAGAACAGCATTTGATCAGCACAGTCTTCAGCCATATACTTTTTTTGTGGGATCTGCTATAGAAAAAAGCATGGCAGAAGAAATTTGGCATCAACTAAATTCTGGCATTCTTACTAATGCAGCAAACCTCACTCAGCCTGACCAAGTTGCCTCTTTATGCGCTTGGTTTATTCAACTTTGACGTACAGTGACTAATTATTTGTCACTGTACACAAGAATTAGTCAAGACAAGAATATGATTTCCTGAAACCTAAGCCGATGATGGGATTTGAACCCACGGCCTGCTGATTACGAATCAGCTGCTCTACCACTGAGCCACATCGGCATATACGATAAGAGATTATAGCATTATTTACTTATGGTGGAACCTAATCCCAAAAAGCGTTTGAATCCTGAACAATATGCCCGCCTGAAAGCAGAAATGGCAGCCCCATATCGTGGCTTACGGCAACTTCTCTATATTGGTTTTGGTGCTTCGGGCTTTATTGGGGCACTTATCTTCTTTTTTCAGATACTGGCTGGGCGAGATGTGGAAACTGCTTTACCTAACTTCGCTCTGCAAATAGGAGTTGTGGCGCTGATGATTTTTTTCTGGCGTTGGGAACAAAGCCGCCAAAAGCTATAAGCAATGCAATAGTTTTGCACTAAAGGTTCTACTATTACTTAATAAGTACTTATACTTATTAAGTTTAAAAATGTAGCGGTTTCAAAGCTTTATTAAGCGTAATATTTATTAATAGCAATTTATATTTTTATACATGACAAAATACAAAGAAAGAAAAAATAAAAAAAATATTATGAAATCAAGAATTAATAAATTTTCTGAGAGACTTGTAGTTGTTCAAACGGGGTCAGCGAATATAAAGACCCTGAAAATAGACACATCACATTGAATGGGGTTGAATTAATTTAATGACCCCCAAGTTAAAAAAACACGCTATTTCAAGCGCCAGACCAAGAATATACTTGTCTGGCGCTTGAAATGTTTAATAACCGCCTCTTATCTTACTTTCTTATTGGGGAACTTGAACTAGGTAAGACGATGGCAGTGGTTGTGCGCGTCCAGCATTGACTAATGCTTGGTAAACAAAGGCAGCAATTTCTGCTCTAGTAGCTGGACGATTAGGATTGAGTTGACTAACTGTGGGATAGTTGATCACTAATTGCCTGGTGGTAGCAGCTGCAACTGGCCCAACAGCATAACCAGGAATTTGACCAGCATCAGAATAGATAGAGATGACATTTTGATTGTTAGCAGTTAAGCCTAGTCCATTAGCTAAAGATACTAATGCTTGGACTCTGGGAATTTCCTGCTGTGGTTTGAATGTGCCATCAGGATAACCGGAGACAAATTGACTCCGGTATGCAGCTTGAATGGCTGCATAAGCCCAAAAATTTCGGCTAACATCTCGGAAATCAATGGCGTTGCGTTTAGCTTGCGGTGTTAAGGCTTTGGTGACAATAGTGGCAAATTGGGCGCGGGTGACAGGCTCATTGGGTCTAAAAGTGCCGTCAGGAAAACCAGCAATAATATTTTGGGAAGCTAAGGCTTCAATGTAACCTTTTGCCCAGTAATTCGTGGCTACGTCCGTAAAGCCTGTACCTTGACCAGAAGGTGGTGGTTCAACAGCAGCAGCGACGAAATCGACCTGACCAAAAATCTTTTTCTGGTCAATATCGTTACCCACAGCCAAAATGCGGACTGTTTTGGTGGCGTTGTTCACATCATAACGACCGTTACTACGGATTAAATTACCACCAGGATTTTCACTAGTACCAAGGTCTGGTTGAGCATTAACGGTTGCTACTATGCCATCCCGTTTATTGTTTTGAATGACATTCTTACGCAAAATAGGCTTGGCTGTTTCGGAGATGTATAGACCGTCTTGGTTCTGTACAATTTGGTTTTCTGCTACTAAAGGCGTAGAAGTACCGCCGATCGCAATCCCAAAACCAGTATCTTGGAATAAGTTATTGCTAATCTCTCCTTGAGCTGATCTGGCGACAGAAATTCCATTACCCTTGTTTTGGATAAAAATATTACCTTGAATTTTGGGGTTTCCTGTACCGGTAACAAAAACGCCTTCCCTAACACTATTGGTAAAAGTATTGTTTCTAATGGTGGGATTGCTGGATTCTACCCACACAGCAGTACCACGTTGATTGGGGTTGGTGGCGGTAATGCCGGCGATCGTGGTATCGTTATTCGCCAAAATGGTAATATCTTGTCTGGCAAAGGTACGGCTAGTATAGAAACCACCACCTGTAATCAAGACACCTTGACCTCTAGCAGATTCATCACCTTGTAGCGTTACCCCTGGCTTGAGAATCAAGGGAAATTGTTCCCCAGTTTCTCTGCTATAGTTTCCTGGTGCTAATTGAATAATCGTCCCTGGTTGGGCTTGATTGAGCGCAAAGGTGATTGTTTTATAGGGTGTTGCGGCTGTAGTACCACCGCTAGCTGTATCTGCACCAGTTGTTGGGTTGACATAAATTACTGGCGCTGTCGTGGGAACCTGCGCTGTCAACGTTGGCGCAGCACTAGCATTAACCAGACTAGGTACTAGCATGAACCCGCTAGAAGCAACTAATAAGGCTGTGATTCCAGTTGGTAAGGATAAAACCGAGCATAAATTTCTTAATGAAGAAAAGTTAAACCCCTGATGTGTCATTTTTTGCTTCTGTGATTTGCTGATTGTTAATTGGTTAAATGGGGTTATTTAGCAGATATCTAGCTAGAAACCCCTGCCAAACTATACCGGATGACTAGCAAATCAGCAGCTATGTTTCGCAAGAAATTACATAAATTTTCCTTATTAAGGTGGAAAATTTAACTTGTGGCGGGTGTAGGGGTGTAGGGGTGTGAGGGTATAAGAATTGAATTGCTCTTTATTCTTATCCCTATATCCGTTGTCCAAAGTTATGAAAGATTATCATCAGAGTTTTTGATTCTCTGCAATAATTGTTCGACTTGGTTAGCTTTTTCGTTTCTATTCTGTTTTTTGAAAATATTTAAAGCTTTTTCTAAAGAAGCCAGTGCTTCATCTTTTTTATTTGTTTGCCACAACGCTAAGGCGACATTAGTGAGTGCATCGCCGTAATCGGGATTAATTTCCAAAGCTTTTTGATATTGGGCGATCGCCTCACTCCAGCGACTCTGACTAGCATAAACTATGCCCAGCGCATTGTAAGCCACGGCATACCGGGATCTGAGGCGAATAGCTTCTTGATAGGCACTGATTGCAGCTTCTATTTTTTTCCCACGGAAAAATACATTACCTAATTGAAAGTGTCCAAAAGCATCATCTGAGTATTTTTTCAGGAATTTACACAGGTTTACTTCTGCACCTGGTAAATCACCTTGACTAAACAGCGCATTAGCTTGTTGAATCATTTGCGATCGCTCTTGTTGGGGATCTGCAAACTGTGCCAGTTTTTGTACTTGTTTGGTTCGCGGTTTTTGTTCTGCGTTGCTTAAAGCTTGCTCACAGGCTGATTTCGCTGGGGAAGTTTCCTGTGCTGTTGCGGGAGGCAATATACCAATGGTTGTAATGATACTCAGCGTTAGACAGCTAAGAGGTTTAACAAATCTTGTTTCCATCTGGCTTTTTTGCTTCATCGCCCCAATCTCTCTATCATGCTCTGATCCATGATAAACCGAGGCTGGGGGTATAGGGGTATGGGTCATAGGGGTGAGAAGGCAAAGAAATTCACCTTTATACCAATTCTCTGTGATGTTGCACCAAATAAATCATGTAGAGACTTTGTATGCAACGTCTCTACATGATTAAGAAACGGTATTACACCCCTTACACCCTTATAGGGTCAAAGATTGAGCGTCAGTTTCGATTAACTTGGCTAAATCTTGTAAGAATGCGGCAGCATCAGCACCGTAAATAATTCGGTGATCAGATGTAATATTTACCTGCATTTGTTGTTTGATAGCGAACGAACCATCGCCTGTGGCTACCAACCGGGGACGAGATGCGCCGATCGCTAAAATTGAACCTTGTCCTGGGGGTAAAATGGCATCAAATGTATCTACACCAAACATCCCCAAGTTTGACAGGGTAAAGTTACCACCACTGTATTCATCTGGTTGTAGTTGTTTGCTTCTAGCTTTGTCTACTAGAGATTTCCAAGTACGTGATAGGGAGTAGATATCTATCTTGTCGGCATTTTTTAATACTGGTGTAATTAAACCACCACCATCCATCGCTACAGCTACCGCAATATTGATGTCACGATGGTAAACAAGACCTTGATCTGAATAGCTGGCATTTAATAGTGGGTGTTTTTGTAATGTCACCGCTACAGCTTTCGCCAGTAGCGCTGTCATGGTTACACCTTTGGATTTAATTTGTTTGTAAAGTTTGTCTAAGCCATCAGTAGTAATTGTGTAACCCACACGGAACACGGGTACATCTAGACTCGCCACCATGTTACGAATGACGGCATTTTGTAGGGTGTTAAATGGTACTACTTGCCCAGGTGTAGACGCTACTGGTGCAGGCGCTGGTGCTGGAGTCCTGGTTGCTGTGACTGGGGCTGGGGTAAAGGTGGGTGTAGGTGCAGTCGGTGTATTGGCTGGTTGCTTGACTTTACCAACAGCAGCTTCTATATCGTCGGCCACAATGCGACCGTAAGGGCCACTACCTTTGAGATTGGTCAAATCAACTTTCAGTTCTTTTGCCAACTTGCGGGCGCGGGGTGAAGCTACAAGCCTTCCCTCGCGGTGGTTGGAGCCATTTTGTAATGCAGATGGTACACCTACGGCGGCGGTGGCTGCGACTGGTTCAGGGGCGGCGCTAGGAGTAGCCGCAGCGCCACCAGAAGTGCCTAAAGACTTGGCGGCTTCGATTTCAGCTTCGGTTTCTGCTACGTAAGCGATCGCCGCTCCTACAGGTGCGCTATCACCAGCTTCTACAATGATATGAGCGAGATACCCTTCGTAGAAGGTTTCTACATCCATATCTGCTTTGTCTGACTCGACAACCACCACTGTTTCGCCTTTTTCCACTTTATCGCCTGGCGATTTCACCCAGGAGACAATTTTGCCTTCGGTCATGGTGGAACTCAGCGCCGGCATGAAGATTTCGTGAATGCTCATAGGGTGGTTTCAGAATCAATGGGTTTAAGGAATTTAACAGCTTTTGCCAGATCGAATTGTATCTTGGTACGAGGGTTTTTGAGTAATTGGGAATTGGTAATTGGTAATTGGAATAATTATCTGGTAGTCTCTATTACCCATTACCCATTACCTATTACCTGGAACTTCAAAACCAACTTCAGGTCTATCCAAGATATGTATATTTGTGTTGCTGATAACTCATCAGCATGATACAGATGCTATCTCAAGGTAGATGATAGGGTGTGGAAGTTTAACTTCAATTTAGAACCCTAAATTCAGAATTACTGTTGTTGAAATACTTGTTTAATTCTATGTCGGGAAAATTGAAATTGTTTTTGATTTTGCTGCTTAGTATTTTTGCTACTGCTGGTGCTGGTGTTTATCTTCATCAGTACCAAGATCATACATTGATTGTAGATAATAGCAGTAGCACACCACAGCAATTATCAGTTGTGAAAAATTCTCAGGAAGTTTTACATGATCCAGAACGTATTCAATATAAAAATATACCATTATCGGGGATCAATTCTCCACTACAAGGTAGTGACCCTAAAACTTTAGCTCTCAATTTTTTAGATGACTTGACCGTAGCCAGTGGTAAGCGAAAGGTAGAGGTAGCTTATCCTCAACATAATCAAGCTTTAGTCACGGTTACACAAGTCTCAAAAAGCAAAGATACATCTGGAGAAATCAAATATCGGTTAGAGATGAACACTTTCGGGCGATCGCTATTTGCCAGTTCACCTCCGGTATGGCAAATAGTTTGGGTTGGTTCCCAAATATCATGTGGAAATGGTAACCAACCCTTAGGTAACTTAACTCAACGTTGTGATTGAACGAGTTAATAGTGTGGTGTGAGGAATTTCTAGTTAAAACTCAGAATCCGCAACGTTTAAATGTCGCCACGAATATCTTCTACAACACCATCGCGGATGACTATTTCTACCTGCATTTTGCTAATCAAGTTGTCTCCCCGTTCCACACGGAAGAAACCTTCCATTTGGAATTGATTGACTTCTTGGTCTAACTCAAGCAATTGTACTTGCTGGAGGTTTTGCAGCATTTGATTTTTTTGTTCTAGAAGTTCGCTTTTCTTTTGATTGACTTGGAGTTGAATATTGTCAATTTGTTGCAGGGTTTGGGGCCCTGGTGGCTGGAGACTTTGCTTTTGAATAGCAGCGATCGCTCTTTGTCCTTCTAAATCCAATTGTTGTAGTTGCTGGTCAATTTGGTTAATTTGTGCTTGCAATTGCTGTTGCACTTCCTCTTTCCAGAGGGGGGTGACAATAACTTTTACATTAACAACGCGCTTCAAAAGCAATTGAGGATTGGAGACATCTGTCATAAAATTTCCCGTTCACTCTAAGTAGTTTGTAGTGTGGAATTATCAGGCAAACATGGCGTTGATAATATCGCGGTAGCGTTCTGTGACAACGTGTCGCCGGATTTTCAGCGTTTGTGTCATCAAGCCGTTTTCGATGGAAAATGGCTCCAGAATCAGTTTAAACGGCCCCACACGGTCATCTGGGCGATAACCAGGACGGTTCTGCACTTCCCGATTCAATTCTTGCCGGAATAAACCCTGGATTATTTTACTCTCCAGGTTAATTTTTTGACTGGATGAGGAGGTTAAATTATCATCCTCTACACTCAAAACAAGACTCTGGCTTTCTGCCCACTTTGCCAAAGCTTCCACGTTGGGGACAATTAAAGCACCGATGCTACGCTGGTCTTGTCCAACAAGCATAATTTGGTCGATATAGGGCGATCGCAAACACGCATCCTCGATGGGTTGCGGTTCGATATTTTCCCCATTGGACAAAACAATCGTATCTTTTGCCCTGCCAGTTAACACAAGTTCGTTATCTGGCGTTACCCAACCCAAGTCACCGCTATCAAACCAACCTTGAGGATCAATGGCTTTTGCTGTCGCTTCTGGGTTTTGGTAATAGCCTTGCATGACTTGTGGCCCTTTCAATAACACCAAGCCTCGTTTTCCAACAGGTAAAGGCTGGCGAGTCTCAGGGTCTACGATTTTAACTTCTGTGCCGGGAATTGGTTGTCCGGATGTCCCGATAAAATTACGCCAGGGACGGCGCACATTAGTAACTGGGGATGTTTCGGTTAAACCATAACCTTGCAAAATCTGCACGCCGATAATTTCAAAAAAGGTATCGATGTGTTTTGGTAAAGCACCGCCACCGCTAATTACTTGTTTAAATCTTCCTCCTGTTGCTTCCTTGACTTTGCCATACACTAACTTTTGTCCTAAAACATGGAAGGGTAGAAAAGCAAGTTCTAGTACCCTAGCGATTAATCGTTCCAACGATGAAGCATGGAGATGATCTAAACTTGTACCTTGAGCAATTCTTTGGGCTTTGATATATTTTTCACTCATGCCCAATAAAAACTTAATCAGCCGTTGTTTGTTTGCTGGTTGTTCGCGGAACTGTTTCTGCACTCCTTCATAAATCGATTCCCACAGGCGCGGGACAGCAACCATGTAGTTGGGTTTATATTGCTTCAAGTCGGTTTTGACTGAGCGTAAATTGGTATAGATTTGTGTGCAACCTTGAGATAATAAATAATATTCCACAGTCCGTTCATAGCTGTGCCAACTGGGTAAAATGCTGAGAGCAGTATCACTTACTTTGGGTTGCACTACAACTCGGAACGTTGTGACTTGATGTAAAAGATTGCTATAACTGAGCATTACGCCCTTGGGTTTTCCCGTGGTTCCAGAAGTATAAATTAATGTCGCCAGTTCGTCGCGTTTCCGTTTGACTGGAACAAAAGCATGGTTTGTGCCAACTTCGATTAACTGAGGAAAATTCAATACCTTAAGGCGTTGTTCTGTCGGTGGTGTTTCGTCGGTAAGTATGACTACCACTTGAATTGGTAAGTCGTGGAGTCTATCTTGCAGTTTATTGAAGGTCTTTAAATCTTCGACTACTAAAGCTGTGCTGCCACTATGAGCGACAATATAAAGTAATTCTTCCTTTTCGGCTTGGGAACTACGCACCGCATCCACTGCACCGGCTGTCATAATTCCTTGATCGGCAATGAACCACCGAGGACTATTATCGGCTATCAAGGAGATGCGATCGCCTGCTTGAACTCCCAATGCTTGTAATCCCGACGCAAATAGCTGGATTTTTTCTGCTAGTTGTTGATAAGTAATCTTTACTTCCGGTTTCGCATGGGGATTGTAAAGAGCTAAAGTCTCACCAAATTTCTTCGCAGCTATCGGCCAAATTTCCGGTAACGAATCTACATTTGTATAATCTACTAAGCGTTGTATTTCTTTGCTTTGTTCCTTTGTAATATCGGATAGTAATGAATATCCTGGTTGACTGTTCGTCATAAAGCACACCTCAAATGGAATAAATTGTTTTTTCTTAATTAATTCTGTTACTACGTTAGAATATCTCTTTTCCATATCTACACCACCTTGGGTGTATGCAGTTTCGTGACCTTCACGGTTGTATTGATAAAAGTTTATGTTAAAGTTATTTTATATAACTTAGAACTGATGGTTCTGAGAGTACGAGCTGGTGCATGAAATTGACAGCCAATAACAGAAGCCACCTGATTATCCAATGGGGGTGATTACCTATAGAGTTACTAGATGCTTTCTTACTAACGCTGATCAATATCTTCGCTTGTTTGGGATTACCTAAACTTCTTTCCTTGATTCTCTCTGCTCCTAAAAACAAACACACTCAACGATTATCCAAGGGTGCAAGATTACTTCCCACCAGTATGGGAATCACAAGTTTTCCTTACTGTACGGCTTATGCCAAAACAGGGAGCCAATTCTGTAAGTTTAGCCCTCATTTCTGTGCCAAATGTTCTCCGAATTAACTAATTTTCTCAGCTTGTAATCTCTGCACAAGTCAAGCTAAATTATTTTCCACCTCGGTTATGAATTTAATGTGAGTCTCCAACAGAGACGCACGTTAAATTCATAACTGGTAATTGGTAAGAATTTCTGCTCAATTACCCATTACCAAATAACTAGCAAATTGCGTTACCTAGTTTTGAATCTGTGGTGAAGGTAACTCATTTAACACCCGCCAAAGTATAGTATAACTACCATCAGAACGCTTACGGACTGGTCGAAAAGCAAGAATCATATCGCTGCTGCGAATTTGTTTTAATTGGTCTACGTATCTGCTCTTGTCTAAATTTGCCAATTGACCATTGAGAATAATCTCTGGCAGTTGGAATTGTAGCGATCGCACTAAATAAGTATGATTCAATTTAGCGGTGGCATGGGTGAGAATTACCTGATTTTGCTGCCAATTTTGGTCTTTACCAGTCACAAACCTTCTTCTATCTACTTGTAAAGCTTCTAACTGTTTGGGGGGTTGGTAGTTTAAGAAAAAATCTTTTTTTGATGAGGGTAAGACTTTCAGGCTATTGTCCAATTTCTCTAATGGCACATCACCCACATCTACCATAAAACTATAGTCTATGCCCTGATGCTGAAATTGAAATTTCTCTTCTACAACCTGGAGTGTTAAACTAGGATTAAGACCTCCCTGAGTATTACCCAAACTTGGAAAAAAATAGCGCTCACTCACCTTGGGCTGTAATCTATTCCACAAAGTATTTAGTGGACGCTGGTAAGCTGAAGCAGGTAAAACCCGAAAAATCCCACTACGCGGCAATCTTAAAAACTTAGCGTACGTTTCCGGTTCTTGGGGGTCAAGTCCGTAAGCAAAACGGTCAAGTACCCTCGCTGTTTCCTGAGCATCTCTAAACTTTGTTTCTGGGGGAAATTCTATCTGTGCTGCTGTCAACCACTGCTTGGCATTTGCCAGTATATGCAGTGCCATATCAGGTGGTGCGATCGCAGGTTGTATCGGCGGTGCATAATTAGCTATGGCTGTTTTCGCAACTCTACCAATAATCGGTAGTGCAGATGGCAAAGTTACGTTGGTAGTCTGTTGATTAGTCGGTGCTAGATTTGGTTCTCTGGTTGATAAAGGCGCTGCTGGCTTTCCCAGGTCTGGCTGTTGTATTGGTGCAATAGTCAGTACCGGATCGAACTTACGTTCACCACTCACCAAGGGTAAGCGTCTAACTAAACCTAATTCACCTCGGCGAGATAAGAGATTATCCATCACAGGTGCAAGCTTTAATAATTCCTGGCTAGAAGCAGACAGCGCGCAATCAATTTTTGATTGTGATTCGCTTAACTCGTCGGGGGAATCGTTGGCAAGATTACAAAAATTATCGCCCTTGTGACGCTGGAGAAAACTTTCTACCGTTTTAACTTGAAAAATTAACTGTCCCCGTACAGCACGCATCCGATTAGCATCTGGAGAAACTAAAGCTTGTTCAATGCGTACAATCAAATCCAATTGCTGCTGAAGCAGGTAACTAGCCTTAGTATAAAAATTTCCATCAGTTGACTCAACCGCCAGAGTATGATTATGAGACGGAGACTGATATTCTAGGGCAAGAGCATTTCTCTCCCAGCTAGCAACATAAAAAGGTAATAAAAGGCCAAGAAATATGTATCTCATCTCAAAAACCCTGTGTGGATAGGTGTAGTAAAAACCTAAAATAGATATTAAATTGAAAAAAGAACGACCATCGACACCTGTCAGTCTATTCTAATTTCCGCAAAGCGTCGCCGGGTTGTTACCAGTGCTGAAACACGATTCCATGCAAGTTTCCCAGGATCAGCCTATTTATTCTGAGGCTCCACTCCAGCTGTTATTGTTCGTCGATGGACGACCCAAGTCCAAACAGCAGGTGCAGCGTATCCGTGCTTACTTAAAAGACTTGCAGGCCGAGTATAACTTTGAACTTCAAATCATTGATGTCGGGCAACAACCATACTTGGCAGAACATTTTAAGTTAGTAGCAACACCAGCTCTAATTAAAATTCATCCAGAACCCAGACAGATTTTAGCCGGTAGTAACATCATCACCCAACTGAAAAATTTGTGGCCGCGTTGGCAAGCAGCCGCAGATACCTATGCAAAGTTGCAAGAGGACTTGCAAGAACGTGTAGATGATAATGGCCGGGTAGCACAACCTCAATCAACTATCAATTCTGTCGCTGTTTCGGCAGAACTGTTAAGGCTTTCAGACGAAATATTCAATCTCAAACAAGAGAAAGAAAAACTAATAGAGCAGTTACAGTTTAAAGACCGGGTAATTGCTATGTTAGTTCATGACCTCCGTAATCCCCTCACAGCAGCAGCGATCGCTATTGAAACCCTACAATCTAACTACAACCCAGATATCGGCCAATTTCAACGCTTAAAACCAGCGTTAGTAGTCAACCTATTAAAACAAGCCCGCACTCAAGCTAAAACAATTGATAAAATGATTGCGGATCTTTTGCAGGTGGGTCGCGGTACTGATACCGAACTAATCATTGTACCACAAAAAACAGAAATAGGTCTACTCTGTTTAGAAGTACTAGAAGAATTGCGCGATCGTTACACCACCAAAGTGCAGAAAGTAGAAACAGATATTCCCCAAGATTTGCCCTCTGTCTACGCCGACCCCGAACGCATCCGCCAAGTACTGATAAATCTGCTCGATAATGCAATCAAATATACTCCAGAAGGCGGCACAATTAGCATTGCCGGATTACACCGTACTACCCAAAAAGTTCAATTTAGTATTGGTGATACTGGCCCCGGTATTCCCAATGACAATCGAGAGCGTATATTTGAAAACCACTATCGCTTAGAGCGAGATGAAGCCAAAGAAGGATACGGCATTGGTCTTTCCCTCTGCCAACGTATAATACGCGCCCACTACGGTCAAATTTGGGTGGACTCCAATCCCCACGGTGGAGCGTGGTTCCACTTCACCCTACCCGTTTATCCATCTTAAAGATTGGGGATTGGGGACTGGGGTATTGCCAGGAAGCAAGGGGAAAAGAAAACTATTGATAACTGACAACGGCTCGACTTAGCTTCCCTCCGGGACGCGATGCGTAGCTTGCTTCTTTGGAGGAGTACGCCGAACGTCTGACAACTGACCATTACAGTTTCGGCAGTTGCTTTAAGTCAGGGAACCCGCCCAACGCCCTGCCTCACAACTGACAACTGACTATTGACTATTGACTATCTTTCCATTGACAAATACGGTTTCGTCCTGATTCCTTAGCTTTATAAAGTGCCTTATCTGCCGCCGCAATCAAATCAGAAGGTGAAGATTCCCAGGTAGGGGTTATGGTGGCAACACCCATACTGAGAGTAATATGTTGACTCACATCAGATTTATCGTGGGTAATTTGCAAATCTCTGACACTGGTTTGTATGGCATGGGCAACATAAATCGCTCCTTTTGCATGAGTATATGGCATAATCACGGCAAACTCTTCGCCACCATAACGGGCAACTAAATCCTGATGTTTCTGAGCTTTGTAGCTTAAAACCGCACCTACTCTTTGTAAACAAATATCCCCAGCCGGATGTCCGTACTGGTCATTATAAAATTTAAAATAATCAATATCACACAAAATCAAAGACAAGGGAGCGTCTTTCTGCACCAAATTAATCCACTGCGTATTTAAATAATTATCAAAGCGACGGCGATTAGCTAATCCAGTCAAACCATCCACGTTGGCTAAGTGCTGTAAGGCCATATTCGCAGCTTCTAACTGTTTATACACTTGTGCTTGCTGTAGTAATCTTCGTAAGCGTTGACGCAACACAGCCCAGTGAATTGGCTTAGTAATATAGTCAGTTGCGCCGGCTTCAAAAGCACGATCTACAGATTCTGCATCATTTAAACTAGTGATCATAAGGATGGGCGTACGTTCCCACAATCTGGAGATCACGGTACTTCCTAAGCCAGAATCAGTATCTAAATTTGCCAACGCAGTAATTAGATTATTTCTAGCAATTTGCAGTAACTGTTTACAGCACGTGAAACCGTCCATTACAGGCATCATAGCATCTAGCAAGACTATATCGGGTTTAACAGCCTCATAAGCGTCTAGACACTGTTTACCATCTGTGACCTCTACTACTCGATAGCCTTCTTTTTCCATAGCTTCACGCAACAGCATTCGGATGGTCTTGTCATCATCAGCCACCAAAATTACGGGAGGTTTTTTAGAAAGAGAATATGGGCTTATGCCTGACATGAGATGCGTTCCGTAGAAAATCAGAGTTCTGAGGACTGAAAAACAGAGAAAAGCTTCACCTCCATAGTTAAACTACCTGTAGTCATAATTTCAGCAAAATCTTCGTGAGTGTATAGAAAACAGTTGGTAGCTATATACTTCTCGATAATTTGTAACCCAGAATCTGGAGTAATACTAGGTTGGGTATACATTTAATAGGCAGAACCAAGGTAGTTGTTTATTACATTGATTATTTACAGGCATGATAAGAAATATTACTGTTATAGTTCCCGTCTGATAAAGCGTAATTGCTCTATTCAGCAAAACTTTAAATGTGAACCTTAATTTTTCACTTCAGGAGTTCTTTTGTATATAAACTTAAAAAAATAAAACAATATATAAATCGCCAAATTACAAGGCAAAGATTTACCAAACCCAGGCCTGCTCTCAATTCAGTTGCAGCGATTGAAAACATCCTGTAAGCTTGACAATAATGGATATTCAAGAAAATTACTGAGATTGTATAAGTTTATTATCAAGCTATTAACATAATATTTTCTACTGTTATTAATTTGCTACTTAATTAAGTAAGATTCCCGTTGACAAGCTAATGTGAAAATATATTTTTAAATTTAAAGCGTCAGTAAATATGAAGTTAAAGTCAGGAAACTGACATTCATATTCGCTCAAGATATGTGGATTTGAAAGACCCATTACATATTACAAAAGTTATTTTTTCCTAAAAATGCAAATTTTTTTTACATATGCTTAGATGAATTACAGCATTGTAATAGATTTTTATAAAAATCTCATTTATCTTAGTAGAATCCATCAGCCTAACTTAGAACAGTCTGACAATGCCAGATCCATTAATGTATCAACAGGATAACTTTGTTGTCCTAGAAACCAACCAACCGGAACAGTTTCTCACCACAATAGAATTATTAGAAAAACTCAAGGGAGAATTACAAAAAATCAATTTTTTGGATTTACCCCTTGAGTTACAGAAATTAGATTCTTTGACAGCCCAAGCCCAACACTTGATCGATACCAGTTGTGAGTTAGATGTAGGCGCGGGAAAATATTTACAATGGTACGCAGTGCGGCTAGAAAAGTAAGTTTTTAATTATTGAGTTATTAGCGATTGCTTTGGGCTATTGCCTCTTGACTAAGAGTAATCAATGCTAATTCGATGTTATCTTCACCCACTTGAGTAATTTTTATCTCAACTCCTGGCCCAAAGTACTTGGTCATTTTTTCTTGCTTTTGTTGCCAATCACTGAATGGTATTTCAGGCGAATCAAATTCTAAAATTAGAGTATAAGCACCATTAGTATCTGTTTCCCGTAGACCTGTAACTATGGGTCTTTCTTCATCTGAAGGACTTAAACCCAAGTAAGACAGCGCTCCGTCTAAGTGAGCATTCTGACCGTAACAGTACCGAGTGATATCTTTACGGATTTTATTTTGGGTCACAGTCGCTTGCTGTTCGCGCAAAAGTAACACTGACGCTGTTGTCGTCTGGCTAAAAGATATAGGCTTGAGTTCGTTAGCCTTGAGTGCTAGTCCTCCTAGAAGTAAAGGAAACCCATAAAAGAATCCAACCAGGTTTAGTGTGGCATTATTTGCAGCATAGGCAACAAACCCGACGATAGTTAATATGCTGCCGATACTTAGACCAATTGTTCCCAAAGAGATTTGGCGTAACATGAGATAGTATAAATTCTTAACACTTTAGTTTTATTATCATCTGTTATGAGTGACAACATAGGGAAGAGTCCTAGCTCAAACCCAGAATTTTCTCTCTCATGCCAGCTACATGATGAGCCTTTTTTGGGTTAACTTTAGATTTGAAGCCGCTTTTAGGATACAAAAATAATGGATTTGCCAACTCTCAAAGAAAGAATTACAGCAGTTCAAAGTAAACGTGAGTATTTACTCAGCCTTCTAGAGCAACCGAATCTAGGCATTTTAAGAGTTGATGTTAATCAAGCGTTGGAAGAACTGGACGAATTGATAGAAGAATATAGACGCACTATTCCCGAAACGGGTAACAATTAAATTAAAGAAGCGTCGGTCTTAACGTCAAATAACGATTTTACCGACGCTTCTGAATGATAATATTTCCTCAAGTCCCCATTTTCGACTGTACCGATTTAGTTAAGCGGCGTAGCGAAAGTATTGATTACACTGTGTGTAGGTTGCTAGTTGTGAGTATTTTTGGATCTTGTTTCATACCCTATCTTAAGAGTGGCTTTTTTATGTGTCTTCTTGAAAAGTTGCTCCTCTTGGGTAGAACCCAAGACCGCACTTTTCGCTTTGCCACTGACTATTGACTACTGACCACTGACAAAAGTCCACCCATAAAGGGGTGGACTTTTTATTTGGAAATAGAACTATTCCCTCCACGTCTTCCCAGTTGTCTTACCAAAGCAATAAGTTCCTTGGTAGGCACATCTTTTTTACAAACATCATCAAAGTTAGAAGTTATCTTTGTGTCAGGAAGATTTGTATCCTCTACTGACGAATAAGCTAGTATTTGCGTGTCAGGGGAAATAGCTTTAATATGACCAGAAGCGCTCCAACCATCCATGACTGGCATTTGTAAATCTAGAACAATAACATCAGGATGACTGTCTCTTACCATTTCTATAGCTTCTTGACCATTACTGGCTAGACCGACAACTTGGATATTTTCCTGACTAGAAAAGGCTAATTGTAAGGTTAAACGAGTCAGTTCATGATCGTCAACCACTAAAACCTTTAAGGTA
Organism: Nostoc parmelioides FACHB-3921; assembly: GCF_014696625.1. Classification (GTDB taxonomy): domain Bacteria; phylum Cyanobacteriota; class Cyanobacteriia; order Cyanobacteriales; family Nostocaceae; genus Trichormus; species Trichormus parmelioides. Next base: position 68,721 of record NZ_JACJQL010000025.1, read on the forward strand.
GAGGACTCACAAGAGAACATTAACATTCCCAAGAATAACTAAATACGATATTTTTCATAGTTTATGGGAACAAGTACCAATGATTACTCTATCCTATGGTTGAATAATTTGTGTGTAACCATAAAGATTAATTAGAGTAATTGTAAAAAATTAATGTTTACAGGGAAATTTGGTTGATTTAATTGTCTTTATATGCAGAACTTTTTGGTGAATCGATCAGATTTGTAGCAATTCCCGTTGAACGTAACGCCATACTCATGAGAGTCTTCTGTGAGTTAGTTTCTGGACAATCTTCTCCCGGAAGGCGCTGAATATAACTACCATCAGCTTGTAAATCCCAAGCTTGACGATTATCGGCTAGCAGAATCCCTAAGATTTCTTGCAAATCTTTAGCAATATCTGGGTCTTTTATAGGGGTAATTACTTCTACTCGCCGATCTAAGTTACGGCTCATCCAATCTGCACTACCAATAAAAATTTCTTCTTGCCCATTATTATGGAAGTAATAGATGCGGGAGTGTTCTAAAAAGCGACCGATAATGCTGATAATGCGAATATTTTCACTGATATCTTTAATCCCTGGACGCAAACAGCAAATCCCCCGAATAATTAAATCAATTTGTACGCCAGCACGGGAAGCTTCATACAAAGCTGCAATAATTTGTGGATCGACAAGAGAGTTCATTTTGGCAACAATACGACCGGAAAATCCATGCTGTACGTTGGTGATTTCCCGACGGATTAACTCCAGAAAGCGATCGCGCATATTGACAGGTGCAACTAGCAATTCACGATAAGACTTTTGCCGTGAATAACCAGTCAAGAAATTAAACAAATCTGTAATATCCGCGCCCAATTCTTCCCGACAACTAAACAATCCTAAATCTGTATATAGTCTTGCTGTTTTTGGGTTGTAATTGCCAGTTCCAATATGTACATAACGGCGCATCCGGTCTTTTTCTCGTCGCACTACCATAACAGTTTTGCAATGAGTTTTCAGGCCTACTAAGCCATAAACAACGTGAACACCAACTCTTTCTAATCGTCTTGCCCAATAAATATTATTTTCCTCATCAAATCGGGCTTTAAGTTCTACTAAAACTGATACCTGTTTACCATTTTCTGCCGCCGCGATTAAAGCATTAACGATGGGTGAATCGCCGGAAGTACGATACAAGGTCATTTTGATTGCTAAAACATTCGGGTCGTGGGCTGCATGGGTAATAAAGCGCACGACTGTAGCAGAAAAAGATTGATAGGGATGGTGTACAAACAAATCTTTTTCTCGAATGACTGAGAAAAAGTCCTTACCTTCCTCTAACTCCAAAACATCAGGGTTTAAGTTTGGTTCTCGCAACCGTTGTAGACGCATCGGTACTACAGATTGGCGTGGTGGATCTTTGAGTTCTGGCAGTGGTAAAGCCATAAAGGACATCAAATCACGCAGACCTAACAGACCATCTACTTCGTAAACATCCTGTTCTGTCAGGTCTAGGTCTTGCAGTAACCTGGTGCGGATGAGTTCTGGCGTTTGGGATTGAATTTCGATTCTGACGGGAGAACCACCCATGCGGCGTTTTCGCAGTTCTTGTTCTATTGCTAATAACAAGTCATCAGCTTCATCTTCTTCCAGAGTTAGGTCAGCATCGCGGGTAATGCGGAAGGGGTGATATTCTTGGATATTCATCCCTGGAAAGAGGGAATCCAGATTATGAGCGATCGCCTGTTCTAATGGTACACCTATCCAGTTAGCTGCTTGTCCGTCCTCTTGAAAAGCTAGCTCTGGCGGTAGGGGCAAAAATCGAGGGAGGACGCTGGGAACTTTGACTCTGGCAAAAAATTCTTCTTCTGTCTCTGGGTTCTTGACCACTACAGCCAAATTCAAGCTGAGATTAGAAATGTAGGGAAAGGGATGGCTGGGGTCAACGGCTAGAGGTGTCAGAACCGGGAAAATTTGATCTTCAAAATAGTTATCTAGATAACTGCGTTGTTTTTGAGTCAAGTTAATGTAATCCAAAATATGGATACCATGACTAGCTAACAACGGGCGAATTATTTGTTCAAAATGTTGATGCTGTTTTGTAACTTGGGGTATCAGGTTGAGCCGAATATCATTTAGCTGTTGTTGAGGTGTCCGTCCATCAGGAGTTAACTGGCTGACCTTTGCTTCTACCTGTTGTTTGAGAGCTGCCACCCGCACCATGAAAAACTCATCTAAGTTAGAACTAAAAATTGCCAAAAATTTGAGTCTTTCTAATAGTTTTGTGCGTGAGTCGCACGCTTCATGTAAAACTCGGTTATTGAATTCTAACCAGCTTAACTCTCGGTTAAGATAGTATTGAGGATCGTTTAAATTAATAGAATTAGAGCTTTTTTTTGATTTAGGCATGGCGATCGCAGATTAACCTAATGCAGCCCATTGAAGGGGAGAACAATTCATATCGTAGATGAAATGGGGCATCAAGGTGAAGTATCTGGCTAATAAATATAATTGCCACACTTAAATATTTAAAATTGGGCGTTGTTGCCGAAATAAAATTAAATTTTCCCAAAAAGTAAAGATTTTTATCTTTGCTTTTCTTTATTCATACATCAATTCAACAACACGCAAATTTAAGGATTAGGTAACTTTGGTGCTTCCTGTGCATCTTTAGTGGCTGCGGAAATGGGTAATTGCAGATTTTGGTCGTAGGCAAAATCGTTCTCAATAGTTATAGCTCGTTTGGGCAGGCTATTGCTACGATCGATGTTGCTTTGATTGGGAACCTGCAATGTGTATTGACCAGCAGGAAGACCATCTACACGATACAGACCAAATTCGTCGGTTGCGCCTGTTCCAACTTTTTTACCTTCAGCATTAACAAGTTCTACCGCTAAACCAGGTACGGGCAAACCTGCACTATCTGTAATGCGTCCAGCAATACCATATTCAACCCTCATGGGGAAACTCAACTTAGTTACCGCCGCACCCGCAACCTCTGCAATTGTGGTAGTTTTGAGGGGGGTAAGTTCTATAGGTAAGTCTTTGGGAATGACCTCAACTATGTAGACACCTTCCGGCAAATTACCGACAAAGAAGCTACCTTGAGCATCTGTTTTTGCACCACCGATAATCTTACCGTATTTGTCTGTAACTCGGACACTAGACTCCCCTAAATCAAAGCTTTCTTTACTTCCTTCGACAAAAATGCGTCCAGAAATAGCTCCCTTATCTTTACCAAAAGAGTTAAAGTTACCTGGGGAGATTCTACCATCAGAGAATGATAAATCGGATACTAAGGAAATTGTGAGGCGATCATCTCCCCATCCACCAAAATTACTTCTAGCCCTGGAAGGTATAGCTTGATATTCAACTCTAGCAAATAGACCCGGTATCAATTGGGTGCTAGCACCAACAATTGGCCCCACATCACCATCCCGATAAGCAAGCCCTAACCTCCAACTAAATCCTCTAATATTTCTGGGATAATAATTTACTGTAGCAAGGTAGCGAGCTGGTAGATTACCACCGAAATCATTACCTAAAGATAATTGGTAATTATTACTTAATTTATAACTAAAATCTGTAGCATAGTTATCACCAAAGCTACTAAATGATAACCGAGTTAAAACACTAGGTTGATAAGCCGAATAAAAGAGATATTGCCCTTCAGTATCAGGCCTGCCACTGAAATATAAACTATTGGAAGGACGGAAATAGAAAGTAGGTGCAATATACTCAGTTGAATTTGAATCAGCTTTGCGACTACGTGCTAAAACGCCCAACTTCAAATTACTATTAAAGCGATAACCGACTTCTAAGCTATGGTTATATCTTTCTGTTGAGCCATTATCACTTCTATAACCTTCGGGGAATAGTTGGGAGTTAGCATTGATATCTAACCCACCTAATTGAATATCTAAATCTGCATTATAGGCAAGCTTACTAAAAGACGTACCCACGCTACCCGATAAAATCACAGGATTGGCTATACGCCAAATTGCACCTACTTGAGTTTGGAAAGTATTCGGAATTGCTTGTAGTCCGGCTTCAACAGTAAAGTTATCTGACAGACCTTGCCTAAATTGATAAAAGCCTACAAAACTACCAGAATCAGAAGTATTATAATCGTCAAAAAAAGCATTTTGAGCTAAGTTACCACTAAAACCCAAACCTAATAACTGTACGTTACCACCTGGAGGTAATAGCAAATCTGAGGTGTTGAGTCTCACAGAGCGAATTTCAATAGGTACACTGAAATTGTTGCGATCGTAAACCAAAACTTCAATTAAATTATTTTGACCCGCAGGCAAATTCACATCAAAAAATTCGTATCTTCCATCAAATCCTACCTGCTGTTGGGCAATTATTCTACTACCAACTCGCAGTTGCACAAAACTGGCTGGAGGAACTTCACCACGAAATGTTTGTACAGAACGAGAACTTCTTGGTATTAAATGATTAGCACTATAACTTTGTCTATAGCGATCTGCTGGCAAATTAGTGTAACCAAATTGTGCGCCCGTTAAAATTTGCCCATTTAATAGGGGATGTACACTTATTTGTTGACGACCTAATTGATAAAGAAATCTCCCATTACGTTTATAGAAAAAATATTCAGATAAGTTAGGAGAGTTTTCAAAATTATTATTTAAACGTATACGCCAAGTCCCACCAGCGAGTCTCCCACCCAACAAACTATAACTCTGGAACCGAGTACCACCAGAATCATTAACAACATTAAGTTCCTGTCTAAAACTAGACAATCCACTTAGCGGTGCTTTAACTTCTGGTTCTAGATCAATTGCTGCGTTTCGCGCTTCTCTACTACCTGATAACCAAGGTAACCCAACAATCAAAGCTGCTTCTAAAGACCTCAATTCGATTGTGGTATTGAGTTTTTCTTGTAATAAAGAATCGCTAATATGGGTAATTCCCTGAATTATCTCTAGTTCACTAGACGCTAGTTTCACAGCACCTAGAGGTGTTTTGATTTCTGTAGTGTCATCAGTTGTTGTAACGGTTAAGCCTGTAAGTTGAGCAAAGTTTTCTAAAGGTACTAGTAAGGTATTTCCTCGACGTATAACATCTAAACTACCAACTTCTCTACGGTTAATAATTACCCCTAGTAATAAAGTTTCTATACCAGAACTAGAAGTTTCAGTAAAAGTAATTGTATCTGTTGTATTTGCTGGTGCTATGACACCATTATCTTTTTCCGGTTTACCCAAATTTTGTGGAGAAGATTCAGTTTTAGGAGCTTGTTTAATATTGTCAACGGTAGATATTCCTGGGATATTGGTGACATTATTGTTACTCGTATTACCAACGGATAGTTCGCTAACTATATGTTGAGTAATGAGTTTCTCACTAAAATGTTCTGTTGTAAAAAGCTGCGGTGAAACACCTGTAGAGAACTCATTGGGAAATGTTTCTAGTTCACTAGGAGTAGCGATCGCATACTTAAATGTATCAGCCGTTTGGCTATAATCATTATCTTGGGACGTAGGGAGAGAACTTATTAACGAATGTGGCGTGATTGGTGGGGGGGAAATTGGGGGGCGATCGTAAAACATAGTTAATTAAACACAAATGTTCCTATAAGCAGTCGAGAAATTTCTTGACTGCAAAGTAGTTGGGGAAGAAAGTCGTTAAATCAATTAAAAAATCGCAGTTGATGTACCAACAAATGCTATCTTGTGCGTCTGGGAATGATGTTACGACGAGACGAATCAGCAGGACTGGTTAATAGCTTTTGAGGAGTACTCGCTAAAACTGACACACTGAAAGGGATACCTTGATCAATTTTGATGCCATTCAATTCACCGTTAATGTCTAAAACATATTGACCAGGTGTTAGTTTTTGTGGTATTCGGAGAGGGATTTGACGACGAGTATCTGGTAATATGGGACTTCTAGGTAAGAAACCAGCACTCAAGACATTTTCTGGTAGTTTTGTAGTTTTCTTTTCTAAATTGGCAATTTGTTTAGTAGCATTAGCACCTGGATATTTAGCAGCCGGCCAAATCGCATATTGACCAGCCATCCGCACATAGCCATTACCTTGACTAGAAATATCAAAATTTGCTTGTACCGGGCCAGTTTTAGTATCTACAGTAATTTTATTGAGTGAAGCAACTCTCTTGATTTCACCAACATAACCATAGACAGCAACCCCAAAACGTCCAACAACTCTCACATCAGCTACACTTTTAGGACTTGCGTCCCTATCTTCAGAAGGAACTTCTTCTATAAATATAAAAGCTCGATGTTCTCCGGATTTAGGCTGTACACGGGGACGCACGGAAAATCTGACACTTTGAGCTTTTCCTGGGGGAATAGTAAACCTAACTGGGTTAACTACAATTGATGAAGACAGCGACTGTTCAGAAGTTGGTACGGCTTTAATATTATTTTTTTCGTCGAGTGTCCAATCTTGAGTATAAATTCTAAAAGTCGATGGTTTCTTCCCGTTATTTACTACTTGAAAAGATTGAGTACTAGACCTTCTTTGGTCAAGTTTTAACTCAAAGCGTGGAGGGCTAACACCAATAGAAATGGCTGAAGTAGAATTACAAGCTAAAGCAACTGCGCTCGCTGTTGCTAAGATACTCAGCCCAACATTTCTTAGTGTTTTAGTTAGCTTTATCTGCTTGTTCATCATTAATAATAAATAGATTAATTGTTTAAAATTCTGTAATTGTTAACTGCAAACTACCAGAATGAATACCGGATCTTGTTACTTGTGATAAGTCTAAAGTAAAAGTTGCTCCTCCTTGGACTATCACCCTATCCGGTGTTGCACCTTGTCCGATAACAATGGGTGCTAGAGGGTCAATATCTACTATAATTATGGAGCTTCCTTGTGTAAGTGAAAAATTACCAGAAGGGGTGTATTGTACCTGTAAACTATTAAGGTTATTACTATCTATTTGGAACTGCCAGAGATTATTAATTGTCTTGCTAATTTGTGTATTAACTAAGAACGGGTTAGATGTATTTAAGGAAGTTTCACCTATCACTCCATGACCACTTAAATTCACAGTGCGACCATCTGGCAAGATATCTTCTTGGCTAATTTCTAGTACTTCATTTTCAATGACAATACATCCGTCATTAGTACTTGTACAAGTTGGATTAGCAGATGCTATACCCGCAGTACAGATTTGATAGAGAGCCAGAACAATCGTTGTGATGCTGAGAAAATATTGGCGCTGCATCAAGTTCTTCATTCAGCAATTATTTAAATCAGAGAACTAAAAAATATGGCAATTGATTACGGACAGAGCAGAAGTAATCAAACTTTATAACTCATGGCTTAGATTCAGAGTCACTAAGTCTGAGTACGTGAATCGACAAGTGTCTTAGATGGACTGCGCTTGTTTATTTGTGCGGACTGTCAGCTCTATGGGTTAGGGCGTAGATACACATGAAGACTATTTACCTAACACAAAAATTTTGCTCTGAGCCGATATCAATTACCATTACCGACTCTATTCTGGGAAATTAAATGCAGATATCTTAGTTAGCTGTAGCTGTGACAGTAATAGTCCCGCCTGTGTGCAAACCAGATTCGGTGGTGGCAGAAAAGTCGAACACAAAGTTTACGTCTCCTTGGAGAGCGTTACCATAATCTAAACCAGGGGCAAGATCAGTAGAGGGAGCTAAAGTAGGTGTAAAGGAAACTGTACTGTTGCCGCTAGTTGAATCCAAGGGAACAGCAGTGCCACTATTGGCAATCCCATGTACGATATTACCAGTGCTAGTAATACCCCAAGTCTTGTACAGGGTAATAGGGTCAGTAATTGTTACAATGCCGCCAGCAACGGTGGCACTTGCACCACCGTTGAGGGGATTGTTAACTGTGCCTGCGGCATCAAAAGTGCCATTTACAGTCTGGATAACTCCATTAGTATAGCCAGGTGCTAAATCTGTAGGTTGTACATCATAGGTGAGAGTATCATAGGTTTCCAAAAAGATAATTTCTGGAACGTTGGCTTGGATGTCTACATCGGCGGTGGCTGCCTTAACAGGTGCGGAAAATAAATTGCTAACTAAAGCTACTGTACCCAATGTTAAAGATGCTAAAGAATATATCTTTTTCATGGTCGTGTAGGTATAACTTGTGTGGTTTTTTGCTACGCCTGAACAAGCGCAAAAACAATTTAGCCCGTTGTATATTTAAGCAACATCAGAAATTTTACTGAAAGTATTTAAATTTACTATATTTATCGTAAGTAGCATTACGCTTTCTTTTTATAATACCCAGTCTATTTACGGTTAAAACATCACGGGTTGAGATAGGAAATTTTTCGTCGTTAAATGTAGGACAGATACAAGTAATACCAATTCAAAATTCAAAATTCAAAATTAAGAATCAAGAGAGGACAAGCGTTTGGGGTTCTACATCTGTCACATTCTTTTTTCAAATTGGTATAAGTCGGTGAGAGAAATTCAATGAATAATCTAAAAAAAAGGGCTTTAGCCCTTACTACGAATTAGGTTACAAAAGTTCTATGTTGAGAAGCAAAATCTCCGACTTTGAGAAGTTGAGGTTATTAATCTTTCAATTCCCATAAATTTAGGTAAAGGCAGTAATATCACTGCTAGTAATATTACTGCTGACAACTCCATTCAAGATACCTATTAATTCACTTGTACTAGTGATTGTAATTAGAGTGTCGTTAATATTTGCACCCGTACCTTGAGTGATGGTTAATTGTCCAAAGGTCAAACTACCTGCTAAACCAATCAAGTCTTGACCGTCTACAAAGTCTTTGATTATATCTGTTCCACCCTTTGCTTGTAGAACAAATAGGTCATTACCACTACCACCAACTAAAATATCATTACCCAATCCACCGACAAGGATATCGTTACCATCTCCACCCCGGAGGATGTCATTACCACTTAAACCATAAATTGTGTCGTTACCACCTTGACCATTAATAACATCGTTAGAACCATTGAGACCGACGTAGTAGTTATCAAGGTCATTCAGGAAAGTGACAGCATTATTTTTAAAGTTAGTTCTGTCGGTTTGGGTAGCAGTGTAAACATCATAGACATCTTGAATAATGTTACCGTCTCCCTCAAATAGAATGTTGCCTATTTTCGGCTGACTGAGGAGCGGTTCCCGAAAGTTATTTAGGTTTTGCATCTGAAAATTCTGCAAAATGACTTTGGTATTAGCCATACCCTCGAAGGTAATTTCTAAGTCAGCACCATTTTGAGTGAGGAGCATATTTTGAGCAGTCATACCAGCGCCTTGAAATTTCAAGAGATCCATTTCTGCTCGGATACTGGAAGATGGATTAAATCTGGTACCTGCACCACCAAAATCAGTGATGGTATCTGTTCCATCTCCTGCATTGAGGATGAACTGATCATTACCACCGCCACCGATGAGAATGTCATCTCCCTTTAATCCTGTGATGATGTCGTTACCGGCTAAACCATCTATATAGTCTTCAAAGTCATCGCCTTGTAGAGTATCGTTGCCGTTTGTACCAAAAGTACCAAATGATAGAGAAAAGTCATCAATAGCTAGACCGTGATCGTTACCTGTATGGTTGATGTCGCTCCAACGTAGCCAGATTTCTTGCCCTGGTGCTAGATTCAGACCACTGATTTTACCGGATATGGAAGTACGGTTAGCGGCTGCATTACCATCTAGAGCCGTTGCAGCACCACCAGTTACAGGACTGGTAAAGTCAAGGTTATTAGCATCTATCCAAGTACCGCCATTGATACTAGTAGCACCGACTTGATACTGAAAATCTACTGTTTGAGCGCCTGCACCGCTATTACGCCATTGTTCACCTACATAGTTGACGTTCAGAAAGTCGAGGGTGATGTTTGTATTATTAACTAAGCGGATACCCCAGAAAACAGTTCCTGTACCGGCTGAACCAATGGAACCTAAAGCGCGATCGCTATTACTTGTAGCACCAAAACTGTATAAGTTGCCAGTACTAGTGCTGCCATTAGTTATAGAAATTTGGGTTCCAGAACCAGTACGAGCTGTGTACCATCCATTAATAGTGCTGTCATTAACCCAAGTGGCATTACCTGAAGTACGTAAGGTATTAAAGTTCTCAGTATAAACATTATTATTGAGGATGCTAGAAAGTTGAATTGCTGGCATAATAAAACCTGGGATATGGTTGTTTTCGGTTGGTCAATTTATTTACAGAAACTCTCGTTGATTGTGTATTTAAATTCATAGATAGATTAATTTACTGTAAGTATGCCTTCAATAAATTTTGAGTTATCAAAACTTCTTGAGGAAAATTCACAGCTATTATCTAAATATTGGAGCTAACAAGATTAACTTACCCATTAATAAGGGCTAAACTCATCCTTTAAATAATTAGTTGATAAAATTTGAATGAATAAACAGTAAAATGATAGAAAATAAAGTTAGATATAAATTTTAATTGGCAGTTCCGATGGTGAAGTATTACAAGTTATTGAATAATAAAAAATAGCCTAATTTGATATTTAGCTCATTTACTATATTCTTACCTACTAGTCTCTGTCTTCAGCGTATTTACTTAAGTGATAGTGAGGAAAAACCTAGTTTAAATATTATTTGCATCAGTTAATATTCGTTACTGCATTGCTTTAACAAGCATTTAGCACTTAACAAAGATTTAGTTTTTTTACATTAGGCAAATGTTTCAAGCTACTCGTCGCCGTCTGGCTATTTGGTACACTGCGGTAACTGCGGTATTATTGCTGTTGTTTGCTAGTGGTGTGTATTTATATGTCCGCAGTACATTGGTGGAGCGCATTGACGATACTCTTAGTCATGTGGTGGAGATTGTGGAGCGATCGCTCGTCATTGAGCCAGTAAACGGTGAGCCTGAGAAGCTACGCATTAACGTAGAAGCAAGTTTTCGCAACAATGCCAATACTGTAGAAGACGACCACATTGATCTAGAGTGGTTTAGCCCTACTGGTGACTTAATCTGGTCAACTTTTTCTGAACCACTCAATATTCCTATTCACAGTAACCGCACGGGTGAGACTGTTCATGTTTTTAAACAAGACAGATGGATAAATCCAGAAACGCAAAAGTCTCTACTCCCCAATCAAGATTCAGGATTATTGTTACGCCAAGTTACACAACGAGTAGAAGTTGGACGGCAAGTTTTGGGATATCTGCGTGTGAGTCATCCTTGGTTTGAAGTGACTAAACCGAGTCGCCAGTTAATTTTTGATTTGGCGCTGGGTACTGGGTTAATGGTGATTTCTGTCGCCGCCAGTGGATGGTTTCTTTCAGGTAAAGCAATGGAACCAGTTGGTGAATCTTACCAACGTCTCAAGCAATTTACGGCGGATGCTTCTCATGAACTCAGAAGTCCTATCACTTTGATTCAAACTAATGTTCAAGTTGCTTTAGCTGATTTAGAGTTGACTGAGACTGAAGCCGCTACATCTTCCAACTATCGTCAACAATTAAAGGTAGTAGAACGACTGACGCAACGCTTGGGTAAGTTAGTTAATGACTTACTATTTCTAGCACGTCAGGACGGTGGTGTGAGCAGAGATGGTTTTTCATCTTGTCCCCTTGATGCTGTGCTTATGGATGTGGTAGAAGAACAACAACTTGTAGCTACAGAAAAAGCAATTACTCTGAATCTGCACTTAATTGATCCTGCGGATTCTGAAACTAATCCTGAATTATTAGAACATTGGTTCACACTGGTGGGAAATTGGGATCAACTGGTGCGATTATTCACTAATTTAATCGGTAATGCTTTGCACTATACACCCCCAGGTGGTGCGGTAAATGTGGAACTGATGCGTATAGATAGAGTTCGCTATAATACATCGCAGTTACAAGTTAAGGTGAGTGATACGGGAATTGGTATTCCGACTGAAGCATTACCGCGATTATTTGATCGTTTTTATCGAGTTGATCCTGCACGTACTCATAAGAGTGGGAATGTAGGTAAAGATAATGCTACAGGTTCAGGATTGGGACTGGCGATCGCTCAAGCTATTGTAGAACATCATCAAGGTAACATTCAAGTCGAAAGCACTGTAGGTAACGGTACTACTTTTATTGTTACTTTACCCATAACTCTAGAGTCTTAATTTGATAATAGATATTTGTTTCCTGTGGCAGATGAATTTTACTAAATTTACATACTAATTTATTTACTAAAGCCTGCATTTTTTAGCCATAAATATTGAAGCAAGCAGTTGAATGAACAACAATTTGTCATTTAGTCTGCTAGTTTTTTGCTGGCGAAAATGCAGGTATAAGAAAACTTTTGGAGGGCTTGATGACAACTTCCATCCCAGAAAAAAATCTACCTTTTTTAGAAAAAGTAAAAACAGAAAGTGGCTTAGGCGATATTTATGATGCCAGAGACATAACCGAAGTGGTTTTTCGGGTCATGCGTGATTTGATGACTACAGAAGCTGCGGACAGAGTAGAAGCAGAATTACATGAACCTGCGGAAGACAGTGATGATAAATCTCTGCAAATGGAAATTGCCGATTTGTGGCATGATACTAACCCTCTTGTCGGCTTCTTGAGTCGGGTACGTCCACCTTGGCAAGGCCCTGGCATCTTTAAAATCGATAGCGATCGCTTTTTATTCCGGGTAGCTAATGAGGGCGGAATGCAGCCAAATGTAGATAGAGAACAAGTAGTTAAAGCTGTGTTTTCTGCTACAAAAGATGAATTATCACCAGAGCGAATTGAAGAAATTGCTAGTTGGTTGCCTGGTAAAGTTCGTCAAATTTGGGAAGAAGCTTAACTGAATTCTATCCTCTTCTTAATAACTATGTGGTGGGCAATGCCCACCCTACGGCTACTTGAATTTTCGATAAAATTAATCTGATTTATCTATAAATGTTTTTATTATTTGTGATGTAATTGATGATTATTCATCATCCTAAAGATATAGATTAATATATATAATTTTTGTCTATATTTTCAATCCCAAAGTTAGAGCAAGACGAAAAGAATAGCTGGTAGATTGAGAATGCTGCTTTTGTAGTAGAGATTTATTTAATTGATTTAAATAAAAAATCGTCCTATTTGCTAAAACTCAAATTTTTAGGAGTAAATCATGAGCATAAACTTTTCCGACCTTCGTAAGTCTGCTGATTTATTGAGTGCAATTTGTGTAGGGTTGCTGATGGGTATATCAGCAACTCCTCAGCCAGGAATAGCACAACAGCCAGTGACTCAGCAATCTCCTATTCAGCCCAATTCTAAAGTTAATCCTTGTCCAAGAATTTTTTACGAGCAACCACATAATGAACGAGTTGCAGTCCCTCAGGGTTGCCCTCCCAATGCTTTCACTCAAAGACTCATAGATCAGGGATTGCTTCCACAAAGCAGCGTTCCAGCTACGCCAAACGCTGACCAAATAAGAATGGGGGTTGGTGGTGACACAAGTTCAGTACTGAATCCTAACCCCAGGATTTTTAGTGAAGCTCCCTATGGTCGTTCTCAACGGGGGTTACAAACTGAAGGCGAAAACACACAGCTAGGCGTTCCAGGATCACAGCAAACCCCTGCACCAGGTGCAGGACAATCTACTGTGCCAGTCAGTCCCCTACCCTCACCAGGCCAACAACAAAGCCCTAGCACTCGTATTTCTCTGGCGAGTGGTAGAGTAAACGTGAGATTAGTTAATGATAGCGGTGCTAATGTGACTTATCAGGTAATTGGAGACACAGCACCGCGATCGCTACAAGGTAAATCTGATGTCACACTCCAAGGTTTAACAGTACCAGTCACCGTCACATTCCAACGGGAAGACGGCGGATTACTACAAGCAACCCCCCAACCTTCCCCACAATCAGGTGTTTTGGAGGTGAGATTGAGAGAGACTACCGATGTTGGTCAAGATAGAAGCGCGTTGAGAATTGAAAATAACGGTTCAGTGTTTTTGAATTAGTCAAAGGTCAAAGGTCAAAGGTCAACAGTCAACAGTCAACAGTCAACAGTTACAAATTTTTTGACTATGGACTATGGACTATAGACTTTTGACTCCTCAACATTTGCGTCAGGCGATCGCGTAAAAACACTTCTTGTTTGTTGTCTTCCAGGGTTTGCGAAAGTATGATTGCTCTTTCGTAGAAATTACGGGCGGTTGGGTAGTTACCTAGCTGCTCGTATAATTTTGCGTAGGATTCAAAGGATTTTAATTCTTCGCGCAGATTTTGTAATTCTTGAGCGATGGTTAAACGCTGTTGTAGTAAGTCAAAGGCGCGTTTATAGCGTCCAACGGCGCTGTGGGCTGTGACTAAACCATCAATGGCGCGGATTTGGTTAGAGTGATCGCCTAGAGTTTTGGCAATCCTCATAGCTGCGCCATAAGTACCAATCGTATCTGGATAATTGCCCGCCGCTAGGTAAGCATCGCCTAAGTTATTTAAAGTATTCATTTCCCCTGGTGCGTCCCCAGTCCGACGGCGGAAAATCAAAGCTGTTTCATAAAGTTTGATCGCCTTGTTGTAATCTCCCAGCCTAGCCGACACAAGACCTAAGTTACTCAAGGATAGTCCTTCACCATCAATATTTTTCACATTGTCAGCGATGGTGTAGGCTTCCTGAATTGTTTGTCCGGCGGCTGTGGCTTCACCTGCTTGTAGTAGCAAAGTGCCAAGATTATTCAGGGCGAAAATTTGTGATTGAAAATCTTTAGTATCGCGGGCGATCGCTAACCTGCGCCGTAATGCGTCTTCACCTTCTTTAAAACGTCCCAGTTCAATATAAGCTTTCGCTAACAAATCATAAGTTAAACCTTTTGCTCTCAGGTCGCCAATCAAGTGATAAATATCCAAGGCTTGCAAACCAGAATCAATTGCTTTGTCTGCATATCCAGCAGCATACTGTTGTTCAGCCACCCGTAATAATGAGTCTGCGTCATCTCTAGATTGCCGTCCAACGGAACTATTGAAAGGACGATGGAGTTGTTGAGTAATATCAGCCGCACTTGCGGCTACAGGATGCAATAGGGAAGTCAAAATTAATAGGTAAAAACCAAACAACTGGTA
Organism: Nostoc parmelioides FACHB-3921; assembly: GCF_014696625.1. Lineage (GTDB taxonomy): Bacteria > Cyanobacteriota > Cyanobacteriia > Cyanobacteriales > Nostocaceae > Trichormus > Trichormus parmelioides. The sequence continues at coordinate 83,731 of NZ_JACJQL010000025.1, forward strand.
GCTTTTGGCTTGAGTGCTAGGGAATAAATGCTGTTGTGTCATAAAACTTACCCAAGAAATTGCGGTTTTAAGTAAAAGCTGGCAGAAAAGTTTTATTATGTCAGCATGAAGACTAGCAGTTTGCGCGTATATACTTAACCTATGACTTAACCAAATCTTCGCCCAAGTAGATAGTGCGGATGTCTGCGGGTAATTTGTCCTCTAGCATACGATAGCCTTCTTGGAGAAAATTGGCTACTTCAGCAGGTGTCACCTTTTCCCCTTCGGCTTGTAGATAAGCAGCAATGCGAGTTTCGCTCCAATGAAAGGTTTGCGCCATCAAAACCATTAATCGTAACATGGGGGGCAGTTGGTCTAGTGCTTGTTCCACATAGCACCAAAGTGGTGGAGAAGTTGCTTGCAGAGAATAGTGAATGGCTTCAGTTGGGGGTAATTGAATTTCATTGATACAATAAGCTGTGATATTAATCAGCCAATTTTGCAAAGTCAACCCTTCTTGACCTGGAAGGGGATTTTTTAAATCCAGTCCACCGAGTTCGTAATAGATATGTCGCCAAGTCAGAGCAAAAAGATAATCTGCTTGTACAGGCGATCGCGCAGAATGTTGGATCAAAGTGTAGACTATTGGGCTGTAACGGCAAAAAATCACTGTAAAGTACTTACCAGCATCGGGATTATATTGAAACAGATCCAGCAATTCTTGGTCACTGTGATGAAACAGGGACTTTACCAGTGGGTGATTAGCTTCAGAAAAATGAGGAATTTGCATAAGTTTGACCATTGATACTGATTAAAATAAAGTTGCCAATAAGATTTTTGAGTCAGCCGTATAATATCTTGATGTAGGTCTGTTGAGAACAAAGACTCAGATTAGTTTAGTCTTGTACACTAGAACAAAGACCTCTTAACTGAAGTCTTTATAGACAAAAATAAAAGCGACTCCCTTATATAATTTTTAATTTGTTCATGGTTATAGCAGCTAGTGTGATATCGTTCCGGCTTACCCCTGTTTTAGGCTCTTTTTTGCCCTCCTTGCCTCTAGATAGCCTGTTTTCGACCCAAGGCATCATGGTGATGCTCCTAGCAGCCTACGCTGGCGCTATGTGGCTATTCCTCACCAGTGCGCCCAAAGTGCATACTGTGATGGTGTCCGATCTAGAGATTGCCCGACAATTATATGAGGGGCTACTAGATTTACCAGCCGCAGAAGTACCACTGCACTACTACTACAACTACGAACAAACTATAGGCGCAACGGGCATAGATCCGCTATATATGTCCACCAGTCCTAGCTGGTCTGGCAAGTCAATGAATAATGCCAGTGATGGGCTGTGGTATCAATTAAAGAAAAATACTCAACTGCACGTAATTACAGGTGCAAGTTTGGGTGTAAAAAATCAGCAACGTCACGTTTGCTTTGACCGTGACTGTTTAGAAATGGTTTTAATGCGGGTAGAAACACGCGGTTTAAAATTTAAGATTCGTAACCAGAAGCCTCTAAATTTTCTAGTTAAGGATTATGAAGGGCGGGTGATTGAAATAGCTGAAGTAGCCAATTAGTCATTGTCTGTTGGTCATTTGTGAGAATAAGGTGCGTTGTGGTTTTGCCAAACGCACCTTATTTTGTTTTTGTAGGTAGTTATTTATCTGATGCAAAAACACTAGGATGGCGATCGCCTGACAAAATTAATAAAAATAGGGTGATTTAGTTAAAATCCTAAATCACCCTATTTTTATTTTCTACTTATTCCATCAACTCAATTGTTCATACTTGAATTTCCCTTTAATAAACTTATGGAAATATTGACCCTTAGACGGTACATTGTCTAATTCTTCCTTGACAGTAAGCGGTACTTTGAAATATTCGTAAACACTTCCACTATCAAATTCAAGAGTTAGTGTTTGAGTTGTTGACTCATAGCGATATTCCTTAATAAAGCTGCCTTCGGGTTTGAGTAAGGGGAAAGCAATTACATCCCGAATACTGGCAGAATCAGTTAATAACATGACTAACCGATCAATCCCAATACCTAAACCTCCTGTAGGTGGCATCCCATATTCCAAAGCAGTCAAGAAGTCTTCATCTACGCCTTGGGCTTCTAAGTCACCGGCGGCTTTTTTGGCTGCTTGGGCTTCTAGGCGTTCTCTTTGGTCGATGGGATCTGTCAATTCTGAGAAACTATTCGCAGTCTCCCGCCCGACTATGAATAATTCAAATCTTTCTACTAACCCAGGTTGAGAACGGTGAGGTTTAGCTAAGGGTGAAATTTCTACAGGATAATCAATGACAAAGGTAGGCTGAATTAACTTTGTTTCTACTTTTTCTTCAAAGGCTAAATTCAGGATTTTTCCTATAGTTTGGGCTTCATCTACACCAGGAATTCCAGCATTCTTACCTGCTGACTTCGCTTCTTCTAGTGTTGGGAAAGAATGGAAATCCAAGCCCGTATATTCTTTCACTAAATCGTGCATTGTCACCCGTCGCCAAGGTGGTGTTAAATCTACCGTTTCGCCTTGGTAAGTAATTTGCAGCGTACCGAGTACATCTTGGGCAACAGTGGTGATAATACCTTCTGTTAGCGCCATCATATCGTTGTAGTCGGCGTAGGCTTGATAAACTTCAATTGAGGTAAATTCAGGGTTGTGTCTGGTGGAAATCCCCTCATTGCGGAAAATGCGCCCCAACTCAAATACTTTTTCAAAACCACCGACAATCAACCGCTTGAGGTGGAGTTCTGTTGCTATTCGCAGATACAACTCCATTTCTAAGGTGTTGTGGTAAGTGACGAAGGGACGCGCATCTGCACCGCCTGCTTCACTTTGTAAAACAGGGGTTTCAATCTCTAGAAAATCCCTTTGTTCCAGATAGCGGCGAATCCCGGCCGTAATTTGGGCGCGACGGCGGAAAGTTTGCCGGACTTCGGGGTTAACAATCAAATCAACGTAGCGTTGACGGTAGCGCTTGGCAACATCCGTTAACCCATGCCACTTGTCGGGTAGCGGCAGTAGGGATTTGGTGAGGATGGTATATTCTTTGACGTAAATTGATAACTCGCCCTTTTCAGTCCGTTTTATTGTTCCCTTCGCTCCCAGAATATCCCCTACATCTGTGAGTTGTTTGAGATGATTAAAAGCATTGGCATCAATTTCTGCCATGCTTTCTTGGATACGATTTTTCTCTAAATAAAGCTGAATAGTGCCTGTTTCATCTTCCAAGGTGAAGAAAGCCAATTTACCGAAAACGCGACGCGCCATAATGCGTCCGGCAATGGCAACTTCTGTATCGACTTCTTCACCACTGGTTAAATCAGCAAATTTTTCTTGCAATTGGGCGGCGTGATGGGTAGACTCCCAACGGTAAGCATAGGGGTTAGTCCCTAGCTGCTTGAGTTGTTCTACTTTCTCCAGCCTAGCGGCACGGATATCTTCTTCCGACATGGTAACGAACTATTCAGAGGGCAAGATTAATTATAAATAGGGATTAGGGAGTAGGGATTGGAAATTGGGAATTGGGGAAGAACTTTTATGATTTGTTGATGTTTGGATGCTAAATAAGCGATCGCCCCATCATATCCCCAGAGGCGATCGCTATTTTCTCAAAAGAGGCAGACAGACTTCAATTACTAACGCTTGGTACGGAATATTTAACTAAAAGCGCTTTCAATTTCAGGCTTGTCAATTGTTCTATGGCTTTAATCAGGTGTTGCTGTTCTGGTTGCAGTTCCAGGGAAAGCAAGGCTTGATTAAAGCTATGACCAGAGTGTATTTGATGCCTCAGGGTATCACGTTGTGATATGTCCAACACTGCCTGGATTTCTTTATTTCTGCGTTGCAGCACAGATTGCAGTCGTTGGCGCTGCAAAGGAGTTAAATCCAAATCAGAAAAAGAAGGGTAGGTGGTAACTAAACTAGCAGCAGAGGCATAAATTGCTTGAGAGGGAGTATGAAATCCAAATGTTGCTGCCGAGGTAGTTACGGGTATGAGTAGAAGCAGGGCAAGAATAGTGGCTAATACAGCCAGCCACTTTGGAAAGTTAATTGCCATAGTCAGCAGTTTCCAGAAGGAATTAGGTTATTGGTGGCCTGTTGAGCAGGTGTCAAGGTTCACATTTGAGATTCTCCCACTCTCCAAGGGATGATTTATCTAAAATGATCGCTCTCATGCTGAGGCTACACCTAACTGGGAAACAACGGAGTCTCTTAGATGACTGTTTTATGAAATCAGGAACTGGGAACTGGGGACTGGGGACTAGGATATAAGCTAATGCGCGCCTAAATTGCATAACTACTAATAAGGGCTGTTGACTGTTGACTGTTAACGATCAACGGTCAACAGCCTTCACGATGGATTATGCAACTTAAAAGCAGAATAGCTTATATCCAATTACCCATTACCATTATTCAGAACGTTTCATTTTGTTAATTTCTTGTTGTAATTCTTCAATTTGGCGGCGTAATCTTTCTGCTTCGGCTGCGGAGGTAGAGGCTTTCACGTCTACAGAACCAGAGGCAGGCGATCGCTGGTAATTACCTTGGCGAATTTGTTGATATTCTGAGGATACTGCCCATTTTTGTAGGTATTGGACTCTTTCTACAGCGAAAGGATGGCTCAACATCATGCCTTGAGCGCCGTTGTACATTAAGAATTTATATACTTGATTTAGTCCATCCTCGTCTAATGCCTGATAATTTTCGGACTGCTTAATAAATTCCTGCAAACTGCATTCATTGGCATATTTGCTGCTACCGCCAGAAATCTTCATCATTGACGATAAAACAGTATTTAGGTCATCAACCACCAACAGCGCTGCTCTATCTGCTGTTAACTCAGCTTTGCGCCGCCACTCAAAAAACGCATAAATTAAGGCTTGAGAGACAAAATTACCAATGCCAAAGGTTAATTCTCCCAAGGCAGAAGCCGCACTCATCGCCCACATCGCCATTTGAATTAGAATAGTATGACCACATTTAATATGCCCCAGTTCGTGGGCTAACACCGCCCGAATTTCGGCTTCGTTGAGTAAGTCTAGTATCCCTGTGTTTATGACTATGTAAGGATTCTCTTGACCTAATGCGTAGCTATTTGCCTGAGGATTTTGTGAAACAAACAGTGTAGGTTCTGGATAAATATCCAAATCCCGCACACACTCCCGAAACATCTGGTAAATAGTGGAATATTGCCGAGGCCCTACTTGGATGGTGTTGCCCATTAGATAGACTAGCTGAGGGCGTTCGTAGACAAATTCCACAAATTTACGAGCAATCAAATCAAATCCTGGTAAATTTCGCAAAGCTTGCTCGGCTTGGCGATCCAGTGGATGTCTGAAGGCTTCGCTGGAAATTCCTGTGTAAGTTGGCATAATTCAGGGTTATGGTTCAGTGGTCAAATGTCAACTGTTAACTGTCAACTGTTAACTGTCAACTGACAAAAGAGATAATAGAAATGGGGCTATTGGCAATTAAAGTCATTTTGTATGGGATGGAAAGCGTGTGATTGAGGCAGAAGTTCATTTGTCATTACATAACTTTTTGCGATCGCAGGCGGGTTTCCCTTCCTGGCCCCATCATTTAACGATGGCAAGGTTGGTAGCACGCGCCTTGCGTCTGGGACGTAGCGCCTTAATTCAAGTAGGGGCTGTTTGTGGCTATCAAGGACGGTATCGCACAAGTTTTATTGCCTCCGCTCTGATGTGGCATGGCCCTGTAATTATTGTTGCCACAGAAACAGTGCAACAACTGCTCCTGCGAGTAGAAATTCCTCGTTTACAGCAGTGGCTACAAGTCAATAAACCTATCAGAACAGGTGACGCTTGGCCTAACCCTGAGTTCCAAGGAATACTTCTGACTTCCCCAGAAGCTTGGCTAAAAGGACAGCTTACATCTGCTGATAATTTCCCCCAAGGTATACCCACAATTATCGATGGAGTCGATGATTTAGAAGATTGGGTACGTGATCAGCTGACTAAAGACATTCAATCCCAAGACTGGGATCAACTTATACTAGCCTGCCCGGAACAAGCTGAAACAATCCGATCTGCAAGGATTGAATTGACAAGTGAACTGTTCAAACATCCAGCAAATCCCTACGAGTGCTATTTAATTTCCCCATCAGAGACTGATATTTTAACCAAACTCCACACAGCTTTAAAATCAGCATCAGGTGTGCCAGAAGTATGGCAGCAATTCTGGCAGCAATTACCCAGCGAGCAAAATCATCCCCCCTCATCCTCCCCACCCCTCTTCTGGGCAACGATCGCCCGTCGGCAAGGTTTATTTTCATTGCATTACGCACCAATCGAATTAGGAGAAATTCTTGCACCCATTTGGCAACGACAGCCAGTAGTCCTCATTGGCAGCGCTTTAGAGCCAGAAACCGAGGCTCCTTTGTTTCAAGAGCGTCTGGGTTTAGATGATTTAACCTGCTTAAAATTCGCTTCTGATAGCCAATCAGAGGCGATTCAACTCTACATACCTTACAAGTTACCTCTACCTAATACGCCAGAATTTCAAGCCGCATTCATTCACAAGGTGCGGACTTTAGTCTGTCTCAGTGCTACTGCACCAGGATTGACAGTGTTGCTTGTGGGAGATGTGCCACTAAAGGCTCAGGTGGGGGCGATTTTAGCCTCAGAGTTTGGTTCGAGGGTGCAGGTAGAAAAAACCTGTTTGGATGAAAATGGCATTTTGGTTAGCGGTTGGGAATTTTGGCGAGAACACCAGGCTGTCTTACCCGCGCCTCAACTGTTAGTGATTGCGACTTTACCCTTACCATCTTTAGAACACCCCCTAGTAGCTGGTAGAGTAGCTCACTATAAGCGATCGCATCAAGATTGGTTTCGTTTATTTTTATTACCAACTGCTTTAAATGAACTACAAAGAGCCGTAGCCCCCGTGCGTGAAAACCAAGGCATTGTCGCTTTACTTGATAGTCGTGTCGTCAACCGTAGTTATGGTTCTCAAATCCTCAATGTCCTCAGCCCTCTAGCACGCCTGAACTATCTCGATCCCAGTCTGTTTGCCCCCAGTGGCGAAGAAAATTCAGCCTAGCGTGAGTCTACTGAAATTTGACTGCTGACTGATGTAGATATGTTGCAGTGCAACCTCTCTGATAACTAATGACCATAAGTATTAAAGTAAATTTATAGCCTAGACTAAATCGTGAATCTTAATTATGGGTGAAGCAAAACGTCGTAAAACAACTATGGGAGAAAAATACGGGCAAGACACCCGTATTTTATCGTGGGTTCCCATTACTAAATCTCAAGCTGAACTATTCGTTAGCTGGACTACTCGCGGGGCTTGGATAGGAATCGGTGTAATGGTTGTTGCTTGGGTTACTATCCGTTTTATCGGGCCAGCTTTTGGTTGGTGGCAAGTAGCAGCTTAAAATTTCTGTTAAAAGATCGGGAAAGGGTGTATGTGTCCAAAATCCTTACACCCCACACACCTGAACCCTTACCCCCTCTCACAGTGAATAATCCTGTTCCACTAGAGATCAACTGATCAGGCACACTTTAGCCAGTTCTATTGCTTTTTAAGTTCTGTATCTATAACTCTCGCTAGAGTGACTTACTGTTAGTCTTAAATATGATTGGCTACAGAGTTTTAGGAGGATCGGCATTCTTAAACGAAATCCGTTCTATCTGCATAGGGGATATTGGTCATCTACTTAACTTTTTTTAACGTTTAGAGCCTAAAAAAATACTGCCGAAATGGCAACATACTTATCTTTAGTTTAGTTATGCTCGGTTCTATGCCTATAGGTATTAGGGCTGTAGTTATCTTTTCCTGAAGTGTAATCAACCCCCCTACTATATTCGGCCATTACGCCTACATTTTCACTCTAAAGCTTGCACCCTCATCTATTTAACTCTATAAACCCAGGAGAGGTTGAATTGGGTAAAGCAAAATCTAGTAACAATCCGCAGGAAAAAAATCTGTAGTTTTACTGTATAACAACACTGTAGAGAACATTAACTCGGCTGAAAAACTGTAATAATCACGAAATAAAACACATTTAGTATAAAAATACAATCCGTGATTTTTCTATGGTTGACTAAGGTTAAATCTGAGTTAATCTTGATGCCATCACTGCTAACAATCACAAAATCAGACAAAAGTTTGTAAATTTATTATTAAATTTTTTTAACTCTGTCTGATCTGCTGATTTTGCAAACTGAATTGTTTGATACGGCAGGATGTGCAGTTTCCTCTTACCCTGAGCAAGGTAGTCAATTAACGACTTCAACAAATGTCTAGTAATTGTAATGGATAGTTTACAATACCAATGGGTGAGAGAATCTAAAGAAAATATAAAAGAGACTAAAATGACTGTGGTGTCTGGAGGACAAAAGTGTTTCTAAGACTAGCTCATCAACATCGGCAGTTTGTTCAAGACTTGGTAATGAACCTCCAAGCCTTGGCAATTGTACTCGAACGGCGTGGATATCCTGCCTCTTGTTATACCTGCGGCGACCAAATGAACAGTGCTTCGTTTATGGTCAGTTTGGGTAATAATCATTTGATACGATTCCTAGTATCTGACTATGGGATCACCTGGACAGAAATGCGAGACGATCGCGAATTGATGAAATTAGAAGGTGCAGAGGCAATTAACCAGTTACAAGAACTAGCGAATCTTGTGAAGCAACCTACGCCAGTTAGTTCTGGGAACAAGGCGTTGGCAAAACGAGGTTAAAAATTTCTGTACATATAGTTTTAATAGTCAATTTTCAATGGAAAATTGATTAAATCTCACCCAAAAACTTAGTGATTAAGACTTGGTTAGCAATTCTTAGCTATCTATATTTGCCTTGGCGTAATTAATTTAGCTAATTGCCGCACTCTTCTAAGCTGTGTGCTGAAGCCAGAATAATTCGTAATTGCACTACCCTCCATACAGGGACGATGGAGCATAAATTCTATGCCTTAAATTAAATTTACGAATTACGAATTATTCTACAAGCCATTCCCAATCAAAATAAAGGATGCCCAGTAATAAGGGTGATGAAAGTTACCATTGTTGGCTACAGGCATTATGTGATTGGTTGACTCTATATCTTTGATTAAAGCTATTTGAGCTTGCCGTAAAGCTACGGTTTTCGTTAATTTATCTGTAGATAATTTGTGATAAAACACACTCATTAATGCTTGAGTGCCACCATCATCCACAGCCCAAAGTGAGGCAATAGCAGCCTTTGCACCAGTTTTCTGCATTTGATAACCAAAGCCTAAAATTTCTTGACCATCCCCCAACTTCCCACCTAAACCAGTTTCACAGGCACTCAAAACTACCAAATCTACATGAGGTAGTGACCATGTGGCAATATCTGACAGGTTCACGCGATCGCCATTACCAAATAAAATGAATGAATCTTGTGGTTTACCGACCACAAAGGCTGCATGAGTCGCTAGATGGACAATTGTATAATCATCCATCTGTGGTACTGTAATTTGCGGACTAAAGCTTTTACCTAACAATTTTTTAGTTTGAGGAATGGTAGCGGCTAGATTTTCTACTTCCAGCGCCGCAAACGGTAAGCTAGAAAAAGCCAGTCGTCGATTACCAACTGTTACTTGATAACTACCTTGAGTAAAAGCACCAGCTAAAACCCGCAAGGTCTGATCCCGTGAAGTGTTCAAGTTAGTCAGGCTAGCGGCGGTAATGTGATTAATACTAAAACGCTCAACTAGCCATTGTTTGCCATCATATAAAGCAGATAAAGGAATGTAACGTAACTGGCCATCTGGTGCGTAAAGTAGGGTTTGTGTGCCTGATTGTTTTAATTCAGCTTCTATAGGTTTGATCAGCCATTCGTATAACTGACGCGCAGGTGTTTTAATATCCTTGCTGGGATTGGTTAACGCCTGACGAAAGCTAGCTATGGTTTGATGGAGTTTTGCCTGGGGAACAGCCACCGTGTGGTGAATTGGCGGAGATTCTGGGGTAACTACTACTAATTCCAGGCTATCTTTGAGAACTAGCGGATAAATAATTGCGGATTTTTGGGGTAAGCGAGCTAAATTATCCCGAATTTCGTTGATACTTTCTAAATCTAGATTTTGTCGTCTAGCAGTAAGGCTAATTTGTTCTAACTGTGATGTAACAGTTGGACTAGTAATAAATTTGTTAAATTTGTCTAGTAATTGCTGTTGCTGTGTCACCAATTGCCTAACGCGTTGATTTTGTTGTGGCGATCGCTCTTGTGGTGGAATTTTTCTGAGTTTCGTCAGTTCTTTACCTAAAGCTACGGCATTATTTACAGTCTGATCTAGTTTTTCTTTAACTGGTTTTTCTGTGGCGACAATTGCAATACCTTTGGCAGTATGTTGATTACCAGGGACATTATGCAGGTACTCCTGTAGTTCTTCCACTTTGAGTAAATCCATAGTCCTTTGTGCTTCGGCTACACGCCCTTTTGTGAGCAATTTTTCACTCAAAATTCGGTACGTTTGACCTACCGTTAGATTATACGCATTTGGTTGCAATTCAGATAAATTGGCTGTTTGCAAACGTGCTAATTCACGATTAATCACGCAATGTTTATAAAAGAAGATGGCTAAATCTGGTTTATTTTGAACTTGAAATAGGTATCCGATATTACTATAAGTTTTGCCTAATTGGATGCGATCGCCAATTTGTCTATAAATAATTGCTGCTTGTTGAAAAGATAACAAAGCTAACGAATAATTACCTTGCTTTTGATAAACTCTACCAAGATTATTCAAGGTAACACCTTCCCAGAAGCTTTCTCCTCCTTCTCGACTGATAGCTAAAGCCTGTTGCAACTTTTGTAATGCGGCTTGCGGCTGGTCTTTTTGGGAATCGAGGATTGCTTGTCTATTTAATGCTTCAATTTGCGATGGGTTTTTGCCTAGCGTCTCGGAGAGAAGCCCCGCCTTTCCTACGGAACTTTCCAGCGCAGGCGATCGCTGATCTTTCTGAACTAATATCTGATGTTTTTCTCCGTAATTAAATTTTAAATTTACCTCTTGAATTAGTGGTTCTACTAATCCAGAATTAAAGAAAAAAATTACAGGTGAAACCAAAGTACTGAAATAAGGCAGATGAAGCTGCATAACCACGCACTCCTTTTATTTAGGAGTTTAAACCTTATTAATTGAATAAATTCTACAATGCGATGCTTTTTTATGTTATTCCATACTTGGAAAAACTTAAGTTGCTCAAAAACAAGAAGATGTCTGACGAACAATCAAACCAATCTCAATTACCACCAACCAACGCCATCCAAGTTTCATCATTACGTCAGTTCGATAGTTGGTTTGAGTATCCGGTGAGAGTTCATCCCCACCATACTGACTATGCAGGTATTGTTTGGCATGGTACTTATCTAACTTGGATGGAAGAAGCCAGAGTAGAATGTTTGCGTTCTATTGGCATTGAGTTTGCTGATTTAGTTGCCTTAGGCTGTGACTTACCAGTAGTAGAACTTTCTATCCGCTATCATCGTTCAGTTCAGTTAGGTATGGCGGTGGTGGTAAAAGCGCGGATGATAGATGTGACTGGTGTCCGGATCAACTGGGATTATGCTATTGTCTCCACTGATGGACAGCAATTATTTGTTACTGCCAAAGTGACATTAGTGGCTTTAGATAGAGATAGGGGCAAGATCATGCGTCAGTTACCCAGCAACGTCAAGGATGCTTTGGCAAAAGTTTCTGCTTTACACAATAACTAATCGGGAATTGGGGATTGAGAATCCAAGAGGTTGTACACTCTTGATATTTATGGAGTCAAACAATCCTATCTCATACCCTCCCTGGCAATAAAAAAAGGGCTACTCAATTAAAATGGTGTTTTTATGTGTAAGTTAATTGTTTTTCTTGAGTGTGGATGCAGAAAGCAGAGTTCTCTAGCGTGCAAGTGTAATCGATTTGTTTGAGCAGTGCAACCATAAAAGCGATCGCCTAAAATTACCACCCCCAGTCCTTGCACATCCGACGCATGAACTCTTAATTGATGGGTGCGCCCTGTGAGTGGTACAAATTCTATGCGGGTGTAATTTCCTTCCCTGGCGATCGCACGAAAGTTTGTCACGCTAGGTTTACCACGTTGCCAATCAACTTGCTGATAAGGTCGATTCGCTGGGTCTCCCCACAATGGTAAATCAATTATCCCTGCGTCTGTGCTGACAACGCCTGCAAGTATGGCCTCATAAACCTTATGAATTTGTCGCTGTTGAAACTGCTGGCTAACTTGACGATAGGTTTGCCTGTCTCGTGCCAGTAAGAGAATACCAGAAGTATCTTGGTCTAAGCGATGCACCGCAGCAAGCATCGTTTCCTCAGGTAACATATGACGCAAACGGCTAACAACACTATCTTGGGTATCAAGATAACGACCAGGAACGGATAACAACCCCGCAGGTTTGTTTACTACAATCAGCCATTCGTCCTCATAAATAAAATTAATTTCTTCTTGTCCAAAGTTTGGTGCAGGTTTCAAACCAGACAACAAAAACCCCATTAACGGCTGACAACGTTCCACACAAGCGCCATAAAACTCACCCTGAATTCTATCTTGCGAGGATGAACCCCACCAAAATTCAGCCATTGCTAGGGGTTTAAGTCCATGCGTTGCTGCATAGTGTAGTAGTTTTGGCGCACAACAGTCTCCCGTTCCTGTAGGTAAGCCATTCGGCATCAATTGCTGTAATGATACAGATTGCCCTAAAAAATTCATCAGGGAGTAAGCAGCGTGCATTTGCGACTGTAATTGCCGAGATAATGCTTTCCGTTTTTGTTTGAGGTGTTGTATCTTAATATTTGCTGAGGCGATCGCTTCCTCTAATGGTTGCAAAACTGTGTCCCGTTCTTGCTTTAGTCGCCGTCGTTCAATTCCATCCTGACGACTTTCTTCGTTAAGCTGTTCCAGGGCAATAGTGAGTGCTGTTGACAAGAGAGATTCGCTCAATAACTGGCGTTTTTGTTTTCGTTGATGTTTGCGATAGCGATGGCGATCGCTCATTGCTTGCAACATCTCCTCAAACTCTCGAAAAAGAGTTTCGTACTCTTGTCTTTCTGGCAGTTGTTTGAGGGTAATCAATTCCTGCTTAATAGCATCTAAATCAGCTAAGGTACGCCCCTCTTGTATGGCAACTTGTTCTCTTCCCGGAATTGGTGGAACCCAGCCATCAAATACACTTTGACCATTTAGCAACCCAGAGAAAGCTTTAAGTAATCGTCTTTCACCAGTGGGCAGTTCAACTAGCAAGATGCCATACATTTTGCCTTCACGGGAATACCGTTCATCCATAGCAAGGTATTGCATTAAACTATGAGCGATCGCCTCTACTAAAGCAGTACGAGGCAACCTCAATAAATCACCAGATTGCAGACAATACCCTTCATACCAATAGTTACCTGATAAGTCATCATCGGTCAAATCATATTCAATAAAATCTGATAACGGGTGTAAAACCTCGGTAAAAGGCATGATGGAAAATCTAGCTGACTCTTGGCAGATGATGATTTTATATTTTATGGAGTGCTGAGGCGATCGGCTCTTCCTTACCTATCCATAACATCAACCTCATCTAAGCTAATACTCAAGCGATTTCCTAATAGTTTTAATCTTCCCCTAACAATCTTATTCAATTCTTGCACGGAGTGCAGAATTAGGGAAAAGAGCTTGGAATCCCGCTTGGCGCTCATCTAAATCTGCCTGACTATAATCCCAAAGGCTACGGTAGTAGAAAAAAGCTACCCCCAAACCGCGTTCTCGCGTAGTCCGTACTTGAGACTTAATCTGTGACATAGGAACAGCATTATTGCGCAATCCTGTCATAATCCCAATACCAGTTGGTATTAGCCTTTGTGCTTCTTGAATTTCTGGACGAGAAATAGTAGAGATGAAACTTTGCAGGTTAGGACGATATACTTGCACAATTAGTTCATCCACAATCTTGAGCCGTATCCAAGCAAGCCAGTCTTGTAGCTGAAACTTGTAGGCAAAGTCGTAGTAGTTGGGAGCTACCGAGAAAATTATCTTAGGTTTTCTCGCCTTTACAGCTTGGTTTAGCTTTACCATAAACGCCGTAATTTTATCAGAACGCCAGCGCACCCATGCTGGATCTTGATGATTAGTTGGGGGTGGATTTTTAGTCTCTTTAGTGTATAAAGAAACCGTATATTTATCGTAACCAAACTCATGAGGCAAACTCATGTGATCATCGAACTGTATACCATCAACATCATAATTAGTAACAATTTCCAACACGAGGTCAGTAATCAAACGTTGTACCTGCGGGTGGAAAGGATTAAGCCACACCACCTCACCAGCAGCACTGATTGAAGTCTGTCCACCATTACGCTTTTTTGTTAACCACTCTGGATGGTTCATAGCTAATTCTGAAGTTGGAGGAGCCATAAAACCAAACTCAAACCAAGGAATAGCTAACAAACCCCGACTATGCGCTTGGTTAATGACATCTGCAACAATATCATGTCCATCCGAACCACGAAATACAAAAGGTTGAATACCATATCTTTTTGCTACGGCGCTAGGATACATTACATAGCCAGAGTTCCACACCACAGGGTAGACAGTGTTGAAATTCAACTGCCGCAGTTTACCCATAGCATCCTGCACTTTGCGACGATCCTTGAGAATGCCAAAATCATTATTAGTCATCCAAACCCCGCGAATTTCTTGTCGGGGTAGTTGAGCAACAGCAGGAATAAAACTATTCACCAGTAAAACTGCGAGGAAGGATATCAAAACCAGAATAGGGAAAACACTTTTCAGCAGAATTCGACGATAAGTATTTGACTGTCTAGATCGCCACTCATTATTAAGTAAATTTAATTTCATCGATTTCAACGATGCGTTAGCTACCCACACGCGCCATCCTATGAATTTGCAATGGAACTTACTAGCCATAGCACCTACTCGCTTTATTGCTTACTAAAGATATTGGTATTGTTTCATTAGTAGTTATTCAATGCGGTGCATCGAAATTTCTGCCTCAATCAAAATTGAAACATACTTAGTAGCACAAGTATAGTTGACGCAGCTATTTTTCATCAGTGCCTCATAAAACTCTACGTTTACAGATACTTTATTTTAGATAACTTGAGATGATTTAATACTTACATAGCAACAGAATAATTACTTAATTGTCTTGTAATATTATTAACTTGTAACGAATAAAAAACAGGCGTTGCTGATTAGTGGGATGATTTTTGTCTCACGCATTCGCCCTTGGCGTTCCCGCAGGGTAGGCGCAAAGAATCAATATTCTGCTTTGTACAAAAGTCCCAATTCATCCCGCATTTATGCAACGCCATAAAAAACAAAAACCCCCTTCAAGTAGATTAGAAGGGGGTTTTTGATGAAGAATAGAACCTGGCACCGAGCGATTGTGGCATAGGGCAACCCCTAGACTATCGTAGCCATAGCAGCGTTTCACAACTGAGTTCGGGATGGAGTCAGAGTGGGACCACTGC
>NZ_JACJQL010000026.1 GCF_014696625.1 Nostoc parmelioides FACHB-3921
AGGAGGCGAGCGTCGCTCGCCTCCTCCCCCTCCCCACCACATGATTATCATTTTTATTTAGATAAGTTTAAGTATTTTAGCTCATTGACAAAATACACTTTAATCTAACCCCTCACGAGTGCCCAGTGGCGGTAATTGATTAATAAAATATCCAGAAGCCGCACCGATAAATGCAGCTACTAAAACTTGTAAAATTTCATTTAGCATAGATAAATTAACTACATTAATAAGTTACGATTCTGCTGAATTACACTGAATTTACTATATATACTTGAACAAAAGCAATAAATAACACTAGTAGTAGGGTAGGCAATGGTCACCGTATGATGATTTTGGTGGGCAATGCCCACCCTACTAAGACATTTATTCTTATTAACTGTAGAAAGGATGAGAGGGGAACTCAAACACAAGCGAGATGTAGACGTTTTACCTCTCAATTAACTTTGTTTGCATACATCCTGATGAAAAGGAACATTGCAAACAATGCTGGAACAGCAACTTTTTGTAGACAGTACAGCCAGATTTGAGGAGTTATGGAATATTACCAAAGAACTCCGCCAGAAACTAGACGCACGTTTTGAGTTACGGCTCAACGAGTCTACCAAGGATTTACAAAATTATTCTGCTCAAGTGGGAGCCGCACATGGTTCGCTGAATACTTTCTCTGGTGCGGAAGTTGATTGGCTGGTGCATTCTTGGTTGCGGGAACCTATTTCAGGTTTTTGCAATATGCACTTAACAGTTTGGTTAGGTTCACAGATTCGCGTTCCCCATCTGGCTTTTGCTTTTGCAACTGTGCCAAATTTATTCTTTTACATGGATTACATCAGTCGCGGTGATTTGTTGACTGATTTAGATTATTTAGACCGTTATTATGAACCTGCAAACGAGAGATATTTAACATTTCTCAAAGACGACCGTTTTCAGCAATATCACAGCAAAACTCTCTATATTCGTCAAGTACAATCACAAACAAGCCTTTGTTACACCAGTCAAATCACAGATGAAACAATTGCTACCCTGCGTTTAACAGCTCATGAGATGATGGATCGTTGGTTGGGTTGGGTAGATGAAGCGGAACCTGTACCAGAATCAGAACGTGCGGCTTTAGCGCAACGTGATTTAATTGTCCGCCGAGCGATCGCTGAACGTGACCCAGATAATAAAATTGCAGTGCAGCTATTCGGCGAATACATGACAGATCAATTAGTGCGATCGCTTTGGGGAGACAATAGAATTTAGTCAGAGACGCGATTAATCGCGTCTGTACAATTGTCGGTTGTCATCTTCTTTACTTCCCCTGCTCCCCCTGCCCCCCTGCTCCTTTTTTATGGTAGATAATCCTGGGAATCTCAACTCATTTCGGGCTTTGGCGCTGCAAGTTACTTGTCATGCAGTCAATCAAGCGAGCGATCGCCAAGAAGCTGGGTTAATGATGCAAAATACAATTAACCGCTTGGCACAACAAATTGCCGCCAGTATTGCTTTTATTGGGTTTGACTGTCGCTTAATTGTGTTACCAGAATATTTTCTCACAGGCTTTCCGATGGGAGAACCTTTGCAAGTATGGGCAGATAAAGCTTGTTTGGAAATTAACGGTGCAGAGTATGAAGCACTGGGAATGATTGCTCAAAAACAGCAAATATTTCTTGCAGGTAACGCTTACGAACTTGACCCCAATTTCCCCGGATTATACTTCCAAACTTGTTTTGTGATTGACCCCTCTGGTTCAGTAGTGTTACGGTATCGGCGGTTAAATTCTTTATTCGCTCCCACACCCCATGATGTTTGGGATAAATACCTTGATTGTTACGGCTTGGAAGGTGTGTTTCCTGTGGCTAAAACTGCCATTGGTAATTTAGCAGCTTTGGCATCAGAGGAAATTTTATACCCGGAAGTAGCTAGATGTTTGGCAATGCGGGGGGCAGAAATTTTTCTCCATTCCACATCTGAGGTGTATAGCAAGAACCTCACCCCCAAAGATGCAGCAAAAATTAGTCGTGCTGTTGAGAATATGGCTTATGTAGTTTCAGCCAACAGCGCAGGTTTAGCGAATAGTGCGATTCCCATTGGTTCCGTTGATGGCGGCTCCAAAATCATTGACCATCGTGGGATAATCTTAGCAGAAACAGGCGCAGGTGAAAGTATGGCTGCTTTTGCAGAAATAGACTTAGCTGCATTAAGACGCGATCGCACCAGACCAGGTTTAAATAATTTATTATCGCGCCAAAGGTTTGAAATGTATGCTCAAAGCTACAGTCAAGCTAAATTTTACCCAGCAAACACTATGCTGAATAAAGAAATAGAGCGCAAACATTTTATACAAACACAGCAGGAAACTATTGAACGCTTAACTCGGTTAGGGATTATTTGATGGGGACTGGGGATTAGGGATTGGGGATTGGGAAAAACTAAGTACAAACGTTGTATACAACGTTTCTTCTATTAACCAATAACTGTTGACTATTGACTGTTGACTGTTGACTGTTGACAACTGACAACTAACAAATGACCAAAACAATCGAAGTTCGTAATCCACGTACGGGAAAATTTGATTATGTGATTATACCGCCGCCGCCGAGGTTGCTAGCACAGCAGTGTAACCGGGCGCGACGGGCGCAATCTCGTTGGCAAGAATTGGGTGTGGAAGGAAGAATCGCGGCTTTACAGCAATGGAAACAAGCTATACTTTCCCGACGTGAACAACTAACAGAAGCTTTGGTAAATGATACGGGTAGATTATCTATAACTGTATTAGAAATTGATTCTTTTATTGCCAGTATCGATCGCTGGTGTGGTTTAGCCCCAGAATTATTACAAGAGTCTGCCAAAAATACCAGCATTCCCTTTATCGCCTTACAACAATCATTAGTTCCTTACCCCCTTGTCGGCGTAATTAGTCCGTGGAATTTTCCTTTGTTGCTGTCAATGATTGATACAATTCCAGCGTTGTTGGCTGGTTGTGCGGTGGTTGTCAAACCTAGTGAAATAGCCCCCCGATTTGTTGCGCCTCTGTTGATGGCATTAAATACGGTTCCTGAGTTGCGCGATATCTTAATTTTTGTGGAGGGAGGCGGAGAAACTGGGGCAAATTTAATTAATTATGTTGATTTGGTATGTTTTACGGGTAGTGTAGCTACAGGAAGAGAAGTAGCAGAAGCCGCAGCTAGGCGTTTTATTCCAGCTTACTTGGAATTGGGAGGCAAAGATCCGGCGATCGTTTTAGAGTCGGCCAATTTAGAGTTAGCAACCTCAGCTATTTTGTGGGGTGCGGTTGTAAATACAGGACAATCTTGTTTATCTATTGAAAGAATTTACGTAGCTGAATCTAGATTTGAAGAGTTTTATCATCAACTCATAGCTAAAGCCCATCGTCTACAACTAGCTTACCCTTTAGTAGAAGATGGAGCGATCGGCCCCATTATTGCCGAAAGACAAGCCGGAATTATTAACGACCATATTTTAGATGCAGTTGAGAAAGGGGCAGTAATTCACTGCGGTGGTAAAGTCGAAGAATTAGGCGGCGGCTGGTGGTGTCGTCCTACAGTCATGACTAATGTTAATCACTCCATGAAGGTGATGACTGAAGAAACTTTTGGCCCAATTATGCCGGTTATGCCTTTTCCCGACGTAGAAGAAGCCGTATATTTAGCCAATGACTCAATTTATGGACTAAGTGCGGCGGTGTTTGCAGGTTCAGAAGATGAAGCTTTAAAAGTTGCTCGACCATTAAATGCAGGTGCTATCAGTATTAATGATGCTGCTCTCACTGCTGTGATGCACGAAGGAGAAAAAAACGCTTTCAACTTTTCTGGTCTTGGTGGTTCGCGTATGGGTGCATCAGGGTTGAAGCGGTTCCTGAGAAAACAAGCATTTTTGATTAAAACCAACTCTGCCTATGATCCTTGGTGGTTTGATAAGGGGGAATGACAATTTACTGAATAAATATGGTATGGGGAATAGAGGTAAAGCTTTGGTTGGTTTTATAGCTGTTGACTGTTGACGGTTGACTGTTGACTGTTGACGGTTGTGAGGGTTTTATCTTGGCTTGATGTCGTAATTTATCTGGCTACGGCTATGCTTCCCACATTAATGTTCTGTTTCCAATACAGAACTAATGTTTTTAAACGCAGCGAAAAGTTTTGTTCGCGTAGCGTCTCTGTTAAGAGAAAGAAAGTTTCCCTTGAGACTTTTTGAAGTCTTGATGTTCTGGTGTAGATAATCCCTGCTGCAAAACAGCTAATACTGTAGCTAAGTCGCCTGATAATAAAGCAGACTTCGCTAACCACAACCCCGGAAATGTTTGTGAACGCAATATATTATCTGTATTTACTTCAAGCTGTATATACTCACCTGCTTGTAACTTAAACCAATCAAATTGATTATCATAAACTCGCCAAACTAAATACTCTTGGACTTGATTACGCCGATACACTTTTAATTTTTCATGTAAATCATAGGAAGCAGTAGAAGCAGCGATTTCTACAATTAATTCTGGCGCACCTTCTAAATAATCATCTTGATTAATGCGCGATCGCCCTCCTTGTTCTATTCTGAGTAAAGCATCTGGTTGGGGTTCATTATCGGCATCAATGATGACTGTAGTATTGTCGGCTAAACCTACGCCCGGTGTTGCTGCTTTGTAAACACCCAACCAAGTCATAATATAAGCATGGGGTTCGCCATGACTTTTGATTCTTAACGGTGATGCCACGTAAACAATTCCTTCAATCAGTTCTGCTTTTTTCAAATGAGGCATAGCACGGTATCTGCGCTCAAATTCATAACGGGTGAGCCTATCGCCATTTTCTAATGGGGGAATTACCAAAAGTTGAGAGGTTTTCTCAGCAGATATCATAACTTTTCAGGGTGAAATGTCTAGTAGCACGACACATCTCAATTATTGCAAAAAATATTGTTGCCTGAGGACGTAAACAAATTTACCTAAAACATCTGATGAGCAATGGCGTTCCAACGACTGTAGGTCATCGCCTGCCTCAGAATTATGATCATCGTACACTTGCCCCAAAGGTTAAAATCAAACTAAACTTCTTGTGTTTACGGTACAACCAAAGCTAAATCAAGTGTTATGACCGTAACTACCTATAAATGGACAATAGAACGCTATCACCGAGCAATAGAAGCAGGCATTTTTGACGACCAGCCTCTGGAATTATTGCGTGGCGACCTGATTGTTATGCCTCCAGAACGAGAACCTCACGCTTACTACAACACAGAAGCCGCAGATTATCTCCGCACATTACTTGGTGAGCGAGTAAAAATCCGTGATGCTAAACCAATTACCTTACCTAACGATTCTGAACCCGCGCCCGATGTTGCTATTGTCAAACCTTTAGGTGAGATTTACTTAAAACATCACCCTTACCCAGAAGATATTTTCTGGGTAATTGAATTTGCTAATGCCACCTTAAATAAAGACTTAGGTGATAAAAAAGAAATCTACGCTGAGGCTGGTATTACTGAATATTGGGTTGTTAACTTAAAAAATACCCAGTTAAAAGTCTTTCGTGACCTCAACAATCAGCAATATACAACCGAACTAACCCTCACAACAGGCACTATTTCACCCTTGGCCTTTCCTGATGTCTTAATACAAGTTGAGCGCCTTATAAGTGTATGAAAAAAACACCAAAAAATATGACTGTTCCAGCAACCTTCATGATATGGGAACATATATAAGTTGTAGCTGACCACCCAGATAGAGGTTGAAAGTGGATACCATCGCCATTCCCGCTCTGAATCGTCCTGTGGATGCCACAGTAGAGATTCCGGGTTCCAAAAGTATCACTAATCGGGCATTGCTTGTTGCGGCTTTAGCGCAAGGCGACTCTACTTTAGAAAATGCCTTATTTAGTGAAGATAGTGAATATTTTGCTAAATGTGTAGAGCAGTTGGGTATTCCCATCACACTAAATCCTCATCTGGCGCAAATCCAAGTTTCAGGAAAGGGAGGCGACATCCCCGCAAAACAAGCAGATTTGTTTGTGGGTTTAGCCGGTACAGCAGCAAGATTTATCACGGCGTTGGTAGCACTTGGTAATGGCGAATATCGCTTAGATGGGGTTCCCCGGATGCGGGAACGTCCAATGGGTGACTTGGTAACGGTGTTACAAAACAGTGGCATAACGATTAACTTTGAGGGCAACTCTGGTTTTATGCCCTACACTATTTATGGTCAGCAATTCGCAGGTGGACATTTTCGCCTCAAAGCTAACCAAACCAGTCAGCAACTTTCCGCTTTGTTGATGATTGCACCCTACGCCCAACAAGATACAACCATTGAGGTTGAGGGTACATTGGTTTCCCAATCTTATGTAAAAATGACTTGTCGCCTGATGGCTGATTTTGGTGTGGATGTCACCCAAACTGACGACAACCAATTTCATATCAAAGCAGGTCAACGTTACCAACCTCGACACTATACGATAGAACCCGATGCGTCGAATGCTTCTTATTTCTTCGCCGCCGCCGCCGTTACTGGTGGACGAGTGCGGGTAAACCATTTAACTAAACAATCTTGTCAAGGTGATATTTTGTGGCTGAATGTTTTAGAACAGATGGGTTGTCAGGTGCTTGAGGGTGAAGATTACACCGAGGTGATAGGCCCAGAACAATTACAGGGTATTGACGTTGATATGAATGATATGTCGGATTTGGTGCAAACATTGGGAGCGATCGCTCCTTATGCTAAATCACCTGTTATCATCCGTAATGTAGAACATATCCGCTATAAAGAAACCGAACGTATCCGCGCCGTTGTTACCGAATTGCGTCGTTTAGGTGTGAAAGTTGAAGAATTTGCCGACGGGATGAAAATTGAACCAACCCCCATCACCCCAGCCGCTATCGAAACCTACCACGACCATAGAATGGCAATGGCTTTTGCCGTCACAGGTTTAAAAACCCCCGGTATTGTGATTCAAGACCCCGGTTGTACAGCCAAGACATTCCCCGACTACTTCACCCGCTTCTTTAAAATGATTGGTCAATAGTCAATAGTCAATAGTCAACAACCAGCAGCAGCCTATGTCAAATATTCGTGAAGAAATGCCTGTACTTGCCCGCCATGAAGGTGAATGGACGGGTACATATACATTAATTGATACTTCCGGGAAAATTCTTGACCACCATCAATCTCACTTAAGTTGCCAATTTCCTGAAGATGGACTCTATCCTTACTACCAAGTGAATCGCTATACTTGGGCTGATGGAAAAGAAGAAGTGCATAATTTTCCAGGGACATATCAAGATAAGATACTGTGGTTTAATAGCGATCGCATCCAAGGTAAAGCCTGGGAAATAGATGACTCTACAGTTATCCTGTGGTTTTCCTATAAGACAGCCCCAGGAATGTACTTATATGAAATGATTCAAATCAGCCCTGATAATAACCATCGTGCTAGAACTTGGCACTGGTTTAAGAATGATCAAATATATCAACGTACTCTGATTCAAGAAGAGCGGCTAAAATAATAATTCACCATAGTTTAGAAAGTTATGCTTTTATCTGTTAGCGGTATAAGCTAAGCTGTTACGCATTTAAATTGTATATTTCGCACTCAGGTTGTCAAAAGTCCAAAGTCCACAGTTCAAGCTAGCCTTTGACTCTGGACTCTTGACTATAGACAGCCCTGACGCAAGAATATTTGATTTAGGTGCGTATCACCTTATTACGCTTTTAACTTACATAATCACTTGTATGGATTTTTGACTACTAACGGTTAACTGTCAACTGTCAACTGTCAACAGCCAACACGAAAAAATATGCAGATTAAATGCCTGACAGCTTAACTTTCTGAAAAAATAAAATGGTAGGGGTGCAAACTTTTGCGCCCCTATCAAGTTTCAATTTAACAAAAATAGACGCATGGCAAAAAACGACAAAATTAACTTCTCAACTCCTAGCGGCTTTCCCGAATTTCTGCCCAGCGAAAAACGCCTAGAATTATATTTACTAGATACCATCCGTAGAGTTTATGAAAGC
The DNA here is from genome assembly GCF_014696625.1 of Nostoc parmelioides FACHB-3921. GTDB lineage: Bacteria > Cyanobacteriota > Cyanobacteriia > Cyanobacteriales > Nostocaceae > Trichormus > Trichormus parmelioides. The sequence goes on from NZ_JACJQL010000026.1 coordinate 8,006, forward strand.
TATGGATTTACACCTATTGAAACTCCCGCAGTTGAACGCTTAGAAGTACTACAAGCCAAAGGTAATCAAGGGGATAATATTATTTATGGTCTTGAGCCAATTCTCCCACCAAATCGCCAAGCAGAAAAAGATAAATCAGGAGACACGGGTTCAGAAGCCAGAGCTTTAAAATTTGACCAAACTGTGCCTTTAGCCGCTTATATTGCTCGTCATTTAAATGATTTAACCTTCCCTTTTGCTCGTTATCAAATGGATGTAGTTTTTCGTGGAGAACGAGCCAAAGACGGACGTTTTCGGCAGTTTCGCCAGTGTGATATTGATGTAATTGGACGAGAAAAACTCAGCTTGCTTTATGATGCTCAAATGCCAGCGATTATCACCGAAATCTTTGAAGCAGTTAATATTGGTGATTTTTTAATTCGCATAAATAACCGTAAAGTTTTAACAGGATTTTTTCAATCTTTAGAAATATCAGAAACTCAAATTAAATCTTGTATTGGCATTATCGATAATTTAGAAAAAATCGGGGAAGCTAAAGTTAAATTAGAGTTAGAGAAAGAAGGTATTAACCCAGAGCAGACACAAAAAATTATAGACTTTATCAAAATTGATGGTAGTGTTGATGATGTATTAGATAAACTCAAACACCTCTCACAAACTCTTCCAGAAAGCGAGCAATTTAATCTAGGTGTCAGCGAATTAGAAACAGTAATTACAGGGGTGCGTAACCTGGGAGTTCCTGACAAACGTTTTTGTATTGATTTAGCGATCGCTCGTGGCTTAAACTACTACACAGGCACAGTCTACGAAACCACACTCATTGGACATGAAGCTTTAGGTAGCATCTGTTCCGGTGGCAGATATGAAGAATTAGTAGGCACATTTATCGGTGAAAAAATGCCCGGTGTCGGTATTTCCATCGGTTTAACTCGCTTAATTAGCCGCTTACTGAAAGCAGGGATTCTTAACACTTTACCACCAACACCAGCCCAGGTAGTGGTAGTAAATATGCAGGATGACTTAATGCCAACTTATTTAAAAGTATCGCAACAATTAAGACAAGCAGGACTGAATGTAATTACCAACTTTGAAAAACGCCAGTTAGGTAAACAATTCCAAGCAGCAGATAAACAAGGTATTAGATTTTGTGTCATCATCGGCGCTGATGAAGCCGCCGCACAAAAGTCATCTCTCAAAGATTTAAAATCAGGTGAGCAGGTAGAAGTAACCTTAGCAGAATTGGCTGAAGAAATTAAACGTAGGTTGACCTAATTAAAAATATTCTCTTTTCTGTGCCTCTGTTGTGGAATAATCTATTTCTCAACACAAAGTAAATATTAAGGTAGGGTGTGTTACGGCTATGAAAGAATTGGGAACTTGGAGACAATAAAATTTAGCCGTAACGCACCATCTGTGAGGCGGTGCGTTAGGCGCGAAGATAGTTATTTCGTGACCAATCATATGGGAAATCAGCGCCTAACACACCCTACAATAATTTTATATTACGCTCTGTCAGAAAATAATCTATTCTCCAACATACAAGCACAGACAGAAACTTAGTTCCACACTACCAAAATATATGGAAAGTCAATCTCATCCAGCGAGTGAAGACCTGTTAAATATACCTTGTGTTAAAGAAGATTGGGGGGGAGATGGTAGAGGACGGATGAATTTATCAGGAAGGCGCACCGCCATTTCTCCAGAATATATACCTCGTCAATACCAATTTTTTGACACAAATAAAGTCCCAGAAGAACAAAGTTGGCGAATGCCTGGGATGCCAAATAATGTAGTATTTGGAAGTCGTAGATTATTAACTTGGCATGATTGCGGCGCTTCCACATCAAGAGTTATTTTACCACCACAATTTCAAGCTCCATCAGGCATATTTACAGCAGATTTAGAGCTTTTTGTCCTTAAAGGTAAAATTAAAATCGGTGAATGGCAACTTACTAAACATTGCTATTCTTTTATTCCCGCCGGAGTCAAGCTAGGTGAATGGCAAGTATTAGGTGATGAAGACGTAGAAATTCTCTGGATGGAAAACGGCGCAGCTAGTTATAGAAATCTACAAGATAATCATCCAGAAGCAAAATTAAACGAATTTATCCCAGTATTAGATAGTAAATTATTGCCGTGGGGAAAAACAGATACAGTGCAATTTGAAGTAGCAAAAAAGAAGTTTTTAAGAAAAGATGCTAACGGCGGCGGAGTATGGTTGCTTGCTATCTTGCCTCATTACGATGGACAGAATCCACAAATACAATGTTATAACGAAGAAGGTTATTGTCTAGCTGGTTACTGTGATATTGGGGATTATCATCTTGTTAAAGATGACTTTGCTTATGTTCCTAGTTTTGCTACTTCTCCTTGGCACAGAACAGATGATGGTGGTTTATTCTTTATCCGAATTGACAGAGACTTATCAAAAGTAAGTACAGTTTTATCTTACGCAAATGGAGATTAACCTCAAGCCAACTCTCTCAGGACTTACACAAGTGTCACAATTGGTGGTTGGTGCGTGACGCTATAAGTCTCATGACTATGTTCAAGTCTTCTCGCTGCGTCACACACCCTACAGGAAAAATATGCTAGTTGCGTAAGTCCTATCTCTTTAAAACTCTCCGCGCCCCTGCGCCTCTGCGTGAAACTTATCCCCCCAAACCCCTCCGCAAATAACGCCCATTCGGCGAACCCACAACCTGTCCATTCTGATAAACCAAACTTCCCCGCAAAAACGTACTCTTCACCCTTCCCGTTAACTCCATCCCCTCAAAAGGTGTGTAACCCTGTTGTGATTCCGACTCAACAGCACGTACCACAAAGCTTTCATTGGGGTCTACTAACACCAAATCAGCATCGTAACCAACAGCAATATCTCCTTTTGTTAACAAACCAAAGCGCCGCGATGGGTTCCAAGATAGCAACTTAGCCATGTGATTATAGGACATTCCCCGCTTGCTACCTTCACTCACCACACCCGAAAGCAAATATTCCGTCCCACCGAAACCAGACTTAGCTAACCAAATATTATTCGGGTCTTTCGCATTGCGTTTTTGTTCCGCAGAACAGCAAGCATGGTCACTTACTATCCAATCTACTTGATGATTGAGTACTGCTTGCCATAAGTATTCCACATCAGCGCGGGGACGAATAGGTGGGTTAACTTTTGCCCAAGTTCCATTGGGAGTATCAACATCTAATAATAAATGCCCAACGGTAACTTCTCGCCGAAAATTGATATGAGGGAAAGCAGTTTGCATAATTAAAGCTGCTTCCATTGCCTTACGGGAACTTAAATGTAATAAATTGATACTTGCACAGTTAGTTTCGTGTGCCAAATAGGAAGCAATAGAAATTGCTAACCCTTCCGAATGGGGAGGACGCGCTGCACTATAGGCGTGCAGTCCACTCAGGCTAGAATCATTTTCAACTATTTTGGTATAAGCGTTGAGAATTTCTGCAATCTCACAATGCAAACTCAAGCTTATATAATCTCGCGCTTCTGGATATTCTGCCATCAAGCGAGTTATACCGCGCATGATAAATTCAAAATGGGCAAAGTCGTAACGTTCCTCTTTATTTATCATCAAAAATAGGTTTTGTTGGTCTGATAAACCATGCAGTCCATAGCCCCCATAAAACATGAATATTTTAAAAGATGTTATCCCATGTTCTTCAAACAGTAACGGTATTTCGTCGATATGCTGACTAGCGATAGGTGCAACGTGATAGCTATAATCTACAAAAAAATTACCTGCTGATAATGCCAAAACTTCGGGAAAAAAATCTTGGTAAGAACCACCTTTATTTAGATAATACTGTCCTGTACGAATATAGTTGAGGCTGGTTGTGACTCCGCCCATCGCGGCTACTTTGCTTTCTGTTACCGCATCTTTATCGAGGGGTTGATAGATACCGATGTGCATATGGGCATCTACAACCCCAGGAAAGCCTAACAGGTTTTTGGCATCAAAAATTTCTTGACCTGTGTCTGGAGTAATATGAGGAGCAATCTGAGCAAATTTCCCATCTTTAATGCCTATGTCTAGTAGTTCAACAACATCTTTATGGGGACGAACTACCCGCACATTTTTGATAATTTTATCTAATACTGGAGGTTCAGCCACAGTAGACCTCACACTAAAATAAGTACAGCAGCCAGTTTAGTTAGGAATTTCCACATCGTACAGGAAAGCTAACCAAACCCCATGACTATGTAACAGTTTTTTATTAACGTCGAGAGGAATAACAATGGAAAGTTTTAATGAGTATCATCTAAATCCTCAAAATTTCCCTTTTCTCAAAACTTTTCAAGATAGTTGGCAAGTGATTAGAGATGAGTTTACCACTTTCATGAAGCAGGCATCTCCTGAGGAGTTGCAATTCACTTATGATGTTTTAGGGCCTAAAAGTAAAACGATAAAAACTAAAGGTAGTTCAAAATATAGTGCTTTTGGAATTTTATTTCAAGGTTTATTTGTTGAATCATATGTTCAACTACATCAAATACAATATCAAAATTATGAGACAAAAATAGCTGCGGAAAAATCCTTGGAATTAAGGAATAAATATTTTTCAAATTTGTCTTATGTCATAGAACAGGTGAATGGTTTTGATGAAAATATTATCAGAAATGCTTATTTTGGAACATTTCATCCTGGTCTAGATATCAAGCTTCATGTTAACTATAATCCTCACATGAATCGTGGATATTTGGGTTTAATTGTGCCTGAGGGGGATGTGGCAATGAAGATATGCCATGAAACACTTTATTGGCATGAAGGGGAATTTCTGATTTTAGATCACAGTTATCCCCATTGTCCACATAATTACACTAATTATGATAGAACTGTTTTGGTTGTGGACTTTTTTAAGCCAGATAAATCTAGAGAGGAAGTGATTGCATTTGAGAAAGAGCAAGTTGCTGAACGGATGCAGGATAATCCTTATAGTTTGGGTGTTTTTGGGAAGAGTGATAAGGCGAAGGAAGAAGATTTTATTAAGTATGGTTTAGCTCATCAGTTGGAGTGGGATAAGGCTTTATCGAGTTGATGTTGGGAATTTTTAAACGCGGAGTGAGGCTAAGTTTGGCGCGGTGAAGCAGCGCTGCGGGAGGGTTTCCCTCCGCAGGCGACTGGTGAACCCGAAGGGAGGTACGCGGAGGAATCGTAGTTGTGTATTTGGGTATTTTTTGGGGATGAGAAGAGAAAGTTACAGGAAGTTAATAGTTAAGCGGCTTAGTCAGGATTTTAAGTCTGCTGCGGAAATTGTGGAAGTTCCTATTCCTCAAGTTGGTGTTGGTCAGCTTTTAATTGAGAATAAATTTGCGGGAATTAATGGTGGTTTTGATACTTTAGTTTGTCGTGGTGATATTCCCTATTTTGAGATAATTCCTCCTTTTGATTTGGGTGTGGAGGCTGTGGGAAAGGTTGTGGCTGTGGGTGAAGATGTTACAGGTTTTCACATAGGTGATGCGGTTGTCACTACAGTCCGGGGTAGCGGTTATCGAGAATATCAGGTGATTGATGCAAACTTAGCGGTGAAGGTGCGGGAAGCTACGCCAGAAGTTTTAACTTTGATGCCTACTGGTGTATCAGCTTTGGTGGCGTTGGAACAAGTGGGGGAGATGAAAAGTAATGAGGTGGTTTTGGTGACTGCTGCGGCTGGGGGGACTGGTCATATTGCAGTGCAGTTGGCAAAGTTAGCGGGTAATCATGTTATTGGGACTTGTAGTTCTGAAGCGAAGTCTAAGTTATTAAAAGAATTAGGGTGCGATCGCATCATTAATTATCATACAGAAAACCTGGATCAAGTCCTCAAACAAGAATACCCCAAAGGAATTAACTTAATTTTTGAATGTGTGGGTCAACAGGTTTTTGATACCTGCATAGACAACTTAGCGATTCGCGGACGTTTAGTCAGCATTGGTCACATTTCTGAATACGGGAAAGATGTAGAACCAGTGACTCAAGCGCGCATTTATCATCAACTGATGTGGAAAGCAGCTTCCGTCAGGGGTTTCCTCACACCGTACTATCAAGAATATATCCCAGAAGCAAGCGATCGCCTATTAAATCTTTTTTACAATGGCAAACTCCAAGTTAGTGTTGACCCTACACAGTTCAACGGTATAGAATCCATTCCTACGGCAGTAGAATATCTGTTAAGTGGTCACAATTGTGGCAAAGTGGTTGTGAGGTTTTAAATAATTACTTTGACTATTGATATTACCAAATAATTAAATTGAGTGTATATCCGCTTAATGATGATGGAACAAAACTCAGAACATACTTTAAAAGTCGCTCATCAAGGATTTGAATTTTTTACTCAAGGTCTAGCAACGGGAGAATGGCAAAAATTTCTCGATATGCTGACCGAAGATTTTACCTTTTGGTTTCCGATGGGGAAGTTTCATGGTTTGAATGTAGGTAAAGAAAGAGCCAAGGAATTTTTTACTTATGTTTCTGAGTCTTTTCATCCTGGAATACAACTATCATCTCTAGACCGTGTTACTAGCAATGAAACGACAGTAGTCTTTGAGTTTCGAGATGAAGGACTATTATTAGGACAACCTTATAAAAACCGCGTAGCAGTTTCTTTTGATGTGCGTGGCGACAAAATTTGTAGCTATCGAGAGTATTTTGGTAGTGATGGGAAATCTAATTAAAATTTGGTAATTGGTCATTGGTAATTGAAAATTTATTTATTACCCATTCCCCATCCTTAATTTAATTATTTTGGGCTTGAATTGCTTGCAGTTCCTGACATTTTGCCTCGGCGGCTTGATAAGCATCTAAGTATTCTTGACCACCCAACATGATATCGCCATAATATTCGTAAGGTGCTTCACCGTAGATGGGTAATGGGTCATCTTCGGGATAATCTTCTTTTGACTCTTCTATCACCGCTTTGAGTTTTTTCACACTCAAACTTTGTGCAGCAAAATACCAGAGTTCTTCAGGCTTCTTATGCAGATGAGGTAGTGTAGGGTCAATAACACTATCCCCTAACTCAATCCAACCGTGTTCTTTAGGTTTGTATGGCTTACCTGCAATCAAGAATCCTTGGACATAAGTTGCTCCCTGGGTTACTAATGCAGCTTTATAAGCATTATCAAAGGGCTTATTGACCTTGCTTTTGATGTTTTCAGCAACTTTTAGGGAAAGGGATTCATCCAACACTTTATTCATTGACAGCCCTCATGAGAGCGCCGAGTACAATAATAAATATACACTAATCCCCAATCTTCACATTGATATGTAAAATGGTCAGCGTATCTTGCGCTATGCAGGCGTTAGCGTAGCTTACCGTAGGTATCGCTCATGACCATTACTAAACGTATACTGCCAAAATGGGGATCTTTTGTCAAAAAGCCCAATCTTTCCCAAAAATTAATGCTGGTTGGGTTAGCTATTACTCTGCTTTTCATCTTCTTGGCATTCTTCGCGCCTGTATTCCAAAGCTGGGGATGGCTACAAAACCCCAGAGAGTTTCTGGCTAACACACCTCAAGAAGCACCATCAGCGAAACATTGGTTTGGCACAACTCTTTTAGGACATGATGTTTTTTCTCGGACATTATTTGGCGCGCAAGCAGCGTTGCAAGTGGTAATTTTAGCCACGGCGCTGAGTATGATAGTTGGCGTGCCATTGGGGATGCTCAGTGGTTACCTTGGCGGTAGGTTAGATAAGGCGTTACTGTTTCTCATGGATAGTATCTACACCTTACCAGGACTGCTATTGTCGGTAACCCTAGCGTTTGTAGTAGGCAGAGGAATCTTAAATGCAGCGATCGCTATTAGTATCGCATACATTCCCCAATACTACCGCGTTGTGCGTAACCACACCGTCAGCGTCAAAACTGAAGTATTCATCGAAGCAGCTCAAGCAATGGGTGCTTCTACTTGGATTGTGCTTTCTCGTTATCTGTTTTTCAACGTCATTCAAAGCGTACCCGTACTTTTCACCCTCAACGCCGCCGATGCAATTTTGGTACTAGGCGGTTTGGGTTTTTTAGGGCTAGGATTACCGGAAGAAGTACCAGAATGGGGGCTTGATTTAAAACAAGCTCTAGAAGCATTACCAACTGGGATTTGGTGGACTACACTTTTCCCCGGTTTAGCAATGACATTCATGGTAGTAGGGTTATCACTACTAGGAGAGGGGTTAAATGAATTTGTCAATCCTCGATTACGAGGAGAAAATCGGAAATAGTCATTAGATTATGGGCAATTGTACAGACGCGATTAATCGCGTCTCTGACAACAATTTTTTATTAATTACTGAGAGATTAAAGTGAAAGATAACATTTCTTTGATAGCTGCTGCTGCTGGTGGATTTATGCTTTCTGTGGCGTTGGCGGGAATTTTGAGAGGTGCGCCCGTCATAGCTTGGCAAGATAAATCTAGTTTTAGTAACGGTGTGGTTACAAATTTAAGAGTCACAGCCAAAAAAACTGAGAACTTAGAATTTTTTGGCCCAGAAATCCCAAAAAGCTAATATGCTTTTGTGAAATACCCCAAATGGGTAATTATCGTCAGCTTCATCAAAGCTGATGATTTCTGCTGTGGTGGTTTGGTGTGAGGAATTGAATGTGGGGAATTCTCAAGTAATTGGCATTGACTTGGGGGGAACAGCAATTAAACTGGGGCGATTTAGGCAAGATGGGACTTGTTCACAATCTTTGACTGTGGCGACTCCCCAACCAGCAACCCCAGAAGCCGTTTTTCTGGTCATGGTAGATGCGATCGCGCAAATTGACCCAGATAATGAAACTATAGCTATTGGTGTGGGTACTCCTGGCCCGGCTGATGCTCAAGGACGCATTGCCCAAATTGCGATTAATTTACCGCAATGGGAAAATGTGCCTCTGGCTGATTGGTTGGAAACGAAAACTAACAAGCCGACAGTAATTGAAAATGATGCCAACTGTGCGGGAATCGCTGAGGCGTGGTTAGGAGCCGGTCGCCACTACCAAAACTTTATCATGTTAACTTTGGGGACTGGTGTTGGTGGCGCAATTTTTTTAGATGGCAAATTATTTGTCGGCCATCGCGGCGCGGCTGGGGAACTAGGGTTAATTACCCTCCAACCAGATGGCCCCATGTGTAAAAGCGGCAACTCAGGTTCTTTAGAGCAATACACTTCTATTAAAGCTATTCGTCGCCTGACTGGTAAAGAACCTGCGGAATTAGGTATGCTAGCTCAAGCGGGAAATCCACAAGCCTTACAATTTTGGCAAGAATACGGACAAAATTTGGGTATAGGTTTAACTAGTTTAATTTATGTTCTCACACCACAGGCGATCGTGCTTGGTGGTGGTGTCAGTGCTAGCCATGAGTTTTTCTTGCCAACTCTCAAAGCTGAAATAGAAAAGCGAGTCATGCCCACATCTCGCGCAGATTTACAAATCTTGCCAGCACAATTAGGCAACTCAGCCGGCATGGTAGGTGCAGCCAGATTAGCTTGGGAAAAGTTTGGTAATAGTTAATAGGTAATGGGTAATTCAAGACTATTGACTATTGACTATTGACTAAGAAAAAGAATGTCCTGTGGTTTTTTGGACATATTGCAAAACCTTCTTATAAGAATCTGGGTTACTAACGGGGTTAATGATGATGGGAATAGTACCATCTGGTAGCCAAAAAGTTATCCTGCCGTTGGTTTCTTGGCAAAAGGAACTAATGCAATTGAGATTAATTACATATTCATTTCTTTCATAAATGATTTTTACCCAATGGGCATTTTCTACTGCTACGGTAGTCACTTGTTCTAGATATTCTAGGATTTTGTGATAGTCTTCTAAGTCAGTTTGGGGATTGATTATAATCGGAATGGCACAGTCAGGCAACCAAAACGTTACCCTGCCGTTCTTTTCATAACAAAAAGCATTTACACGGTCAAAATTGACTACATATTCTTTCCTCTCATATACAAGTTTCACCCAGTACGCCACAACAGCTCCTCAAGTCCGAAATTCATGAATGATGCTTACCCTGTATGTTATGTAATCTGTTGACGTTCTAAGTTAATTTACTCGGATTTTTATAGAAAATCCCAAAATTTTATTTTGCTTTGCGTGTCAGTTGTCAGTTGTCAGTGGTTGAGAGAATCTGGTCTAATACCCAACCCCTTGTATAGTAGTAGGACTTACGCAAATAGGTTATCTGTTGAGACCGGGTGTAAGGGTTTAAGGGTACAGGGGTGTAAGGGTTTCAAGCATTTATACCCCTACACCCCTACACCCTTGTCCAAACCTTTGATCTTTCGTTTTCATGCGTAAGTCCTAAGTAGTTTTTACATATCTTTGCCACTAACTACTGACCCTTACGGGTACTCTCCGAGAACCCCTCCGGGGAACGGCAGTTGCTACAAGTCGGGGAACCCGACGACAGTCGCTTCAAGTCGGCAAAGCCGCCCACAGCGCTGTCTCCCCAACGCACTGCCTCACCACTGACTACTGACAAAACTGAACCGTATTACCCTATACCCCAGACCATTAAATTTTTAGGACACTTTGACGGGTGTCTGAAAATTAGCGGTAGGATGATTTTGAGCGATCGCAGCTTGGACAAAGCCTGTAAATAAAGGATGGGGCGTGTTAGGCCGCGATTGAAATTCTGGGTGGAACTGGCAAGAGATAAAGAATGGATGTTGTGGATATTCCACAATTTCCACTAGGCGGCCATCGGGAGATGTGCCACTAATGACATAACCAGAATCTAATAACAGTTGACGATAATCATTGTTGAACTCATAGCGATGACGATGGCGTTCTTGAATGATTTCTGCTTGGTAAAGCTTAGACGCTAAAGTATTCGGGAGAATGTGGCAAGGATATACGCCCAAGCGCATGGTTCCGCCTAAATCTACTACGTCTTGCTGTTCTGGTAACAGGTTAATTACAGGATATTTGGTGGTTGAATCAAATTCCGCACTATTAGCACCTGTTAACCCACCAACATTTCTCGCCCATTCAATTACAGAACATTGCATTCCTAAGCATAAACCCAAGAAAGGAATTTGGCGATCGCGTGCGTATTTAATCGCGGCAATTTTGCCATCTACCCCACGAGTCCCAAAGCCGCCTGGTACAACGATGCCATCTACGCCTGCAAGATAGGTTTCTGGTGATTGGGTTTCCAAATCTTCGGAATTTATCCACCGCAGTTGTAAGTCTCCTTGAGTGGCAATTGCGGCATGACGTAACGCCTCTACTACTGATAAATACGCATCGCCCAAGCTGACATATTTACCAACAATGGCAATTTCTACGGTGTGTTTAGGACTATATAATCCTTGCACCATAGCTTGCCATTTCTCTAGGTTTGGTTGGCGTTGTTCCATTTGTAACAACTTGAGTGTTTGTTCTGCCAGTCCCTCCCCTTCGAGAATTAATGGGACTTCGTAGATACTTCTGGCATCTTGAGAAGTGATGACGCACTCTACCGGAACATCACAGAATTCTGACAATTTCTGTTTTAATCCTCTAGGTATGGGGCGATCGCTCCGACATACTAGAATATCTGGTTGAATACCAATGGATCTCAGTTCCTTCACAGAATGCTGTGTAGGTTTCGTCTTCATCTCCCCCGCCGAAGCAATATAAGGCATGAGGGTAACGTGCATATACAACACATTTTGCCGTCCTACCTGTTTGCGTAGCTGGCGAATAGCTTCTAAAAACGGTAGTGATTCAATATCACCCACCGTTCCACCAATTTCGGTAATGACTACAGAGGGATTTGTTTCCTTAGCAACTGACAAAATCCGTTCTTTAATTTCATTGGTAATATGGGGAATTACCTGGACTGTGCCACCATTGTAGTCACCGCGACGCTCACGCATGATTACCGCTTGGTAAATCGAACCAGTAGTCACACTATTGAGGCGTGACATTGAAGTGTCGGTAAAGCGTTCGTAATGTCCCAAGTCTAAATCTGTTTCTGCGCCATCTTGGGTAACAAAAACTTCACCATGCTGAAAGGGACTCATTGTACCCGGATCAATATTAATATAGGGGTCGAGTTTTAAAATCGACACCGAATAATCTCGTGATTTGAGTAAACGGCCTAGACTTGCTGCTACAATGCCTTTGCCAATACTGGAAACAACACCTCCAGTAACAAAGATAAACTTAGTCATAGTAGTTTGAATTTTTATCAACTGCTAACGATACCTTCCAAAATCCATCCCGTCATTGTGCCACAGTCACATAGTGAATACTTCTGTGATACTGCTGTGAAAAAAGTTCTCATCCCAGTAATATTAAGCTTCGTTGTCACCTCCTCCGTTGCTTTGGCTTCCTCACCTCTCAAGGTTGTTTATCCGCCGACAAACCACCAGACTAGTGCAGAAAAAATCTTTTTTATTGGTACAGCACCACCAAACGGGCAAGTTCTCGTTAATGGTAAGCCAATTAATCGCAGTCGGTCTGGCCATTTTGCCCCAAGTTTTCCCTTACAGTTAGGAGAGAATATCTTTACAATACGCCACCAAAATCAAGAGCTTCAGATTAAGGTGACAAGGCTGAGTAATCAACCAGAGCTACCACAAGGTTTAACTTTTGCTAAAGGTTCTCTCACACCAACTGCCGATATTGCCAGACTACCCGGAGAACTAATTTGTTTTAGCGCTATTGCACCTCCTAACGCCAGTGTCTCTGTGAAACTGGGTAATGATACTGTGGTACTTTTGCCTCAACCACAACAAGCAATACTACCAAGTAATTTGGCTGCGCTCACTGGACAAAATCAACCCACTACCCAGTCTATCCCAGGTAAGTATGAGGGTTGCACAACAGTACCAGTTGCAACAGATTTGGGACAACCTCAATACCAACTGACACTTAATGGTAAGACGATAACTCAACCAAGTGCTGGCAAAATTACAATTCTCTCACCCACGCAGTTACCTGTAGCTGAGGTGGTAGCAGACGCAGGAGCTGCCCGGACTGGCCCTAGCACCGATTTTTCTCGACTTACGCCACTGCCTAAGGGAACACGAGCCAGTGTCACAGGTAAAGAAGGTGTATGGTTTCGCCTAGACTATGGTGCTTGGATTAATAGTCAGGAAACTCGCATTCTTCCGGGAAGCGTTCCGCCACAAACAGTTATTCGTAGTGTCGGATATCGGAGACTTCCAGGCGCAACAGAAATGCTTTTCCCTCTCCAAACCCCTGTACCTGTGAGTGTGCAGCAAGGAGAAACAACTTTCGCCCTGACACTCCACAACACTACTGCCCAAACAGATATTATTCGCCTTGATGATGACCCTCTAATTTCTCGTCTAGATTGGCAGCAGATAGGCTCAGAAGAAGTAAAATACACCTTCAACCTGAAAAAAGCTCAACAGTGGGGATATAAGCTGAGATACGACGGTACAACCCTGGTGTTAACTTTACGCCATGCGCCTGTTATCAGGCAAAATAGGCAAAAGCCCTTATCTGGTATCAAGATTCTACTCGATCCTGGTCATGGTGGTAAAGAATCTGGCGCAGCTGGGCCAACTGGATATTTAGAAAAAGACGTAAATCTGACAGTATCTAAGTTATTGCGTGATGAATTGCTCAAATTAGGGGCAAATGTAGTGATGACTAGGGATGATGATCGGGATGTATCCCTGCCAGAGCGTCAAGCAATTATCAATCGAGAATCACCAGCGATCGCACTTTCCGTCCATTATAACGCTTTACCTGATGCTGGTGACGCGGAAAATACCAAGGGGGTTGGTATCTTTTGGTACCATGCCCAAGCCCATAATCTGGCTGTGTTTATGCACAATTATCTCGTGAATAAACTCCGTAGACCTTCCTACGGTGTATTTTGGAATAATTTGGCACTGACACGCCCAGCCGTTGCCCCTTCGGTATTATTAGAGTTGGGTTTTATGAGTAATCCCGATGAATTTGAGTGGGTGACAAATCCCCAAGAGCAGAAGAAGTTGGCGGAGGTTTTAGCTCAGGGGGTAACGGAGTGGTTTGACAGAGTTAAGTAGATTTTAAAACTTACGCAGTGGGACTAATTTTCTGGTTTTTTTGTCAATAGTCAATAGTCAAAATCAAGGTTTTTGGACTATTGACTATTGACCACCCTCAGCAGGGCTTTTTAGTTCAGTGCGTAAGTCCTAAAATATCGACTATTTTTCTCTGAATAAATTTAAATTTATAAATTATTTAATTCAGTTAATGGTATTTACGGGAAAGGTGATTTATCATACAATCTTCGCAAAATAAAAAATCAAAAACCCATCAGTAAGATTATATAAATTTGCCTGAATTGGTAATTAACTATTAAAAAAAATAGTACCCAAGTCTTTAAAAACGTAATTAAAAGCGAAGCACAACATGACCCAAAATGCCAGTAATCAAGATAAAAAAAAGTTTAACTTTACTAAATGGGGCTTTATTATCGGGACTCCAATTGCCGTTGCTGGCACTATTGCTGCTGTAGTCACAGTGCCAGAGTTTAGGTGTTCTGTGGGACTAAAATCAGAAGCTTGTGTAGTTCCCAGAGTAGGGGTAGAACTCATTACACAAAAAGAAACCGGGGAAGCTTTAGACGCAGTAAAAATCCAATTTATATCTCAAGGAGCGCCTGAAGTTCAATGGACTGATAATAATGGTTATGCAAAAGTTCTAATTCCCAGTAAGGGTGACGTTATTGTCAATTTGAGTAAAAAAAATTACCCAACTCAAAACTTGACGATTAACCTGGAAAACGAACAAAGCAAAACCAGAATTATCAAATTTCAAGAATCGGGTGTACCAGAGGTCAAAGCACTTGCGTCTGTTCCTGCAACTACATCTGTTTCTAATTTACCCCAAACAACTTCTGCACCTCCAGTCTCTGCAAACACAACTAATGGCTCACCTGATGACGCAAGTAAAAATCTGGAAACTTTAGTAAAAACCAAAAAATGCCCAAAGTGTTATCTGGTTGGTGTTGACTTGGGTCGTGCAGACCTAGAACGAGCTGATTTGACAGGTGCGAATCTCAGAGGCGCTCGTGGTTGTCCTCGCCTCAATGGAGCCAATCTCAGTAGCGCAGACCTGCGTGGTTTTAGTCATATTTGTGGAAGTTTTGACTTGCAAGGAGCTAGCTTACGTAGTGCTAATCTCAAAGGCGCGTATTTAAAATACGCCAATTTGCGTGGTGCTGATTTGACTGGTACTAACTTATCTGATGTCAACCTAGAAGGTGCAGACTTGGCTGGGGCTATTTTGCCAGATGATGCTAAATCTCCTAATTAAAAAGCTGTTTCTCAAAAACTATAGTAAATTAAGTCCCAAATTCGGTGAATTGGCGTACATAAGGTTCATGAAATGCCAAAACAATATCTTGTTTTGGCACTCCCATTTCTACCAATCGATTAGCAATTCCTTCCTCGGTACCATCATGCTGAATCCAAATTTTTCCATCTTTAATATCAAGATGTAAAATACAGCCAAAATCGCGTTTATTTCCCCGCCAGCCAACATAAAGTAATTGATAGTGGTTTTGCTGTTCGTCAAAAATTGTTTGTACTTCATACTCTTCGGCATTTTTTTGCATTGCAGATTGTTTTTGCCGTTCGCAAAGAAGATGTCTAATATATTGTCGATATTGTTCTATAGCCATTGACAGATAACCTCTTGTTGTACATCGTAAATCATCAATCGCAATTGATATTTGATAACTGCGGAGGTAATAAATTTTCGTTGGAAAAAACTTTCATAAATCGGGACACGTACAGCTAGATAGAGTTGTCGTTCAGGTTCAATTTTATCTAACGCATCCCGATAGTTTAAAAACTGTCCTAAAGCAGTATGAAATTCTGAAACATTCGATGGACTAATAAAGCTTTTAATCTCTACTGCTATTTTTCTTCCTTCTTGCTCTGCTAATAACAATCGCTCTGCCGCTAAATCGATTTCAAAATCTACATCATCCACATTAATTTCATAAGGATCAGCAGTAACTTTCCAACCGTCTTTCTCTAAAGCATTTCTGACAATATGATGAAATCTATCCTTTGCCATAGAATTTCATTATGCTAGGTGTAAGTAAAATTTTGTAGTAATAACATAACAGAACATCTTGGGGAAGTTTTGAAATAATTGATAAAAAATAGAGTCGGTTTTCATGAAGTGAAGTTGCTTGTTCAATCACTTTGCCAACCGTGTAAAAATGGCATTGCAAACAAACCCCAAGCTAAACCTGTAATTAACCCAAAGGGTGTAACTAAATAATTATTAAAATCCCACAAGTCGAAAATTTGGGCTGCTAATTCCACAGGATAAGCCATCATGAATACACTGGCTAAAGCTGCACCATTCCAACCATATTGACTGAGCCAGTAAATACCTTTTCCGCCAGTTGCAGCATACAGCAGGCGAGTAATTAATAAACCTGTGACAGTACCATAACAGCGCATACAAACAGCCATGATAAATGGGGGTGCTAAATCTAAGCCCATTTCTGGTTGCGGACACACATGATTACCCATGAAATAAATAATGTCCGCAATACCCCCAAACAACCATACTCCAGACGCAGCCAGAAAGGGCGCAATGGGAGGGCCGAACACCATTCCCACCAGCATAAAGTCAGCGATAAAACTAACCCAGTTAATTTGTAACTCGCTTCTGAAAGCTACTCTTGCCATTTCCGTTCTCTGCGTCCTATTAAGTCCGTTGTTCTAACCTTTGGGCAAGTTAGAAGACAAGAGGTAAGTTCTTGTGCCTCCTGCCTTCTGCCTCGTTTATTACCCTACCGTAGAAACATACGGGCTTGTCAACTTATCCAACTGCTGAGTTAACAGACTGAGGAATAATCCCACATCTGTAACTACACCCACTGATTCGATAGAACCGCGATCGCTCAATTTTGTCACAACGGCCGGGTTAATATCTACACAGACCATTTTCACTCCGGCTGGGGTCATATTCCCCACACCAATGGAGTGCAGCATTGATGACAGCATCAAAATCATCTCCGCGCCTTCTAGGTGTTTGGCGTATTCCTCTTGTGCTTTGATTAAATCCATTTGGGTATCGGGTAAGGGGCCATCATCCCGAATGGAACCAGCTAAGACAAAGGGAACTTGATTGCGGACACATTCATACATCACACCGCTACGAATGATCCCTGCTTCTACACCTTTGGCGATACTGCCATAACGGCGGATAGTGTTAATTACCTTGAGGTGATGGCGATGTCCACCACGGACGGCGACACCACGCTTCATGTCCACACCCAAGGATGTACCCATCATATTTTGTTCGATGTCGTGGACGGCGATCGCATTCCCACCCAGTAAGGCTTGTACATATCCTTCCCGAATCAATCTGGATAGGTGTTCACCGCCACCAGTGTGAATTACCACAGGCCCGGCTGTGACGACTACTTTACCACCAGCATCCCGAATTTTTCGCAATTCCCAGGCGACTTGCTCAACCACCAATTCCACCCGCCGTTCGCTGGAAACGCCCCCAGACATAAAGCTGAATTCTTGGGTGTTGCGTTGTTCCCGTGATTCGGTTTTGCGGATGGTGCGGATACCCAACACATCGACAATTACCTGTTCACCCGCTTTGAGGTCACGTAATATTTTACACTGTGCTAGTAGACCATTGGGGGTTTGAGAAATGGCGATCGCTCCGTCCATCCGTTGATTTTCGACTTTGATCCACTGCCCATTTATTCGGACTTCTGTAGGGTAAATGGTACTTACATAGAAATCATCAGGGGCTACACCATCTTGAATTACTGGCTCAAGTTTGGCATCGCGCTCATCTTGGGGCAAGTCTACCGCACCTAAATCAATGAGCTGAGAAATGATTTCTTCCATCACCTCGTGAGAAGGTGCAGACACCTTGACTTCGGCGGCGGATGTGCTTTGGCGTTGTTCTCCCAAGTTAAAATTTAGTACTTGGAAGCTACCGCCAGTATCGACAATCATGTCTAAGGCGCGGTTAATCAAGCCAGAATCAAGTAAATGCCCTTCGATGCGAATAATTCGGCTTTCTACATATACGTTGGCGTGAACTTCGTCTCTGACTGGTTCTGTTACCCGTAAGGTGAGACATTTCGCCGCACCACCAGCCTTGAGAAATTCGGTGAGTGGAGTTTCCAGAACCCGGAAACCAACATCTTCCAAACTTTGTTTTAAAGCATTGCTGGCTTTGTTCATAATGACGATGCTTTCCACATTCACAGTGTTACAAGCAAAGTTCACAGCATCGGCTTCAGCAATAGCTATGCGTTTTTCTGGTGCAACTCGCATCTCAATTAAGCGATTGGAGTAAGAATCAAACGCACCAGGATAGTAGAGTAAATAGCCGTTAGCTAGTGGACAGAAACAGGTATCTAAATGATAGAAACGCTCATCTATCAATCGTAGAGATAATACTTCAATATCCAGCCATTTTGCCAAATATGGATGGGAATCTAACTCCGAACGAAAACCATAACCAGCCCACAGCCAACGCCCTTCTCTGTCTAGTAGCGCGTCGCCTGCACCTTCAAAAGGTAAGTCTTTAGGTAGTTCATAAACTTTGTAACCATTGGCTTCAAACCATTCTTTGAAGTATGGTTCTTCTCCCTGACGCTCTTTGTGTAAAAAGCGACTCAGGACAACGTTATCGCCCAACACCAAACCAGCGTTAGCGGTAAAAACTAAATCAGGCCAACCCTTTTGAGGTGTCACCAAATCTACAACGGCGTGTTCTTTAAGAATTTGGTATAGTCCCTGCCACTGTTCCACAGCGCGATCGCGTGATGACTTGTGAATATTCCCTTCCATCCAGGGGTTAATCACATAGTCCACATCATAGTGGTCAGGGGGACACATCAAAAAACGAATCCGAGAAGTCATAAAAATATTACAAATGCTACAAACTTAATTCAAACAGAAGTATTTTCTTTTTCCTTAATGTATATTCCTTGACTTAGTATCTATTTCTAGATAGTCGCAGGATTTACAAAAGTTTTGCTTTGATGCAAGTACCGGAAAAGCCAAAGTAATGGTAACAAACCTATAGGTTACTTAAATGCTAAGGACTTAGTAGTATACCTCTGAGGTTGCAATCTCGCCCTATTTTAGCCATATTTAGTTTTAATAATTTAAGTTAAAAATGAAAGATTTAACTTTATTTTTAGAACATAGTCCTGATCCCCAGAATATTCAGACAATAATTAGCAAAATCCTGGAACATCACAAAAATAGTCAACAGAATAAGCATATTACTCATCTTCTGGACGTTTTTATGCCATATGCTCTCTAATATAGATGTTAAATCTGATGAGGTTTTTGATTATTTTTGAAATCTTGTCGCTTGTTCAACTAGGTCATTGAGTCCTAGCTCTAGTGTACTAAAACCATGTTGTAGCTTGTTCAACGGGAATTTGTATCGTAAACTCAGTTCCTTGACCTAGCTCAGACCATACACTCAAGTTACCACCATGTTTTTCCACCACAATTTGACGAGCGATCGCCAATCCCAATCCTGTACCTTTCCCGACTGCTTTAGTAGTAAATAAATGTTCAAAAATTTTCTCTTGCACTTCTTGTGTCATACCTTTGCCATTATCACGCATACGAATATAAACTTGGTTTGATATAACTTCAGTACGGATAGTAATTTGTTGGGGATTGGCTTCCAGTGCTTGAAAGGATTGAGTTTGCGCCATTTCGTCAAACATATCAATAGCATTCGCCAGGATATTCATAAATACTTGGTTTAACTGTCCAGGAAAGCATTCGATTGTGGGTAAATCTCCAAACTCTTGTATGATTTGAATCGCTGGGCGGTATTCGTTGGCTTTGAGGCGATATTTCAAAATTAATAACGTGCTATCGAGTCCCTCATGGAGATTGGCAGAGATTTTGTATTCGGTATCAGCACGAGAGAAGGTACGAAGGCTATTACTGATATTTGTGATGCGATCCGTTGCTCCTTTCATAGAATCGAGTAACTTGGGTAAGTCTTCTAAGAGAAATTCCAAGTCGATATCTTCAGCATGATCTTGAATTGCCTCAACTGGGTTGGGATAGTGCTGTTGATAAAGAGCTAAATGTCCCAGTAAATCTTGTACGTAATCTTGGCCATTGGTGATGCTGCCATTGAGGAAACCGATGGGGTTGTTGATTTCATGGGCGACACCTGCGACCAAATTTCCTAAAGATGCCATTTTCTCACTTTGGACAATTTGGAGTTGGGTATTTTGGAGTTCGATATCTGCTTGATGGCGTTCAATGGCAATGCGAGCAAGATAGGTGGCAACTTCCATCAATTTACGATCATGCAGGGTAAATTCACCAGCTACAGGCAGATACATGGCCAGGGTCGCCAGCACCTGTCCATCCGCACCTAAAATTGGTGTGGAGGTACAAGCCCGCAAACCAAAGTCTACGGCGACTTGATAATTAGCCCAGAGGGGATCGGTGGCAATATCTGTAACCGTGACAGATGCTTTGCAATAGGCGGCAGTCCCACAAGAGCCGACCTCTGGGCCAATTTTAACGCCATCAATTAAGGCATTATAGGCTGCTGGTAAACTGGGCGCTGCGGCGTAACATAATCGCCCTTCGGCATCAATCAGCAAAAAGGAACAATAGGCTGGATGATGAGCGTGGCTTTCAATGGATCGGGCTGTTGCGGCCAAAATAGTGTTTAGAGAAACTCTCTGGGCAATCAGTGCCAAAATTTGCTGTTGTCCATTAGACAGTGCCAAAACTTCTGCTAAATCCTGAGATTTTTGTTGAGCATCTTGGAGTGAGTGTTCCAACTGTTGATAGAGTCGGGCATTTTCTAAGGAAATGGCAGCTTGGGTGCAGAGGAAATTGAGAATTAAAATCCGCTCTTCGGTAAATACTCCACAAATGAGTTGATTGTTGAGATATAAGATGCCAATTAAATGCCCTTGATGGAGTAGGGGCATACATAGTACACTTCTGGGCTGGTGTTGTCTGAGATAGTCACCAATTACAGGTAAGGTAGTTTCCATGTTGTCAATCACTACCATTTCTTGGGTGTTTTTGACGTACTGAATCAGCTTTACTGGTATATGGGGATGATTGATGAGTGGTTCAGTATACAGTTGTGTTTCATTGGGAGTAGCGATCGCCCGCACTTGCCATTCTCCAGTCTCACTCGGCAATATCAAGACACAGCGATCGCTTCCTGAGTTTTGGAGAATGATTTGGGTGAGTTGATGTAGAAGTTCATCAAGTTGAATGTTGCTGGATAGAGCTTGAGAAGCTTTGAGGATAGCCGCAAAATCGAGAGCTTGATTGATGCTGATACTACTGGAACTATGGCGATCGCTGTTATGACCAGATACAGTTAACGGGGAGATCGTGGCTAGGGTACTCAAAATGCTCGTAGATGCTTGTGTCTGTTGCAAGATGGGACGGAGCAGATCGGGATAACGGGTTTCTAAGTCAACGACTTTGGCTTTAGCTCCCCATCGGGCATAACAGTAGTAGGCTTCCTGCATATAGCCTGCGGCGACTTTCTCTTTCCCCCAGTTGAGATAAAATTGGGCGGCGAGTTCGTTGGCAAGGGCTTCTTCATAACTATACTCATGAGCTTTTGCTGTAGTTATGGCTTCTTCGTACAAGTTAATTGCTTCTAATTTTTGTCCCTTGAGCCGCGCTTTTTCTGCTTGTATAAGGAGACACTTGTGAACAATGTTTGCCGGACAGGCTGCTTGCCACTGATTTAATTTTTCTTCCAAAGGAATCAAAGCTTGCCAGTGTAATTGACGTTCTTGCTCATCCTGAGCAGATTCCGCCAGAGAGATGTGCATTAATGCTACATAGAATACACTAGAAGGGACTTTAGTATGGCTGGAAACGGTATTTTCAATGATGCTGAGTTGGGGAATCAAATCTGGGTATGCAGCTTGATTACCGAACAAATAGCTATTGCGAATTTTTACAGAATACAGCCAGGCTAAATGATACGGTGTGTCACTGTATTTTTCTAGATACTTAGATTCACTAAAGTAATCGTCATCAAAGATTAAATGTGTGTGAGTCAAACCCAGAAGATTACGAATGGGTTGAATAACTCCAGCTATTAAGGCATCTAAATTTTCAAAACTTTTAATATGACGCAAAAAATCAGCATGGGTAGTGGCGATCGCATATAATTCATCCAGATTTTTACCATAGGTGAGGCGATCAGAACCACTTTGCATCATCATAAAGCCAACGGTTAGCCAGTTTCCGCCATCCATCCCATATTTATAGGCATTGTCGTAGTAAATATCAGCTTCTCGAATGGGGCGACTCCAGCTATGTACATCCGCAGCAAAGAGAAAATTAGTCATTCCCCGGACATCTGCATTGTCAAATTGTTCGCACAGATGTACAGCCATATTTCCAAACTGATAAGCAATCGCAAATTCCTTCAACAAGGTATTCGCAATTAAGCCATAACCCACATAACCAAAGGGCGACATATCGCTATTGCCATACTGTAACGAGAGGGTCGTCATTTTAGCCAGTGCAAGTAACGCTAATGTGGGTTGACCATCTAGCCAAGCCGCATAAAAAAGAATTTGCAAGATTCTTAAGAGTTCTGCAATGTTTTCATTTTCCATCTTGGGAAATGACAGAATCGATTCAATCGTTTGTTGCTCTAAGAATCGATTGACTGTAGCAATTTCTTCCTCCAGGGTAGCTTGAATACTCTCTGGGGTTTTTGGCATCATCCAGCCTAGAAGTTGTAAACTCTGGCGTTGAATCGCGATCGCTTCTGCATTTCGACCCTGAAGCTGATATTGGGTCATCTGTATCCGATAAACCACCGCTTTATCTAGGGGGGTTTGAGCGTGGTCTAAAGTAACTACATAAAGGGCTTCTGCTCGATCGAAATTACTACAGAGATAAGCCGCTTCCGCCCCTTCTCGGTGTAAAGTATATATCAAGGCATAGTCAGTCTGCCAAGCTTCTGTAGTCAACAAGTCTATGCCACTATCATAATAATTTTGAGCAGCTTGATAGGCAGCAGAGAGTTTTGCCTTTTGTCCAGCTTGCAGGTTTAACTGAGCTAGTTGCTGTTTTTGCACGGCATCGGAGATTTTACCTCTGCCTAAGTTCAGTTGATTGACAATCTCAAAAATCTGTTCGATTCTTTCTAGGGGCGACAGTCCTTGCAGCAACAATTGACCAATCTGCAAATGCGTTACTTGTTTTTGGACTTCAGGTATCAAAGAATAAGCAGCTTGTTGGACGCGATCGTGCAGAAACCGATAATTGAGTGTTTCCTGTGGGGAATGCTGTGTTGTTTGAATTTCTTCTAAATAAAATTTATACAAATCACTTTGCGGCAGAATCAACCCTTCCTGTAACGCTTTCCACAATGTTGTTGCTACGTCTGTCGGGGATTGCTGGGAAACGATCGCTAATGTGTTTAGATCAAACTGTGCGCCAATACAAGCTGCCAGTTTCAAAATCTCTTGGGTGGCTTGTGGGAGTTTTTGCAATTGCTGCGCCATCAATTCGACCACATCATCAGTCAAAGCCGCATCTCGCACTTGCACAATATCACACTGCCAATACCCTGCATTTGAGTTAAAAGTAATTAACTGGTCTTGATGTAATGCCTTCAAAAACTGGGTCGCAAAGAAAGGATTACCATGAGTTTTCTGCATGACCAGTTCTGTCAGTGGTTTTACTACTGTTTCCTGGGCATGAAGAGTGTCCGCAATCAGGTGATTGAGACTAGTAAAACTCAGGGGTTGTAGGGTAATGGTATTAATCGTTGCTCCGGCTTTCTCCATGCCCTCTAGGGTCAACGTTAACGGATGAGCCGCAAAAACTTCATTATCCCGATAAGCGCCTAACAGCAATAAACAGCCTGTTTGTGATTCAGACATTAAGACCTGAATCAAATTCAACGAAGCTGAATCTGCCCATTGCAAATCATCCACAAACATCACTAACGGGTGTTTCGGCTGGGTGAAAACTTGAATGAACTTTTGGAACAATAAATTAAATCGATTTTGTGCTGCTGTTCCCGATAATTCCGGCACTGGGGGTTGTGTGCCAATGATGCGTTCGAGTTCGGGGATCAGTTCTACAACCACTTGGGCATTTTCTCCCAGTGCTGCGAGAATCTGAGTTTTCCAGTGTTGTAATTGGGCATCACTTTCACTGAGTAATTGCCCCATTAAGTCCCGGAAGGCTTGCACAAAGGCTGAAAAGGGAACGTTACGATTAAACTGGTCAAACTTACCTTTGATGAAGTAACCCCGTTGTTTGATTATGGGTTTATGTACTTCATTGACAACGGCTGTTTTGCCAATACCTGAAAAACCAGCCACCAGCATTAATTCTGTAGTTCCGACTGCAACCCGTTCAAAGGCATCTAGCAGGGTTTGGACTTCGGTTTCTCTACCGTAGAGTTTTTCGGGTATGATGAAGCGATCGCATAAATCCCTCTGTCCTAACTCAAACTCTGCAATTGACCCCGTTTGTTTCCATTGGTTGCAACATTCACCTAAATCATGCTTGAGTCCCAAGGCATTTTGGTAACGATCTTCGGCATTTTTGGCCATGAGTTTGGCGACAATTGCCCCCAAAATTGGCGGTACATCAATGCTTACCTCATGGGCGGGTGTGGCAATTTTAGCGATGTGACAATGCACCAATTCTAAGGGGTCGTCGGCAATGAAGGGTAGGCGACCTGTGAGCATTTGATACAGGGTGACACCGAGGGCATAAAAATCACTACGGTAATCGATACCGCGATTCATGCGTCCGGTTTGTTCGGGGGCAAGATAAGCTAAAGTGCCTTCCAGGGTGTTGGGGTTTTGGATTTCCTGGGTTTCTTTGGGCAGTAGTGAAGCAATGCTAAAGTCTATCACTTTAACTTGCTTTGATTCTGGATGAATGAGGATGTTGGCGGGTTTAATGTCTTTGTGGATGACTCGATGTTGTTGTAGTTCGTGGAGAATATTAGCCAATTGGATGGCAATTCCTAAAATGTCTGCTATGTCTAATGACTGTTGCTGGATATATGTTTCCAGAGATATACCACCCCAATCTTCCATGATTAGGGCATAGCTATTACCAAACTTCTCTAGACTCAAGGGTTGGATAATGCCGACAATGGGTAGATTTTTGCTAATTGCATATTGATTGCGAAACTGTACCAATTCCCCAAATGTAGGATACTCTCTTTGCAGCACCTTAATGACAACTGGTAATTTCTGAATATACTGTGTTGCTCGATATACAGTAGTACGTGAACCCCAGTAAATTTGTTCAGTGATGGTGTAGCCAGAAATTACCGGGAATTGATGTACTGTAGATGTCATAACCTGGAGGACTGATAAGTAGAACAGCGTAAATATTGGTTGTTGGATAAGACCGGGGTCAGTTCGCGGATCGTGTCGCAGACAAGTCAGAAGGGAAGAGGGCTTTAGCCTAATTTATCTTTCTTAACATAGTTGTCTTTTTTACCACTGACTTAATGGTCTTCAAAGATGATTACTATTATTAAAATGCCCAAAAATACCAGTAATCTAACAATGTTGGTTAGAGACTATTTATAAAGTAAATCTTAAGAAGGGGAGGTAAAAAGCGGTGCACGCCACCGTTAACTGCTGACTGATGACTGTTAACCGTCAACCGTCAACCGTCAACGTGAAATTCCATCCCCTTTTAGGGGTGGGATGAGATTATCTTGGAAATCAGCGCCTAACACAACGCCAGTTGCTACAACGGAGGGAACCTCCGCAACGCACTGGCTCCCCTACAATAATTTTATTTTTGCTTTATAAATAACCTCTTAACGTTAATCAGATAGACTGTTGACTTAATTCCAAAGATGAGGAGCAAGAATGAGATTTTGTTTGGAGAAATCCTTTTAAAATCCGTTTGAGGGAATCTTTTTTAATGAGTTTAATAGCTTGATTGGCATCTAACCAACGTCGATATCTTTTATTAGCTTCTGGATAATTATTACTTACCATTTCGACCGGTAATAAATACATTTTAACTTGGTAAACTTTGCCTCGTTTACGATATTTATAAGTACCTAGCTCATTAATATCTACTTGCCCGATAACTCCAGCTTCTTCCCATGCTTCTTTAGCGGCT
Organism: Nostoc parmelioides FACHB-3921; assembly: GCF_014696625.1. Taxonomy (GTDB): domain Bacteria; phylum Cyanobacteriota; class Cyanobacteriia; order Cyanobacteriales; family Nostocaceae; genus Trichormus; species Trichormus parmelioides. Next base: position 34,102 of record NZ_JACJQL010000026.1, read on the forward strand.
GAATCAGGGGGAGTCATGCCATTAACAATCCCACCTTTGGGAATTACCCAACTTTGGCGATCGCGCGTTGTAATCAATAATATTTCGATTTTTCCATTTCTCTCTCTATAAGGAATGACCCCAGACTGATTGAACACTTTGCTGGCTTTTTCTCTCATGAGACTTCTATCCTTTAGCTCACTTTTTTAGTCTATGGTTTTTACTTTGAGATATTCAGTGTTGATCAACTATAAATTTTTGTGAATTTATATTTTATTTCGTCAATCTTTAATATTCACATCAGATACTGTGAATTTTCTACACAAGAAGATGCACAAAGTTAAATCAGCTAATCATGAAAAAATTCCCAAATGGGGGATAAATTTTGTCTAGCCAGCAGTAGTTTTCACTCAGTTTCTCAGTCGAGTCTCCTATTCAACCACTACACTGAGACAGACCCCAACAGGCGATCGCTCACGATAAAGTAAAAAAAATCACTGTCCTCATTTCTTAACATGGTTTTTGATCCAAACGAGTTGCCTGCTCAAGGGCAGCTTTTTCCTTAGCTCTGTGGGCGTATGCTTGTAACTGAGTGCGATCGCAAGCTGTGATGATGCTTAAATTTTCTAGACTCATTCCCCGCATCAACATTTCTACACGCCAAGTATTTTGTGCTTGGTCAATTTCTGGTAGTTGTCCTTGGGGAGTTAATAATGCTTGAGTCCATGCTTGCCAATATTCCAAAACCTCTGATTCAGTTATCGGTTCACCTGCTGTATTGATAAACATGGCAGCATAATTATCTTTACGACTTTTCAGCCATTTAGTTAACGGATTATCCGTGTAGGAACCATAGCGTTTACCCAAAATCCACTGATTGACGGGAACTTGGCGGACAAGTCCGGGGATAGTGATTTGGAGAAAATGCCCATGAGAGTCGTAGATTTGGTGATTGCGTTGTAAATTAACGATTTCTGTAGCGGATAAGCCAGCTGCGAATAAAACGTAGGCGATCGCATAATCTTGTGTGCCTACCTTTCTCGCTTGTCGAAGAATTTCGTGAACTAATGTAGCAGGTAAATCAGCGACTTCTTTAGTAATAAGTTTTCTTTCTTCGTTAGCAGTGGCTGACATCGCCCCATGCAGAAACAATTCCACCAAATTTTCTAGAAAATCATCCCGATTTTCCCATAATTGGTGAAATTCGCTGGTAAATTCGATCACCGCATATCCTAAGATCATTCCATTGAGCAAACTTGCCAACTTCTCTGCGGGTAGATAAGTGTTTAAATCCCCTTGCTGGATCACAGTGGCTAAATATTGAGCCACATAACGGTTAGCCTCTGTTAGCCCCCGTCCTAAAGCACGACGATTCTCTGCCGGAAATTGGTCAGCTTCTCCTACCACAGACCTAACTAGTTCTGGTACTCTTTCCAAAGCGTGCAAGCTCTCACTTGCATAATCCTTTAATGCTTGGTAAACATTCCCTGGAGGAGTTGCCCGTTTTACCAAAGATTCACCCAAATTTGTAAAAGCTGCCGATTCTTCTAACACAGCCAAAAGCAATCCATGTTTGTTACCAAAATTTCGGAACAAAGTCACTTCATTAACTGCGGCTTTTTCAGCAATTTGGCGGGTGGTAGTGCCACTAACTCCCTGAGCCGTAAATAACTCTAGTGCAGCTTGTATCAAGCGTTGGCGAGTTGAAAGCGGTGGAGAAACCATAAACAAAATGCAAGTGCTACTTGCACAAAAAGAAAATAAGGTGTTAGCATATCCAATGTAAGTGATACTTGCTCTAGTTTACTGTAACGCATAGGTCTATATGAGTCGTGCCAATTCTGCAAAATCAAGCACCAGATACGAACTCAGAAATCTTGATTGAATCTGATGCTTCTTAATTTTGTGGCTTGCTTCCCGTGGGGTGTTTTGAATTGGTATGATGCACCAGGTACAAGAGCAAATCGCTACCTGATCCATTAATTAGGAATTGTTATGACCGTAAAACATCTGGCAATTGCCCCTGAGGGGAAGAAGTCATTGCGCCTCAGCTGGACAAATGTGGCATTTTTTACAACTTTTCATGCTCTAGCTTTATTGGCTCCTTGGTTTTTTTCTTGGTCAGCATTGGGTTTGCTGTTGTTTCTCCACTGGTTATTTGGCAGCATTGGCATTTGCCTTGGGTATCATAGATTACTAAGCCACAAAAGTTTTCAAGTACCCAAATGGTTGGAATATGCGATCGCCACTATCGGCGCATTGGCTATGCAGGGAGGGCCAATTTTTTGGATTGGGGGACACCGCCAGCATCATGCTCACACCGAAGATGTCTATCTAGATCCATATTCTTCCCAGCGTGGATTTTGGTGGAGTCATATGCTGTGGATTTTATACCCCCGCTCCGAATTTTTCGACTATGAAGTCTATCAAAAGTATGCACCTGACTTAGCAAGACAACCATTTTATCGTTGGCTGGATCGTTATTTTCTGCTGTTGCAAATTCCTTTTGGATTAATGCTTTACGCCATCGGGGGATGGTCTTTCGTCATCTATGGTGTAGTTCTCAGAGCAGTATTTCTATGGCACTCTACTTGGTTTGTCAACTCTGCTACCCATATGTGGGGCTATCGTACCTTTAACGCTGATGATAATGCACGTAATTTGTGGTGGGTATCTATAGTAACTTATGGTGAAGGTTGGCACAATAACCATCACACCTACCCCAACGTAGCAAAAGCTGGGTTCCAGTGGTGGGAAGTTGATGTCACTTGGTGGAGTATTAAACTGTTGCAGACTTTAGGTTTGGCGAAGAAAGTAGTTTTACCGCCATCACAAAGAATGAATCAAGGCTGATCAAGCAACCAACGCTTATGCTTTAGTCCAGATGTGTATCCAATGGGTAATGGGGAGAAACCAATTACCCATTAATAGGAGTTAGCCTTGTTTGAATTGGAGCATAAAGCCCGTGGTATGGCTTCTCCTGTCGGAGAAGTTGCACCAACGCTTAACACCCAGTGGTATAAGAACTGATAACAACCAATACCCAACAAAAAGCGATCGCCTAATTTAGAGTTGTGCGATCGCTTAATAATGGGAGTTGGATAGTGAAAGATTAGGCAAGCTGATTCATACCTGAGATAAGGCAGAGTCAACTAATTTTTTAAATTTCATATAAGCCTCTGGTGCTGTCAGAATATTTGAGTTGTGTTCTTCAGGGAGGCAAAATTCTTGGCTATCTGGGTAATGATGAACAATAAACGAGGGTATTATTCCCAACTTGACGGCTTTTTTCCCTAGCTCCTCTGCTTTTTCTGCTAGGGTATTTTCATCATGAAACAAGTAGTTACTCATAGGATCAATAGGAGCTATTTTCTATTTTTACAACCTCGCTGTGCTAGGAGTTGATAGAGTTTATTCACCACTGCTCATCTCCTTCAAAGCTTTTATAAACTAGAAAGTTGAGGAACTTGTGAGGAAAAGTATCAAAGTCAGCAAAATTTGATAAAGTCCCCGATCACTAATTCCTCATCTCCCATCCTCACAAAATCCTCATAATTTTTACTTATTATCTGTAATACTAGCCAAGTACAAGTTACTTTTGCTTGACAGTAGCTTGTCTGTCGAATTATTTATATGAACAGTTATCTAGATTTAATCCACAGAGATAGCCTTTTAAATTCCTTAAGCTTAGAGCATTTGAGAATTTTTGAGGCGATCGCACGACATAAAAGCTTTACCCGTGCAGCCGAAGAGTTGTTCACTACCCAACCTTCTGTATCCCGTCATATTAAACAATTAACGGAAACAATTGGGTTGCCTCTATTTAAATATGTAGATAATTGCATTCAACTGACACCAACTGGGGAAGAATTGCTCATTATTTATAAGGAAATATTTCAGCATTTAGAAAATTTTGATACAAAATTAGTTGATTTAAAAGATAGTAATCATGGTTACTTAAAAGTCTCGGCTGTAACGACAAGCAAGTATGTGATTACTAATTTGTTGCAACCATTTTGTAGACTTTATCCTGATATTAGAATTGCCCTTGAGTTTACAAATCATGAAGTAATTTTGACAAGAATACAAGATAATGCGGATGATTTTTATATTCTTGGATATCCACCAAAGAAAGAAGATATTGAAATCAAGCCATTTATGGATAATCCTTTAGTAGTAGTCGCTCCAGCAAATCATCCTTTTGTGAAGCAATCATCTATTTCTTTGGAACGTTTAGCTAAAGAACAATTGATTATGCGAGAAAGAGGCTCGGAAACTCGTATGGCTGTAGAAATGTTGTTTGCTGAACGGGGAATCAGAATGCCAGTTAAATTGGAGGTAAGTAGTAATAACGCCACTAAACAAGCAGTACTTGAAGGTTTAGGACTAGCAGTTTTATCAATACATACCTTATATCCTGAATTACAACGAAATCAGCTATCAATCGTGAATGTAAAGGGGTTTCCTATTCTTCAACAATGGCAAATAGCTTATCCAAAGAAAAAATGGCTGTCTCCTATTGTGAGTACTTTTTTAGAATATTTACTAACAGAGGGAGTAGGAACTAAAGGTGGGCATTTTTGATTTTGAGGAATCTGGTAATTAGGTGATAAGCTATTCTGCTTTTAAGTTGTACAATCTATCGTGAGGGCTGTTAATAGTTATACTAATACCGTGCATTAGCTTAGATAATTGAATTATTACCCATTACTCATTACCTATTACCTATTACCTATATCGGCTGGGTGTAGTATCCAAACTATAACTAGAGTATAAAAAATTGTCTATCTTTAGTTAGAGCAAATAATACCTAGTTATCGATATTCTGAGTAAATAAGAACACGTTTTGATACGACAGATAAAAACACAGATAGATCAATATATCTGTGTTTTTTTGCGTTTGTACGTATTGAAATTCTAGGTTGTTAGCCTACGTTACCCTAGAAAGCAAATAGGTTAAATCTTCATTTAAGGGGTGAATATGTCAGAATTAATGCAAACAATTTTAGATAGTGAAGAAAAAAATGATTTGCGCGCATTTATTAGTGAGTTGCGTCAGCAAGATAAAAATTACCTGCTACGCAACGATATACTGAATGTGTATAGTGAATACTGCTCTAAGTGCCAGAAATCGGAAACTTCTTATAAGTTTTCCAATCTAGGTAAACTTATTTACTACACTCAAGAAATAATTCAAGAAGACTCGAATTTTTGTTTCATTATTCGTCCTAATATTGCTGCTCAAGAAGTATATCGACTCACCGCAGATTTAGACGTAGAGCCGATGACTGTACAGGAATTGTTGGATTTGCGCGATCGCCTAGTCAATAAATTCCATCCCCATGAAGGCGATCTATTAGAACTGGATTTCGGCCCCTTTTACGACTACACCCCAACCATCCGCGACCCCAAGAATATTGGCAAGGGTGTACAATACCTCAACCGTTATCTCTCTAGTAAACTTTTTCAAGACTCTCAACAATGGCTGGAAAGTCTGTTTAATTTCTTGCGCCTACATAACTACAACGGTATTCAACTACTGATCAACTATCAAATTCAATCACAGCAGCAATTATCGCAGCAGGTTAAGAAAGCACTGAACTTTGTGAGCGATCGCCCCCATGATGAACCCTACGAACAATTTCGCCTGCAATTGCAAGCTATGGGCTTTGAACCAGGGTGGGGTAATACAGCCTCTCGTGTGCGGGATACCTTAAACATTCTGGATGAATTGATAGACTCGCCTGATCCCCAAACCTTGGAAGCTTTTATCTCTCGCATCCCGATGATTTTTAGAATCGTCTTAGTTTCAGCCCACGGCTGGTTCGGACAAGAGGGGGTTTTAGGTCGTCCAGATACCGGCGGTCAGGTAGTTTACGTCCTTGACCAAGCCAAGAATTTAGAAAAGCAACTGCAAGAAGATGCCATACTTGCAGGTTTAGAGGTGTTGAACGTCCAGCCCAAGGTAATTATCCTCACCCGGTTGATTCCCAATAGTGACGGAACTCTGTGTAACCAAAGGCTGGAAAAAGTCCACGGTACAGAGAACGCCTGGATTTTGCGCGTACCTCTGCGGGAGTTTAACCCCAAGATGACGCAAAACTGGATTTCCCGATTCGAGTTCTGGCCTTACCTAGAAACCTTCGCCATAGACTCGGAAAGAGAATTATTAGCAGAATTTCAAGGTAGACCCGATTTAATCGTGGGTAACTACACCGATGGGAACTTAGTTGCTTTTCTGTTGGCGCGACGGATGAAAGTTACCCAATGCAACATCGCCCATGCTTTAGAAAAATCCAAATACTTATTCAGTAACCTCTACTGGCAAGATTTGGAAGAAAAATATCACTTCTCCTTACAGTTCACTGCTGACTTAATAGCCATGAATGCTGCTAACTTCGTCATCAGCAGCACCTATCAAGAAATTGTTGGCACACCAGACAGTGTAGGGCAGTATGAGTCTTACAAATGCTTCACCATGCCGGAACTGTATCATGTGGTCAACGGCATTGAATTATTTAGCCCCAAATTTAACGTTGTACCGCCTGGGGTAAATGAAAATTCCTACTTTCCCTACACACATACTCAAGACAGAATAGAAAGCGATCGCGATCGCCTAGAGGAAATGCTGTTTACCCTAGAAGATTCTAGCCAAATCTTCGGCAAACTCGACGACCCAAATAAGCGTCCTATTTTCTCAATGGCGCGACTTGACCGCATTAAAAACCTCACAGGTTTAGCAGAATGCTTTGGTAAAAGTAAAGAATTGCAAGAACATTGCAACTTAATTTTAGTTGCAGGTAAGCTGCGTATCGAAGAATCAGAAGATAACGAAGAACGGGACGAAATCGTCAAACTTTACCGGATTATTGACGAATACAACCTGCATGGCAAAATTCGCTGGTTAGGTGTGCGCTTATCCAAAAATGACTCCGGTGAAATTTATCGTGTCATTTGCGATCGCCAAGGCATTTTTGTACAACCAGCATTATTTGAAGCCTTTGGGTTGACAATTCTAGAGTCAATGATTTCCGGATTGCCAACATTCGCCACCCAATTTGGAGGGCCATTAGAGATTATTCAGGATCAAATTAATGGTTTCTACATCAACCCAACCCATCTAGAAGAAACAGCCACGAAAATTCTAGATTTTATCACCAAATGCGAACATAATTCCAACTATTGGAAGATAATTTCCGAGAAAGCAATTGACAGAGTATATAGTACATATACCTGGAAAATCCATACAACCAAGCTGTTAACTTTAGCTCGGATTTACGGCTTCTGGAACTTTACCTCGAAGGAAAAACGCGAGGATTTATTACGCTATCTTGAGTCGCTGTTCTACTTAATTTACAAACCCAGAGCGCAGCAACTATTAGAACAGCATAAATATCGGTGATTTGTTATTAGTCATTAGTCATTATTGTCTACTTTTGGCTATGGACTATCTTGTCAAGGAAGACCAAGTATTGAAACCAACTACCCCATCTACTGACAGATTGCGCTGAATTTGAAAAGCTTTAACAGCAGTTTCAGTCAGCGCACCAAAATTCCCATCTACTCGAACAGCGTAGCCTTTAGCAACTAATAACCGTTGCAAAGCTCGTACAGCAAGACCAGAATTACCAAAACGTAGTGTAGGTAAATTACGACGAGTAGTAGACCTTCTAGCAATCAGTATCTCATTACGAAACCTTTGGCTTATCAGGCGTGGTTCCTGAGCAAACTTGACTCTGACAGCTTGAAAATTATTAAATTCATCCACACTATATAAGTCTTTCTCTAGAACTTTCTGTGTTTTTTTTATGAGAGATTTGTAATTGTCCGGTGGATAATTAGCTTTAATAGTTGAGTCATTTTCATTAAGCTGCGTGAATTCAGGAGGCGTGATTTTTACAGACGATATTAACTGATACGATTCACCCTGTATTGAGTTGTTCACGCCTTTGTCAAGCTGAATTGCAGGCTTTTTGGGTACGATAGGCGTAGAAGGTTGATTTTTTGCTAATACGCCCGTCATCAGCAAGACAATTTCATTCATGGTAATTGATGTCACTATGACCCATAATTCCTTTGACAGAAAAAAATAAATTATTCCGGAATAACGTCTACTTAAATTCAATAAGTTAAATTTGCATCGATGATAAATAATTTAGAAACTAGCTGCAAAATCACGCAGATATTCTACTTCCTGATTTTTAAGTGATAGCTTCTGTTTTTGCAGTCAGTCTTTTTGGTGATGGACTATTTTTTTGATACTTCATGCCACAGACTAATGTACATCGCCAAATATCAAACTAGTCTTTTTCTCTGATGTGTAATTAATTTGAACTATTTACAATACATCCTACTTAAGTCCTACAATTAAGTGTTAGAGAATAATAAACTCTAGATAATAAGAAATTTATTCCATCTGAAGCGGTATATATCCAGATAAATTTTTGCAATTTGGTATTCCCAAATTACTGGTGTTTTAATAAAGGTATTAATGATTACTTTTAAAAATATAAATAATGTCAGATTTCGTACTTTAAATACAAGACTTACACAGTTGGTATATTAGTAGAGTGCGCCAAGTATCAAAAATTTGTTTATTAACAGTATTCGAGCTACCTGACACAACCTAGACAACATATATCAGATGTAGATTCGTAGAGTGGGCATTGCCCACCCTACAGGTGCTTAGATATTCATGTGCGCGCAGTCTGCATCAAAAATAACCAAATCAGATTAATTAAGGTGATTCTAATTTAGTAACTCGCGCCTCTAATTTATTAACTTGTTGTTTCAATTCCACCACCAAAGTGGCTAATCTATCAAACATTTTCTCTTGTTCTGGCAAAGAGATATTTCTGCGGGAACCCGATGGAACTGTAATCGTTGTTCTGGGAGAGGATGCTGGCTGGCGGTTTTGGTTAAGTTGTGATTCTATTTGGTTTAATCTTGATAAAACCCGACTAAAATCAGCTTGCAAATTGTTCAGGCGAGATTCAATTTGTTGTGATGATGCTGGACTTGATAACAAACCAAGCCAAATCACCATCACTAAAGCCCCAGCAAACAACCATTTACGCAACATTTACTCTACTCCTTTGGGAAGTAGATTTATAAAATAATTATTTCCTCAACTTCCCTATTTCATTGGTATTATTTATCGGTCAGCTTCTAAATTGACAAATAACTGGTGCCAGTCAACAAACTCAGCAACATTCGTCTCTTCCTTGACCTCAAACGTAATATTACATTTCTTTTGTTGTAACGCTTGTACGCACAATTCTGCTACATCCTCTCGGCTGATTTTGCCCCGAATATTATCACCTTGCTCGAAAATTAATGCCTTGCTTCCTGCTTCTTCAGTTAAGGCACAAGGTCTAATAATAGTGTAAGGAATGCCGCTTGCTCTTAAACTATCTTCTCCTTTTAACTTCCATGTCAAAATCCCTCCCAGTTGGTCATTTAATCTAACAGCTGGGGGTTCTTCATCTAAATTAATTCCTGGCCTACCAGGACGGGTGACACCTGCGGAACTTACAAGCACAAATTTTGGTGTATTTACTCCGCCATAAGCTTTGATAAATTCTATATGTAGAGCAAAACCCCCTGCTGAGAATTTAGGATTTAAAGCGCCATCATATTCAAATTTACTTAACATTAATTGGAAGGAACTAACTCTGCTGCTGTCAATTGGTGGCGCATCTTGGACGGTTTTTGCCCGAAATACTGGCACTAATTCTGCAAAGGGAACACGGATATTAATCCATGTATTCTCTACAGTATCAAAAGAATAGCTGTATCCTAGCCCATCCCATTTAGTCTCTGTGCGTAGGAAGATTTTGTAACGTTGACCGTCACCTTTCACCCGCAACTCTACACCTTCGTAACCAGATAAATTGAATGGTGGCTCAAAGTTTCTTGTCCTAACAGATGCGAATCCTCCTGAGTTGGCGGTAGAGACATTACCAGCAAATAAAGCAGTATTTTCTACTAATTGAATATTACTAGCACTGACTCCTCCCATGACAACATCATCCAGCGCCCCCCAAATATTTTTTAACTCTGTTGAAGGATGGGTAAAATCAAATATGAGTTTTTCATTAGTTGCAGGTAAATAATTTGCGGCTGCTGTGACTAAATTTTTAACTCCTTGATATTCGACATTTTCTGGGGTATCACCGACGATTTCTGGCTGATAAAATTTCACACCTTGATAATATTTGGCTCTATCTGCGGTGTCTCCCTCTACTGGTTGGACGCGTACTGCGGTACAACAAATCACGGCTTGGATATTAGCCATAACAATAGGAGTTAGTGTTTCTGGTTTAGTAATGTCCGCCACTACTAAATCAACATCATCACCAAGAATTGACCGTGCTTTATCAATGTCTCGTACGAGGGCGCGGACTTTTTTACCGCGCTCTCTCAGTTTCTGTACTACTCGTTTACCAACACCACCAGTTGCACCTGCTACTAGAATTACACCCATGTTGTTTTCTCCATCAGTTCGAGGTTGATAATCCTGGGGACGACCTTGGATTAATTGCTGCACCCAACTCAAAAAAGGAATCACCTCGAAGTAAGTCAGCGTTTCAATAAACCTACATAAGTTCCATTGAGAACGATTTTTATCAGCCACAATTGCGTCCTCATAATTAGCGTCTTGCTACATCATAACGATAGGTGGGGAGTGGAGAGAGAGGAGGAGTGAAAAATCAAATAGGAGTTGTGTTTTGCTGAGGCAGGTTAGGATACTTAAGTAGTTATGATTAATCAAATAGAAATTGACTTATGAGCCAACTGGAAAAAGCTCAAGCTGAGTATGCAGGTTTTATTCAAGAGTTTCAAAGTGCCATCATTAGTACTATCAGCGAACAAGGGACTCCCAATGGTAGTTATGCTCCTTTTGTGATAGACGATGCTAAAAATATCTATATTTATGTTAGTGGTCTTGCAGTACACACCAAAAACATTGAAGCTAATTCTCTTGTAAATGTTTTATTTATTGATGATGAGGCAAAGACTAATCAAATATTTGCTCGTCGTCGCTTGAGTTTTGATTGTACAGCCACCCTCATCGAACGTGAATCCCAGACATGGAATCAAATTGTTGACCAATTCCAAGAGCGTTTTGGTCAAATTATCGAAGTATTACGGGGCTTGGGTGACTTTCGGATTTTTCAACTAACCCCCAAAGAGGGGCGTTTTGTCATTGGCTTTGGTGCAGCTTATCACATTAGTGGCGATCGCTTAGATACTCTCGTCCCCATCACAGGCGATAAAGGATAGGAAAATTAAACATTATGCTTCAGTTTCAACCGCCTGGCTTTGGTCACAAGGTCATCCACACATCTTTGGGCGCAATGGTTTACTATACCCAAACTGCTGCACCTTGGTGGGATGATGACTCTGAAGATTTACCACCCCTATTGTTTCTTCATAATTTCGGTGGGGGAGCGTCTGCTTACGAATGGTCTAAAGTTTATCCGGCTTTTGCATCTACACACCGTATTCTTGCACCTGATTTGATTGGTTGGGGAGAGTCTGCACATCCAGTCAGGGATTATGAGATTAGAGACTATCTTACAGCGATCGCAGAATTTATCAGCCAAACTTGTCAGCAACCAGTTAAGGTAGTCGCTTCTTCCTTAACTGCTGCTTTCACTATCCGTTTAGCGATTACTCAGCCCGACCTATTTGATTCACTCTATTTGGTCTGTCCTTCTGGATTTGATGATTTTGGTCAAGGTGCTGGTCGTAGATTACCACTACCGATAATTAATACACCTTTATTAGATAATCTCATTTATGCTTTGGGCGCAGAGAATGAAATTGCTGTGAGAAATTTTCTGCAAAGTTTTTTATTCGCTCAACCACAACGGGTTTCCCAGGAAATGGTAGACGCTTATTTATACTCTGCACAACAACCCAACGCCAAGTTTGCTGCATTATCTTTTTTAAAAGGCGACCTTTACTTTGACCTGAGTTTATACATTCAACAATTGATAACTCCCACAGTTATCTTTTGGGGAGAAAAAGCGCAATTTACCAAGATTGAATTAGGACAACGCTTGGCTAATTTAAATCCTGATGTAATTAGAAAATTTTATGCGATCGCCAACACAGGAATATTACCCCATTTAGAACAGCCAGAAATAATCATCGGCTTACTGCAACCATATGTAAAAGTATGAGGTTTTACGGGTTACGGGTGTTCACATACCCGACTTTTTTAAAAAGTCGGGTATCTATCAATACAGTTCAGTTAAGGCTAAAACTGTTTGCCAAAGTCAATTTCTCTTAAGTGCCACCACAGCTTGAACTAACTCTTCTGGATCAAGGGGTTTGGTAACGTGCCGTTGAAAGCCACTGGTTATAGCTAGTTGGGAATCCTCAACTCTGGCATAAGCAGTCAAAGCGATCGCGGGAATCTTACCGCCTTTTTCAGGGGGTAAAGTTCGGATCTGTTGAATCAGGGAATAGCCATCGACTTCGGGCATCCCAATATCACTGACCAACACATCAGGTTGAAAGGACTCTATATTTGCTAAAACTTCTGCCGCAGAGCCAACAGTCTTGACTGTTGCTCCGTATTCAGCAAGCAACACTGTTAGTAACTCACGGGCATCGGCATCATCATCAACTGTGAGGACTCGAATACCAGTGAGTTCGAGTGCAAGTTTAGGCAATTCATCTGGCGGCTTGATTTGAGGTTCAACATTCAGCAATGGCAACTGGACTGTAAAGGTGGCTCCCAAGCCAACACCAGGACTATCAGCCGTAATAGTGCCGCCATGAGCTTCAACTAACTGCCGAACGATCGCTAACCCCAATCCTAACCCGCCATATTTGCGAGTAACGGAGACATCTTCTTGACGGAATGACTCAAAAATATGCGGGAGAAACTCAAGGTTAATACCTTTGCCTGTATCACTGACAGTAATCTGTGCTTGATTATCGAGTGACTGTAGTCGGATTTCTACCCGTCCTCCGTTAGGGGTAAACTTGATCGCGTTAGAAAGTAAATTCCAAACGATCTGTTGCAGGCGGTTAGAATCTCCAGAGACTTGCCCAATGTTCGGCAGCACCGGATGCAAGGTAATTGATTTAGCAACAGCCGCAGTTCTTACTGTGTCGAGCGCAGATTCAATCACAAATGCTAAATTGACCGGAGACGCATCTATGCTGAGTTTGCCGCGCAGAATCTTGGCGACATCCAGCAAGTCATCAATTAGTTGAGTTTGTAGTTTAGCGTTACGTTCAATGGTGGCTAAAGCTTCAGCCGTTTTGGTTTCACTCAATTTGCGGCTTTGCAGCAGTTTTGTCCAGCCGAGAATTGGGTTCAGAGGCGATCGCAATTCATGCGAAAGAACAGCCAGAAACTCATCTTTGATCCGATTGGCGCGTTCGGCTTCTGCTCTGGCTGCTTGTTCTAACTGGAATAGGCGATCGCGTTCTTGCTCTGCTTCCTGGCGCTCAGTAATGTCGGTGTTTGTGCCAAACCACCGCAATACTTTGCCCTGTGCATCGCGGATAGGAGTTGCTCGTGAGAGAAACCAAAAGTATTGTCCATCTTTTCTTCGCAAGGGAAAGGTGTCTTCCCATAACTCACCTGTTTCAAAACAGTGGCGAATATGATCAACAACTCGGTCAATATGATCGGGGTGTTGTACTTTTCGCCATCCCCACCCCTGCATTTCCTCTAAGATAGTGCCAGTATACTCAAACCAGCGTTGATTATACCAGAAAATAGAGCCGTTTTCGTCTGCCATCCACGCAAATTGCGACATATTATCTGCCAAGGTGCGGAAGCGTTCTTCACTTTGCCGTAACTCCTCCTCTACCTGTTTACGATCTGTGATATCTTGCACGTTGCCTAGCATTCGTACTGCATTGCCCGCAGCATCATAGAAAACCTTACCTCTAGCTGCTAACCAGCGAATACCGTCAGGATGCAAGATGCGGTAATCAGTTTCATAATACTCTTGCTGTTGCTGGATGGTAGAACTCACTATTTCATTAGCAGAGGTGCGATCGTCTGGGTGCAGGCGACTTAACCACTGTTCAAAGCTGACTTCCTCTGTGGTTGGGTCAAGCCCGAAGAGATTACAGTACTCTTCAGATACATGAGCGCTGTTGCGGCTAATGTCCCAATCCCATACTCCCGATCGCGTCGCTTTGTACGCCAGTTTCAACCGGGCTTCGCTCTCCTGCAATAGGAGTTCTGTTTTTTTGCGCTCGGTGATGTCTCGTGAAATCAATAAGATTCGTTCTATTTGCCCAGAAGCATCCAGAATCGGGCTAACAACCACGTCCCACCATTTGGGAGTGCCTTTTACAGTTGGGCAGTATCCACGAAAAATTCTGATTTCACCTGTTTTAGCAGCAGCGAGTGCCTCCTCTGCCTGTTGCCGATAGCTGCCTTCCCAGAAGCAGAGCCACTCAGTATTGAGATAGGAATTTAAGTCGTCAATTTCCATCAAGCAAAGCCCGCCTGTATTCATATACAGGAGCCGCCCATCGAGGTTTAATACCTTGATGCAGTCAGAACTACTATCTAAAATGCGGTTCTTAAATTCTTCACTCTGGCGCAGGGCTTCTTCTGTTTGTTGGCGAGTTGTGATATCTCGCCAAGTGGCAACAAATCCATCTCCAAATTTAGCTACGCGGATATCAAAGGCTTTAACTAAGCGTTGTTGCCCGTACTCATCTTCATAAATTAAACTGTCTTTAATCAGAGGTCGTCCTGTTTCTACTACCTGGCAATATTCATCAAACAATCCACTTTCCCGATGCCCTGGTAGTAATTTACACAATCCCTGCCCAATCTGCTCTTCATAAGTCATTTGATTGTTGACACAAGCCGCATGATTGACATATTCAGTCACAAAATCGACAATCTGCCCCTGCTCATTCCGCACAGTGCGATATACCCCAAAGCAGTCCAGCATATTTTCAACCGATGTGCGGAAGCGTTCTTCACTCTTTCGCAAAGCAAGCTCTGCCTGTTTGCGATCACTGATGTCTTCGGCAATCCCGGCAAACCGATAAATTTCTCCTGTTTCATCTCGCAGGGGAAAGCAGCGATCATGAACCCAGCGAATACTACCATCGGCTAAAATAATCCGATATTCTTCATCAAATTGACCTGGAACAGCTTTTTCCTGAAACGCTCTCTCTGTTGATTCTCGATCCTCTGGGTGGATGCGATCAACCCATGCTTGTTGTCCTTGATACAATTCCTGGGGGTTTAATCCCCACAAGCGCTCATAAGCAGGACTGACATAAGTGACTCGATTTTCCGACACTTCTCTAATCCAGAATACGGCATCAATATTTTCTGCGAGTTGGCGAAAACGTTCCTCACTCTCGCGCAGAGCTTCGGCTGACAGTTTGCGTTCGGTGATATCCATATCAATACCCGCCATCTGCATCGGTTGTCCGTGTTGGTCGTAAAATACCTTGCCCTGGCTTAATGCCCACCGAATCTTACCGTTGGGATATACTACCCGAAATTCAATGTCATAGTCTTCTCCGGTGGCGACAGCACGAGCGACTTCTGCCAGCAAGCGATCGCGATCTTCAGGGTGCAACCGTGCCACAAACATCTCTAAGGAGCCGTCAAACTCCCCTGGTTCAAGTCCAAAAAAGGCTTCCAAGTTATCCGACCAGGAAATTTTTCCCGTTTGGATGTTCCAGTTCCATGTTCCCATCTGAGAAGCTGATAGTGCTAATCGCAGTAATTCTTCGCTCTGGCGTAATTCTGCTTCTACTTGTCTGCGCTCGGTTAGTTCATTCTGTGCCTGCTGATAAAGTTCCGCTTGGCGAATTGCAATGCCAACTTGAATCGCTAATTCTTTGAGCAAGTCAATCTCTATAGGTTGCCACCTTCGAGGGGTTGCACAGTTATGAGCAATTAACAATCCCCAAAAGTGGTTATCGGTAATAATCGGCACCACTAGATTAGCTTTTACTTGAAACTGAGCCAACAATTCCATGTGGCAGGTATCGATAGTGCTATCCTGAATATCAAATATTGCCGTTACGTAACCCTGACGATAGCGTTGGATATAATTCTCGACAAAGGCGGGATCGTAGCTGACAGTTTCCAAGGGATTCCATGCCAGGTTGTTCTCTGCCAGACAGGGATCGTACATAGTGCGGGAGAGCAACGATCGCCATTCTGCTCCAACTGATTCTGCGATTACTGTGCCATCGCCATCAGGTTTTAACTGAAAAACCAAGACGTGATCGGTGTGCAGAAATTCTCGCACTTCAGTTACGGTTGTTTGCAGTATTTCATCCAGATTCAGCGATTGATAAATTTTCCGGGTAATATATAAGACTACGCGCTCTCGCTCAATTCTTTGTTGCAGTTGGGTATGTAGCTGGACTGTTTCAATTACTCCATTGACTGCTTTTTGCAGCCCTTCGGGGGTGATTTGCTCTTTGACAATATAATCTTGTGCGCCCGCTTTCATCGCCTTAACTGCGATCGCCTCATTGCCCTGCCCGGTGACGACAATTACAGGTAGGCAACGTTGTTGGGTCGAGGGTTGCAATTGTGCTAGAAAATCCAGTCCGTCCATGTCGGGCAGTCGATAATCAAGCAACAGAGCATCGGGCTGATGTTGCTGCCAACGTTCTAGCCCTTCTTGTGCCAAGTTTGCTTCTAGGATAGTGTAAGAATATTCGCTATCTCGCAGCAGATAACGCCGATAGAGTTCTCGATCTTCTGGGGAATCATCGACAATTAAGAGGGTACGCTGTTTCTGAGACATTGTGAATTAATTAATCAGGTAGATGTAACTAACCTGGATTCCGCAGGTTGGCATATAAAAATTGACAAAATCTTAAAACCCTCAAGATGCCAGAATCTTACCATATTTGATGAAATTTATTGGATCGCTCTTTACATCTACTTTGCTACAGATACTAGACAACGAGTTGAAACTCCTAAATTTCACATCCCTAATCAGTCTTTCAGCCTTAACTGAACCGTATTGGGGTATCTATGACTGATGAGAAAACTCTACAGCCTCTCATCTCTACTCTCTATAAACCACAGAAAGTACTTGTAGTTTACGTATTTCTTCACGCACACTCATGAGAATTTTACCGAGATGATTTTGTCCTGTTTTATCTGCTCCACAGCCCCAAAAATAGTCACAAGAAGAATTTTCTACCAAAACCTCATTACCTGTACTTAAGAGAACTTCTCTAATATCAGCATGAGTCAGAAATTTTTTCAGTACAGCTTCTCGCATAACTATAATTTTAACAAAATCCCAATCCGGGCGGAGTTGACGACTGCTACATCGTCCTAAAGCAGCAGCTTCTTCTGGCGTTCTGCTATCACGGATAGTGGGTATAATCGCCGCATCTACGCTGCCAACAAACTTTTGCGCTTGATAATAATGCTCTACTGTTGACCAGTATGTCCCCTGAATTTCTATGCTGTGGGGAGAAAAGTTAGAAAAACAGCCATAAGGCTGCCAAACCTTATAAAAGTAAATAGTCATTGAAAAATTGCTCTTTTTATACGTATATAAATCTCTATTCCTATAATGCCTGTAGATGTCAGCACGAAGTGAGCAGCTTGGGATTGAAAGCTATTATTTGCCTGGAGATAGAAGATATTTTCAGACAAAAATCATATTTTGGTGAAAACCCGGTCTGAGAGGTTGACAATGGAAGCGAATAGTGGTTTTTTTGGTAAGCGTTTACCACTAATTTCTGCGGGAATTTTTTTAGGTTTGGGATTAGGAGGCTTTGTAGATGGTATTCTCCTGCATCAAATCCTTCAGTGGCACCATATGTTAAGCAGCGTTCGACCCTTAAGCACCAACTCTAATATAGATGTGAACATGGTCTGGGATGGGTTGTTTCATGCTTTGGATTGGGTGTTGACTGTGATTGGGGTAGCATTGTTGTGGAGGGCTGGAGGACGTGATGATGTGGTGTGGTCATCACAAACGTTTGGCGGTTCTTTGCTTGTGGGTGCTGGGTTATTCAATGTAGTAGAAGGAATAGTTAATCACCAAATTCTCGGTATTCATCACGTAAAACCAGGGGTAAATCAGTTAGCTTGGGATTTAGGATTCTTGGTTTTGGGAGCGTTGCTTGTCTTGGTAGGGGGGATGATGCTACAAAGGGGCAACAGTGAAATTAGTGAGTAGTCAGTAGTCACATTCCTCAACTTTTTGTCCAGCTACTTATGTCCATCGATACTTTTGAAAAAAGCAGCTTGAATTGGCAGGTTTCTCAGTTCCAACAACAAGTAGGAGAATGGCTAGAATACCAGTCATACCGCTTTGAGCAAATATTACCAAATTTGAGTCCTGGCTGGAAACTTGCTCCCTGGGTGATTAATCTTTTGAGTGTTTTATCTTGGTCGTTACTAGTTTTATTCTTAATTGTAGTAATTTGGCGTTTATGGGTAGCATTTAGCCCTTATGTATTTTCATGGTTAAATAACAGGGGTTATGCTCAAAATGAGGCGAAAAGACCGACTCCAGATTTATCTGTGGCAAACTTGTTAGAGCGATCGCAAGTACTTTACCGTCAAAGTGATTATCGTGAGGCTTGTCGTTGTCTTTATTTAGCTATCTTGCAGCATTTGCACGACAGCAAAATCATTCTCCACAAACCTAGTCGTACTGATAGCGAATATCTGCAATTGCTACGTTTGTCTGCAACTCCCGTCCAACCTTATGAAACTGTGATTACTACTCACGAGCAATTATGTTTTGGCAATGCAGAGATTTTGCCAGAAAATTATGAACAGTGTCGGCAAGCCTATCGGGAGATTGTACAGCAATGAAACGCTCAAATCGAGTTGCTTGGCTGGGTGCGATCGCTTTAGTCGTGATGATTCTACTGAGTTTCATAGCTGCGCCAAATACACAAATTAATAGTGGCTCTACTTATAATCGCGCCGCCGATGGTTATGGTGCTTGGTATAGTTTTATGCAGAAGCAAGGAATTACTATCCAACGCTGGCAAAAACCTTTAAATAAACTCAACAATGAGAAACAACCCGCTACAGTCTTACGAGTATATGGTTATCTGAGACGGACAGAATTAGATAGTGATGAAGAAAAATGGCTGGAAAAAGGGAATAATTTGGTAATAGTGGGTGTGCATACACGGGTAAGTGCAGCCAACTTTCAGACTATGCAGCCGTCACCCGTGGGTGAAGTTAAGATTGATACTAGAAGACGTTTCCAAAAAGCTCAACAATCAGAAATTTTATTAGGCGATCGCTTCGGTGCTGTAGTGTGGGAAGAGAAGCGAGAAAAAGGTCAAGTAATTTTCGCTACCACTCCCTATTTAGCTGCCAACGCTTACCAAGATAATTTAAGTAATTTTCAATACTTAGCCACTTTAGTCAACCAGAAAAACAATACCTTATTTGTAGATGAGTACATTCACGGCTATAAAGATGCTGATGTTAAGGAACGTGAAGGACAAGGTGATTTAATCAGCTATTTTGCTCAAACCCCAATGATAGTGATACTGGTGCAAGCGGGTGTTTTATTATTGGTGCTGATTTGGGGAAAAAATCACCGTTTTGGTAAGCCCATAGCTTTGACTACACCAGTTATCGATAATAGCCAAGCCTATATTCAAGCTTTAGCGGGAGTGCTACACAAAGCTGAATCTAGTGAATTTGTTGTAGAAATGGTGGGTAAAGAAGAACAACTACAACTACAGAAAGCTTTGGGATTAGGCACAGTGTTACTAGAACCCCAAACTCTGGTGAATATTTGGGTAGAAAAAACAGGTAAGTCTCCCACAGAACTAGACGCAGTATTAAAACCACAGCAAAGAAAACGCCGTTTGAGTGAAAGCGAACTATTAAACTGGTTGGCAAAATGGCGTAGCTTGAGGGTTGGGAGTTAGAGAATCTCAAAAAATGAATTATCCCAAACTGATGTTTTGGTAAGTTATGTCAGTATGAATAATGTCTGAGTATAGTTAGTTTCTATCGGACTGACCCACCCTACTGACATGGCTACGCGAATGTAAGCAAGAATTTGGGGTTAGGTTCCGTCGGACTCACTTTAAGTTGAAATATGCAATACTTCTTTATGCTTGGCGGAAACAAATAATGTAGCCATTCTGAGTTTGATGAGGTAAATTAACCACAACATATTCATTAAAGAGTAGTAAGTACTAATTAAAAAACTTAATTTTTATTCTCTCCCTACTCTTTAATTTTGTAGCTTTAGCTTCCCGTAGGGTATTTTGAATTGATTCATCGTTCCCCGCCCCCTGCATTCTGCCACAAAAAAACTTATGAGTGAAACCTATCCTATCCTCATTCACCTGGGTGAAAAACTGAACCGCGTTATTGTTGGACAATCTCAGCTGATACAACAGTTACTAGTAGGACTATTATCGGGTGGACATATCATCTTAGAAGGAGTGCCAGGAACAGGTAAAACGCTGTTGGTGAAAGTTTTAGCACAGTTGATTCAAGCGGATTTTCATCGGGTGCAACTCACGCCGGATGTTTTACCATCAGACATTACAGGCACAAATATTTTTGATTTAAATAATCGCAATTTCACCCTGAAAAAAGGCCCTGTTTTTACAGAAGTTTTGCTTGCAGACGAAATTAACCGCACTCCACCAAAGACGCAAGCAGCGTTACTGGAAGCAATGGAAGAGATGCAGGTTACTCTCGATGGTGAAAGCTTACCTTTGCCGGATTTGTTTTGGGTAATTGCTACTCAAAACCCTTTGGAATTTGAGGGTACTTATCCTTTACCAGAAGCCCAATTAGATCGATTTTTATTCAAGTTAGTAGTAGATTACCCCGACCAAACGGCAGAAAAGCAAATGCTACTCAATCGTCAAGCGGGTTTTGCCGCACGACGTTCAGATATTAATAGTCTGCAACCAATAGCAACGGTAACTGATATTTTAGAGGCACGGCAGGCCGTCAAAGCAGTTAAGGTATCGGAATCCATCATTGATTATTTATTGGCGCTGGTGAGGACATCACGTCAATATCCTGATTTGGCTTTGGGTGCGTCACCGCGTGCGGCTGGTGCTTGGTTGCAAACTTCTCAAGCAGTAGCGTGGTTAGAGGGACGAGATTTTGTCACTCCAGATGATATCAAAGCAGTTGCATCACCTTTATTACGTCATCGCCTGATTCTTAAGCCAGAAGCAATGCTAGATGGTTTACAAATGGATGCGGTAATTGCGGCGGTAGTTAATCAAGTCGCTGTCCCAAGGTAATACCAATTCAAAATTCAAAATTCAAAATTCAAAATTCAAAATTCAAAATTCAAAATTAGGAATATGGATTCTGGGTATGGTTCCAGCTAAACGGGTTTATCTACTGCTACTTTTGGGACTGACGATCGCACCTATTTTATCATTGTTAATTGGTATTCCTGCCAGTATAGCGATCGCTCTATTATTTGATCTCACCGTCTTAGGATTGATGGTTATCGATAGTCGGCGGGTACGTTCTCTGCGGGTAGAAGTTCAGCGTCAATTACCAGCACGTTTATCTATCGGCCGTGATAATCCCGTAATATTGTCAATCACATCAGCAAAGACTGAGGCTGTAATTCAAATCCGCGATTATTACCCGACTGGATTTGGTGTGTCTACGCTAACGGTCAATACTACAATTCCTTCACAAGGAAAGGAAGAGATCAAATATACTGTCAAACCAACACAGCGCGGGGAATTTTCTTGGGGGAATATTCAGGTACGACAGTTAGCGCCTTGGGGTTTAGCTTGGGATGATTGGCAAATTCCCCAAAGTGTACAGGTGAAAGTTTACCCGGATTTGATCGGTTTGCGATCGCTCTCCATTCGTTTGACACTACAATCATCTGGTTCGATGCGCCAATCACGACAGTTAGGGATTGGGACAGATTTTGCCGAATTGCGGAACTATCGCACTGGTGACGATTTACGCTTGATTGATTGGAAAGCTACCGCCCGTCGTGTGGGAGCGCCTTTAGTGCGGGTGCTGGAACCAGAACAGGAGCAAACCTTAATTATATTATTGGATCGCGGTCGGTTGATGACTGCTAGAGTCAAAGGTTTACAACGATTTGACTGGGGATTAAATGCAGCTTTATCATTAGCTTTAGCCGGATTGCATCGTGGCGATCGTGTTGGTGTGGGTGTATTTGACCGTCTTATGCACACATGGCTACCACCAGAAAGGGGTCAACATCATTTAAGTAAGCTAATTGACCATCTGACACCAATTCAACCAGTATTATTAGAGTCCGATTATTTGGGTGCAGTAACAAATGTTGTCAAACAACAAACTCGTCGCGCGCTGGTAGTAGTAATTACTGATTTAGTTGATGTCACTGCTTCTACTGAACTCCTCGCCGCACTTACTCGACTGACACCACGCTATTTACCATTTTGCGTCACCTTACGAGATCCACAGGTAGACAATTTAGCACATACTTTTACGGAAGATGTCACCCAAACTTACAACCGTGCAGTTGCTTTAGATTTACTGGCGCAAAGACAAGTTGCTTTTGCTCAACTAAAACAAAAAGGTGTCTTAGTACTTGATGCGCCAGCCAATCAAATTACTGATCAGTTAGTTGATCGATATTTGCAACTCAAAGCCCGTAATCAACTTTAATCTTCAAAAAGTAATATCCCCATTACCCATCATTACCAAAATCCCTCTCCCCAAGAGATAAGAATTCTATTCCTGATTTGCAGGCGTAGTTGACGCTGGTGGTGCTGCGGGTGTGGACTGAGTGGATTGACGTAAATTCCGTAAAGTCGCTCTTAACTTGCTTTGACTAGCAGATGGAGCATTTTCTCTGCGCCGCCGTCTAGTAGGGGTTTGTGGTGCTGCTTGTGCAGAATTATTAGTTGTACGCTCCCGGCGGATACGACGCAAACTCTCTCTAGCCGTTCCTGTTCTTGTTGCTGATGTAGGCGTGTTAGAGCGTTCTGATGTAGATTCTCGTATGCGTCTGACTCTGGTTTCCCTGGAGGTTTGAGCAGGAGTATTAGCTTCAGTGGAAGTCACCAAACGTCTGCGTCTGCGAGTTCCTTCTGTAGAGTCAGTATTAGCTGCTGTTGTTTGTCGCTGTCTGGCTTCGGCTTCTCTACGTTTTTTTTGTTCTTGGAGTTGGCGGTGTCGTCGTGACCCTTGTAGGGCAAATTCAGTGGCGATCGCTACTCCCTGTCTACCACCCTCAGCCGGTTTTAATTTCCAATTACGTGCTTGTCTTAAAGTTTCTTCGTCTAATTCTCGATTACCGCTAGAACGAGCAACTCTAACATTAGTAACATTACCTTGAGCATCCGTATCAACAGCTACTTCTACTTTACCTTCTATTCCCCGCCGTCTAGCAGCTTCTGGATATCTGGCGTTACACTCGCGGCAAGCTGCACGACCATTTCCTGGTCTGTTGCTTTCACGGGGTTCTGTAGGAATTTTTCGTGGTGTTGGTGCTGTGGCGATCGCCGGACTAGTTACTGCGGGTGTACTATTACTTACTGGAGAACCTACTTGCCGAGATGTCGAACCTGTAGTTTCGCCAGTATTGCTGGTATTTGCTTGAGTTCCTCTAGAATCTCTAATTCCGCCTAATATTTCTCGGAGACGACTATTATTTTCTCCCGTCGGTTGTGATGTTGTCACAACTGTAGAGGTTGCAGGACTATTTGAGTTAGCAGTAATTACCTGTGGTTGAGCAGCCGGCTGTGGCTTCTCTGTGGCTACAGTTTTCTCTATCGGTTTTTGTACAACTGTAGGTTGGGAACGAACGGGGGTAATAACGGTTGTTTGTGGTTTGGGAGTAATAGCAACTTCACTACTAGCAACACTTCTTTGCGGCTCACTACGGTTAACTGGTAATGGTTCCGGTTTTTTTACTTCTGGAGTTTCTTCCGGGGGTTTTTCCTTTTCTTCTGTTATAGGATCAACGATCTCTATTTCTATCGGTTCTTCTTCAACTTGAGGAATTCGTGTCAGGAAGTTACCCAAGCCTGAAGCCAGCAAACCAATGTGTAGAGCCATTGAGCCAATAAAACTGTAAGTTAAAAAAGACTGGAGAGCCTTAACTTCTTTGGAACGTTGCTCGACATTATAGCCAGAAAATGTCATAGCTTATTGCTACCTATTCTCACCAACTTAGTCATATTAAGATGAGCCTTGATAAATATCAAGTCAAACAATTATTTTTTCCAGAGAATTATGGGGTTTAGGTGCTGGAGATTGGTTATTCTTGCCAATCTCCCATATTCCTTGTACTTGATTTAATTTGTTAAGGCGCGTTTTGCTAATTGTAATTCTAAGCGATCGCCTGGATTTGGTTCCAGCAGTTGTGTAAGTAAATTGTTGTTTTTAAATAGCAAACGCAAGTCTGCAATACTTCCCTCCGTTTTGAGGACTTTTGTCAATAATCCTTCAAAAATGACATCTCCTCCGGCGGCGGTAGGAAGCATAACTTGCGGTTCTAACCACTGTGCTACTTCCAATGCGCTTTTATATCCTTTAATAATTGGCCCCAACAGAGGTAAAGCTATGTCAACTGTCGGCGTAATTACGACATCCACCGGTGCAAACTGTTTCAACTGTGGAGAATGATAGCCATGAGGTTCGTAGTAAAGTGTTAAACCAGTTGCTAATTCTTTCAGTAAATAACTATTTTCCACCACAGTCGGGCCGATTGGCGAACCAGGAAAAGCTCTAATTTCGATTTGATTATTAAAAGTAAAACATTCACCATGAGCCAAGGTTGTGACAGAAGTATAACCCAAGGCTTGCACTACTTTTGCCGCGTTAGGAGAAGCCACCACTGGAATATTATGGTTTAGTTGCTTCAGGGTGGGTGGATGTGCGTGATCTTCTAAACCTTGGGATAGCAGAATGAGATCAATATTTTCTGGTATGGTGCGCTCTTGAGGACGATATCCTTTGAACAGCCAATCTAAATTCCCAAAACTTAGCGCATCAACCAACCACGGGTCTATAAGTATTCGCTGATTGTTGAGTTCTAGCAACCAACTATTGCTGTCTAACCAAGTTAAATACATAGCCAAAGCAAGATAACGCCTAATATCATTGTGACCTAGACACAAAAAAATAAGGATGAGCGAATTGCCCACCCTAAAGAATTTTGCTTGTATTTTTTATACCAAGCCGCCAGCAGCTTGAAAACGAGCGCGAGCGCGTTTAAAGGCTTGATTAGCTTGAATTTGGGCTTGACGATCACCTGCGGGTACTTGATTCAGCTTTGTTTGGGCTTGGCTGTAAGCAGTACGTGCTTCTTCTAGGTTAATCGTGTCGCCGCGTTCACCACCATTAACGAGAATGGTGACTTCATCTTCTTCAACTTCGGCAAAGCCACCCAACAGGGCGATCGCTTGCCAATTTTGGCTCTTGCTGGTGCGTACTCGTAGCACGCCTGTATCTAGTGCGGTTAAAAGTGGTGCGTGTCCACTCAGGATACCTAGCTGACCGGTAGTGCTGGGTAAAATCACTTCATCAGCTTCCGCATCCCACACTGTTTTATCTGGGGAAATTACACGGACAGTTAGGGTCATAAGTTGTTAATTGTCAAGGGTCAACAGTCTATAGTCCATAGTCAACAGTCAATAGTCATGTAGCTCTGGACCCTCCGGGTTCGCCAGTCCCCTACGGCGGGAAACCCGCCTACAGGGCTGGACTCACTAATGACTATTGACTAATGACTATTGACTAATTTAGCCTTTGAGTTTTTCGGCTTTGGCGATCGCTTCGTTGATATCGCCTACCAAGTAGAAGGCTTGCTCTGGCAGATCATCCAACTCACCAGATAGAATCTTCTGGAACCCTTTGATGGTGTCTTCTAACTTCACGTACTTACCAGGAGAACCTGTGAATACTTCAGCTACGAAGAAAGGCTGAGACAAGAAACGCTCAACCTTCCGGGCCCGTGCTACGATGAGTCTGTCTTCTTCAGACAATTCATCTAGACCCAGAATAGCGATGATGTCTTGCAATTCTTTGTAGCGTTGTAGGGTCGATTGGACAGCACGAGCAGTATTGTAGTGTTCGTCACCAACAATGTTGGGTTGCAACATGGTAGAGGTGGAACCTAGCGGATCTACCGCAGGATAAATACCTTTAGCAGCCAAACTACGAGATAGTACTGTTGTACCATCTAAGTGAGCAAAGGTGGTTGCAGGCGCGGGGTCTGTCAAGTCGTCCGCAGGTACGTATACAGCCTGAATTGAGGTGATAGAACCTTCGGTAGTGGAGGTAATCCGTTCTTGCAGTTGACCTACATCAGTACCCAAAGTTGGCTGATATCCCACAGCAGAAGGCATCCGACCCAACAGCGCTGATACTTCAGAACCTGCTTGTACGAACCGGAAGATGTTGTCAATAAACAACAGCACGTCTTGCTTGTTGACATCGCGGAAGTATTCAGCCATTGTCAAACCAGACAAACCAACCCGCATTCTTGCTCCGGGTGGTTCGTTCATCTGACCGTACACCAACGCAATTTTTGATTCGTTGAGGTTCTCGTTGTTGATTACCCCAGATTCAATCATTTCGTTGTAGAGGTCATTCCCTTCACGGGTACGCTCTCCCACGCCGGCGAACACGGACACGCCACCGTGCTGGGTAGCAATGTTGTTAATCAACTCCATCATGATTACGGTCTTGCCGACACCAGCACCGCCGAACAGACCAATTTTACCACCGCGTCGATAGGGGGTCAGGAGGTCAACAACCTTAATTCCCGTCTCGAAAACGGAAGGCTTGGTTTCTAGCTCTGTGAGCTTGGGAGCCGGACGGTGAATGGGTAAGGTTTCTTGGTTGTTGACTGGGCCTCTGTTGTCTACAGGTTCGCCAAGAACGTTGAAAATCCGTCCGAGAGTTGCTTTACCAACGGGTACGCTGATGGGAGCGCCTGTATCGACGACTTCCAGGCCACGGACTAAACCATCTGTAGAACTCATAGCAACGGCGCGTATTTGGTTGTCGCCCAAAAGTTGCTGTACTTCTACGGTGAGGTTGAGTTCCTGTCCAGCTTCGTTAGTGCCTTTGATGGTCAGAGCGTTGTAGATTTGCGGTAATTTTCCGCTAGGAAATTTAACGTCTACAACAGGACCAATGATTTGGGTAATGTAACCGATGTTTGTTTTTTCTGCGGTGGTGACCATGCTGCGCCTAATGGTTGAAGCTATATTTCAGAATGGGTCTTAGAAGACATAAGATTATGCAATGTCATCTTTCACTCTAACACCGGAGGGGGACAGAGTTCCGTTAGTAATTCCTTAAAAAGTAGTTCGGCGACTTTATTCCCACCGGCTGGACTGAATGACCCAACTTCATATCATAATTCGTATAAGCGCTACTTGTGGACAAGGCTTGTACCAAGTTCTGCTCCGCGCCCTGCCCCTTTTCTTCTGCCTCTTCCGGTTAAACTAACGATAACTGTTCATTAGTACTGTGTTCGCTGTCAAACCACACTTGATCTAATTCATTCTCAGTAAATCGATAACCAAGGGTGGCTGCGAAATTAACTATTTTCGTTTTATCCCAATGGTAACTACCTAATAAACTACGACTACAGCATTTATTAAAGTATTTTTCATAAATGGTTTCGTCTGCCATCAAAACGTCATAAAAAGCATTTGCTTGTTGTAAAGACATAATTATTCTCCGTCAAAAATTTATTTTTATGCTTAATAATAAATACTTGGAATTATCAGGTGATTCCGGTTTTTAGAGACGATTTATCAAGTCAATATTTGATGAATTGTGGTTTACAGCCATGTGTTATTTGCTCACACCCCAGAATCTTGGCAAAGCAGTAGCACTGCTTACGTTAATAAACAGCCTCTTAGAGAGAAAAATTGATAAAATTTTACTCACTCTTTAAAATGGAAAATATATAATTCCCAAGAGATTATCCTTAAACTAGAACTTTTAGGGCAGGAAAGAGTCACAAATTGGTGAAGTTTTTACGAACAATAAATATATGGATCTAACATCATGTCAAGACTATATAAACTACTTTGATTAAACATTTGCTGAGAAATTTTTATTCCTTGTTTTAATTGGCTAAATCTTCATGCAAAATAGCCAATAAAAATTAGGGGTTGAAAATTTTGCTATACAGTTAGGTATCTTCAGTAAGGCAAACTTGAAGAACTCAGTACCATCTGTCTAGTAACTATTTCAACGCCAAGGCGATCGCTTCTATGGGGAAACACACGATAATACTCTTATCTTAAACCCAGAGGTGCTGATAACCAAGTATGGATATAGGGTTTTTACTGAAAAAATAAGTTTATTTATATAAATTTTATATAAAATTAAAGTAAAAATACGTAACAACTCAGTACTTGACAGCCTCTACTTAGTATGGGAACTAGCGATCGCCAAATTTAATTAGCAGCGCGATCGCTACACTCACGGCTAAAATTAGGGTCATACTCAACGCTGAACCAAACCCCCAATTTTGGGTAACTCCGAGAAATTGGTTATAAACTAGCCTGGCTGCCGTCATACTAGAAGCACCACCGAGTAATTCTGGGTCAATAAAATCCCCTAAGGCTGTGATCAGCACAAGGAGAGAACCAGCAGTGATTCCTGGGGAAATTTGCGGAACTGTGACTTTCCAAAAAGCCTTGGTGGGACTTGCGCCTAAATCGGCGGCGGCTTCTAGTAAGCGTTTATCTAACTTTTCCAGTGAAGCGTATAAAATCAACACCATATATGGAAGTAAGCTGTAACTCATGCCAATTAAAACGGCTGGTGTACGGTTAAGTAGTTCTAAGGTGGGTAAACCGACACTACTTAATAGACTGTTCAAAAGACCAGTAGGACGGAGAATAGTGATCCAAGCGTAGGAACGGAGTAGAGAAGAAGTCCACAAAGGTAAGACAAAGCCTAGTAATAGGAGATTGCGCCAGCGTTGCGGTGCAATTTGAGCAATCCAATACGCCACCGGAAAACCCAAAGTTAGACAGATCGCCATTGTACCTAAAGCCAACCAGAGCGATCGCAGGATTACCTGCAAGTATAAGGGGTCAAGTATGCGGACATAGTTATCTAATCCACTGGGGTTGACTATATCTCCAGGTCTAATATTTGGAACTAGACTCAACTGAAAAATTATCAGTGTTGGTAGTACTAATAATAGTAATAACCAAATACCAGACGGTGCTAACAATACCAAAGGTTGGATAAGATTAAACTTTGGGCGGTTTAACTTCTGAATTTTGTCCAGATCATCTGGAGTATCACGAATTTCTGTCTTCACAATTGTAAAAGTAATTAACTGTTGACTGTTGACTGTTGACTGTTGACTGTTGATTGTTGACTGTTGACTACTTATCAATTACTAATAATTAACTACTAGTTAGTTGCGTCCAGTAGCGTTCATAAACTTCTTCAAATGGCCCCACTGGACTAATGCGTTCACATTTGTCTAGAATTGATGATGGAGGATATAAATTTTCATTACTTTTAATTTGTTTTGGTAATTGTTCAAATGCAGCATTATTAGGAGTAGAAATCTTCAGCCGTTCGCTTGTGGCAGCTGCTACTTCTGGTTGTAAAATAAAATTAATCCAGGCATAAGCACCATCTAAGTTGGGCGCTGATTTGGGGATAACAATTGTATCAGTCCACAATGAAGAACCACTGCGGGGAATAACATATTTCAGTTTAGGATTTTCTTTAATTACTTTGGTTGCATCAGCTGAATAACACATTGCTAATACCAAATCGCCTGCTAAAATTTGATTACGCCAAGCATCAGTGTCAAAAGCGGCGATCGCTGGTTTGAGTGTACTTAACTTTTCATAAGCTTGTTTAATTTGGGCTTCATTTTGCGAGTTATAGGAATAACCCAACATCCGCAACACCGCACCCATAACCTCACGCACATCATTAAGTAAAGTTATACGCTTACTGAGGAACTTTTGATTCCGCCAAAGATATTCCCAGTCTTCTGGTGCTTCTTTGAGAATCTCCGAGTTATAGATTAAACCCGTTGTTCCCCAATTAAAAGGGATACTATAGCGATTTTTAGGGTCATAACTAGGATTTTGGAATTGTGGAAATAAATTATCTAATCCAACTAGGCGATCGTGTTTTAATTCACTTAATAAATTTCTTTCTACCATCTTCTGTACCATATAATCAGATGGATAAATCAGACTATAAGTACCGCCACCTCCAGCTAAGAGTTTAGCTAGCATTACTTCGTTAGAATCATAGACATCAACAAGCGCCTTCATACCAGTTTGGGCGCTAAAAGTTTGTAATAGTTTCTGATCAGAATACTGTGTCCAAGTATAAAGATACAATTGGTCACTGCGACCAGAAGAACTAGAAGCTCGCACATCAGCTAATTTCCAGCCACAACTTGCTAAAGATAAACTGGAAATTGCTGTGATTCCTCGTAGAAATTTTCTTCTATTAGTCATTAGTCAATAGTCCATAGTCTATATTTCAGAATTGATAATTCCTATTTAGTATTTTTGCCAATCGAATTTAAGTAGGAGTTTAATTGAGGTGCTAGATCATTAATCATGAGCTTTAATCTATCTATTTGTTCTAAGGTTAACAATCGACGAGTGTACGCTCGCCTCAACCAATGTTGGGTTTCATTTAATGAACCTCTTGCTATTCTGATAAATCTTTTATCGTCTTGGTAACTACCTCTGCCAACACCTTCTGCTATATTCGCCCCAATGCTATCTGCTGAACGTACTATCTGTATACCTATTGTGTTTTTAGCAAACATATCCCAATCATTGACTATTTGCCAAATTTCATCAGCTAACTTCTCTGCTAATTGATAAACTCGTAATTCCCTAAAATACTTACTACCCATCTAGCTATTGACTATTGACTCTGGACTCTGGACTATTGGCTCTGGACTATTGACTAATAGCCAAACAATCATTTTCTGCCCACCAAGCATAAATAGGTGTTTCACGGTCTGGTAAATTGCCAAAAGTATTAGGTTGTAAAACATTAATATTAATGCCGTTAATTAATTGGACAAGATAATTAACGTGAGTTCCTAAATACATGACATTTATCAACCTTCCTTCAAAAGAATTATGGACTGCACTAGGCGGATAAAGGGAAAGTTGAATTTTTTCTGGTCGCACACTGACAACCACAGGTTTTAATAATTCTGCGGGTGTATCTTCATTCCGGGCGACTACAATTGTGAGTCCAGTTTTGGTAACAATTTGAATATATTCAGTTTCTAATAGGGTGATTTCACCACTAAACAAATTAGTATCACCGATGAAATCAGCGACAAAGGAAGTTTTTGGACGTTCGTAAATCTCTTGGGGAGTACCAATTTGTTCAATCTTCCCCTGGTTCATCACCGCGATGCGATCGCTCAAAGATAACGCCTCTTCCTGGTCATGAGTTACCATAATGAAGGTCAAACCCAGGTTTTTATGTAAATTTGATAACTCAACCTGCATTTCCTTACGCAGTTTTAAATCCAACGCCCCCAACGGTTCATCCAGCAACACCACAGCCGGACGATTCACCAAAGCCCTAGCCAAAGCAACGCGCTGCTGTTGACCACCGGACAGTTGACTAGGAAAGCGCGATCGCAAACTTTCCATTTTTACCAGTTTTAAAGCTTCTTTAACTCTGCTTTCTACTTCTGATTTCCGGGATTTCTTTAGCCGCAACCCGAAAGCAACATTATCCCAGACGTTAAGGTGATTAAATAGAGCATAACTTTGAAATACTGTATTAACTGGTCGGCGGTAAGGCGGAATATTGGTCATCGGCTGACCCTGAATCAGTAACTTACCAGCATCAACTTGTTCAAATCCGGCTATTAAACGTAGTGTTGTTGTCTTACCACAGCCAGAAGGGCCAAGAATACTAAAGAATTCCCCTTGTCTCACATCCAAGTCCACTCCATGTACCGCCGGTTCTTGGTTGAAAAACTTGAATACGTTACGTAGTTCAACATCAAGGGGGAGAAGTGTTTTTGCGCCCCTGGGATTCTGCGTCGCAGTTTGAGCCATATTCATCAGTAGAATGCCGTGATCTTACGAGATTTTGTGTATTAATGTAGTCGATTAAGCAAACTCTTCATAGCCTTTGGTTCATTGTAGTCTGCTAAAAAGATTTGTTTATAAATACACTGACTAAATTGTTACAAGTTAAATAGCCATAGTCATTTTGGGAATCATATACAAGTTATCGGCATTTTGAGGATTTTTATCGATCTTATGACTCTGCACTGTATATTTATACCTAATCACAGGTGGCTCATCTTGTTGTACCTGCTTCTTTTACCATTGATGGAGTGACCTATGATAATTAAAATTGTCCCAGATTCGACTATGGAATCAGACCGCAGCTTTGTCGCTCATTCTCATCACACTTGCTTTCTGCTTTTACTTCCAATAGATCAAGATGCAGAGACTATATTAATAGGGCAATTACCCATTACCCATTACCAATCAACACTAACCATTCAAAAAACGCAATGAAGAACTAGTTCAAGAAGTACAGAACTGATTTAAAATAACTTGCCATAGCTAAGTTTATTAAGTGCTATTACCCTGAATAGGGTGATAACAATATAGGACAATTAACTGCATACAAATATTATTATCTGAGCAATTCTTTAAGTATTATGGCTTTATTGCAACCATCTTCCCTACTGGGTAAAAAAGATAAACGAACTGTTGGCAGGGGTTTTCAGTCCACATTTTTGATTATATTTACCCTGCTAATGACGGCGGGAATTAGTACGCGGTTAGTGTACTTACAAATTATTGAAGGCTCCCAATTCAAGCAGAAAGCAGAGTCAAACCGGGTTCGAGTCATCCCTAAACAACCAGAAAGAGGTAATATTTTTGACCGCAATGGCAAACTTTTAGCCAGTACACGTTATCCTCGTTCTATTTATCTTTGGCCGATGGCTCACACTAAAGCCTCGTGGTCGGTTGTTGGGCCGCGTCTGGCAAAAATTTTGGAGATTCCCCAAGAAGAAATCGAAAAAAAATTAGAAGAAGCTGGTGCTAACTCTTCTTCACTCATTCGCATTGCTCGTAATTTGGATGAAGCCCAAATTACCGCCATCAAAGAATATGAAAGTGAACTTAAAGATGTAGAAATACACACGGAAGCTGTGCGCTATTATCCCCACGGGAGAGAATTGGCTCATGTTCTGGGTTACACGCGAGAGTTGACGGCTGAACAGTTAAAAGCTAGGAAGCAGGACGGCTATCGCCTTGGTGATGTGATTGGTCAAATGGGTGTGGAAAAAGCCTATGAGAAATCATTACGAGGTGAATGGGGTGGTCAGCAAGTAGAAGTTGATGGGGCTGGTAGACCATTGCGGGTTCTAGGTGAAAAACAAGCTAAAGCTGGTAATGATATACGTTTGACCATAGATTTAGATGTGCAGAAAGCAGCAGAAAAAGCATTAGGCGATCGCAACGGAACCATCATTGCCCTGGATCCGAAAAACGGTGCTGTCTTAGCAATGGTATCTCACCCTACTTTTGACCCGAACATTTTCTCCAAGCAACGGCTGACGCAAAAAGACTGGGAATCTGTCCAAGGTGAAGACCATCCTCTCGTTAATCGTGCCTTAAGTGCTTTTCCGCCTGCTAGTACTTTTAAAATTGTTACGAAGACAGCTGGACTAGAATCAGGTAAATTTTCTCCCAGTACAGTATTACAAACCTACGGTTCTTTAACTATTGGTGGAACTCGATTTGGGGAGTGGAATCACGCGGGATTTGGGCCTTTAGGTTTTGTTGGTGCAATGCAGTGGAGTAGTGATACTTTCTTCTATCAAATTGGTAGAGGAATTGGTGGCCCTACTTTGATTGAATGGACGCGTAAATATGGATTTGGTCAGAGAACAGGTTTTGAGTTTGTTTCGGAGGAAGCAAAAGGTTCTGTACCAGATGAAGCATGGAAACAAAGAGTCTGGAAAATGCCTTGGACTGTTGGCGACACAATTAATATGTCCATTGGTCAAGGCGCTTTGTTAGCCACCCCTTTACAAGTTGCGGTCATGTTTGCTGTCCCAGCTAATGGAGGCTATCGTGTTCAACCGCATCTACTCAAAGATAATGAAGAAGCTAGAAGCTGGCGAGAACTTGTACAAATGAAGCCCACCACTTTGAAACTTTTGCGTGAGGGTTTACGCAAGGTAATTTCTGATGGTACAGGGAAAGTTTTACATCAGCCAACAATTCCCCCAGTCGCCGGTAAAAGTGGAACTGCTGAAGCTTGGAAGGGAAGAGTCAAACAAAATCATGCTTGGTTTGGGGCTTATGCGCCTGCTGATAAGCCAGAAATTTTAATTGTCGCCTTCGCTGAACATTCTGGCGGCGGTGGTGGAAGCGTTGCTGCACCGATGATACTGAAGGTGATGGAAGATTATTTCCAACGCAAGTATCCTGGCAAATATCAAAAGCCAGTCAATACAGAAGCGACAAAAACTAGATAAAGAATTTTGGGGTAAGACTGTTCACTTTACCCCTAAACTTCCTTTATGAAATAGCCTTAACGTTTTTGAGTGGCGATCGCTAATTTTGCTCCCTGTACCTGACGTACTTGATCCATGATGGCCACTACCTTACCATGTCCTACTCTTTCATCAGCATTAATAACTACTAGGGCTTCCTGGTTAGCACCAACTAGGTTACGCAACTGTCCAGCCACAGCATCAACTAGAATCGGTTGACGATTCAAGCTGACCGCCCCTTGTTCATCTACCGTGATCGTAATCTTTGCAGGTACTTGCTGTTGTTTTGCCGTTGCCGCTTTTGGTAAATTAACTGGCAAGCCTTCTGAACGAGTTAAAAACAGCGTAGACATGATAAAAAATGTCAAAATCGCAAAAATCACATCAATCATCGGCACAATGTTGATCTGTGCTGGAATATCTGGCTCATCTTGTAGACGCATAGGTTCTTTCTCCTCGTTCGTAGCGGCGGCGATAAAGTAATTCTAATTGACCGCCATACTCCTGAAATAGTGCCATTTGTCTGGTGTAAAGTCCCCGAAAGGAGTTGGCAAAAAACAATGTGAATATTGCCACTATCAATCCTGCTGCTGTAGATACTAAAGCTTCACTAATACCCGCCGTCACACCTGCGGTTTTTGTCCCTCCCACATCACCAATATCTAAAGAAGCGAAGGAAGTAATCAAACCTAACACTGTACCCAGCAAACCTAAGAGTGGTGCTAAACCGATAATTGTGTCGAAAATATTTTGAAATCGCTTGAGTACGGGGATTTCGGCTTGAGCTTCGCTTTCTAGCGCCAGGCGAAATTCCTCTGGTGTTGGTTCTTCTAATTCCAAAGCCGATAAAAAGACACGCGCTAGTGGTAAATCTACATTTTTTCTGAGTTTATCTATTGCGCCAACTACATTATCTAGTCGATAGAGGTTCAACACATCTCTAACTACGCGCTGTTGGCGATTGTTGATTTTTAGCCAAAATCTGGCACGCTCAACAATCAATGCTACTGCCAACACAGAAAAACCTAACAGAGGCCACATGACTACGCCGCCTGCTGCAAAAAGATTTTGGATTCCCATTTACTGCCTCATCATGAATCAAAAACCAGATTAGCAGAATCCTCTAGTAAATTGATACTCTTTGTCAAGAGTAGCTTAAATATGATGCAAATTATTATCACATTACTGGGATTGTATATAGCATCAATTGCATCATGAATATTGACAAGCATCATGCTGAAAGTGTTTGTAACGTTATTCCCAAGGCTTTTTATGCTAAATCGCAATGCTCAAGAATTTAATTCTTAGATTGAATATGCCGTAAAATTGTGCAAGCTTCCACAAATCACTCTAGAATTGGATTTTCTCTTGTCAATAGCAATGTTCTAACTATTGAAAATAAATAGCAAACAACGTACTTGACAGTGAGTAATAATAAATTCGCAGATGGTAATTTTTGAGTTTGTTAGGACTCACGCACCCAGATTTTCTGTTGAGACAGGGTGTAAGGGTTTCAAACATTTATACCCCACCCCTAAAACCCTATACCCCTATACCCTTCTCCCAACCCTTGGTCTTTCGTTTTCATGCGTAAGTCCGATTTGTTATCAATTACGTAATTTCTATGCTGGCTAAATGTCATCTT
Organism: Nostoc parmelioides FACHB-3921; assembly: GCF_014696625.1. Lineage (GTDB taxonomy): Bacteria > Cyanobacteriota > Cyanobacteriia > Cyanobacteriales > Nostocaceae > Trichormus > Trichormus parmelioides. The sequence continues at coordinate 70,225 of NZ_JACJQL010000026.1, forward strand.
TTCCCCACTCCCTGGTATATTACTCATGACCTATGGTCAACATCAGCGATAACATAGGTATTTAAAGGAACTTTGCAAATCCAATATGGTGTGAGGAGTCAGGTGATGAAGTGTTTACCTTATTTAGTGGCAATTCTGGGAACTGGTTCTGCTTTGAGTCTTGTGATGAATACTCAACCAGCACAAGCGCAAGTTGCATACGGTAGCTATGTAGGTATTGGGCCTACTGTTGGTTTAACTGATAGTATCCAAGTTGGTGGGGTGCTAGCTTTCCGCTACAAACTGCTAGAGTCACCAATTTCTTTCCGCGCTCAAGCTTTAGTAGGACAAAATACCGCAGTCGTACCTACAGTTTCCTATGACCTCCCTTTAAATTGGCAAACAGATGCTTACTTAGGTGCGGGATTAGTTTTAACTGGCGGTAATGGTGCTTCTCCTGTCGGTGACAAAATTAGTTTTGCCCTACAACCCGGTATTGATTATGTTGTTCCTAACAGTAACACTGTTCTGTTTGGTAATGCCATCATCGCCTTTGATGCCTATCGTAACGGTGGTGGCGCAGCTGTCGCTGTTCAAGGTGGTGTAGGCTTGAGGTTTTAAATACTTAGCTCTGACATATAAAAACAAGAAACCTGGGTTTTGCTATGGACGCAGGGATATAAGGCTGTGAGTATTTAAAAAAACTTCATACGTTTAAATTGACCTTGCACCATACACACTTAATGAGTGTACAAGGGAAAATTTTGTTGTCTATGATATCCATTAGTTTTTTACTATTGAATAGCTTTTATCGATAGAAAACTGGGGTAAATATTTATAATAAAAAGTTTACAAAGTTTAATAGAATAGATCCATTCACCAATAAGTATTTTTGCTTAATAACATGATGGCGGATGGATTTCCTTGGCTGACCGCGATTATATTACTACCACTCGTTGCTTCTGCATTTATTCCCCTGCTGCCTGATAAAGAAGGTAAGCTCGTGCGATGGTATGCCTTGGGTGTAGGAATCGCGGATTTTGTTTTGATGTGCTATACCTTTTGGCACCATTACGATGCAAGCAGTGCGACTTTTCAACTAGTGGAGAAATATGATTGGGTACCTCAGATAGGTTTTAGCTGGGCGGTTTCAGTCGATGGAATATCCATGCCACTAGTATTGCTGGCAGGATTTGTGACGACCCTTTCCATGTTGGCTGCATGGCAAGTTAATCTCAAACCTCGCCTGTTTTATTTCTTAATGTTGGTGCTGTACTCTGCCCAAATCGGTGTATTTGTCGCCCAAGACTTGCTGTTATTCTTCATTATGTGGGAACTGGAATTGGTTCCTGTTTACTTGCTTGTCTCGATTTGGGGCGGACAGAAACGCCGCTATGCTGCGACAAAGTTCTTGCTTTATACAGCAGCAGCCTCGATTTTCATCTTAATCGCTGGGCTGGCAATGGCTCTTTACGGCGATAATACTACTTTCGATATTGTCGAACTCGGTGCAAAAAACTACCCTCTGGCTTTAGAGTTACTACTTTATGCTGGATTACTAATTGCTTTTGGTGTAAAACTGGCTATTTTCCCCTTACACACCTGGTTGCCTGATGCTCACGGTGAAGCTTCAGCACCTGTATCGATGATTTTGGCAGGTGTGCTTCTCAAAATGGGCGGTTACGGATTAATTCGCCTCAATTTGGAATTACTGCCTGACGCGCATATTTACTTTGCACCAGTGTTAGCAACTTTGGGTGTAATCAATATTATCTATGGCGGTTTGAACTCCTTTGCTCAAACTCACATGAAGCGCCGCCTTGCTTATTCTTCCGTTTCCCACATGGGATTTGTGCTGCTGGGTATTGCCTCTTTCACCGATGTGGGTGTGAGTGGTGCTATGCTGCAAATGCTTTCCCACGGTTTGATTGCGGCGGTGTTGTTCTTCTTGGCTGGTGTAACATACGATCGCACCCATACAATGGCGATGGATAATTTGGGTGGTATCGGTCAAGCTATGCCCAAAGTGTTCGCTTTGTTTACCGCCGGCACAATGGCATCTTTGGCACTCCCAGGAATGAGTGGCTTTGTCAGCGAACTTAAGGTATTTATTGGTGTTACCACCAGCGATATTTACAGTCCGACATTCTGCACTGTTATGGTATTCCTCGCCGCAGTGGGAGTTATCTTAACCCCGATTTATCTACTGTCTATGTTGAGACAGGTATTTTACGGCACTGGTGCAGAACTCAGTTGCAATATTAACAATGGCGCTTACCAGAACCAAGAAGATGAAGGAACAGCTTGCTTTGGTACAGACTGTCTCTTACCAGGGGAAGCGGTGTACAGAGATGCTAGTGTCCGTGAAGTGTTTATTGCTGTTTCCTTCTTGGTGCTGATTATTGGTGTAGGTGTCTACCCCAAAATCGCTACGCAACTTTACGATGTGAAAACTGTAGCGGTTAATACCCAGGTTCGCCAATCCTATACACAAATTGCCCAAAGCAATCCTCAGATATATGCTAAGGGTTTCTTTACTCCCCAAATTGTAGAGCCTGAAGTCATGGCAATTTCGGGAGTAATCAAATAATCCCATCATTTAGATAATAAAATAGGCGATCGCTTCTTTGTGGGGCGATCGTTTCGTTTTTTCTTTGGTTTTATTGATAATTCGGCTCTTAAAATAAAGATAAACTTACCTTTCCATACATAGTTATGAGCCTCACTACTACTAAACGTTTCACTGTAGATGAATATCACCGTCTAATTGAACTCGGCTTTTTTGCTGAAAATGACCGATTTGAGCTAATTACGGGAGAAATAGTCCAGATGACATCTAAGGGTAAACCTCATGCGGTTTGCGAAACTCGTTTAGAGAGGGAACTATATAAGTTGGTAGGAGAGATGGCAACTCTACGAGGACAACAACCAATTACACTATCAAATTATAGTGAGCCGGAACCAGATAGAGTAATTGTTAAAAACCGAGATGATGATTATCTTACTTCTCATCCTAATGCCGTTGATATATTACTATTAATTGAAATTGCAGATTCATCTTTGAAATATGACCAAGAAATTAAATTACCTGTTTATTCTGAAGCAGGTATTGTCGATTATTGGATATTTAATTTAGTAGATAAATGTCTTGAGTGTTACAGCGAACCTTATCAGGATTTACAAGGTAGGTTTGGATATCGAAGTAAGTTAATTTATCTACCAAATGAGTCGGTTAATTTAACATTTTTTTCTGATTTAGTTCTGAATTTATCCAAGGTGTTTCCTAGTTAGATTATCTCGACTAAAGCCCTTGCTGTAAAATTTAAATCAATCCTTCCATAGCTTGTTGTAGATTATTTGTCAAATCAGCAACAGCTTGTCTTGCACCTAAACGATTCTCTTTATACTTGGGATACAATTCCGATACAGATAGCGGTTCACCAATAGTAATCTTGATTTTTTGCTTGCCTAACTTGGGACGATTAAAAGATTTCGTACCTTGGATTTTTGCTAACATCTGCCAAACAATTAATACTGTTTCCGCAAACCTTTCTACTGTTGGTTTTTCGCGGATATAATTACCGGAAACAGCCACAAAACTTTCAACTAATCTCATGTGCCACATTCTTGCATTGGCTTCTTCTGCAACTCTATCGCCTAATGCCCGTTCAACGGCAGATAATCCTTTAAGATCCTTGTAATCTTCCCTAAATATATAATTCCATCCCGCTTGTTCCACCCGACGACAACGATCGCTTAATTGTCCCTTTGGTTGTAAATTAAAATACTGCTCGGCTATTTCTAGTGCAGCGTTTAACAAGGCTTGTAAGCGTAATTTCAAGGCTTCATTACGATTATCGCTCACTCCTTCCGTCACTGGAGATAACTTGAGATGATAAAACCGCGTGTAAAACTGTTCCATTAAAGACAATAAATGTTCCGCCAAAGTCAACAGACGCGGGTAAAGTGACTCTAAATCAGGAACTTGGGTTTTAGTGCTTGTATCTACAGGTAAACCGCTAGCCATAGCCAAATCATCTAAAAGCTGGGCGATCGCTTGCCAAGGTGCATCAACGTAACTATATTTAATCCCAACTGGTACAATTAAAACCTGCTCGGTACGTCCGGCTTTGTGCAAATCTTCAGCACACCAAAAACCCATTTGGGCAATACCTGGTTCTAATGGGCTGATCATCTCCGATAAACCATTAGTAGCACCTTCTGGAGCAGCAGCCATCGGAAATTTGCCATTGGCGAACAAATCCCGCGCCGAACGTAACCCCGTCCAGTCAGCCTTACCTCTTTGTATGGGAGTCCCACCCAATTGAGATGCAAGCCAACCAACATAGTCCCCAGCCCAGAGAGGAATGCCGCGATCGTAGATAAAATGAGCATGAATGGGAGACTGTAGTGCTACACCCTGCTGTCGTGCTACCCTTGGCACGAGTTGAGAAAGCAAATAAACCAAAGAAAATGGATCTTCCGTTTGTGGATGGCGAAACGCCAATAAAAAGCGAATTTTCCCCCCTTGAAACTCGCGGTAGAGATTTGCTAAAACCTCAGCATTGTCTGCTTCAATTTGGTTAATGGCTGTTTGAGAACGAATCCAAGTTGGTAGGAACAGGTGAACAAATCGCAGAAGTAAGGGATTAAAGGCTGGGGGGATAAATTCTAGAGGTGGTTGTGCTTGGTAAATCATGGAGATTGGGGATTGGGGACTGGAGACTGGGGATTGGGGATTGGGGATTGGGATTGAATCTAAAATTCTTACCCTTACACCCCTACACCCCCATACCCCTACACCCTTATTAGGAATAACCTATATTTTGTAATTCATAGTTCATGTTCGATATTTCGTAATTGAGTTGATACAGAAATTAGTGATTTTGCAATTAGGAGTCAAGGAATAAACGATGCGACTGTCACAAATGTTATTCGTTACACTGCGGGATGATCCGGCTGATGCGGAGATTCCTAGCCATAAATTGTTACTACGTGCAGGGTATATTCGTCGCATCGGTAGCGGTATTTATGCGTATCTCCCCCTGATGTGGCGGGTACTGCAAAAGGTTTCTCAAATTGTGCGGGAGGAAATGAACGCTACAGGCGCACAAGAATGTCTGTTACCCCAGTTACAGCCGTCGGAGTTGTGGAAGGAGTCGGGACGCTGGGATACTTACACCAAAGCTGAGGGAATTATGTTTTCCCTGATTGACCGCCGTGAGCAACAATTAGGGTTAGGGCCGACTCACGAGGAAGTAATTACAGCGATCGCTCGTGATATGATTCGCTCTTACCGTCAGCTACCCATACACCTATATCAATTGCAAACCAAGTTCCGTGATGAAATTCGCCCCCGGTTTGGGTTGATGCGCGGACGGGAATTTATCATGAAAGACGGCTATTCTTTCCACGTCGATGAAGACAGCCTGAAAAAAACCTACCAAGATATGTACCAAGCCTACAGCAATATGCTACGGCGCGCTGGTTTAGCATTTCGTCCTGTAGAAGCCGATTCCGGTGCAATTGGTGGTTCTGGTTCTACAGAATTCATGGTGTTGGCGGAAGCTGGGGAAGACGAAGTTCTCTACACCGATGATGGAAAATATGCGGCTAACGTAGAAAAAGCTGTTTCTCTACCTGCGGATGCAGAACCGTCACAGTTTACAACTTTTGAAAAGCGAGAAACACCAGGAACAGAAACTATTGAGAAAGTTACTCAATTTCTCAAAGCTTCTCCCACCCAGATAGTGAAAAATGTTCTCTACCAAACCGTTTATGACAATGGTGTAACGGTTTTGGTACTGGTAATTATTCGTGGTGATCAAGAAGTTAATGAAGTTAAATTACAGAACGAATTGACAAAATTAGCTTCCAATTACGGTGCAAAGGCAATTATTAGCCTCGCTGTTCCCAGTGCAGAAAACCAACAAACATGGACAGCAAAATCTTTACCTTTAGGCTACATTGCACCGGATATTGCTGATGAGTATATTGCTGCAAATAAACAAATTCATCCTAAATTTGTCCGGTTCGTTGATAAAACAGTCGTTGATTTAAAAAACTTCATCACTGGTGCAAATGAAGCTGGCTATCACGTTGTAGGTGCGAATTGGGGCGAACAATTTCCCCTACCAGAAATTGTTGTAGATGTGCGAAAAGCCAGACCAGGCGATCGCGCTATTCACGACTCCACCCAAATCTTAAAAAGTGCTAGAGGAATAGAAGTTGGTCATATCTTCCAATTAGGGACTAAATATTCCCAAGCTTTAGGCGCAACTTATACTAATGAACAAGGTGAAGAAAAACCACTGGTTATGGGTTGCTACGGTGTGGGTGTATCGAGGTTAGCCCAATCAGCCGTGGAGCAATCTTATGATAAAGATGGCATTATCTGGCCAGTGGCGATCGCTCCTTATCATGCAATTGTGACAATTCCTAACATTAACGATGCTCAACAGGTAGAAATTGCGGAAAAGCTTTACACTGAACTGAATCGATCAGGGGTAGAAACTTTATTAGATGACCGTAATGAAAGAGCCGGAGTCAAATTCAAAGATGCTGATCTCATCGGTATTCCTTACAGAATTGTTACCGGACGAGCAATTACTAACGGTAAAGTTGAAATTGTAGAAAGGGCAACTCGCCAATCTCAAGAAATCCCCATTGATGAAGTTATTACCACACTCCAGCAGTGGATTAAAGCCGCGATAGAGCAGAAAAATTAAATTACGAGGAATGCAGAGTAATAAATACTCGCATTTCCTCTGTATCCCTCATTTAATTGTAGAAAACTTGAAGAAATCATAACATTTCCAGATTTACATAATTTGATAGGTGACGAATTCCCAACACCAATTCTAAAATAAATAATAAATAAGAATTTAGAATCCAGAATTTACGAAGGCAGGTTAATTCCTATCACCTAATTCTAGACAATAAATATATAATTTAGTGAAGGTGTGAAACCATATATATTGATCCATCAATCATTACAGAAGTCATATTTCAGAATGACTTTTGAAGTCTCAACTGAGAAAGTGCAGCACTTGAATCTACAGAGTTATCTTTCAAGTTTTTGGAAACTCTCCATTTGTCAGCATCGTCCTTAAGCAGGCTGCTCTTCACAACAAGACTACCTTTAGGAATTACCCATGAGAAGCAAAACCTATGGTTTGGGTAAAGGGTATAGGAATTTAGGGGTACAGGGGTATAGGGGTGTAGGTTTCAAAACCCTTACACCCTTACACCCCTATACCCTTACACCCTCAACTCCAAAAAATCATCTCTGTGTAAGTCCTGTTTCAGCCCCCAGTCAGGAAGGTTTTAAATATGAATAACCAACAAGGATCTAACCGTATATCTTCAGGTGTAATTGCAGCAGTCTCAGCAGCAGTTGTAACGGTCGCTGGCGGTGTGGCTTGGATAACTGCCAACTCCAATAATAATCCCACACCATCAAACCCTTCTCAAGGTATTGAGCAACCAGGACAGCCAACGACCAAACAACCAGGTAACGAGCAAAGTCCTAGTGTCTATTGGCTCAAACCAAAAGGCGATAGCGTAGATTTAGTTCCCCAAAGAGTGAGAGTAGCTGCTGCACAGCCAAATCAAGTTTTAGAGAAAGCTTTCCAAAATTTATTAGCAGGGCCGACAGAAGGAACAGATTCCACCACTATCCCCAAAGGTACTAAGTTATTAGGACTAAAAGTAGAAAATAACGATGAAGTACACGTTAACCTATCTGAAGATTTCACCAGTGGCGGCGGTAGTACTTCAATGATGGGTCGGGTTGGTCAAGTAGTCTATACTGCCACAAGTTTAAACCCCAATGCCAAAGTGTACATTGAGGTAAATGGTAAACCATTGGAAGTTTTAGGCGGTGAAGGGGTGGTCTTAGATCAGCCCCTAACCCGCGACAGCTTTAAGAAAGATTATCCTCTTTAGCCAACAGTCAACAGTCAACAGTCAACAGTCAACAAATTCAGACTCATGACTAATGACTAATTTTTATTTAGCACCCTAAAATTACGGGCTTGCTGTTCTAACCTTGTAGCAAGGCGATCGCAAACCCGATTACATAACTCAAAAATCATTTCGTCTTCCACCCGGTAGTAAGCACTAGTTCCTTCACTACGACGGCTCAGGATTCCGGCTTGCCACATTACTTTTAGGTGTTTAGACACATTGGCTTGGGAAGTCTGGGTTGCGTCTACCAATTCCTGTACACACTTTTCTTCATCCCGTAGTAAATGCAACAGCCGCAGACGCATCGGCTCACTTAACAGGCTGAAGTATTCGGCTACTTGTTGCACCACTTCTTGAGATACAGGCAACGCTTGTTTCATCAGGATAGATCCGCAGGACTGACAACTTTACCAATGACTCACTGCTAGTAATTTAAGTTGCTAGCCATCAATTTCATGGCTGGTAATGGGTAATGGGTAATGAGTAAAATTTTTCTCAATTACCAATTAGCAATCACCAGTTACCAATTACCAAACATAACTAGCAACTTGAGTTAGTAATGACTCACCTATATACATTAATACTTAATCTGGTTTAATTCTCATCAAAGGTTGATTATATTCCACAGGTTCGCCATTTTGGACAAGAATTTCGATCACTTGCCCAGAAACATCAGCCTCAATTTCATTCATCAGCTTCATTGCTTCGATGATGCAGACGGTTTGACCTTGACGGATGCGATCGCCTACTTCCACAAATACCGCTTCACCAGGTGCAGGAGCGCGGTAAAATGTTCCCACCATTGGGGAAGGCACTTCTGCTAATTTTTGGTCAATGATTTTTGCTCCTGGCTGTGAGCCGGAACTCGTGACCGCATGATCGGCTACACGGCTTGTTCCCACCTCTGGAGATGGGGTCGGGGCTGGATGGGCGACAATCGGTACAGCCGGTGGCAATCCCGAACCTACCACACCACTCAAAGGCGCTGTCACAACCGGCACAATACTATTATTCACACCAACAGCTTTACGTACTGTTAGTTCAAAGTCGTCACTTTTGAGCGTTACTTCCGCAATATCTGTTTGTGCAATAGTTGTCAGCAGTTGACGGATTTCATTAAAGTCCAATGGCACAGTTTTTATTACCTCGACCAGTCCGTAAATAAAGAATTTTTCATACCAACTCCGCAAAATTCGTTTACCATTAAGACTCAGAAAGCTTAAGGGAATCCAGTTTTTTGAATTTTGAATTGGCCTAAGTGTGGCAGGGATTTAATCCCTGAAATAGGGATTGAAATCGGGATTTGTTCTCGGATGAGATAAAATCTATTCCCTGCCTAAATATTTATCGTCGCGGGTATCAATTTTGATACGTTCTCCTTGAGAGATAAACAAAGGAACCATCACAGTTGCACCAGTTTCGACAATTGCTGGTTTCGTGCCACCTGTAGCCGTGTCACCCTTAACACCTGGATCAGTTTGTATAACTTCCAAGACTACAGAGTTAGCCAGTTCCACCTCTAGCACTTGCTCGCCCCAACGAATGACGTTCACTTCCATACCTTCTTTGAGGTATTTGACGCGATCGCCAATTTGTGCAGCGCTGAGTCGTCCTTCTTCATAGCTTTCCATATCCATAAAGACGAACTCATCGCCCTCTTTATAGGTATGCTGCATTGTAATTTTTTCTAAAGTAGCTTGTGGAACAGTTTCCCCAGCCCGGAAGGTTTTTTCTAAAACCTTGCCGCTTTGGACGTTCTTCAGAGTTGTCCGGACAAAGGCAGAACCCTTACCTGGCTTAACGTGAAGGAAATCTATCACTCGCCATACAGACCCATCTAAGACAATGGATACACCAGGTCGAAAATCGTTACTAGAAATCATGAAGCTTTCAAGTGTTGGAAGACAATCGGCATTTATTGTACCCTTCAAGGGTCTTAATTAGGTAATTAGTCAGTAGTTAGTTGTGAGCCAGTGCGGTCTTGGGGTTTCCCCCATGTTGGCGTAAGCCTTCCCGTAAGGGTGCAACTGGCGAACCCAAAGGGTTAGTTGTCATTAGTCCCCAATCCCCAAATACTACTCATGACTCGTACTGTGGGAAGATGATTGATGGGTTACGTCTAGTCAACAATTTGATGCTGCATTGAGCTATTCCATGTTGAATTTATTAAAATCCTGGCTGAAGAACAGCCTCATGGCAATACTGTTAGTAACAATATTTTTAGGCATAAATACAGCTGGCTGGACTCCTTCCAGTAACGCCGCCTTGCCATCTGGAAATGCGATTACTGACGGTAGAGCTTTATTGCGGTATGCACTCCCAATAAATAATAAGCCGGTACGCGAACTGCAAGCCAGTTTAGAAGATATTTCTGCCCAACTGCGTGCAAATCGTCGATGGGGTGCTGTCTCTAAAGACCTGAGTAAAGCATCCCGCATTCTTGATAAACCTTCACAAATCCTAACAAGCGTTCCGGAAGAACGCCAAACTCAAGCTGAAACTTGGATTAATGAATTAAAAACTGGTGTAGCAAAAGTTCAAGAAATTGCACAATCCAAAGATAAAGAACAAGTTCTACAAGAAAGAGCTAAATTACTTAATTTAGTCTCCCTTATAGAAGAATCAATGGTGAAGGAATTTCCTTTTGAAGTTCCAGAAGAGTATAGTAACCTACCTCAACTTAAAGGACGTGCCACCATAGCAATTAAAACCAATAAAGGTGATTTAACTGTTGTGGTTGATGGTTATAGCGCCCCTGTAACGGCGGGAAACTTTGTAGATTTAGTACAACGGGGTTTTTATGATGGGTTAGAATTTACCCGTTCCGAAGAATCTTACGTTCTACAAACCGGAGATCCCCCAGGCAAAGAACAGGGTTTTATTGATCCCAAAACAGGCAAATATCGGGCTATCCCTTTAGAAATTCTGGTAGAAGGTGATAAAAAACCAACCTACGGGATCACCTTAGAAGACGCTGGACGCTATCTAGATATGCCAGTATTACCCTTTTCTTCCTTTGGTGCATTAGCAATGGCTCGTCCTGAAACCGAAGCCGATGGTGCGTCTTCTCAAGTCTTCTTCTTCTTATTTGAACCAGAACTCACCCCAGCCGGACGTAACCTCTTAGATGGTCGTTACTCAGTTTTTGGCTATCTCATTGAAGGGAAAGACATTTTAGATACACTAAAAGCCGGTGACAAAATCGAATCAGCCACCGTTGTTCAGGGACTAGAAAATTTAGTACAACCCCAATCAGCCTAAGTATATTTCTGAGTTCTAATACCAATTTGAAAAAAGAATGGGACAAATCAACCATCTGTAGAGACGCGATAAATCGCGTCTTCACCCAATGATGTGTTGCGATCATTAATTGAATTGGTATAAGTTATGAGTGAGAAGGCAATCAACAATACTCAGTTGTTACTTGTCTTTCTCTCTCATCTCCCCTTTCTTCTTGCTAACCAAGATTTCCCGCAACCAATACCTGCTCAACAGAAATCTCTATTTCCCTAAAAGTCCGTGATAAAATTTTCTCGTCGCCTGTAAACACCGTCTCTTCGTAAAGTCCTTCTTCCAGCAGTAGCACAGAAATTTTTTTCTCTAACGGGTCTACAATCCAATATTCCAACACTTCAGCCGCCGCATATTCAGAACGCTTATAGCGATAGTCTCGTTTTACCGAATCTGGACTGACTACTTCGACAATCAGTAATGGCGATGACTCAAATACAGCTGACAAATTGAGCAATTCTTTGGCCTGTGCCTGCGTCACCACAGACAAATCAGTTAACCTAGATTTATTCCGCCCCGTTCTCACTCCAGTTTCCCGAAAACATAACCAAGGTAAACTCAAACGGCGAATTTCTGCTTTGAATAGAGTATCTAAAAAATCAACAATCAAGAAATGTTCAATCGTTGGGGGGTTCATTAATTCCAGCCTGCCATCCACCAGTTCATAGTGAAAACCACTGCCATCATCATAAATTAAGTACTCTTCAAAAGTAAGATTTGTGACTGGTGTAGCTACCATCCCAACAGACCCCTAGACGATACCATTCGATACTATTATCGTAACTTGAGAGAGTGGGGAACAAGGAAGGAGAAGAGCAGGGAAAAACTAATGACAACTGACAACTGACCAATGACCAATGACCAATGACCAAAGTTAAAGATATTGGCGAACAAGGACTATTGAAAATATTGCAGCGCTTTTGTCCACCAGAAATTATTGGTGATGATGCGGCGGTATTGGTAACACAACCAGAGCAATCTTTAGTTGTGACTACAGATATGCTGGTTGATGGGGTGCATTTTAGTGATGTCACCACTTCCCCAGAAGACGCAGGATGGCGTGCTGCGGCTGCGAATTTGTCAGATTTAGCGGCGATGGGTGCTACACCCTTGGGTATTACTATTGCGTTGGCTCTTCCTGGGGATTTGAGCGTGAGTTGGGTAGAACGCTTATACCAAGGAATTACAGAATGCCTACAACAATACAATACTCCTATTGTTGGTGGAGATGTGGTGCGATCGCCTATTGCCAGTTTGTCCATTACCGCTTTTGGTCAAGTCCACCCCAATAGGATTATCCGCCGTTCTACTGCTCAAGTTGGGAATGCGATCGCAGTTACAGGTGTTCACGGAGCCTCCCACGCGGGTTTAAAGTTGCTTCTAGACCCCAAAACGGGAAAAGACCTTACCCCCAAAGAAAAGGCGGCTTTAATTAAAGCCCACCAGCGTCCCCAGCCACGTTTAGATGTTCTTCCCTATCTCTGGCAAATCTCCCAATCTCCACTCCCTATCACCGGCATGGATAGCAGCGATGGTTTAGCAGATGCTGTACTACAAATTTGCCGAATCAGTGGTGTTGGTGCTGTTATGGAAAGCGACCAAATACCACTACCAGAAGCCTTCAAGCACTGGTTAACACCAGAACAAGCGTTGGATTATGCTTTATACGGTGGCGAAGATTTTGAACTAGTGTTGTGTTTACCACCAGACCTAGCAAAAACCTTAGTACAAAATTTAGGTCAAAGTGCAGCCATTATCGGCACCATTACATCAGATACCGACGTGATACTGCACCATCGAAACACAAAAATCCCTGACCAAGTACTCACTCTCAGTCAGGGATTTCAACATTTTAGTCACTAGGAGCAATTGCTAGTCGTCACTGGTTAATAATGTTAAACACAACTGACGACTGACAACTAACAATTTACAAAACTAACTTAAACCCATTTTTCAGCCACTAATTCTGCCAAGTCAAGAACGCGTTGGCTGTAACCCCATTCGTTGTCATACCAAGCCATAACTTTCACAAGATCGTTACCCATAACTAGGGTCAAGCTAGCGTCAACGATAGAGGAAGCGTCAGTTCCTTGATAATCAGACGATACCAATTGCAATTCACTGTAGTCCAAAATTCCTTTTAGTGGGCCTTCAGAAGCATCTTTGAGGGCTTGGTTTACTTCTTCAGTAATAGTACGCTTCTCAACCTGAACTACGAAATCTACCATTGAGACGTTCGGGGTAGGTACGCGCAAGGCAACGCCATTAAGCTTGCCTTTGAGTTCTGGGATGACTAGAGCCACTGCTTTCGCCGCACCGGTGGAGGTGGGGACGATGTTGATGGCTGCTGCTCTTGCCCGGCGTAAATCACGGTGAGAAGCATCTAATAAGCGCTGATCACCTGTGTAGCTGTGAGTTGTTGTCATGCTGCCTTTGATGATCCCAAATTTGTCGTTCAGAACCTTAGCAATGGGAGCTAGACAGTTGGTTGTACAACTAGCATTACTGATAATGTTGTGTAAGTTGTGATCGTAATCGTGATGATTTACACCCATTACGAAGGTACCATCCTCGTTTTTACCGGGGGCAGTGATCAACACTTTCTTAGCTCCAGCATTAATGTGCTTTGACGCACCTTCTTTGCTGACAAATACCCCAGTTGATTCGATAATTAAATCAATTTCCCATTCCTTCCAGGGCAAGTTTTCTGGATTGCGATCAGATACGCATTTAATGGTCTTACCGTTAACGGTGATAGAGTTATCATCAGCCGTAATGTCAACATTCTTTAACTTCCCAAGCATCGAGTCATACTTTAGGAGGTGAGCATTAGTTCTCGGATCTGATGTGTCGTTAACAGCTACAAGCTCGATATTACTATTTTCTCGTCCCAGCCAGCAGCGTGCAAAGTTACGCCCAATACGACCAAAACCGTTGATTGCGACTCTAATCACAGTGTCTTGCCCTCTGTATATATGCCTATAAGTTGATATCTTTGACCCCAATCATATCGCAAAGGGGGAGGGTATTTATAACCATAAAGTGTTAGATCCAAAAAAAAACACATATTTTATTCAGAATCTTCTGAATAAAGCTTGTGATCAGCGATGTAGGATCTCACATCTTCGGGAACTAAATAACGAATTGACTTCCCTACTCGATAAAGTTTACGAATTAAACTTGACGAAACTCCCACTAAGGGTATATGCAGTAAGTGCCAGTGAATAGTATTTGACTGTTTTTTCAATTGCTGCTTCACTTGCTTGCAGATTAACTCACTTTGAGCTATATTCTCACCACCTACTAATCGGGGTGCGATTAACCAATCACACATTGGTGCTAGTTCCTGCCCACGGTACCAACGAGGTAAAGTTTGGAAAGTATCCAAGCCTACTATCCAGTACCAGTGAGTATTCGGGAAACAAACAGATAAGTCAGTCAAAGTGTTAATCGCGTAAGAAACTCCTGAGCGATTTTTTTCCACTGAGGAAACAGTAAACGCTGGGTTATCTTGTGTAGCTAATTGCAGCATGGCTAGACGATGTCTAAAAGCAGATGCTTTCTTATGAGGAGGATTTAGTGATGGCACCCAAATTACTTTTTCTATTGGTATCTGCTGCAAAGCTGCCTCAGCTATGAGCAAATGTCCCCAATGAATCGGATCAAATGTGCCACCAAAAATTGCCAGGTGCTGCATAGTTATACCTTGGCTATCTGCAATTGAAAATGATTTTCATCACCAATATGAGATTTTAATAAATTCATGCCTTGGCTTGATGAAATATTAGAACAGGTTTCGCTACCAATGTAGTCATCATGTAGCCAACACCAGTAAGGAACCAGAAAATATGTATTTCACATTACAAGAATTTCTTTCCCGATATGACGAAAATTTACAGAATAATCATAGAAACAGTATAGAAATAGCAAAAACCTCTAACCAAGGTAAAATCATTCTCAATAATCTAAATCTCAGTAGAAATTCCTTAGAAATTCATTCCTGAAAAAGATATAGGAGTAGTTACAGTAAAAATCCAAATCCTGTTATGATACGCGTGTTATTTGTGATTGATGGTGTGGTGTGGTGATAAGAGGAGTAATCAATGAATAATAGTGTAGATTTCGGCGGTAGACCATTTCATTTTATCGGAATCGGCGGTATAGGGATGTCTGCCCTGGCATACGTTCTTGCAAAACGCCAGTTGCCAGTGTCAGGTTCTGACCTTCGTCCTAATCATATTACGCGCAAGTTGGCATCTATCGGCGCGCATATTTTTAGCAGACAAGAAGCAAGTAATCTTGAATTCTTTGGCTCTAAAGTTAGCTCTACTGAAATAGAATTAAATACACAAGAAATGTTTCCGGCTGGCAAGTCAACATTGCCTCAAGTAGTTTGTTCAACAGCCATTAACTCAAATAATTTAGAATACCAAGCAGCCATAGAATTGGGCTGCCCAATTCTACATCGTTCAGATGTACTAGCGGCTTTAATTAACGATTATCATAGTGTTGCTGTAGCAGGAACTCATGGCAAAACGACAACTAGTAGCATGATTGGTTATATGTTACTAGAAGCGGGTTTAGATCCGACAATTATTGTTGGCGGAGAAGTAAATGCTTGGGAAGGCAATGCCAGATTAGGTCAAAGTCCTTATTTAGTAGCTGAGGCAGACGAATCGGATGGCTCCCTAGTCAAACACGCTCCAGAAATTGGTATTATCACTAATATTGAATTAGATCATCCTGACCATTACGACACCTTAGAAGAAGTCGTTGATATCTTTCAAACATTTGCTAAAGGTTGTAGAACGCTAATTGGTAGTGTTGACTGTACAACAGTGCGCGAGTTGTTACGCACCGCCGCCAGCGATCGCCAACAACCAACTATCACTTATAGTCTTCATCAAGATACAGAAGCTGATTACACCGTTACTAATATTGACTGCCGTGCTGACGGTACCACTGCTTTAGTCTGGGAAAAAGGCAAAGCATTAGGTGTACTGAAACTAAAATTACTCAGTCGTCATAATCTAAGTAATGCTCTAGCCGCAGTAGCTGTTGGTCGTCTAGTGGGTCTAGAATTTGGGGAAATCGCCAAAGGTATCGCTGGTTTTGAAGGCGCAAGACGACGCTTTGAATTCCGTGGCGAAGTCGATGGTATTACCTTCATAGATGATTACGCCCATCACCCCAGCGAAATCCGGGCTACATTGGCTGCTGCGAGGCTTCAAGCTAGACCAGGACAAAGAGTGGTAGCTATCTTTCAACCCCACCGTTATAGTCGCACCTTGACCTTTTTAGAAGAATTCTCCGAATCTTTCGGCCATGCCGATTTGGTGGTGTTGACCGATATTTATAGTGCAGGGGAACCCAACTTAGGACTAATTAGTGGTGAACAGTTAGCAGAAAAAATTGCTCAAGAACACCCACAAGTAGTTTATCAACCAACTTTATCTACAGTGTGTGAGTATTTATTAAAAAATCTCCGCCCTGGTGACTTGGCTTTATTCCTGGGTGCTGGCAATTTAAATCAGGCAATTCCCGAAATTATTACCACACTGTGCGAACCTGCGACAGCCACATTGTGAGGATACTCACGAATAAAGGCTTTTATATACGCCAAGTGTTTACCTAGCAACAGTTTTATCGAAATTGCTGTAGTTTTACAGCAGATAAATGTAAAAATTTCACAATTAATTGATGTAAAGATGAAAATTTCCCAGGCAGTTGGAAACGCCTGTACAGTTCCTGCTTCCAATGTAGAAACACAGAATAACAATCCTTCAAGAGAAAGTAAGATTATTTACTTACCAGGTACTAATTGCGAGATTAAGTCTCAGGCTCTGTTATCCGCATTTACTTCTTATAGAGTCGGGGGCGCAGCTGAACTGTATGTTGCCCCTCGCAATATAGAAGCATTGCAAGCCAGTCTCAAATATGCACAAGAGCATAATTTAAGAGTAACAACTCTTGGCGCAGGTTCTAACTTGTTGGTGAGCGATCGCGGCATCTCTGGCTTGGTCATTGCTACTCGTCATCTACGCTACAATCATTTCGACCACCAAACCGGTCAAGTAACTGTAGCTGCTGGAGAATCAATTCCTAGCTTGGCGTGGGAAATAGCAAAACTGGGATGGCAAGGGTTTGAGTGGGCTGTAGGTATCCCTGGAACCGTTGGCGGTGCTGTGGTGATGAATGCCGGAGCGCATAACAGCTGTATCGCAGATATATTAGTTAGCGCTCAAGTACTTTCGCCTGATGGCACAATAGAAACACTCACTCCTGAAGAATTGGGTTATGCGTATCGTACTTCATTACTACAAGGTAGCAATCGCGTAGTTACCCAAGCCACCTTCCAACTGCAACCAGGCTTTGATCCTGCCTACGTCACAGCCACAACCAGACAACACAAGCAGATGCGGTTAACTACTCAACCTTACAACTTCCCCAGCTGTGGTAGTGTATTCCGCAACCCCAAACCTTATTCCGCAGGATGGTTAATCGAACAATCAGGATTAAAAGGCTATCAAATAGGTGGCGCACAAGTAGCGCACCTCCACGCTAATTTTATAGTTAATCGCGGAGGAGCCAAAGCTAACGATATCTTCTGCCTCATCCGCCATATCCAGCAGGAAGTCCAAGAACGCTGGTCAATTTTATTAGAGCCAGAAGTCAAAATGCTGGGTGAATTTCAGGCGGCGTGAGGAATGGGGTAATGCTGAGATAGGGCTATGGGAGTAATGCCAAGAAAAAAACATAGTTTTTGTTCTTGTCCTCCCATTTACCCCTCCCCAGTCCCTAAAGTTTTGGTAAAAAAAGAGGCAAACTGCCCACCACATCTATAATTGAATTTGATTTGTTATTCAACGCACACGCGGACTATCAATTATGACAGGAAAAGGACAAGGATTCGGCTTCGGCTTGGGAAAAATGAAAGAACTAGCCGAAGCTTTCAAAAAAGCGCAACAAGTTCAAGAAGGTGCAAAACGACTCCAAGAAGAGTTGGAGCAAATGGAAATTCTGGGAGAAGCTGGTGGTGGCCTAGTGAAGGTGATTGTCAGTGGCAACCAAGAACCAAAGCGAGTAGAAATTTCCCCGGATGCCTTAGCACAGGGGGCAGATTTACTTTCCGACTTGGTAACAGCTGCAATGAAAGATGCTTATATCAAGTCTACAGCCACAATGCGAGAACGTATGGAAGACTTAACCAGTGGGTTAGAACTACCTGGATTTTAGTCATTAGTCATTAGTCATTAGTCGATGGTCAATAGTCAACAAATTCGGAGACTATGGACTTTGGACTACTGACTTTTGACTTTGTCTGAGGTAATTTTTCTACTTTTATAGACTGTTATAATTATGAACCTGTTGGCGTTACTCTTTCCTGTGAAATGCTACGCGAATGCTCGCCAACTCGAAGATTACTAAGAATTACGAATTATTACTTATGCCTTACAAACTGCTGTTTGTCTGCTTAGGGAATATCTGTCGCTCACCATCGGCAGAAAATATTATGAACCATCTGATTGAGCAGGCAGGTTTGAGCGACAGTATCATTTGTGACTCGGCTGGTACTTCTAGCTATCACATTGGTAGTTCACCTGACCGACGGATGAGTGCTGCTGCTGTTGCGAAGTTAGGAATTAAATTGCGGGGACAGGCCAGACAATTTGTCAAATCTGACTTTCAAGAATTTGATCTCATTCTAGCTATGGATCGAGACAACTATGACAACATTATTGCCCTTGACCATACTGGACAGTATCACAACAAAGTCAGTTTAATGTGTGAGTTCTGTTCGCGCCATAACTTGAAGGAAGTGCCAGATCCTTACTATGGCGGAACAGAAGGGTTTAATCAGGTCATTGATTTGCTGGTTGATGCTTGTGAGGGTTTACTGCAACATATTACCAGCCAGCAACTAGAAGCATAACTAGCAACTCGAACTAGATACAGACGTTACTCTACTAAACCATGTGTAATGGCAAAACGTACCAGTTCTGCCCTATTGCTAGTAGCAGTTTTTCTCAGTAGACTACTAACGTACTTCTCTACGGTTCTGGGACTCAAGTGTAATTGATGCCCTATTTCGATATTAGACAAACCATGAGTCAACATTTCTAAGACTTCTTGCTCTCTTGGTGTTAAAGATGAGAGTAGGTGGGATTTTTCCACATGAGTGAATACAGAGTGATGACTCTCTACAATTTTGCTAGGGAGGGGGCTGCCTAAATTGTCTTTTTGAGAAAATCGGTATTCAGATTGTATGATTTGCGATCGCTCCAACAAATTACGAATCGCTGCTGCTAACTCTTCTAGTTCAAAAGGTTTAGGCAAGTATAAATCACATCCCGACTGATAACCAAGAATTCTTTCCTGGGTTCTCGTACGCGCTGTTAATAAAATTACAGGTAATAAACGGAATGGAGGTTGCTGACGAACTCGGCGCACTAACTCATAACCATTCATTCTTGGCATCACAATATCAGTCACGATTAAATCAGGATGGTATGCTTCCACCATAGTCAAAGCTTCTTGACCGTCATTAGCCGTAATTACTGAATAACCAGACAGTTCTAGATAATCACTAATAGACAGACGAGTGCCCAGATCGTCATCCACTACAAGGATCGTCAAGGGCATGGACAATACACCCCTAGCATTATTTTTTACTGAGATTATTTCTACAAGCTCCATCTATGAACACCCCTGAAATAGTGTTCTCATGTTTCATACTATGACAGGATTAGCAGCTAATGACGGGTCTAAAAGTAATTTATAAAGAAAATCTTAAATTATTTATCTGGCTAACTAACTTCAAAGTTGCTCTAGGCTCTAGTGAAAGAAAAGAGCAGTGAATTTTATAATTTTTCGCAAACAACTAAGGATAGATAACCATTCTTAAACAAAGTATACCTGAACACTAACTTTTATAACATCCATATTTGTAGAAATTTTTTCCATTCAAAGGGAGAAACGCTAAATTATATAGATATGAGCGAGATTTGGTTCAACGTTTATTATAGTGGGTTAATATACACTGCTTAATTCACTATAAGACTCCTGGTTGATTTTTGAATAGCCTGATCAAGGCTATTAATTGCTAATTCTCGACGATCAAGGGCTAAAAGCCAATATTTATAATTCATTTCGGACTTCCATAGCATACATTCAAACTATTTTTGCAGTCAGTTTAAAAGCGACCTAATTCTCAATGAGCGATAAGAGCGAAAGTTACAAAGTAATTACTGATAATCGACAAGCCCGTTACTTGTACGAAATTCTGGAAACTTTTGAAGCCGGCATTCAGTTGACGGGAACAGAGGTTAAGTCAATCCGTGCAGGAAAAGTAAATCTTCAAGATGGTTATGCTTTGCTTCGAGATGGTGAAGTATGGCTAATTAACGCCCATATCTCCCCCTATAACGCTAGTGGGCAGTATTTCAATCACGAACCACGCCGGACGCGTAAGCTATTATTACATCGTCAAGAAATTCGGAAGCTGATTGGCAAGGTAGAACAGCAGGGTTTGACATTAGTTCCCTTGAAAATGTACCTCAAACGTGGCTGGGTCAAAGTCAGTATTGCTCTCGGTAAGGGGAAAAAGCTCCACGATAAGCGAGAAAGCCTGAAACGTCGCCAAGACCAGCGTGATATTCAACGGGCAATGAAAAATTATTAGTTGTGATTGTTGCTCAATTACTCCACTGGAGTTAGACGGTGGGCAAAATCTCATCACCACTAATAGGATTGTTGTATGTCCCCAGGTGAGTTAAGCAAATACAGAGTTTATAGCCGCAGATTGATTCTGCTAAATTCAAGACTAGATAAAGTGGTGAGTAACTTTGGAAGCAACAAGGAACTCTCACCATGAAACGTGATTTCTCTAAAACTGTTGGCGCTGCTGTTCTCACTTTAAGTATGGCAACTTTGCCTTTGAGTTTACCAGCGAACGCTCAGGTACAGACTGCTCCTGGAACCGATGGCACTACAACCAGAACTTACGATCGCACCGCAGATCGTAACGACTTCGACTGGGGCTGGCTAGGCTTAATTGGTCTATTGGGTTTAGCTGGGTTAGCTGGTAAAAAGCGAGACGATGAGCCAACCCGCTATCGTGATCCCAGTGCGCCTGGTGCTAGCAGCTATCGGGAATAGATACAGCTATCTGGTGACTTTTATACATATAGGCACGGCGGGAGATAGCTTGCTGGCAGAAATTTCTGGTTGTGTTGATTGCTGAGTCAGAAATTTTCTCATATAAGCGATCGCCCAAGCCAGAGCATACCTTATCACACCGTGCCTCATTCTCTCCTCAATATTTAGTTGCTTGAGAGTTCTTCGTGAGATAAATTGAGGTCTTGACTTTGGCTTGTGGATAAAGGTGTCCAATAGCTAGCAATGAGAGCAACCATTAACCACCAGAGAGTATTAACTTCCGGACGAAACCAGATAGTATCTACCGTACCGTGAGCCAGCATTCCCAGCAACGTGGCTAAGGCACCAATTAACCAAAATCCTTGTACATTGGCAGATTGACGCAGTCGGCGCAGTTGAACGAATGCTGTATTAATGGTGACAATAATTAACCATAAAAAGCAAGCCAGACCAACAAAACCCATTTCCACAGCCACCTCTAGGAAGATGGAATAGGCACTCAAAGCACTATAACGAGGTCTTTGGTAAAGAGGGTAGACTTTATTAAAAGAATTATGACCAGGGCCAATACCGATAATTGGGCGATCGCGGATCATCTCAAAAACAGCATCCCACACATTGCGCCGGAAATTATTGCTGCTATCTTGGCGATCGGCAAAAATACTGAGAACTCGAAACCGGACTGGCTCGACAAATAACACCGCAATCAACAATAACCCTATCAAACTGCCCAAAAGTATAGGTAACGACCAGGTTCGCCAAAAAGGCGGCATTTGCACACCCCACCAATCAACTAGTAATGCCGTCGCCATTAAGACTGCTACCAAAAGACCAATCCAGCCGCCACGACTATAAGTAAAAATTAAGCAAGCAGTATTTACACACAGCATTGTGACAGCTAAAGATTTTCTTGCCCAGCCCTGCCAGACAAAAACTGCCATCAGGCTAAAAATCACCGCAGGTACTAAATAACCAGCCAACAAATTGGGATTGCCTAAATAACTGTAAACTCTTGTAGTTTTAGACAAGGTGGACTCTGGATCAACCCAAGTCGCCAGTGGGGGCGCACCAAAACGCCATTGTCGCATTCCATATATACTGACAACCAGTGATGCAGATAGGTAAAGGGTAATAATCCAAGACCTCAGACGCGGCGCTCTCAGCACCCTGGCACAAAGAGCAAATAGTAGCAAATACAAAGTCAAGGTTAACAAGTCAGTTAATGCTGCCTTCTTGACTGGTGATAAGGCTGTTGCTACACCAGCAATTCCCCAATAGAGCAACACCAACAGATGTATTGGAGTGACGAGGGAGTTATTGCTGGATGAAGGATCATCAGATAAAGTCAACAACAACCAAAAACCTACGCAAGCAATCAATAGCACACCAATGAGAGTGCTAGAGACAAAAGGAGCCAAAACATATATCAAGCTGAGTAACGCAGCCGCAATAATGTCTCCCCACTGAAGTAAGAAACTAGTTTGCCGCCAAGAAGATAACAGTCCCACCAGGAACCGATGTAAGTAACTTGTAGCTAGAAACTGTTTTAGAGGTAAAGAAGATAAAGTAAATCGTTGCCAGACTAAATTCATAAAACAAGCTGCGCTTGATTAGCCAGATCCTACTGAACTTGGACTTAATCATAATGCGGCTCATTATAAAAAGGTAATAACTCAAATTGCAAATTATTAATTCCTATCCATGCTGATCGAAGTTCAGCATTGGGTCAACAAAATGCAGTAGGAAATAGAAACCTTAATCAAATGTCACTAACTTCTGGAGTTTTTGCTACCTGTAACGGTAAATTCACTAAATAACGATGTCCTGATTCCCGTGAGCCTTGAATAGAAATTTGTCCACCATGCAATTCAGCTAACTGACAACTCAACAATAAACCCAAGCTTTCGCGGGACAAATTACTTTTACTTTTACTGGAATCACCATCAGGATTGACAGTCAAAAGATCAGAATAAGAATCAGCTAAGGATCGTAACTTTTCCAGTGTCATAGGTAAAGTTCTGGTTTCTTCCTTCGGTTCGGGAGGTACGCTGTACATAGCAGCATCACCAGCCAAATCCATAGCAGACAATGAATTGAGGCGGAAATATGGGTCAACATCAGTAATCCCATCTCCTAGCCAAGGGTGCGAAACCCAAACAGTAATATTCAGCGCATTTTCTTTATACGAGACATGAATACGTACAATACTGCCAGTAGCAGAAAACTGAATCACACTGAAAATTAGGTGATACAGCATTTGCCGAACTTTGTCTTTGTCTAGAGGCCAAATACGGCTACGTCCTGGTTCTATGGACAAGCGAATGTCTTGTTCACGACGATTAGCTGCTTCCTCTAAAGTATTAATAGCTTGTTGACACAGCATTTCAATATCTACAGGAGCGAGATTCAATACACTAGCCTTTTCATCTATTGCTCCTAGCTCGGTAATTTCATTCACTAAAGAAAGTAAATACCGACCACTGTGTTGAATTATATCCAGATATTCACGCTGCTTTGTTGTCAAAGGCCCATAAATCTCACGTCCCAACACACTTGCCATCCCTAATACTGATGTCAACGGTGTACGTAATTCTTGGGTAAGTTGTGCCAAAAGTTCTATTTTGACTTGCTTGGTTGAATGTGAGTCTTTTTCTACTTCTACATGAGGCAGAGTCAGCTTAGGCTCATCAGGCTCATCATGAGGTATGAACGTGGGCGAACTCCTAAAACTACTTTGCTCGGATTTTACCTGCATTAGTAGGCGATTGCGCTCAAATTCACTCATGCTCCAACGAGCAATAATTTGGAGAAATTCAACATCCCTATGTGTAAAATTGCGCGGAACTAAATCCATTACGGCTAATGCACCAAGGCAATTTCCCGTGGCATCAATTAAGGGTGCGCCCAGATAAGCACGAATACCATAATCTTGGATCAGCTTACCAGTTGCCAGTGCAGTATCCGTGACTTGTAATGTATCGTTAATGACAAGTATTTGATGACTATCTACTACTTGTGTGCAGAACGACTCCTGGCGTAACAACTGACGGCTCTGAGCCAGATGATTCATCAGTCCTAACCTAGATAAGCCTACCGCCGATTTGAACCAATGACGCTCTTGATCTATAAAACCCAAAATAGAAATTGGTGCTTCCAAAAAATGAGCCGCAGTTTGAGTTGCTTCCTCAAAAACCGGTATTGTTTCTGGTTGTCGCAAACCTAATTCTGACAATGCTTTGAGGCGTTGTTGTTCTCTTATATCCTGAGAAAACCAACCGTCCTTGAGGGCAAATAATTTGTTTTCCGGCTCCACCATTGCCACCACTACCTTAATAAATTTTCGATAATGTAATTTATATAACCACTTCAGCTGGGTTATGATTTCCTATCCTTAAGCATTCCCCAATTTGACTGCTGATAAACAAGCTGGGAATAAAATTTTTCTTCCCCTGATGAAAATCAGGTCAATGGTTGTGTATTATGTCCTATTAGTAAATATTAGGCGACAGTAGAATACCCTAAATATTTTTGGTGTTTTAAATCTGGGTTAGCGTTAGTTTATGATCCAAAAAGGGTATTATAGGAACTTAATAATTCAGTATTAAAAATATATTGATTTGACCATTTAGATATATTGTTATCAATAAATGTCTTATTAATTAAGACAGCCTGATAGCTTTTATAGTTTATCTGCTATGCAGATTTGATACCGGAGAATATTTTCAACAAAATTGCTATATTCTTATCCGTTTTTATTGAACATCATTAATTAGCTAATTAACCAATTTTGTTATTTATTGTTTACATAAAATTACCATTTACTTAATTTTCTTTATAATTCTTGACACATAAAGTAAAAATCTCAATTTTTTCGAATTTGAGTGAGGTTTAAAAAATAGATTTGATTGTAGTTATGGAAGGCGATCGCTCTATTTATCCTCTGTATTTTTCCTGTCACTAATTTATTTATAGGACTTACGCATTGACAAAATGGCAAAAGAGTGGATTGATAAAAAGTATCATCTACTCACTAGGTATCGAACAATCAGAGAAATCAGCAAACCCTCGACAGCACA
>NZ_JACJQL010000027.1 GCF_014696625.1 Nostoc parmelioides FACHB-3921
TGTGCTGTCGAGGGTTTGCTGATTTCTCTGATTGTTCGATACCTAGTGAGTAGATGATACTTTTTATCAATCCACTCTTTTGCCATTTTGTCAATGCGTAAGTCCTAAAGTCGAAATCCAAGTTTCAAAAACAACACGATTGCAAGCTCCTTCTACAGTAAATGGTGCCATCAACTGTTGTTGACAGTATGCAGCAATCATATTGACCCGACCAGTTCTGCGTCCTGATTTGAATGCAAGAAACCTTTGACCTCGCTTACACCAGCCATAAGCATAATCATCCCGTGCATCCATTCCTGATTCATCTACATACACTTGTTGTGATTCTGGGATTAAATCTAATTGCTGGATAAAGTTGGCACGTTTAGCTTCATCTCGTTCTCGGTATCCATAAGTCTTTTTTTTCGCGACCAACCTATTTTTTTCAACCCGCGTGAAATTGTTCTCTTACTAATGTTGCCTGACCACAGTTGTGCCATTTGAGCTTGTGTCTTATCCCCGTGCATCACTGCAAACTGGCTAAACTTTTCCCAGTCAGTGATTTTGGCCTTTGTTGTGTTGGGGCGATTCGGCTTGGGTTGGTAGTCCCCTGTTTGGGCATACCTTTGTAGCCACAGATTTATAGTGTTGCGACTGATTTGGAATACTTGAGCCGCTTCCGTTTTCTTCACCCCATCTAATACGATCGCATTGATTACTTTTTGCCGTAAGTCATAACTGTAGGGTTTAGCCATCTGCTTTATCAATCTTTAGATTGTATTTTCTCAGTATATTTCCTAACAGCTTTGTCTACTGCTATATCTAGAGGTGTGCATACCGATCAGTCCGGTAGGGTATTTCCCACCGCCGCCATGATGAAAAAAATGTGAGTTACTTTATTACCCTTGGTTAGCGCATACGAATACTTCCTGCCTGACAATCTCGTAACCAAGTTTTGATGCCTTGGGCAATACTACCGTTACTACTATCTCGTGGCGGTGATGGTGGCTGTTGTTGGGGGTAAGCACCAGTCTGAGTAAACATCATCACAAAACGGCGATCGCCTGAAGTTTTCGTCAGTAATAGCCAATGAAATTCTTGTAATTCCACAGCTTTTTTATCTATGTACTGCCTTTCTAAGGTAGTAAAGAAAACTTGCTCAACATCGGAGGTAGCTTTTTCTTGTCCATCTGTGCTGGAAACATCAAGATTTAGGGGCAAGGGCTGAAATTCTGGTCTACCAGCTACCAAAATATAACTATAAATATCGCTACTTCGGCGGAGTCGGCGACCGCGTTGAGTGGCGCGATTGGCGTAACTCGGTAAATCACGCAATAACTGAGTAGTAAAAGTCTCTAAACTTTGCTGATCACAAACAAACTTTTTCTCAGGTTGTGTAGAGGGTTGAGGAGAGAGATTTTGTGAAACCGCCGCTTTCTCGAAAGTATTGGAAATAATCAGCCAAAAACCCAAAGTCAGCAGCCAAAAACCATAACTTGTCTTTTTAACAAAGTTGAGTGCTGTTAACGGGAGTTGAGCAGCGTACTGAGTAATAAATCCTTCCCCTGCCCCCCCTGCTCCTCTGCCCCCCCTGCTCCCTTTATGCCCTCCCATTTTTACCCTCATGCCACTGTCGTTAACTCTTGAGAAATGCGTTTCCAAGCTAACTCAGGTTCAGCCGCAGCAGTAATAGGACGACCAATTACTAAATAATCAGCCCCGGCTTGGATGGCTTGGGACGGGGTGAGCGATCGCTTTTGGTCTCCTGCTTCTGCCCATGTTGGGCGTACCCCTGGACAAACCAGCACAAAATCATCCCCGCAAATTTGCCGCAACTGCGCCACTTCCAGGGGTGAACAAACAGCCCCATCTAACCCCATCTCTTGCGCCATCATTGCCATATCTAAAGCATATTCTGGCAATTCTGAAGGAATTTTCAAATCTAACGCCAACTGTCTAGCAGAAATACTAGTTAGCACCGTCACAGCGATTAACTTGGGCGGTTTCACCCCCGCTTGTACAGATCCTTCCTCTACTGCCTCTTTCGCAGCCTTGAGGGCATCTCTGCCAGAGGTAGCATGAATTGTCATCAAATCTACCCCGTAACTAGCAGCCGCACGACAAGCCCCAGCCACTGTATTGGGGATGTCGTGAAATTTTAAATCGAGAAAGATACGCTTTTGTCTAGATTTCAGTACTTCTAGAATTTTCGGGCCGGAACTAGTAAACAATTCCAACCCAACCTTCCAGAAAGTCACCGACTCTAACTTATCAATGAGAGCGATCGCACTCTCCGTATCCGGCACATCCAAAGCCACAATTATTTTGTTATTAGTCATTGGTCAGTTGTCAGTTGTCAGTTGTCAATTGTTATTGGTCAACAGTCCATAGTTATTCTTCTTTGCCTCCTCTGCTCCTCTGCTCCTCTGCTCCTCTGCTCCTCTGCTCCTCTGCTTCCCCTGCTCCCCCTGCTCCCCTGCACCCCTACACCCCTGCCTCTTCTAAGGTACTAAGCGCACAAACTTATTTTTCCCCACTTGTAACACTCGCCCTTGCAGTTCATCTGGCTGCTGGAAGGTGGTATCAGCATCAGAAATGCGATCGCCGTCTAAGCGTACTCCACCTTCTTGGATTTTTCGTTTGCCTTCCCCTGTGCTTTTGCACAAGCCAGTAGCACCAAGTAAATAAGCCAACTTAACGGGGAATTGGGGTACACCAGCTAAGGAAAATTCTGGGACTGCGCCTTCTTTACCGCCACTCTTGGCAGCTTCTTTGGCTTCCTGTGCTGCTTGTTCGCCGTGGTATTGTTTGACGATTTCCCAAGCTAAGAGCATTTGGCGATCGCGGGGATTTGCTGGTAACTTGTCTATTGGTAAATCAGTCAGTAGTTCAAAATACTGTTCCAGCATTTGATCGGGAACACCTTGTAACTTTTGGTATTTTTGTCCTGGGTGTTCAGACAAACTCACGTAATTACCTAAAGACTTGGACATTTTCTGCACACCATCAGTGCCAATCAAAATAGGCAAAAGTACTCCAAACTGAGGCTTTTGACCAAAATGGCGCTGTAAATCACGACCAACAGCAATGTTAAACTTCTGGTCTGTGCCGCCTAATTCCACATCTGCCTCAATAGCCACCGAATCATACCCCTGCATCAAAGGATAAAGGAACTCATGCAGGAAAATTGGGTTCTCTTTCTTATAGCGATCGGCAAAGCCTTCTTTGGCTAACATTTGCCCCACGGTCATGGTGGCAAGTAACTCAGTAATTTTTCCCAAATCAAGCCGGGAAAGCCATTCTGAGTTATAACGTACCTCTAATCTTCCGGGTGTGTCAAAATCCAAAATAGGACGCACTTGGTCGAGGTAGGTTTGAGCATTTTGCTTCACATCTTCCTCTGTCAGTTGACGACGCATCTCAGACTTACCAGTCGGGTCGCCAATACGTGCCGTAAAATCACCAATAATTAACACTGCCGTATGACCAGCATCTTGAAACCCTCGCAGTTTACGCATTGGTATGCTATGACCAAGATGAATATCGGCTCCTGTCGGGTCAATACCATATTTAACCCGTAGAGGTCGATCTGTAGTTGCTAGGCGTTTCTCTAGACTCTCGATGTCACTTTCAGCATCAGTAGGTTGTGGGAAAACTTCCGCTATCCCACGATGCAGCCAAGAAAAATTTTCCGCCATACTTTAAGAGATTCGCTATTAACTACGTTTTTTACTAGAGAAATTGGGTTGGTTATGTTCACGAGACAAATTGTCCGTTATTTCATCTGCCAAACTAATATAATTGCAAAAAATTAACCGCCCTGCTTCAAAGAATGAATTACAGTAATATTTACAAGTGAGGAAGTGAAATCGCCGTGTCGTCTAGGACTTTTGAACAAAAGCAACCGCAACGTCGTACTTCGTCGGGATTTGAATTTTTTAAAGGAGTAGGCCAGATAGCTGGCGGGACTCTTTTATCACTGACGATGTTGACAAGCTCCATTGTAGCTGGAGGGCTTGTTGGTTTAGCGATCAGTTTCCGGAATTTACCAGATGTCAGACAGCTACGTAATTTCTTCCCATCGGAAACAACTTACATCTACGACATTAAAGGCAAACTACTAGCTAGTGTCCACGGGGAAGCCAACCGCGAAGTCGTACCGTTAGATCGAATTTCCCCCAATCTGAAACGGGCTGTACTCGCCAGTGAAGATAGTCATTTCTATTATCACCACGGTATTAACCCCACTGGTGTAGGACGTGCTGTCGTCACTAACTTAGCGGCGGGTGGTGTAAAAGAAGGTGGTTCTACCATCACCATGCAGTTGGTGAAAAACCTATTTTTGACTCGTAGGCGTGCCTTTACTCGGAAGCTAGCCGAGGGAGTGCTAGCAATTCGGTTAGAACAAATTCTTACAAAAGACCAAATTTTAGAAATGTACCTCAATCAAGTGTATTGGGGTCACAATAATTACGGGGTGCAAACAGCCGCACGGAGTTACTTTAATAAGTCAGCCGAGAACTTAACGATCGCTGAATCAGCGATGATGGCGGGTTTAATCCAAGCGCCCGAAGAATTTAGCCCCTTTGCTAGCAAAAAGTTAGCCCAGCAGAAACAAAAAGAAGTGCTGGGACGGATGCTGGAATTGAACTGGATTACCCAGAAAGAATATGATGATGCGCTCAGGGAAGAACTAACATTCGGCAGAATTAAGTCTTTTCAAGGTAGCGCGCTGCCATATATAACCAATACCGTGTCCCAGGAGCTAGCGAAAAAGTTTGGTCGTGAAACCCTGCTGAAGGGTGGTATGCGGGTACAAACCACAGTCGATGCTAGTTTCCAAATCATGGCAGAAGACACTGTGAAGAAATGGCATAAAACTCTACTCGGTGAAGGATTAAGTAGAAATCAAATTGCACTGGTAGCTATTGACCCCAGGACTCATTTTGTCAAAGCCCTAGTCGGTGGCGTAGACTCTAGATCTAGTGAGTTTAACCGAGCTACACAAGCTCTACGTCAACCGGGATCTTCCTTTAAACCGTTTGTTTACTACGCTGCTTTCGCCACCGGTAAATTTGCACCTGATAGCACGGTGATAGATGCTCCAGTGAGATATCGTGATGGCGATAATTGGTATAGTCCTAGAAATTATGATGGTGGCTTTAGCGGTGCCATGTCCATTCGCACTGCCCTAGCGCAATCACGTAACATTCCCGTGATTAAACTGGGTAAAACCATTGGCATGAATAAAGTAGTGGAAACTTGCCGCATTTTAGGAATCATGAGTCCAATGGAACCTGTGACCTCCCTACCGCTAGGGGCGATTGGTGTCACGCCACTAGAAATGGCTAGTGCTTATGCGACTTTTGCCAATTATGGTTGGCAATCACCACCGACAGTCATTGCTCGGATTACTGATAGCAGTGGCAATGTGTTATTAGATAATACCCCCAAACCCCAGCTAGTGTTAGATCCTTGGGCATCGGCCGCGATTATAGATGTGATGCGATCAGTTGTGACTAATGGTACTGGTAAAGGTGCTGCTATAGATCGCCCATCTGCTGGGAAAACGGGTACAACCTCATCTGAAAAAGATATTTGGTATGTAGGTACTGTACCGCAGTTAACAACGGCTGTCTGGATAGGTAGAGATGACAACCGACAGCTAGCCAGTGGTGCAACTGGTGGTGGGAAAGTTGCTCCTATCTGGCGTGATTTTATGACTAAGGCACTCAAGGGCGTACCAGTGCAGAACTTCAAGCCGCCTTCCCAATTTCCGCGTCCTAAGGCGAATTAGGGGACTGGGTATCGGGGATTGGAGAAATTAGTCACTTTCTCTCCCCTGCTCCCTTCTGGGCTGTACGCCCGGCTGCTGTGATTGCTTCCTAGTACCTAATCCCCAGTCCCAATGTCAAGTCTGTTTCTCCAGCTCAGATTTCATCCTCTCTAGAGTCAGATTCATCTGGTCGAACATCTGTTGAGGAGTTATGCCAAACTGATTTAATTGAGTTTTGAGCTGCTCTACGGTCATTTGTGCCATAAAGTCTTCTGAAAGCTCGAATCGCTTCATAAAGACGCGATAGCGATCCATCATTGCTTCCATTTGCTCAATAAATAACTTTTTACCTTCACGGTCAAACTTGCCGTAGTTGTTGCCTAGTTTAATCAGTGCTTGATAATCTTCAAACAACTGCTTTGCTTCTTGCTGAACTATCTCAGAGTCAAAGAATCCCATGTGCCTCTATTGGGCTGAGTAATATCACTCAGCAGTTTATAGTTTTGCCTCTATTTTCATTCTAGTCTAGGGGATTCATCTTATAACTAAACTTCGGTCTCAGTACGGTTTTTTACCGAGATTTCAACACTTGACTGATGTTAGCTTCTAATTTGGTAACAAATTTGCTTAACATAGCAGCAATACCTAAAGCTTTAGCTACTGATGGTGGATCAAGATTATCAATACATTCAATTTTTAGATATTTGGCATATTTTAAAGCTAGTTCCTGCCGGGGATTTAGTTTTAATGCTTGGCGCATATAAACTTTTGCCATTCCCACAAAACTCTGTCTTAGATAAACGAAGCCTAATAAGGCATAATAATCGCTGTTACTTGGTTCTAGCTTAATCGCATCCCGTAGTTCCTGCACCGCACTAGCCCATTGACCTTGTTTTGTATACTGAAGGCCACGCTGGTAGTGCCGTGGAGCATAATTTATGACTGCGGGTTGGACACTAGCCTTCTCATCTGATGTAATTTCTCTTTCCTGGGGTTCTACGGGTTGAGGTTTTTCCTGGGATTTTACAGATGGTTTTACTTCCAAAATTAAAGGATCGGACTTTTGCAAGGATAAGTAAGCTAGATTGAGGGTAATTATTTGTCTAGTTACTTGATGGCACTTGCGCGGATATTTATACTGAGCTTCAGCACAGGTGGCGATCGCCTGTTGATAAAACGAATCTGCTTCTCGTGCAGACATTGCCATCATTTGCTTGGCTACGGCACTTTGCAGATATAGGGACTGTTTTTTCCAGGCGATCGCTTCTGACCGCAGTGATTCTAAAATGTTCTGACGCTTTTGCTGATTCTTCAATTGCTCGTAAGCAGGGTTAACCAAACAGGTAAAGATTGCTGTGGCTAATTCTTTCTCTAGATGATTATTTTTCGTATAGCGGTCAGGATGTAATAGTTTTGCTAAAACGTGATAGCGGGTGAGAATTTTTTTCTCATCAGCAGTCACAGGAATCCCTAACACAGCATAGGGGTCAGAGAGTTGCTTCAGCCATTCTGCGGGGAGAAAAGTCTGTGACATTTGATTATGATTTGCAGATGAAAACTTTAAGATAGCATCGAGGTGTGGGGATTGGGATCTGAGGAGCGGGGTTAGGGATTAATATTTACCTGGGGTTTAAATTAATAAAATATATTTATATTTTGCTGGGGAGATAAAATTTGCTCAAGCCGTATTCATTTAGGTGTTTTGCGACGATCTCACTCTGATTGACAAAACTGTGGTAATTGTAGATTAATAGGGGATATGTTAACTAAGCGTAAGAGTCGAAGTATTGCCGCTATTTTAGCTTTTGCTGGGACGGTGAGCATCTCTGGATTACATAAGTTTTATTTAGGACAGCCACTTTGGGGGTTGTTGTATGTATTACTCTCTTGGACACCTATTCCTAAGGTAGCTAGCGCTATTGAAGGAGTTTGGTATTTAGCCCAAGATGAAGAAGCTTTTGACAGAAATTTTAATTTGGGTAAACCCGCAGTCAAGCAATCTCCATATGTAGTCAATCAGGTGGGAGCGATCGCTGATGCCTTACGCGAATTAGATAGTCTACGTCAAGATGGCCTGATTTCTGAGTATGAATTTGAACAAAAGCGCCGTCAGTTGCTAGATCAGATTTCTTGATGGGGATTGGGGAGGCTGGGGAAGCAGGGGGAGCAGGGGGAGCAGGGGGAGTAGGGGAAGAAAATTGACAACTGTACGGGCGGGTTTACAGATATCCTCACTCTTGGACGATGATCTTCATAAACCCGCCCCTACTGACAACTGACAACTGACAACTGACAACTAGCTAATGACTAAATGGCTTCCTTGGAATTCTAAGTTACAAAAACTTCGTACCAAGCTGCTCAATGACCCATACTATCGACTACAGTCTGGGGAGGAGATTCAGATTGCAGCAGAATTGGGAATTCGTATTGATACTAACCAAGCAACTGTAGATGATTGGTTGCGGCTACCGGGTTTGTCGATTCACCAAGCGCGATCGCTTGTGGAACTTTCCCATTCTGGTGTTAAATTTTACTGTATTGAAGATATTGCTGCGGCTTTGGGGCTACCAGCACCACGACTGGAACCGTTAAAGCCTTTATTGATTTTTAGTTATTATGACCACGAATCACTAGTTGGTTCTACGCAATTAGTTAATCCCAATACCGCCTCAGTTGAACAGTTAGTCCAAATACCATACATGGATGTGTCTTTAGCCCAGGCTGTGGTAGAAAATCGAGCTTCGGCGGGAGCTTACCGTAATTTAGCTGATTTCCAACGAAGATTACAACTGCCTGGTGAGGCGATCGCCCAGTTAATGTATTTTCTGAGGTTTTAATTCTTTAGGACTTACGCACCCAGATTTTCTGTTGAGGCCGGGTGTAAGGGTGCAAGGGTATAGGGGTGCATTTATACCCCTATACCCTTATACCCCTTTCCAAACCCTTGATTTTTTGTTTTCATGGGTAAGTCCTATTTAAATTATTCCTAAACGATTAGGCGGCCAAAAGCGAAATACTGCCCTACCAATGATATTCTCCTTAGGTAAAAAGCCCCAGTAGCGGGAGTCATTGCTGTTGTTGCGGTTGTCTCCCATGACGAAGAATTGGTTTTCTGGGACTTTGACTGGTGGAAATGGTTGATTAGGTGGTTCTGCAATGTATTCTTCTGGTAATGCTTTCCCGTTCAAGTAGACTTTGCCATTGTTAACGCTGATGATTTCTCCTGGTGTAGCAATCACACGTTTGATAAAAGCTTGATCTTTGGGGTATCCCCGGCGTTGTAGTTCTGCGGGTGGCTGAAAAACGACTATATCCCCAGTTGTTGGTGGTTGAAAATTGTAAGAGACTTTTTCCACTACTAGGCGATCGCCTTCATATAAAGTAGGAACCATCGATTCTGAAGGTATGTAGCGGGGTTCGGCTATGAATGTCCGAATTAATAGGGCTAAACATAAAGCGATCGCTATCAGCGTTAAATTTTCTTGCCAACCTCGCCATGCTTTCGATGGTGTAGAGGCTTGTTTCGTATCACTTTCCTGAGGATTCATAGAAGTTTTTGGCCGGTTGAATTAGGTAAAACAAATACTTTGATTATTCTATTAGGACTTATGCAGCCAAATTCTTTATTTTAGGAGTGTTTAAGGGTGTCAGGATTATATCCTCACACCCTGATATTTTTTTACTTTTTCAGAACTAGGTGAAAAGAATTGAGATATCCCGTAATGGTTTTAGCTAAATTCTGCTGCTGTTTTTTAGTAGTTATAGCCATTACTTGATACAAGCGTCCTTCAGCTAAGTAAATTCTGCTTCTGGTAATTTTGCCACCAGAATTAATGTATGCAATTTCCTTACCAGGATGACCATTAGAACTGCGAATATTGCGCTGATTCAACAAATTACTTTGGGTAGTCTTGAGCGCCATATCCCGAACATTATTCAATATTTCTTGGGGGTCTGTTATTTTCCCATAACTATGGGGAAATTCATTGTATACCACTAAATAGGCTACTTCCTGTTTTGGTGGTTGGGCTAAAAATACCTCTAGGTTAATTTCTCCCATGTAAGTTTTTTGGGTCTGAGAATCCTGTTTAGGTATTCCTGGCATCAATACAGAAAAGCGTCCATCTGGGGCAGTAAATAACTTCCATTCTGATTGGACTGGTTGAGCAGGTTTCTTTTGAGACACTACTGTTTTGGCAGGCACAGAAGCAGGTTTCGGCTGACGTGCTTCTACAATCATGGAACCACTACAAACTATGGTAGCAGCGATTAATGGTAAGACAAATTTTGGTGTCATGGTTTTAGCATTCGCAGATGCTGATATCACTGATGATGCTAGCTGTTATAACCTAGCAGCACACAAAGCAGCACCTATGAGTCCCACTTGCTGATTGAGAATAATATGCACCGGTATTTCTTCTAGCAGAGGACGCATTCTGCCTTTTTGGCTGAAATTAAGCAAGAAATTGCTATTTTCAATCAATGGCAAGACTTTAGGGGCAATTCCACCAGCAATGTACAAACCGCCGTATGGTAGGAGTTTGAGGGCAAGATTTCCCGCTTCTGCTCCATAAGCATCGATAAATAATTGTAGGGCTTGTTCCGAAAGGCGATCGCTTCCTTGGACTGCGGCTTTACCGATAGCTGCACCAGGATCAACGGTTTTTTCAGCCTGTCCTGCTTGTTGTTCCCAAGTGCGGACAACTTGGGCAATTTCTGGCGATTCTGTAGCGAGTTTGCGATCGCGTAAAAATTGGTAAATGGCGACAATCCCTTGTCCAGAAACCACCCGTTCCACAGAGACGCGCTGGATATCATGTTTATCTAGCAGATATTTCAACAACTGAAACTCTAACTCGTTGCGGGGGGCAAAGTCGGCGTGTCCACCTTCCGAGGGGAAAACTTGATATTGGTTTCCCTGTTTAATTAAAAATCCTTGTCCCAATCCAGTACCAGCACCAATAATAGCAATAGGCGCTTCTGGTTGATGTTTACCAGCTTGTAAGGTGAACAAATCTTGTTTATTTAGACCAAAAATCCCATAGCCAACAGCAGCAAAATCATTAATTAGGGAAATGAAGGGGATACTTAATTCTTGTGCTAGTCGTTCAGTATCCAAAAACCAGACTAAATTGGTCAGCTTGGCAGTATTATTCACCACTGGGCCGGCGATCGCAAAGCAAGCCTTTTCGGGGTGACTAGGTATATTAGCCTTGACTAAAAATTGCTGCACCATCGGCACTAAATCTGGAAAATCCCCACTCTGGTAACTTTCCTCATAAATATTGTGCAGTTCCGACGAATTTGATATTTCTACCAATCGCAAAATAGTTTTCGTCCCGCCGATATCTCCTGCTAACAATAAAGTCATAAAAATTACCAGTAAATTTAGTTAGTGGTCAACAGTCAATAACCTATGCAAATCGGATAACTTCTTCTACCTGAGCCAAATGAGAAGTGTCTCCTTTTAGTTCTAGCAACCAATCCGGGCCATAACGCACAACTTTGACTAGGGAACATAAGGAAGCTTTAACTTCAGTTTTGGCAATTTCCCCTACTAGCCCCATAGCCGCCCCCAGCACAGAAGCGCCATGAGCTACCAACAAAATATTATCTGGAAAACATTCAGTTACTAAACATCGGGCTGTTTGTCCGGAACGCGCCCTGACTTCTTCATGGGTTTCGGGATAGTTGGCTGCTATGCGTGCTGTGTAACCGAGATCAATTCGGGGAAATAATTCTGCTAAGGCTGGAGTTGATAGTTTTTCTGGTTCTTCAGTCATCCAAGCAGGATTAAGCCATTCACTCAAACCCGTTTCTAGATTTATGGGCAAATCCAAGACCTCTGCTACGGCGTTAGCTGTTTGTACCGTTCGCAGAAAAGGAGAAGCAAAAATATGAGCGATTTTTTCCCCTCGCAAACGTTGAGCGAGCTGTTTCGCTTGTACCATCCCATCATCAGACAAGGGTGGATCATAGCGTCGTTCTGCGGTGAGAAACCAGTCGGGGTTAACAAAGTCGAGGCGGTTGGCGTGTCTTGCGATCCAGACTATTTGACTCATGGGTTTATTTATTCAAGCGAATTTTATTCGCTGCACATAAAAATAGACACCCATAAAGACGGGTGCAAACCCAATATATGATAAATCTTGTAATCTTTTGTAATAAGTCATTGGTGAATAGTTATCAGTCATCAGTCAACCCTCAACAGTCATCACTGAGATCATGTGAAGTGATATTACAAACCTTGGAAAAATATTGAGAAATTGTCTGCCTGTCAAACATGGTTTTAACGTAGAACCTATAGGAGAGACTTGAGGCAAAAATAAATGAGCAAAAATAATAATCAAAAATATCGTTTTATCTGTACTTTGACCTTTGGTGATATCTACGGTCAAATAATTGTCTGGTTAATTACTGTTACCGTCAGTTTGGCATCAGCTTTAGCACTAATGGGCGCGAGAAGACCAGTGTATGCTTTAGCAACTGTAGGTCTGGTTGTGCTTTTATCTCTACCTTTCTTGTTGTTTGCATTTGTAACGACATTATTAAATCATATTGAAGTTATGGCGGTAGAACCAGGAACAAAGACAGAACCTATTCCTGGTAATGTTTCCCAACAACAACCTGTACAAGCCACAAGTTGATATTATTAATTAATGTTGAATTTTGAATTTTGTAAGTTCCCTGTCTACTGGCAGGGAATTTTTTTTTAAATGCAAAACTGCTGAGTGAATCACCTCTCTACAATAGAACAGCAGTGTTTTGCAGTCGGTGGTTAATATGCTAGAGCATGATGTGATTATTGTCGGGGGTGGGCTGGCGGGATGTCGGGCGGCTGTGGAAATTGCCCGTAATGACCCTAGTTTAAATGTGGCAGTGGTTGCCAAAACTCACCCCATTCGTTCCCACTCTGTTGCAGCTCAAGGTGGTATGGCTGCATCACTGAAAAATGTAGATTCTACTGATACTTGGGAGGCTCACGCTTTTGATACTGTCAAAGGTTCTGATTATTTAGCAGACCAAGATGCAGTAGCAATTCTGACTCAGGAAGCCCCAGATGTGGTGATAGACCTGGAACACATGGGGGTTTTGTTCTCACGTCTCCCTGATGGTCGCATTGCTCAACGGGCTTTTGGTGGACACTCCCACAACCGCACCTGTTACGCAGCTGATAAGACTGGTCATGCCATTCTACACGAGTTGGTCAATAATTTGCGGCGTTATGGTGTGCAGATTTACCAAGAGTGGTACGTGATGCGCCTGATTTTGGAAGAAAATGAGGCGAAGGGTTTAGTCATGTACAGCTTGTTAGACGGGCATATAGAGGTTGTCCGAGCTAAGGCGGTGATGTTTGCCACAGGGGGTTATGGTCGCGTTTATAACACTACTTCCAATGATTATGCCTCTACTGGTGATGGTTTAGCGATGACAGCGATCGCCGGTTTACCTCTGGAAGATATGGAGTTTGTCCAATTCCATCCCACGGGTTTGTATCCGGTGGGTGTCTTGATTTCCGAGGCTGTACGGGGGGAAGGGGCGTATTTAATTAATAGTGAAGGCGATCGCTTTATGGCGACCTATGCACCCAGTCGCATGGAACTAGCACCCCGCGATATTACCTCACGGGCGATCGCTTATGAAATTCGGGCTGGACGTGGTGTAAATTTGGATGGAAGTGCAGGCGGCCCCTTTGTCTATCTGGATTTGCGCCACATGGGCAAAGAAAAAATCATGAGTCGCGTTCCCTTCTGTTGGGAAGAAGCCCATCGCTTAGTCGGTGTGGATGCAGTCACTCAACCCATGCCAGTCCGTCCGACAATTCACTATTGTATGGGTGGTATCCCTGTAAACACTGATGGTAGAGTCCGCAGTAGTGGTGATGGCTTAGTTGAAGGGTTTTTTGCGGCTGGTGAAACATCTTGTGTATCTGTCCACGGGGCAAATCGTCTCGGTAGTAATTCTCTATTAGAATGTGTAGTTTATGGTAAACGAACTGGGGCAGCGATCACTCAATATGTGCAGAACCGTAAATTACCTGCCATAGATGAACAACGTTACATCAAACAAGCCCAGCAAGAAATCCAAGCCCTACTTGAACAACCAGGAGAGTACCGCATCAACCAAGTCCGCCAAGCTTTCCAAGATGCAATGACAGATTACTGTGGCGTTTTCCGTACTCAAGAGTTAATGGGTCAAGGTTGGCAAAAAATTACAGAAATACAACAAAAATACAGTCAAATATACTTAGACGATAAAGGCAGTTGTTGGAATACTGAACTAGTAGAAGCTTTAGAGTTGCGGAGTTTAATGATAGTCGGACAGACGATTTTAGCCTCAGCTTTAAATCGTCAAGAAAGTCGTGGCGCACACTTCCGCGAAGATTACCCACAGCGAGATGATACCAAGTTCCTGCAACACACAATGGCTTACTATTCACCTGCTGGGATTGATATTCAATATCGCCCAGTCACCATTACCATGTTTGAGCCACAGGAGCGCAAGTATTAGATAAAGTCAGTAAATTGAGACGAGAAACGCAAAACTGTTACGCTTCTCGTCCTACCCAAGAAAGTTGACGTGTTTTCTATCACTCTAAAACAGTGCTTTATCCCCTAAGTATCTTCATGGATACATAGCAATAAAAAAACAAAAATTCATAAACTCGTGATGTATGATACTAAAAATAAATGCTTAAACACTAAGTATTCAGTTTCACATCATCATTATTCAAAATATAACTATCATGTTTAAACTTAGCTCAGAGTTAAAGAATCTTAGTAAAATTACGCTTATAGGATACGGTCTGATATTTTTAGCGATCGCTGTAGGTTTTGTCACCAGAATCATCGCTGTTTTTCAATATGTTTCATTTGATATTGGCCCAGCACCTGATCAAATTAAAGATGCCTTTACCGTTATCAATATGTGGAAAGGAGAGTTGCCTACACTTGGCCCCCAAGCTGCTGTAGGCGGACACCATATTTTGCCCCTCTATTATTATCTTTTCTTTCCTTTCACCCTTTTAGGAGCATCTCCGGTTTTTCAAGCTTTCCCGAATGCCTTTTTCTCTTTTTTATCTATCCCTTTATTAGTTTACTTAGTTTATAAATTATTAGAAAATGTTGAACCACAAACCAGAATTATGCTAAGTGGTTTAGCTGGATTTTGGTACAGTGTGCTTTACGGGGAAATATTTATTAGTAACTTTCAATGGAATCCAAGTTCTGTTCCCTTCTTTTTAATAGCTTTTACATTGCTGTACTATTTTCAAATGGAGGGTAAATTTTCTTTCCCTATACAAGCAATATGTTGGGCAGTATATGGAGTGATTTTAGCTATATTAATGAGTTTGCACTCCTCCACGCTATTTGTCATGCCCGTGGTATTTATTATTAATTGCGGTATTTTTATATATAAAGCAGTTAAAAGAAAAAGCTACTCATTAATAACTTTACCTATAATCAGTATTTTAGCGAGCGCAATTGTATTATTGCCGTATTGGATAGGTGAATTTGGACGGGGTTTTAAAAATACAAAGTATATTCTTAAAACTATATTTAAGGCTAAGTCAGCATCAGATAATTCTTTGTTGATGAGCCTGGGTAAAAGACTAAGCAATTTATTTCTAAACTATTTCAAGCTATTTCAAGAAGCATATCTTTGGCATCCATCTTGGATTTACTTCCTCATAACTATTATCTTTATCTCTTTAGTTACATATTTGGGGATAATTAAATTTAAGGGAAATCAATATATTTGGGGTAGTTTGTGTGCGACATGGGGCATTTATCTATATGCTGCTTCTAACCTTGATTCAGAAATAACTTATTTTCATTATAAGTTACTCATTGTATTTGCACCCATTGTTTTAACAATTACATCTCTGGCTTACAACAAATTTTCCTTGGGTAAGAAACGGATTCTTTATATATTTAGTGGCATCATTATTACAATTTCCTGCTTTAGTAATTTATTTTATGAATATCAGTTTTTATTAAGTAAATATAGTAGCAATCGGGTGATGAACACAGCAGATATGACGGAAATGATTAGTAAATTACCGTCAGATGCAGTCCTCTGCGACCCCAGAATTAGGAAGAGGAGAAAAATTCATAATCAATATAATTATATTGATAGTAATATTACGCGTAAGGGAATTAAACTTGTTAACATTTGTGAGGCTGGCAATTATGTCATCCATCCTAAAAGATTATTGCTTCTTGAGAGCGCTTATCTCAATGACACGAGTTATGAAAAACCATACTACGTAAAATTTACACAATCAGATTTGCAGAATCTATGGCCAATATTTAAAATTGCTGATAATACCAAAATTACTAGACCAGCAAAGGTTTTTTTAGAAACAGATACAGCGACAGTTTATATTTTGGATAAACAAGGGTGAACTGTACAATACACCTGAAATTATGTCACATGATATAGCTGGGGTCTGGGGAGTGGGTTAAAAGTCTTGTTGTGTCTAGGTTGTATCATCTATTGATGTCCTAACACCACTGACGACAGCTATATGTATTGTTTAAGGTGCGTCAGACGGCTCGAATGCTCTCAATAAACAGATTCTTGATACCTGACGCATCCTACTAATATGCCAGTTGCGTAAGTCCTGGACAATTCTAAAAACTTCCTTCAACAGGCACGAAAATGTTGTTTTGTCTGCACTAAATGCAAAAGTTCTTGAGGTGTGAGGCTACGTTTTTTTTCTGCTGATTCTTGTCTAACTGCATCTAAGACAAATTGGGTTTCTTCGTGATTGAGAATAATATTGTATTGCTGCAAAATACTAGAGAGTAAATGTCTACCAGAATGTTTACCCACAACTAAACGGCGCTCTCTCCCTACTTCTTCTGGTGCAAATGGCTCGTAGGTTTGAGGATTTTGCATTACACCATGAGCATGAATCCCGGATTCGTGAGCAAAAGTATTTTCACCAA
Organism: Nostoc parmelioides FACHB-3921; assembly: GCF_014696625.1. GTDB lineage: Bacteria > Cyanobacteriota > Cyanobacteriia > Cyanobacteriales > Nostocaceae > Trichormus > Trichormus parmelioides. The sequence goes on from NZ_JACJQL010000027.1 coordinate 16,711, forward strand.
CAATTGCTTTCCAAGGTGGTACAGGATGACCTGATGCTGATACTACAAGTTGAGATATTTCCAGTAAACGCCGTGTATCAATTCCTAAGTCGTGGTGATACAAGTGCTTGAGAGCCATAACCACTTCTTCTAAAGCAGCATTCCCGGCTCTTTCACCTAATCCATTCACAGTTGTATTTACCGATAAAGCACCTGCTTTAATACCTGCGAGAGCGTTGGCTGTTGCCAAACCAAAATCATTGTGGGTGTGCATTTCTACAGGTATTGTCAAAGATGCCACCAATTGTTTTATTTTGGCGTGGGTAGTGAACGGGTCAAGAATACCTACTGTGTCACAAAAGCGAAATCGTGACGCACCCCATTCTTGAGCAGCCAGCACTACATCAAGGAGGAAGCTTTCTTCCGCTCTTGATGAGTCTTCACCACCGATAGATACAAATAAACCTTGGTCAACAGCAAAGCTAATACTGTCGTGGAGTTTTTGTAAAACTACTTGCCATTGTCCGTGAAATTTAGCGGCGATTTGGATTGTAGAAACGGGAATAGAGATATGTACTCGCTGTAAACCACAAGCTATAGAAGCCTGAATATCAGCAATCACGGCGCGGTTCCAACCAAGTAAATTTGCTGACAAATCCAACTTTACAATATTAGCGATCGCCTCTTGTTCTGCTTTACCCATTGCGGGTATTCCCACTTCGATTTCATGCACACCAATTGCATCGAGAAATTTGGCGATCGCTATTTTTTCCTCTACGCTAAAAGCAACACCAGCCGCTTGCTCTCCATCGCGTAGTGTAGTGTCATTAATTAGAACTTTATTCATTTGCATAGTGTCTCCGAGGAAACAAAGGTAGATTCTTCGCCTAAGTCTGGCTAAGTGCCAAGGTAATCTGACAAAGGATACTCTAAAAGTAAAGAAATTGCTAACCTACATCTAGCAAAAATTTTCGGTACTGCGACAAAACACTCAATTATTTAAGCCACAGTATTTAGTACTACAAATTAGTCAATGATTTATACAAGCTCTGATTTTTGTGAATAGATGTATGTCTTAACATATCACTCCGATTCATTTATGCACACTGTGGACATAATTATTTGATTGGTGATTTTTGCTAGCTGATGAAAATCACTGTACTTCTGCCCCTCTGTGTGAAATAAATTAATAAAAACTCCATCCCCTTGTGGGTGGTTTTTACATATCTTTGCCACTGACCACTGACACACGTAAAGCCTCCGGCATAGCTCCGCTTAACGCAAAGCGTCCCGCAGGGAAGCGCAATAAGATTCACTATTCAAAGACATACTTTTCCGCTACTTTCCAATAGCGAGAGAATCGCTTTAAGTCAATGTAACCATCGTAGTCAAAAAACGGTTCTACTTCCCAAACCTCTAATTTTAAAGAACCCTCAATTTCATCACAGATATTCTCAAATCTGGGGCTGGGACTATTGGCTGTCGCCACTAAATCAGCATGATGTTCTTTGGCAAAACCTAGAATTTCTTGTGCCACATTACCACGGCGAATTTCCACAGGTAACTCTAGCAAGCACTCATAAATAAAAGTGATACGTTTTAGGCTTAATTGCCATTTTTCTATTAAAGCATCGTCCCAAACCCAAATAGCCGGAGCATCCGGGTATTCTTGTAAGGCTGGGTTGAGGGGACTGAGACAATCACCATGTATCCACACAATTGGTTTATTCATATTAGAAATGGAGAGGAGAAATTAGGAAATGGCGGAAATAAGTAAGTCGGCGTAAATAATTATTGTTGGAATAAGGTAGGGAGCAGTTGTTTTGAATTTTGAATTTTGAATTGGAGCGTAAAGCCTGCGGCATAGCTTCGCTTAACGCGTAGCGTCTCGTAGAGAAGCGACTTGACTAATTATCAATAACTACTTTTTCTTCCCACGTTGCCAACTTTGACTATTGGGCTGCTTGCTAAATGTTCTTTTGGGAAAAAGTTGCTGTTCTAATTCTTCGTAGCTACCTTCAAAATTACAACGACCATATAAAGGGCATTTTTGACAATAAATGCTTTTTGTATAGCGTTCCAAGTTCTCGCGGTTGAAAAAATATGGTTTTTGACTAAAGGTGCTGGCTACCCATTGCCAGGACATATTATTACTAGCAGGATCACCATCTAAGAGGTGTTCTAGGAACCATTTGGCTCCCTCTTGCCAGCGAATACGCCGCCAATGGACAATGTAGGCAGCTAGCCACATTCTCATGTGGTTGTGTAAGTAGCCAGTTTCTTGTAATTCGCGGCTGAAGCTGTCGATACAAACTAATCCTGTTTTGCCTTCTTTGATATCTGTGGCTAAATCAGATGCGTATTCTGCGGAAGTGTAACCTGTCTTATATTCTTCCTGGTCTTCCCAGATACCATTGCCAAGCTTGACATACAATCGCTGCCAATAATCCCGCCAACCTAATTCATTAATGAGTTTTGTAGCATCATCAGGGTGTTTGACATTATCTAATACATAATCTCGTATTTCTCCCAGGCTCAAAACTCCATAGCGGATGTAGGCTGAAAGTCTGGTTACATCTCCTGTCAAAAAGTTGCGTGTTTTTGCGTAGGTGGCAGGGTTAACCTTTTGTAGAGCTTTTTGGGCTGCTTGCCTTCCACCCTTGGTATCACTAACACAATCGCTTCTTTCTGCGACTTGGGGAAATTGTTCACGCAGGTAAGCTATTAATTCGTCTCGACTGGCAAATTTACGTAACATAAGCTAATTAAATATACATTTATACAGGTGGCAATATATAGCTAACGGGTTAGATAGCTAATGTACCCAAGTTGTCTGTGGAAGCTGAGGGTAAGGGTTTTAGACATTTATACTCCTATACTCTTATATTCCTATACCCTTGTCCAAACCCTTGATTTTTTGTTTTCATAGCCATCCAAATACACCAAATAGCCTCCCAGAATTTTTAATCGCTGCATAAGCTGCATAAAAAGTTGCGAACGGATCTAGTAAGTAGCTAGACATGATTAAATATAAAACGCTTAACGGAGTAATTAGCTTTGTTAGCCCGATTTTCAATAGCATGAATGAGAGCGAGCGCTAATTCATATTCATTGAGCTTTTTGATGAATTCGCTACTTTCACCATATAAACTATCGGCTAATACTAATTCAATATTAAACCCCTCATTTATTAATTCTGTAATAATTTCTGACGCTAACTCTATTTTGGTTTTATATTTATCTCCTGATTTGAGCGTCCCTTTCGGTTTAAATACTTTGAACAATAGCGGAAATGTTACATTTTCATAAACTCCATAAGCATTGACTGATACTATTCCATTATCTATTTTTCCTACACTCCCTAGATATTGTCTTGCAACATAATCTGTCTTTTTACCTTTTTTCCTATCTCCAGTTTCATTTATGACTACGGTTATCGCCTAACCATTTAATGCTTTCTTTAATTTATCTAATCTTCGGCTCTTTAATTTATTTGCTGACCAATCTGAATAGGCTATGAAATGATGTAATGACTGTGCCGAATTTATACTTACTACTTTGGCTATTTCTGGTAATGATTTTCTTTTTATTGGTGCAATTATCCCTAAATGTAAATATTTGAAGCATTCATAATTTCTTACTTCTTTGAACAGGCCTTTATACTCTGCACAATATTCATCTACGAGCGCAACTGTTGGCTGGGCATCTCTTGCCAAATGTTTTAGGATTTGTAATTCTACATCCATTGCCCTGCTTACCTTTCAGAGTTTTTTCTTTTAATCCTTTTATTCAGAATACTCGGAAAGTGACAGAAGAGGGATAACTATTAACAGTCAAGATCCCTCACGATGGATTGAGCAACTTAAAAGCAGGATAGCTTATCGTCATTTCTTCTTTATGTGCATTAGCTAAAAGGTAGCAAATCGTTTTTGATTAAGAATACTACTACGGGGTTAACATATCTTTACTTTAAGCCGAATTCCAGCATAAAAAATTTTTAGTTGAGATGTTAGTTTCCGTGAGGTAATGGGTAATCTCTTATTTAGGAGATTACTGTAACTAAGTATTTACCACAGTCCGGATGCAAACATGGCTAGTTCAGGTGAAGACTACATAACTACTCGTCAGAAGCAAATTGCCAGGAAAAAAAGGATTTTAACGATAATTTCTTTTGTGGGTTTCGTTGGTTCCTCAGTTTTTGCAATTGTCCCAGCTATTCAACGAGCGATCCAAAATCCGCAGCCAGTGGCTCAAACTGTATCTGCTGAGTCTTCATTGCAAGAAGAAGCCAAGGGTTACGAGTTAGTTTTACAGCGAGAGCCAAATAATCAAACAGCATTGGAGAAGCTGTCTCTTATACGGTTACGTTTAAAGGATAAAAAGGGAGCGATCGCCCTGATGGAGAAATTAGTACAGCAGCATCCTGATAGACAAGATTATAAAACTGTTTTGGCAGATATGAAGAAGCAATCCGACAGTAAGTATTAATGCAAACTACTGTTATCTTTATCCTTAATTAAAAACATAATGAAAAAATATAAAGTCTTAATATTTCCAGGAGGATCGGAAATTGGTTTAGAAATTCATAAAGCTTTATGTGACTGCAAAGATATTCAGTTATATTCGGCTGGTCTAGATGTTTCAAATCACGCCCCATATGTTTTTACAGAACATTTTAAGATTCCTAGTATTCATGAGCCTGGATGGATAAATGCTTTAAATCAGGTAATTGATGCTAATAGTATAGATTATATATTTCCAGCTTATGACGATATAATTGTCGCTTTAGTAGAAAAATCTCAGTATATTAAGGCTAAAATAGTTACTTCACCCCTAGAAACCTGTTTAATTACTAGATTTAAATCTAAAACATATAAAGTATTATTTGGAACTATTCCAGTTCCTGAAACATATCATAGTTTACATGAAATAAAACAATTCCCTGTATTTGTTAAACCAGATAAAGGTCAAGGTTCTCAAGATACACATATTGTCTATAATTCTCAAGATATTTCATTTTTTTTAGATAAGAAAAATGAATATATTATTACTGAATATCTTCCCGGCGACGAATATACAATTGATTGCTTTTCTCATCGTGACTTAGGATTAGTATTTTGCAGTGGTAGGAAAAGAATCAGAACAAAATCTGGCATATCAATGAGTATTTCTAATGCAAACATAGATCAAGAATTGTTTATTAAATATGCCGAACTAATTACACAAAAATTAAATTTTCATGGTGTTTGGTTTTTTCAATTAAAGCGAGATAAATATGGTGAATATAAACTTTTAGAGGTGGCTCCTCGCGTAGCAGGTGCGATGGCATTTCATCGAGTACAAGGAATAAATTTTCCTCTTTTGAGTATATATGAGCAAGAAAGAGTTCCAATCGAAATTATTAATAATAAATTTGACCTAACAATGGATCGTGCTTTAATAAATCGGTATATACATAATGTAGATTATAAAACGGTATATGTGGATTTAGATGACACTTTGGTTATCAGTAATAAAGTTAATTTGGATTTAATAAAATTTTTATATCAGTGTATAAATAATACGAAAAAGATAGTTCTATTGACGAAGCATACAGGAGATATATATGATTTTCTTAAAAAGTATAGAATTCAAGGTATTTTTGATAATATTATTCAGATAAATAAATTAGAAGATAAAGCAAAATATATAATTGAAAGTCCTGCAATATTTATTGATGACAGTTTTCAAGAACGTAAGTCTATAAGCTTAAAACTAGGTATTCCTACGTTTGATAATAGTATGATAGAAATGCTCTTAGATGATAGGAAATAAGTAAATATGTCAGATAGTATAATTAGCCAAAATGATATTCATTATTTAAAAATAATTCGCAAAAATATAATCGAATTTATGAAATATACAGCCGTGAATTATGCTCATCAGCCAGGTATTTTATTAGATATTGCACCTCAAATTCATTCAGGCGCTAGACCTTATTTTTCAGAATATATAAAGGTAGAAACATTTGATATAGATACTCATTCTGGGTGTACTTACATTGGTGACATTTGTCAATACAATGATTTTTTGAAAAGCAACACTTTCGACTATATAGTTTGTACTGAAGTTCTAGAACATACACTTCACCCTTTTAAAGCAGTAGACGAAATTCTAAGAATACTTAAACCAAATGGGAAATTATTTCTCAGCGTACCTTTCAATTTTAGGATACATGGGCCACTTCCTGATTGTTGGCGTTTTACAGAGCATGGCTTAAGAGTCTTATTAGAAAAATTTTATATTTTAGAATTAAATGCTATTGAGACACCAGAGCGTCAATTAATGCCAATTCACTATACTGTAGTAGCACAAAAATAGATTTAACTATTGCAGTAGTTTTAAAATATTCCATAACATTCTTTCAAGTGCCGAATTAAAACATTATCTCAAATGAAAAAAAGATTGAATGATTTAGCCATATTTGGTGGAACACCAACATTTGTTGATAAATTACACGTTGGTCGCCCGAACATGGGTAACCGCGAAAATTTATTATCGCGTATCAACGATATTTTAGATAGGAAATGGCTAACGAACAATGGTATTTATGTACAGGAATTTGAAAGACAAATTGCTCAATTGGTTGGAGTAAAACACTGCATAGCTACGTGTAATGCAACAGTAGCCTTAGAAATAGCCATTCGTGCTGTAGGTTTCACTGGTGAAGTGATTATTCCTTCTTTCACATTTATTGCTACTGCACACGCTCTCAAATGGCAAGAAATAATACCTGTTTTCTGTGATATTGACCCCCGTACTCATAATATAGATCCCAACAAAATAGTTCAAAGCATAACCCCTCGCACTACTGGTATTATCGGCGTTCATTTGTGGGGTCGCCCTTGTAATGTAGAGGCTTTGAGTGAAATTGCTCATACCCACAATTTGAAATTAATGTTTGATGCTGCTCATGCTTTTGGCTGTTCACATCAAGGGCGCATGATAGGTAGCTTTGGTGATGCTGAAGTTTTTAGCTTTCATGCTACTAAATTTTTAAATACCTTTGAGGGAGGCGCGATAGTTACAAATAGTGATGAATTGGCAGAGAAAATTCGCTTAATGACCAACTTTGGTTTTGCGGGTTATGACCGAGTTATATATATCGGCACTAATGGCAAAATGACTGAAGTCTCAGCCGCAATGGGTTTAACAGGACTCGATAATCTAGATGAATTTGTCTTCATTAACTATCGTAATTATAAATATTATGAAAGACAATTAAAAGAGATTCATGGTATTAATTTAACTAATTACAATGAATCTGAAAAATCTAATTATCAGTATATTGTCTTAGAAATTGATGAGATAGTTCTTGGAATTAGTAGAGACCAATTATTAGAAATATTGCACGCTGAAAACGTAATGGCTAGAAGATATTTTTATCCTGGTTGCCATAACATGGAACCGTACCATTCATATTTCCCTTATTCTAAATTATTGCTGCCAGAAACAGAAAAGCTTATTCAAAGAGTAATCTCTCTGCCTACTGGAACATCAATCAGTCTTGAAGATATCACTAATATCGTAGATATTATTAAGCTGGCGATAGAGAACAAAACCTATTTTCAAGACAAATTGAGTAATTTACAACTTATATCAAGCATTAATACTTAGGAAAAGTTAAATGAAGGTTAGTATTTTAAGTATTACATATAACAATAATAGATTTATTGCTCAAGTGTTAGAGAGCATATTGATGCAAAAACTCACTAATAGTTCTAATATTGTTGACTGGTTAAAAATTAAAATTTAACTTTTGCATACAAGAATGTAAATTACTAAATAATAAGCCTAAAGTCATGAATAAAAATTCAGGAAAGTATCCATATTCATTAAATTTTATCGTATTCTCTCCAGCATTTCAAGCTCATGTAGGTGGAATAGTCGCTCTTTATAATCTTGCTTACAGCATTGATGATTCTGGTTTTTGTTGTAAAGTTTTTGATATGAATAAACTGATGTTACCTAATAGCATCTTTGAAAAATACGCAACAGAAGATGATATTAATGAAAATACAGTTGTCGTATATCCAGAAATCATATCTGGCAATCCTTTAAATGCAAAATATGTGGTTAGATGGGTTCTCTGTGAACTTGGTGTTCATTGCCCCCAAGATATATATCTAACTTGGGGGAAAGATGATTTTGTTTATCACTACTGTTCTTTCAATCCTGAAAAAGATGTAAAAAATTATAATTTACTTTCTCCACTTTACTTAAATCCGGCATTCAAGAATTATGGCAAATCGAGAGATGGATATTGTCATATAATTAGAAAAGCTCATAAATTTCACAAATCATTAAAAGATATTCATCCGTCGGAATCTCTTTTTTTGGAAGATAATTTATCTCCAGATATTCTGATTGAAATCTTTAATAGAAAAGAATATCTTATCTCTTATGATCCTTACTCGTATCTTTGCATAATAGCAGCTTTATGCGGGTGTGTTCCTATAGTAGTACCGATGGCAGGAACCACAAAAGATCAATGGTTTAGAAGCTTATCTACTTCACTAATTTTAGAGAAAGCTGGAGAATTTCATCTGAATGGAATAGCTTACGGTTTAGAAGAAGTAGAATATGCACGAAGTACATTGCAGAATGTGCGATATCAGCAGGAACTTCAAGTTAAATATGGTCAAGAATCCGTTAATTCTTTTGTAAATGATATGGTTAGCGTAGTTTGTGCTGATTTGGAAATACCATACAGAAATTTTCATATTTTAAAAGTCAAAGATATATTTTCTACTGATAAAAATCAAATTGATGTAGAAAAAAACAGAGATCAATTACAAAATAATTCATATCTGACTCAAGATGAGCCATTAGTTAGCATTTGTATTCCGACATATAATGGTGAAGCTTTTATTGAAATGGCGCTCCAAAGCATTGAATCTCAGTCATATAATAATATAGAAATTATCATTTCAGATGATGATTCAACTGATGAGATAATAAGAAAAATTAATCATTTTCTGGGAAATACAAAAAGGACTATTAATGTATTAACTCATGAAAGATATGGATTAGCTAATAATTGGAATTTCTGCATTTCTCAAGCTCAAGGTAAATACATTAAATTTCTATTCCAAGATGATATTTTAGAGCCTGATGCTATTAAAAAAATGGTTGCATTGGCGGAAGAAGATGAGGAAATAGGTTTAGTATTCTCACCTCGTAAACTGTTTTCTAACTCTAAAGATGCTAACTATAGTCCAAGATATTTAGAAAATCATGAAGCTAAAGATGTACATAAATATTGGTCGAATTTAAAAACAGTTCAACCAGGAGAAGAGCTTTTACAAGACCCCAACATTTTTGATAATCCTATTAATAAGATTGGCGAACCAAGTACAGTTTTAATTAAAAAAGAAGTTTTTGATAAAGTAGGCTTATTTAACACTGAACTTTGTCAGCTTGTAGACTTAGAAATGTGGCTCAGAATTATGAGCCAATACAAAATTGGATTTATTAATCAAGTTCTATCACATTTTCATATACATCCCCAACAACAAACGCGCCGGAACATAGCTTTAAAAGATGCTATTTTATTAGATTATCAAAAGCTTTTTCAGTATATTGCTGATGACGGCCGTTATCCTGATATGACAAGACAAATGGCTGCTGTTAGATATGCTATTTTTAGCAATGATCATACTGAATTAAATCGGTTGCGAAAACAAACAGCAGAACAATGGTTTAGTATTCCTGATGAAAAATTAGCCGAGATGTATGAGGGTTTGCTGGGGAAAACACATAAAATACTCCTCAGTAGTAACATTAATGATAGAAATTTAGATAATAAAACTCTCTTTAATCAGATAATCATTGCTCAGCAACCTCAATCTACAAAAACTATTCAACATTTACTAGTAGCTATGTTGTCTAGTGATTTTAATCAGTTACTAACTAACTTTTCGCAAATACCTAAATGGCTGTTATGTGACTATCTAGAATTTTTATTATCGTCACGAGGTTATTTTGAAATATTAGGAAATTCACAAAAATATTATGAATACACGGAGAAATGCGTTAATTTATTGCATAAATATATTTTCCAAGAATTAGATTATTCTTCATCTTATGAAATTCTGGATTATTTCACTCAATTTGCTTTTTTTGTAAATATTTATTTTAATGAAAATAATCTAAAAGAAATATATGTTAAACGAGCAGAAATAATAGAGTGTTGCCTAAAATTAAATGGGCATGAAATTGATTATAAGTTTGCAGATAGACCTACAAATAGAAAAAAAATCCGGCTTGGTATACTAGCAGCAGATTTTACACCCTCAGCAGAAACATTTGCATACCTCCCTGTTTATGAATACATAAATCGAGATTTTGAGGTAATTTTATATTCGCTAACAGAAAGAGGTCATAAACTAGAGCAATATTGCCAGCTTTCTGCCAATTTATTTAAAGTTCTACCGCAGCAATTATCAGCACAAGTAGATATTATTCGTAATGATGATTTGGACATACTGTTTATAGCTACTAACGTAACTGTAGTAACTAACCAAATCTGCCTGTTAGCAATCCATAGATTAGCTAGAATACAAGTTACTAGTGGTGGTTCTGTGGTGACGACAGGAATAAGAAATATGGATTACTATATTTCCGGCACATTAACTGATCCTTCACCAACAGCGCAAGACCATTATCAGGAAAAGCTAATTAAATTAGAAGGAACTGCTCACTGTTTTAGTTATGGTACAGAAGAAGGTAAATCGACAACTCCACTTGAAAGAAATAGCTTAGGAATTGCCGAAGATGCTGTTGTTTTCATCTCTGGTGCTAACTACTTTAAAATGATTCCAGAATTACTGGAATCATGGGCGAAAATCATAGCTAGAGTACCAAATTCTGTTTTACTGCTTTTACCATTTGGCCCGAATTGGTCAAAGAATTACCAGAAAACAGAATTTATTAATCACTTAAATTCAATATTTTATAAGTATGGGTTAACAACTGAACGCTTAATAGTTTTAGATCCTCAACCAGTTCCAGACCGTGAGGATATGAAAGAATATTATAAAATTGCTGATATTTATTTAGATTCCTACCCATTTGCTGGTACAACTTCATTAATAGAACCATTACAGGTTAATTTACCCGTCATTGCTAGACAAGGAAATTACTTTCGTTCTGCAATGGGAGCAGCGATAATACAAACGTTGAATGTTCCTGGTTTAGTTGCTACCAGTGATGAATCTTACATTGAATTAGCCGTTACATTAGGTAATAATTCTGCATTAAGGCAACAAAAGAGCGCCGAAATCAAGGAAAGAATGCAAGGTAATCCTAGTTTTTTGGATAGTCGCGCTTATTCAGCTAAAATGGGGAGCTTATTTCAAGAACTTGTTAGTGATTATATTGCAGATACTCTCAGTCAAAATTTACGCTTAAAGGATATCAATCTTATAGTTTTCCCTGATTGGTCACAACCAGAAGAATTGATTGCTTCAGAATTGGAACAGGTAATTAAAACCGTTGCGACTAATCCTGATAGTGAAAAAACTACGCTATTAATCAATATCAATAATATCGCTGTTGATGATGTGGAAATGTTGTTATCGGCTGTAGCGATGAATCTGCTGATGCAAGAGGATGTAGATGTAACTGAGGGATTAGACATTTCCTTGGTAGAAAGTTTGAGTGATATTCAGTGGAAGGCTTTATTGCCTCGTATTCATGCACGAATTGTTTTAGGACATGAAAATCAAGACGCAGTAATAAAAGCGAAAGCAGAAAAACTCCTATCTTGCGAACTCGCCGATTTTAGCCAAGTGAGAGAAGAAGAGTTTCTTGTGTCTGAGTCAAAAATTATCTAGTTTTATATCAATTCTCTATGAAGTTGCGCCAAATAAATGATGTAGAGACGTTGCATACAACGTCTCTACAGTATCACGAACCTCCTTAGACTTTCAGATTAACTGGACTTAACCCACTATTTGGTAATAAAAGCTTTAGCCTTGAGATGAGTCATAAATTCCTCACTGCGAATTCATATATATTTCCCACATTTGGGTGTAAGCTTTCTCCATTTCGCGGGTGAATTGCTTACCATTCCACAGGGGTGATGTTTTTCTTGATTGTTTTAACTTCCAAGCTATTTGTTGTCTTAAGGCTTTATCTTTACCCAAGCGCACACCCCACTCTACATACTCTTCATCAGTCCAAGCAATACCTTCTGTGATTCCAGCATTCATCATCATGGTATAGCTGTTACGTGCTGCAAATTGTTCTCCTACTTTTGTCACCATAGGAATGCACATCCACAAGGTTTCTAAGGTTGTTGTAGCGCCATTGTAGGGATAGGTATCTAATACTATATCGGCAATGCCTAAATTAGCACGGTGGACTGATTCAGTTGCCACGATTGGGAGAAAACGCAATCTTGATATATCAATACCTTCTTCTTCCGCTAATCCATCAAAGAATATTTTGATCGATTCTTCATCAGAGATTCCTTTAATTAAAAAGTAGCTATTGGGAACTTCTTTGAGTATCTGCAATTGCAGTCTGCTAATATCTGGATGTCGTTTAAAGCCTCTTTGTCCACACAGATAAACTACTGCATCATCAGGAATATCTAATTCATCACGACGAACTGTAGGAACACCAACTTCAAAACCATCCACACCTATATAGGTTTGAGGTAAACGCCAAATTTGTTCTTTATAGTATTCTTGTGCTGAATCTGGTAAAACGTAGGGGTCAGCAATAAAATAATCAACTGATGGACTTCCTGAAGCATCCCAACCCAACCAAGTAACCTGAATGGGTGCAGGTTTCAGGGCTATAATGTCACAAGTAGTATCCAAAGTAATACTATCCAAGTCAATTAAAATATCAATTTCATCTTGATAAATTTGTTCAGAAATTTGTAAATATTCATCTGATTTAGAAATTTTGTCAACTTTAATGAGATACCATTCATGCAAAGCATCCAAGGTTGGGTTAGTATTAATAAAATAACCATGAATTTGAAACTTTTCACGGTCATGATGCTGAAATAACCATCGTGCCAGCCATCCTACAGAGTGACTTCTCAGGCAATGTGATATATATCCAATATTTAATTTCCTATTAATTTGTGTTTGTTTTTTTCTGAAAAGATGACCCTGAGAATATTTTGTTATGTATTCTCGCTCCAAAGTATTTATACTGTTTTGACAAATCTGTAACAACTGATTTTGTATATTTCTATTTTTTTGGGGGTTATCTTCAATATAAAAAGTAAAATAGTTAGCATTAAATAATCTAGATATTCTAGCTGCACTAAGCTCTTTAGGATTATCTTCTATGAGCGATTTTATCAGTGATTCTTGTCTTTCATACACATAGCAAGATTCTTCCCAATGTCCCCCTGCTGTCATTAATCCCCGTAAAATTTGGCGGTTTGCAAATACTTTATCTGCTAAATCTTGTACTAATGAGAAAAATAATTTAGCAATTTCTATACCTTTTTTATATTCTCCTGCATTTTGATAAAGACTAGCCAAGTGACCAATAACTTCTGTATTGTTAGGACTTAATTGTAAATAAAGTTCACATATTTGGGCTGCTGCATGGAATTGTTTTTGTGAATAACCAATTTCTAATGCAACTGGTAATAGAATAAACAACAAAGCCTTATTATTACCTTGAAAATATGGCAAACATGATTCAGTAAACTCTAGACTTGATGGATGTGCTGGTGCATAATTTAAAACAGTTTTGAGAGTGTATAGTAACAATTCTAAATCTAATTTTAGCGCTGATTTAGATTGTAAAATCTTATTTATACCAAGTTCTGTTAAATTTTCACCTGTGTAATTTTCTAGTGTGATAGATAGTTGTAGGAGATGTAATAAATTATTAATATCTTCAGGCGAAAATTCTTTAATACTTTGGCGAATTTTCTCGGCAATTGTATATTCTTGCAAAGATTCTCTACGTTTAGCTTCTGTCTGTAAAACCTTAACTAATTCATTGTTCCAAATTTCAACTTGTTCTGTTTTTCCTTCCATCATGGCCATAAGCCAAGTTGTTTGAGCTTCTACATCTTGTCCTTGCAACAATAATATTAATCCTAAATACCAATAGTATGATTTAACATCAGGCTCTAGAGTAATTGCTTCTTCATAGAGACTAGCTGCTTGAGAATAATTACCTGCAAGAAAATATTTTTCAGCTTGGTGATGCCATTCGTTAGGGGTAGTGAAAGAGAGCATATTGATACTAAATTGTTAGAGTTAGAAAATTTTAGAATGCCTCGTAGATCAGCATTGTCATAGTGAGTAAACTGCAAAAATTGGGTAATGTGTTGAAACACTACCCAATCAAACAAAACTTTAATGTCACATTACTCAAGAGGATGAGCAGGAAAACTTTTGTCTTTTCTTATCTAGACAAAGAAACGTAGCTGGTAGCACAGGTTGTACTGAAGGTACTGATGGCTGCCACTGTCTGAGAAGGCGCAGCCGATTCACAAGCTATTGCTATTGTCAGTGCCTCAGAGGTAGCACTATTACCAAGTTGTGTACCTACTAATCCGTAATATGACTTTAGTGCAGTTTTGGTAGCTTGTCCTCTAAATTGAGCAACACTGGCAACAGTACCACTAGCATTCGAGGTTGAAATATCATAGCTATAATTTTCGGATGGTGTTCTAATCCCTACTTGCAATTCAGAGAGGTCAGTGGCAAATCTTTGGTATTCCAAGTAAAAGGCTTGTTGAGAACGGTTAGCTGTACCTACGTAGTTTCTCGCTTCTGACTGTTTAGCTTTGTTGACCTGACCAAGTAGCGAAGGTAACGCGATCGCCGCAAGTACACCGATGATAATTACTACAACTAGCAATTCAATTAAGGTAAAACCTTCTTCTTCTCTGTTCTTACGGTTGCTGAGGTGGCTGAGGAATTTAGCTTGCAATTCTGGCTTGAGCATGGGTTTCTCCTGAAGTTTGGGGTTAGTAGAATGCGATCGCTCCGTTCTACAACAAACTTACCCAGTTGTGATTTGTGATCTATCACCCTAGTAAAAAAACTTTCTTACAGAATTACTATTTACGTATATTCACTAACAAGTCTAAGATAGCGAATAGAGAAATAGGGCGTGTCCCCTGATTTATACTTAATGCTTTAATTTAAGGCTGCTCTAAATCTGTAACGACGAATGACATAACACAGGCGGAAATACTCTTGTGTTGATTCAACGTCATGTACCTGACGATCGCTACAGTATATTACTAGCGGAAACTTAAGCCGTGGGTTAATGTCCTAAAGTCTGAATATATAGAGATACGAACATGAGAAAAACGCTGGCTTTGTTTTCCCTGAGTTTAGGAATTACCCTTTTTAACCCACTGCAAGTTGCTGTGAGTCAGGTATCACCTACAGCACCACCTTTAAAACTTGTTGATGTTGGTACTAACTGCACTCCTCATCATGCTTGCTTGGGTTGGGATGAGCAACTTTTTTCAGGACATAGGGGTTTAAAAAGCGATCGCCAAGGTCTATTAAACTCAATAGATAACAGTTTGCGTTATTTAGAAACCCCAAAAGCAATTACAGCTTACGATAACTACCCAATTAAAGAAATTACCCGCGACAGAGTGCGTCGGAGTTTGCGGCGTTTTCGTCAGTTGGTAGCTACCGCTAAATCACCAGCACAATTACAAGCGGCGGTGCGGCGGGAGTTCGCTTTTT
The DNA here is from genome assembly GCF_014696625.1 of Nostoc parmelioides FACHB-3921. Lineage (GTDB taxonomy): Bacteria > Cyanobacteriota > Cyanobacteriia > Cyanobacteriales > Nostocaceae > Trichormus > Trichormus parmelioides. The sequence continues at coordinate 32,427 of NZ_JACJQL010000027.1, forward strand.
ACAAATCAGTTGGTGATGATGGACAGGGTACGGTCAAGTTTACCGCCTACTACGCACCAATTTATCAAGCCAGTCGTGTACGCACTGCCCAATATAAATACCCAATTTATCGAGTACCACCGGATTTTGAGCAATGGACTAAACCCCACCCCAAACGAGTTGAATTAGAAGGGGTGGATGGTTTGTTGGGAGAAAAAAGCCAGCTACGGGGTTTAGAGATGTTTTGGTTACGCGATCGCTTTCAAGCATACATGATCCATATCCAAGGTTCTGCTAAACTCAACCTAACTGATGGGACTCAAACTAGTGTTGGTTTTGTGCGGGGAACGGATTACCCTTGGACAAGTATCGGGCGGCTGCTGTTTCAAGATGGCAAACTCACTAAAGAAGAATTAAATATGCCGGGGATTATTCGGTATTTCCGCAAAAGTCCCCAGTCTATGAGTAATTATTTACCACGTTGGGAACGCTTTATTTTCTTTAAGGAAACTAAAGGTGAACCAGCTACAGGCAGTATCAGCGTACCTCTCGTACCAGAACGTTCTATTGCCACTGATAAATCTCTCATGCCACCAGGAGCATTGGCTGTAATTAATGCGACATTTCCTTATCCGGGACAGCGTAATCAATTAATTCAGCGCAGAGTCAGCCGTTTTGTCCTTGATCAAGATACAGGTAGCGCCATTAAAGGCCCTGGCAGAGTGGATTATTTCCTTGGTTATGGTGACTTAGCAGGCGATCGCGCTGGTATTACCGTTACTACTGGCTCTATATATTACCTACTATTGAAAGAGTAACAAATTAGAGAGTGGGGAGTGCTGTTAGCGGGGCGTTCAGCCCCTGCTCCCCTTACTCCCCTTACTCCCCCTGCTCCCTGCTCCCTACCTCTTACCTCGCCTGTTGCCGCATATATCTACCATCTAACCCCTGCTTAATCCAACTGAGGCATTCATACTCAGATTTGAATAATTTGGGTGCAGCAATATTATTCAATAAATCTGGTGGGTAATGGTCATAAAAGTATCGATCATTCTCATGAAAGACAATAATCAAATTGTTGCGGTAGATATAGCGAGATTGAAAGCTATCTTTTTGACTCACAAAATCGGCGTTTTGGTCAATATGCTCTTTAGCTATCTCAATGATATTACTAATGCTATTGCCATATATTTTTGCTGGATTTTCTGCTTTATGCAGCTTACTTTTTTGCCCAATTTCTGACAAAAGTTTATAGGAATAGATTTCATACCTATCTGCTTTGCCAAAAACAAATGGAATGATGAGATATCCTTGATATGAAACTGAATTTTCATAAAGAAGACGACTCATCTGAACCTCCTTTGGTATAACTGCTTAGACAACAAGCACTCAACAAATTCGCATTAGCAATTAACGCATTTTTACTAGTTAATGCTCGGCTTTAAAAACACTTTACTGGTGATTTTGTAAAGAGGGGTATGACCCCCTATTTAAGCCAATAATCTTTGATCAAGTCTCATCAGATAAGGATCACAGAAACTATTATTACTCTTTTTGAAATCGCTCAAAACGGAGTCTGTGACAAAAGTCAAAAAATCATGAGTTTTATCAAGAAATTTTGTAAGTATTTAGCTGTATTTTCTAAATGATAAATGCTAGAAATGGGTGAATAGTGAACCATCATCAATTTGGCTCACGAAAATCTGGATTATTAATAAATGTTTCATCAGATCAATTTTTCAGGAAAATTCACAGATTGTTTTTTTCATCTTCTGTGAATTTCCATCTGTTAATGAATTTATGTTGCCAAGGATTTTTGCGGTGTAGTTAAGAGTCAAAGAAGCAGGAAGAAGGGTGTGGAACAACGGATGGATTACTTTGCTCTAAACATACCCATGAGTTTCCCCTAGGTTTTTAATCAGGGGAGTAATACCAATTCGCAATAGCCTGCGGCAAGGCTAACGCCAACGCAATTCGCAGCTCGCAATTCAGAAAGTCAGATACCATCTGGGTTTCAAGCTTTGCATCTGTTGTCTAATTTTGGAGAATTGGTATAAGTCAGTACTTTGTCTTCGCCCTAGTGTCAAGAGCGAGAGGATAGAGAGACTAGGAGAACAAAGGGAAAATCAACTATGGACTAATAACCATTGACTCATCACCAGTTTTTAAACAGGGTGGAGTATTGTTAAATGAAAGTTATGTCTATTCTCGGCTTTTAAGTACAGCTCTTGTAAAGGTTGCCACTGTTGCCACCACTGGTAGCGATTTTCGGCTAGTAGATTAGCAAGTGTTGGTAATTGATTGTGGATATCTGACTTGAATACATCTACCAGCCAGTCACCCATCACTACACTGTCTTGAATGTTACCTAAAATATCTTGGATACTTTTGACCTTTGTAATGTAGGCGGCATAAGAATCATCATATAACTCAGTAAATAATTCCATTTGGTAGCGCAGGCGTTTGGCTTGTTTTCTTAAGCTATGAATTGTTTCGCCTTTTGCGGACAGTTGTTGTTCTATCTTTTCGGCTTGCCAATCAGTAATAATTTTAACTTCACAATCTATAATATCGGTTCCTACTAACAATCCAGGATGTAGCAAGAAACTGCTGACTTCAGGTAACAATAAATCTGGTAATACTTGCTTTATTGGTAGAGAAGCTAAGGGTTGATAACTAGGTTTTTCTAACCATTCCTCTAATGTATGTTTTAAGGACTTATAAGAATCATCTTTCAATGTTTCCTGGGTTTTATCAAGTACACTTACTCGTTGTTTAGCTAAAGCGTCAAAAGCTTTTTGCAGAGTTTTTTGCTCTTTTTCTGGTAAATGTGGTTGGTAAAGGGTTTCTAAGGTTTGTTTTAATACGTCTAAGTCTCTGAGATTACCAAGCCGACGGGCAATTTTACCAATATTTTTATCACTGGCGGGCTTTGATAAATTTAATGCTATGTCAAATCTACTAATAGCTGTACGTAAGCGTCTCATTCCTACTCGCATTTGGTGTAATGCTTCTGGGTCTTCATCTTTCTTAACAGCTTTTTCCCACTTCAAGGTTTTCTTAAAGTGTTTTTGAATAGCTTCGTAAGCGTAGTTTCCTAGAGTTTTTACTGTTGGTTCTGTAGCTAACGTCATTGCTGATAGTAATTCTTTACTTATTTAAACAGATTATTGAATGATAGCAAATGATAGGATTTGTGAAAAATTTATATCTAACCTTTGATATGTCTTTTTAAGAAAGTTATTTCTTTGTGAGTATTATTGTGCTGCTTTATGGATGTAAAGGTATAGATATTAAAGATTCAGAGCTAAGAAAGAGGGGTTTTTACATAGTTTGTGTATAAAATCCATGAATTGCTGGATAGATAAAATTACACTGCATATTAACTGGACTCAAAGAAAAATAGGGAAAATCTTGGGGACTGGTTTCTTGCTGCGTATGGAATCAGTCCAGAAAACAACTTATTAACTTATCCTTAACCTGGGAGGCTGGGCTACATGGTAAACTTCCATCTGCTTCAACAAGTCAACTTGACATTTAATAATACTTTTCAGCAACACAGGGAAGATATCTCGGCTGTATTACTGACTCAAGAAAAGCATTTATGGCTTGGGTCGGATGAAACTGCCACAATTGAGCGTTTATATTTGGTTGATGGAGATAAATTTAGTGATCACAAACAATTTCGAGTGGCTGAATTTATTGATTTACCAGCACCAGAAGATGAAGAAATTGATATTGAAGGATTAGCTTATGCTGATAATTACCTGTGGTTCACAGGTTCTCATAGCTACAAGCGTAAAAATATTAAATCAGACAATACAGATGAAAAAAATATTTCTCGGTTAGCCAAAGTTACATCGGAAGATAATCGCTACATATTAGGACGAATTCCGCTTGTAAATGGTCAATTATTACAATCTTGCCCTGATCCACAAGATGCAAATAAGCAGTTAGTGGCTGCGAAGTTAGAGTTAATCAAGCAAGGAAATGTTTTGATGTCAGCTTTGGCTGATGATCCGCATTTAGGTTTCTTTGTCAAAGCTGCAATACCTGGTAAAGATAATGGCTTTGATATTGAAGGTTTAGCTGTGTACGAAAACAAAATTTTCTTGGGTTTACGTGGGCCTGTGTTGCGAGGTTGGGCGATTATTTTGGAAATTGCACTACAAGATTCCCAGCCAGGTTTGATGAGACTATGGGAGTCTGAAAAAGGTGGAAAGACTTACAAAAAACATTTTGTTTGGTTAAATGGCTTAGGAATTCGTGACTTATGTCTGGCTGGAAAAGACTTGTTAATTTTAGCTGGGCCAACTATGGATTTAGATGGGCCTGTACAAATTTATCGACTAGAAAATGGTGTAAATTTACAAGAAAATATTCTCAATAGACCAGAATTAGTCCAAAAAATTCCCTATAGCGATCGCAATGATCATGCTGAAGGTATAACATTATTTGAGGATGTATCCGGTGTACCTTCCATATTGGTAGTGTATGACTCTCCAGCCAAGACTAGGCTAGTGGGTGATGCTAGCGTTATCGCTGATGTGTTTCCACTAGGTTAAAGATTCGTAGATATTGCTTGTACTGGACAAGTAGGAATACACTGCTCACAGACAATGCAGCGCGATCGCGTGAATGTTAGTTTATATGTTTCTGGGTGCAAGGTTAGGGCTTCAGTAGGACAAACCCCAGTACATAAACCACAGTGGACACATACATCTTCATCAACAACAATTTCCCCTAAAGTTAGAGAAACATTAATATGGCGCGATCGCATCCATTCAATAGCTGCATCTAACTGATCAATATCTCCCGATAGTTCCACTACCAGTTTGCCAATTTGATTAGGCGCAACCTGAGCGCGGATGATATTAGCAGCCACATTGAACTCTTTGGCCAGCACATAAGTCACAGGCATTTGTATAGCACGTTTGGGAAAAGTGAGGGTAACTCGTTTTTTCACAGATTTAGCAGAGTCTTTATTTCTCTGTTCTAGCGTAAAGTATTAGTCAACAGTCATCAGTCATCAATCAACAGTCAACAGTCAGTTACACTAAAAATAAGATTACTTAATAAGATTTAATAAATTGTGTTATGAGTACTGATTCACCTATTAAGCCGGAAACTACTGCGGGAGAGCGGTTGCGAAACTTTTTAGTTGCAATTGTGGCGATCGCTCTTACTGTTGCCTTAGTCTTAGGGCTACGGACGGAAACGGCTGCTGTATCTCTGGATAAATTATATGCAGCTTCTACTCCTCTAGAAGTAGCTATCAGCAACGGTAAGCCTTCTATGGTGGAATTTTACGCTAACTGGTGTACTGTCTGTCAAAAAATGGCTCCAGATATTGCCGAATTTGAACAACAGTATGCTGGCAAGGTGAATTTTGTCATGCTTAATGTAGATAATACCAAGTGGTTGCCAGAAATGCTGAAATATCGGGTAGATGGTATTCCTCACTTTGTATTTTTAAACAAAGAAGGGGAAAGTCTAGCCCAGGCGATCGGCGATCAACCCCATACCATTATGGCAAGTAATTTAGAAGCCTTGGTGACTGGTTCCCCTTTACCTCATGCTCAAACTAGTGGACAAGTTTCTCAGGTCTCCGCACCAGTTGCACCTATCGGTAGTCAAGACGATCCTCGCAGTCATGGTAGTCAAGTGGTGAATTAGGTAATGGGAATAGGGGAAAGAGATGCTTTGATCTGGAATTGATGCTTCTCTAACCCCTATTTAATCTGTCTTAATGAGCGTATCTGATAATGGCTAGTTAAACAGCCGCAGAAATAGTTGCAGAACCAACTGGTACAGCAGCATCCACCGCAGCACCATTAGTTAAAATAGGCTTGCGAGTTTTCAGATCAAATTTGTAGCCATGTGGCAAAATGTGCAGTTTTGCGCCACAAATTGCTAAAGCTTCATCTCTGAGGATTTCATCCATATTGTTGTATGTAGAATCTGACTCGTCCACAATTGTGACCGAACCTTGGCCAATGATTTCAATTTGGCTGTCAGTCACGACCATAGCAGTATTCTCATCAATCCCAAACCCTAGTACGGCTGGTTCTCTAATCAATGCTGTAATTAAGCGTCCCAAGCGTCCGCGTTCAGAAAAATGCTGGTCAATGACTACCCCAGGGAGAAAACCCAAACCTGGCCCCATTTCCACAATCTCTAAACGGGGATTGGTTTCTGAGTCACCTTCCACAATCATTTTATCTGGCATGACTGCCGCACCAGCACTTGTACCACCAACAACGATACCTTCAGAGAAGCGTTTGTGAATTGCTGCATCAATTTCGGTATCTTTGATGATGCTGGTAATGCGAGCTTGATCTCCCCCAGTGAAGAATATACCAGTTGCTTTGGCGATCGCTTCTAGTGCAGTTGATGAAGACGCATCTTCACGGGTTTCTGTATCAATTATGCGAACATTTTCCGCACCCAAACGTTCAAACACTCTAATATAATTCTCTCCCACATCTCTGGGTAGTTCTGTCGCTGCCGTCATAATTACAATGTAGGCTTTTGTACCACCAGAACGCCGCACAAATTCCCGCAATATTTGCGAGTCACCATCTTTATCTTCTGCACCACCAATAATTACCAACTGCCGTTTGTCTTCACTTGCAGTCATAATATCTCCTACCATAGATTTATTTATGTAATATCAATAAAGCATGACATTCGTATGTATAAAATCGCCCATAAGACTGATTAAAGTACTTTAAAAAATAACTTAATTATCTCTTAGGAAGTATTACCCAAATTATCGTTATTAACGAATAATATATTCCCTGATATGCAATTAAATCTAAATGTGCAACATCCCCAAATTATTGTATAACTTAGGGATGTTATATATCTCACCAGCAGTTTAGTAATGCGATGTTACTAAGGTGTTTTATTTGGTTGAAATTCTGTTAACAAAGATTTAAAAATTATGCAAAGTGCTGAGTTAATTAAAGACTTTTAGTGAATAAGATTCCTGTAGAGTAAGTTTGTGAGAAACAACCTTGCCTGTTCTAATGGCAAATGTCTAGGTTTACCTTGATAGACAATTTGATACTCTTCCATATCTGGCCCGTCCCCGTGTCCAGAAATGAGTTTTAGGTGAAAAGCTTCCTCTGCAAGTTGTCTAACTTCGTCCCTTAGATCAGCTTGTGTGCTATTCATATCTTGATTATCTCGCGTAACCATCCCTTCTTTTTTACCAACTTTTTGAGGATATTACACCCTTCAAAGGTTAGATTTTTTATGCTTAATCAGCCAATATTCAATAATATATTACCCATTAATCATTACCCAACTATATTAGTTATAAATCACATCTACGAGTCCAATTTGATGATTAGAAATATCTAAGTATCTATAGGGTAGACAATGTCCACCGTATGATAGTTGTGGTGAGTATTGCCTAATCTACCAATATTTATGAGTGTATTTTAGAAATCAAACGCTGGTTCTATAGAACGGCTATATACTGGGTTAGGTATTAATTTAATTATGTCTTGGGATAGGTGCAGAAACCTATAATTAAAGTTAGATTCAGCCAGAGCAACTGTAGATTTAAAACTTGCAAAATTATTATGTAAGAAGATCATCTAAAATTATTAAGACTCATTGCTGGAAATTAAACGTTACATTTATTGGGTGTTTAGCCAGAGGTTTAGCATCAATGGTTCAGGAAACAAGCACCGATTTAGTCCGAATTAATGCCAGAAAGACAGATGTATTTGATCTCTTCAACTGTCGGTATTATGTTGGTTCAAATCCTTATCTAGATACAGGGGCATTAGTGTTTGACTTTGCTGTGGTGGAAGATAGAAAGCCTTTACCTATCCAAGATTATGTTACTAGAGTAAGCGATCGCTATCCCCATCTACGAGAGCAAAACTACGAATCTTACGCCCATTTATTTGCCCAAACTGTATCAGAAGTGGGCAAACTAGACATGAATTTACACTTCCATCGCTGGAGTGTAAAATCGTATGGTGAATATACAAAAATAGCTGTTCAAGCACTGCACGAACGTACAATCAGATCAGTAGTTTATCTAGTGTGGGACTGGTTTGAAGCCATTAACCAAGATGACGACTTTTTCTGGGATGACCAGCTTGTCACCTTGCAAAATCGGTTTCGTCAATCTGTATACGGAGGCCCCACAGTTTACGCCTTATTGCGAACAGCCTACGAAAAAGGTATTCCTACCTTTTATCTGTGGGACGAAGGATTAATGCAATACGGCTGGGGAAAAAAACATATCCGGGGTGTAGCCACCACCTTTAATTGTGACAGCCATATTGATTCTGACTTCACCACTCGTAAAGATGACTGCAAAGCTTTTCTCCACACCTTAGGTTTTCCAGTACCACAAGGTGAAATCGTCTATTCGCAAAAAGAAGCGCGACAAGTAGCCAAAAAAATCGGCTATCCAGTAGCAGTCAAGCCAGTGGTAGGTCACAAAGGAATTGGTGTCACCGCAGATGTCAAAGAGGTAGACGAACTTGAAGTTGCTTATGATAGAGCATTAGAAGCGATTCCTGAAAACGAACCCGCACGGATAATTGTTGAAAAAAGTATCAAAGGCAAAGATTTCCGCTTGCTGTGTGTTAACGGTCGATTTGTCGCCGCCACAGAACGTCATCCTGCATCGGTAGTGGGTGATGGTGACTCAACAATTGGGGAATTAATTCAGAAAGAAAACCGCAAAGCAGCGCGTTTAGACACTCCAACTTCACCGATGAGTAAGATTATCGTTGATGACGCAATGGAACATTACCTAGAAGAACAGCGCTTGTCATTAAAAACAGTACTGGACAAAGGTGAAACTGTTCACTTACGAAAAGTTGCTAATCTTTCAGCCGGAGGGATGAGTATCAATGCTACTCATACTATCCATGATGACAACATTATCTTGGCGCAAGATATTGCTCAATATTTCCGTTTGACTTGTCTGGGAATTGATGTCATAACTGAAGACCTTTCTGAGTCTTGGAAAGCTGGTAACTTTGCCATCATCGAAATCAACGCCGCACCAGGTGTAATGATGCACCTTAACCCAGCTGTAGGTGAAAGTGTTGACGTACCTTCTCACATTTTAGAAACATTTTTTCAGTCTGGTTTAGATGCCAGAATCCCAATTATTACCTTTAATAAAATCTCCGTGGAGGAATTGCAAACTACAATTGACCACATTTTGTTACAACATCCAGAATGGACAATAGGCGCTGTTTGTCGTGATGCCGTTTTTGTCAACCGATCGCAAAAGGTACTGCGCGACGATTACAATAGCAACATTCAAAGTTTGCTACGTCATCCCAAACTCGATTTATTAATTGCCGAATATCCAGAAGATACCCTAGAAGAAGACGGAATGTTTTATCAAGGGAGTAACTTGGTAGTTTTGGATAATCCCAGCGAAACAGAAATGATGTTGGCGCGGGATGTGTTCGATGGTTCTACCATCGTCATTAAAAAAGAAAAAGATGTTTCCATTCGCCGCAAAGGCCTAATAGAAGACTACTCATTAGGTGAAGATGAACCATTCACACGAGTTTATCTCAAAGAAATTGGCACCGTCCTATAAAAACATCGTGGAGACGTTATAGTGCAACATCTCCACAAAATTACATCAGGGAACAACAAAAAATAAATTATCCGCAATTCATGATTTAGTAGGGTGCGTCAGTGCCATAGAACCTAACTATGCTCAGAAATTATTCCTATTGACGCACACTACATTTTGGATATTTTTTTATCTGGAAGCTCCTCAATTAAGTTTTTCGTAAGCAGCCAAGATAATTTTTTCCGTTTGCTCCCAACCAATACAGGGGTCAGTTACAGAAACCCCATATTTCAACTCTTCCCGTTTGCAGTTAATGGGTTGATTACCTTCATATAAATTTGATTCCAGCATCATCCCCACAATCGATGTATTACCATCAACAATTTGCTGCACAACGTTTTCTAAAACATCAGATTGTAACCTGTAATTTTTATTAGTATTACCATGACTACAATCAATGACAATTCTCGGAGGTAATTTAGCCTGCTTTAATTTTTCTTCTACTTGTTTAACACTTTCAGAATCAAAATTAGGTTGATTTCCTCCACGCAAAATAACATGACCGTAGGCATTACCCTTCGTTTCAAATACACTTACCTGTCCCTCAGGATTAATGCCCAAAAAATTATGAGCCATTCTGGCAGAATGTAAAGCATTTAAAGCTACTTGAATATTACCATCAGTGCCATTTTTAAAACCCACAGGCATAGATAGACCGCTAGCCATTTCTCTGTGAGTTTGGGATTCTGTTGTGCGTGCGCCGATCGCCGCCCATGTGATCAATTCACCAATATATTGCGGTACGATAGGGTCTAGAGCCTCTGTAGCGGTGGGTAACCCTAACTCTGTTAGCTTGATCAGTAAATCTCTGGCCAGTAATAAACCATTTTCCACATGAAAGGAATCATCCATTTCTGGATCATTAATTAATCCTTTCCAGCCTACAGTTGTGCGAGGCTTTTCAAAATAAACCCGCATAATTAACAGTAGTTTATCCTGGACACGTTCAGCTAATTTTTTCAATTTATGGGCATATTCCAATGCTGCATTGGGGTCGTGAATAGAACAAGGCCCAACTACTATAAATTTGCGCCTATCTTGAAAATCTAATATTTTTTCTATTTCGCATCTAAACTGTAAAACTATTTCTGCCGCAGTTTCTGTTAACGGTAATTTTTCTTTTACTTCGTTTGGAGTTAAGAGAACGTGATAATTTTCAATATTTGCGTTAGTTAATTTATTGTGCATGGAGGGTTGCTCTAAATTGTCTGGGTAGGATTTTAGGCAGATTGGGTATACATATTGTAGATGAAATGTACGACACAAATTCATCATTTATGGTAGTAAAGTCAAAAATACTAGACATTACATTATGTCTGCTTAGTTGCTGATTTCTGACGCTGTGGGGCTATTGCTAGTTATGGAGAAATTTCCGTACTTGATACTCCCCAGATTCCACTAACTCATAAATATCCCCCACAGCTTGCCTAAACCGTTGCTCAATAGTCTCTAAATCTGCTGCTGGTATGGTTTTCCAGTGTTCTCTAGTTTCCCAATGAATGATAAAAATTACTTCTGTCGATTCTAGGGGATTTATCCAAACTTCCTTACCTAAAAACCCCGGATACTCTGCCAATGCTGCTGTCCAAATCTCTGCATCCTTTTGGATATAACTCTCTCGCAGGCTAGCTTCAACTTTAAACCTCAGAAATTCTATAACCACACCCATTCATCCCTTGTGTTTGCCAATCTGCCAAAATAGAACTGTAGGCTAGAATAACTACGCTTCCAGCATAGCTTGATTGCATACACTCAGGAGCAAGGGTCGGCTGGTTTGAAATAAGGAATAGGGAAAGAGTATGGACAGCAACAACTGGTTGCAACAAATAATGATGCTTGGTATTGGTACAACTTCTTTGGTGGCAGAAAAACTCAAGGAGGTTAGTGATGAATTGGTCAAGGACGGTAAGCTCAATCCAGAGCAAGCCAAAGCTGTCATGGATGACATTGTACAGCAGTTAAAGACCGAGCAGGGAACATGGGATGCCCAAATGCAAAGACAAATGCGAAATATGATGCAGGATTTAGGGGTAGCGCGTCAGTCGGAAGTGGATGAATTACGAGGGAGAATTGACCGTTTAGAACGTCAAGTACGTGATTTAGAAAATAAGCTTTGGCGTTAGGATAAGCTACTGATTTAAACTAATTGTGTCCTGTTGGTAATTTTCATTGCCAAACTACCTCAGTGGGGAGGGCTAATTTTGAAAGCAATTTTACTCAGCATAGGTTTGATGCTGGTCTGTGTTGTGGTTTTGGTGTTGGCACAAGTAGGGAATAAACAGGACTCTGCTATTGCTGCTAATCTACCTCAAACTCCACTAGCCACCATTAGCGTTACTGAAAACAATACTCCAATCAAGAGCAATATTATGTCTGATGCCTCTAAGCCGACTGTCACTACCGATTCTGGCCTCAAATATGTGGAAATAAAAGAGGGGACTGGTGTGACTCCCAAAAGTGGACAAACCGTTGTAGTTCACTACACTGGTACTCTAGAAGATGGTACCAAGTTTGATAGTTCACGCGATCGCAATCGTCCCTTCAGCTTTACCATCGGCGTTGGACAAGTAATTAAAGGTTGGGATGAAGGACTTAGCACCATGAAAGTAGGTGGTCGTCGTCAATTAATCATCCCTTCAGAATTGGGTTATGGCGCTCGTGGTGCTGGTGGGGTGATTCCACCTTACTCAACCCTACTATTTGATGTGGAATTGCTAGAGGTGAAGTAGGGGAATAGTCTATAGTCAATAGTCCATAGTCAATAGTAAAAACTAATGACTGTTGACTGTTGACTGTCTTCATCATTTAATAGCCTGATCTGGCTAAGTTTTTAAATTTGGTAAACTGTGGATCAAATAAGAGTTTTACTGTGCCTGTGGGGCCGTTGCGATGTTTCGCTATAATTACTTCCGCCAGACCGCGATCGGGTGTATCACTGTTATAGTAATCATCACGGTATAACATAATAACTAAATCCGCATCTTGTTCAATGGAGTTATGAACAACGATGTTATTAGCAATAAAATTATGTAGCCCAGGAACTGTCAAATCAAATACTTCTTCCTCGCCACTATATTCAATTGAAACTATTTCGTCCCAATAAACATCACTCTTGGAAAGAGTAAGTAATTCACTAGATTGAACAACTTCAGCAACTTTCAACGCTCTTTCTCGACTCAAATTTGCTTTGTAAAGTGCCAAGCCACAATAAGATGTACCAATATTTGAATGCAATTCTCTTGTTGTTAATTGCACAGATTTCATTGATAAACATAGATGTTGTCTAACACTTAACTCATCTAATCTATGCCAGCCATGAATTGTCAGGAATTTGTGATTAGCTGTAGCACGAATTTTGCACCCCTTACGAGTTGTTAAGGTAAATACAGGCTTTACACCTGTAGAAAAGGCATGGCTAACTATTGCTTTTTCTAATTTTAGTGTTGCTTGATTTAAAGCCCAAATAGCAAAACCAGACTTACCTACTAATTCCTTAATTGGTATTTGTAAACCGTCCGGAGCTAAAGTTACTAAACTATCACCAGTCAGACAACCTGATTCTCTTAAGTCAGACAACATAGGGCGCTTGTTGGTACGCGCTTCTACGCCACGACTTAGCTGAGATAGAGCTATTACAGGTACAGATAATTCTCTAGCTAAACCTTTGAGAGAACGGGTAATTTTCGATAACTCTTGGACGCGATTATCACCACCCCCTTCCATTAATTGCAGGTAATCTATCACTATCAAACCTAGTTCTACACCCTGTTCGGCTTGTAGTCTTCTAGCTTGAGAGCGCATTTGGGTGACAGTAATATTCGGCGTGTCATCGATAAAAATGGGCATCTCAGACAGCATACTAATCGCCCGGCTTAATGGTTCCCATTGTGTTTGGCTGAGGCGACCACTCCGCAGATAGCCGCTTTCGATTTGGGCTTCACTAGCAAGTAGGCGTTGTACCAGTTGCTCTTTTGACATTTCTAAACTGAAAACGGCAACAGGTAGCTTCATGGAAGCAGCGATATTATGAGCTAGGTTCAAACAAAATGCTGTTTTTCCCATTGACGGTCTCCCAGCGACGATAATTAAATCAGAACGCTGAAAGCCACTGGTCATAGCATCTAAATCATAAAAGCCGCAGGGAATACCAGGTAAAGCAATACCTTGATTGCGCTCCTCAATTTCTTGGAAGTTGTTAATTAGGGTGTCTGCGATGTGAACTAAACCTGATTGGGGTCGTTCTTGAGTAACGCCAAAAACTTTCTGTTCTGCTTGGTCTAGTACTATAGGTAATTCTTTTTCTGTCTCGTAACCGAGATGGACAATTTCATTGCCAGCTTTAATTAATTGCCGTCGCAGGTATTTTTCCATCACTAACCCTGCTAAGGCATCGATATTTACAGCTGAAACTGTGCGGTCTACCAAGGTGGCTAATTTGTTCCTGCCACCAATGCGGGTCAGTAAGTCATTATCAGTGAGCCAACTTGTGACTGACAGCAAATCTGTGGGTTTACCTTGGGCGTGGAGGCGCAATGCGGCTTGATAGATATCCCTGTGGGCGCTAATATAGAAAGCTTCGGTAATCAGAACTTCGCTTACTCGACCAATCGCTTCTGGATCTAGTAGAATGCCCCCTAAAATTGCTTCCTCTGCCTCGATGTTTTGGGGTGGAAGGCGGTTACTACCGTCGCCTTGAAAACTCAATTCTTCAGCCATAAGGGTGGGGAGTGGGGAGTCTCAGTGTGTAGGTTTTTTACACTTTGAGCAGAAAAACCAGGCTTGGGGTGTAGGGGTGTAGGGGTGTAGGGGTGTAGTAAGTTTAAGTCTCCTCTGCTCCCCTGCTCCCCTGCTCCTCTGCTCCCCTGCTTCCTTTAGCTTGCTACAACTTCAATATCAATTTGTGCTGTAACGTCAGAGAATAGCTTGATTTCAGCTTTGTAAGTACCCAGTTTGCCAATGTCGGGAATGGTAATGCCACGGCGGTCTACTTCTTGACTTGTAGCTGCTTGGATAGCATCTGCAACATCTTGGCTGGTAACTGTACCAAAAATCGCTTCGTTTTCACCAACTTGCTTGGCAATTTTCAAGCTGCCAACTTTTTCTAAAGCTTCTTTCTGCTCTAATGCTTGTTGTCTGAGTTCTAATTGACGTTGCCGTTCTTGTTCGCGGCGGCGTTCTACTTGCTTGAGAATACCAGGGGTGGCATGAGTTGCCAAACTCTGAGGAATCAAATAATTCCGAGCATAACCAGGAGCTACGTCTACTAAGTCGCCGGATCTGCCTAGCTTGCTGACATCCTTAGTTAAAACTAATTGTACGCGTTTCACCATGTTTTCTATTTTTCCTGTAAAATCTCATTAACTTGGGTTGCAGCAGGAGCGCTCACGTTAGTGTAGCCTTATTCCCAGCATTTCTATACCCTAAAGCTTACAGATCCTAGCGAACTGCCGGGGGCGATCGCAACTCTTTACTATAAATTTTTTAGCGGGACTGAGGATAAGAGGTAATGGGCATTGGAAATAGGCAGAGGGGAGCAACGGAAACTCAACATACAAACATAGATAATGACACTAGCAGATCAACCTCTTATTCTCACAAGTGAAAATAAGGGCGAATGTAGGGGATGTGCTGGGAGAGGGAGGAAAAGAATTATATTTTCTTGACTTCTCACCCTTGCCACCTTACGTGTGAAAAATTCAGGACGAAAAACTTGTCTAGTCGCACACCAAAGACAAACAACTGTCGATAATAGCTATAAAAGGCTTCAAGTAGATTGCCAAGTGTAGACTGAAAA
This sequence comes from Nostoc parmelioides FACHB-3921, assembly GCF_014696625.1. Classification (GTDB taxonomy): domain Bacteria; phylum Cyanobacteriota; class Cyanobacteriia; order Cyanobacteriales; family Nostocaceae; genus Trichormus; species Trichormus parmelioides. The sequence continues at coordinate 47,831 of NZ_JACJQL010000027.1, forward strand.
TCTCTAGAGCGAACATTTTGATTGGTGCTAATGGAGCAGATAAGTCAAACTTTAATATAGGACTCATACTTGATTTTGGAAATACGCGTAGGGTGGGCAATGCCCACCAAAACCATGAGCCGGTGGGCATTGCCCACCCCACAGATACTGAGAATTTTTCATAAATCAAGTCGGATTCCTATAGCTTCAGCTTCTATTAATAACTATTTTTATAATATGTACGATTTTTTCAATACTCTCTAAAATGACTAATCTATGATTTGGCAATCTGGACATAAGTTATATCGTGATAAATACGAAATTAAACAGGAACTGGGACGTGGACAATTTGCTATTACTTATCTTGCACAGGATAGGAATGGAAAAAAAGTAGTAATTAAAACATTAAATCCCTCTATACTTAATCAATTAAGAAACGAGGAACGCGATCACTTAAAATCAGGTTTTGCTGATGAATCTCGTAAACTGACTATATGCAAACACCCTCATATTGTCGAAGTATTTGAAACTTTCCATGAAGGTGAATTACTGTGTATGGTGATGGAGTACATTCAAGGAACCAATTTAGCTAGTTTAGTAAATCGAGTTCTACCAGAAAAAGAAGCCCTAAATTACATCCAACAAATTGGGCAAGCTTTAATAGAAGTACACAAACAGAGATTTTTGCATCGAGATATCAAACCAGAAAATATTATGATTAGGGCGGGTAAACATGAAACCGTTTTAATTGACTTTGATCTAGCTAGAGAATTTGATAACCCTTTAACAAGTCGTGGCCGGCAAAATCATGGATTTACACCAATAGAGCTTTATTCCAACTCTGCGGTAAAAAAGGCAGAGCGTGGGCCTTATACTGATGTTTATTCTCTTGCCGCTACTTTATATGTGTTATTAACAGGGCAACAGCCTGTCTGTGCTATTGATCGTAAAGATAAAAATGAGCGATTAATTCCACCTCAGGAATTGAATCATCAAATCAGTAAGCGTGTCAATGATGCAATTATTCATGCAATGGAGCTAGAAACAGACCAACGCCCTCAAACTGTAGCAGCATGGCTAAGGGAGTTAGGACTTAAAACCTCTTGGTCACCTTTTTCAAGACTACTTATTATACAACCCCTTTGGATATGGATATTAGAAATTATGGGTGTCTTAGCTTTATTCGCTGCTTTAATATCAGGATTTAAGGACGGTTTTGATTTGTGGAAAGATATTTTTCCTAACAACCCCAATCAACGCAATACTCCACTGTCTCCAACTCAACCGTATAAGCCGTATAATAATCAAAAAATATAAACAAACTAACATTAGTTATTAGAAAAATTATATGTTTTGGCAAGAAGGAGATTTAATATATAAGGGTCAATATAGAATAGAAAAATACTTGGGTGGTGGTGGTTTTGCCGTAACCTATCAGGCGTTCCACACCCAGTTGAAACGCCGAGTTGTAATTAAAACTCCTAATATTAGCATCCAACGCGACCCAGAGTATCCAAAGTATGTAGAACGCTTTAAAAAAGAAGCACAGATGTTAGCAATGTGCTGTGCAGATTTCCATCCTTACATTGTGCAAATCTTTAATTTTTTTCAAGATGATGGGTGCTGCTACTTAGAAATGCAGTATATACCTGGTGAGACTTTATGGCATTATGTACAACGTGAAGGTGTTTTACAGGAAACTGAAGCTGTAAAATACATATACCAAATCGGTTCAGCTTTGGTATATGTACATAAAAAAGGTGTATTTCACCTTGATGTAACTCCCCCTAATATTATGCTTAATTTTGATGAGGGGGTTCCTCAAGTTGCCAAAGCCGTATTGATAGATTTTGGTATTGCTGGCGATATGTCTCCACCTAGTACCCTATCTAGAACTTTTGGTAACAAAACATTTGCACCTTATGAATTAATTCGCAAAGGAACTCGTCACCCAACAGTCGATGTTTACTGTTTAGCTGGATCTTTATACTATGCAATCACAGGCAAATGTCCTACCAAAGCCTTTGACCGTAGTGATGGTGAAGAATTGGTACCGCCAAAATTAATTGTCCCGACTCTCAACGATGCACTCAACGAAGCAATTCTTCAAGGTATGGCATTCAAGCCAGAAGATAGGCCTCAAACCATGCAGGATTGGTTGAATTTATTATCTATTCAAGAATCTTTTTCCGCACTAGAGGAAGATTTTGCCCACCATGATCATGAAGAATTAGTTCCTCCAGAAGTTATTGTTCCGACCCTGAACAATAAACTCAATGAGGTAATTTTACAAGAGATAGCACCAGAGCCACAAGACAAACCTCAAAGTACACAGGCTCATTTGAATTCATCTGTGATTCAAGCGCCTTCCTCTAGTATGGAAATAGATATAAAAACAGATTATCTCCAACTTGAGAATGCGCTCAAAGCTCGAAAATGGCTAGAAGCAGATCAAAAAACTATCAAGGTTTTACTCAAAATAGCTGGGAGACAAAGGGAACGATGGCTAGATATTGAATCTATCCGCAAGTGTTCCACTACAGAGTTATCGACTATAGATAAAATGTGGATGACTCATAGTAATAAACGGTTTGGTTTTAGTGTACAGAAATGGATCTGGAGAAGTATAGGTGGTAACCGTGAAGCTGATTTTGAAACTTGGTTTAAGTTTTGTGATAAAGTCGGCTGGCGTGTAGATGATAAGTATGTTGAATATCATAAACTCAAGCAAGGATATGATGCACCTAAAGGGCATTTTCCTTGTTATGTATATACTTGGTGTTTAGGGCAGGGTGCAGACTGGGGACGTAGTGCTTCTGAATTGTTCGACAAACTTTAATTAATCAAATAAACTTATCTTTCAATCCGCGAATGCGGGCAAAAGTTTGCACAGGGTCATTACTATTAACTGCTGACTGTAATGAGGGTTGTTCCCAACGGAGGAAGGGATTGGTGAGCTTTTCTACTCCCAATAAGGAAGGGACTGTGGCTATTCCTTGACTGCGCTTTGTCTTAACTTCGTCAAAGCGTTTTTGTAATTCGGTGTTCTCACTATCTACACTGAGTGCAAATTGTAAATTTTTTAAGGTGTATTCGTGAGCGCACCAGACACGGGTATTTTCTGGTAAGGAACGCAGCTTAGTTAAAGATTCCACCATTTGCGCCGGTGTACCTTCAAATAAACGGCCGCAACCACCGGCAAACAGAGTATCGCCACAGAATAATTCTCCTGGTGTATCGGCTGTTTGGGGAGGAAAGTAGTAAGCGATGTGAGCGCGGGTATGTCCGGGTACAAAGATAACTTTAGCTACTCTATCAGCAAATGGGACGCGATCGCCTGGTTCTAAAAACACCTGTTGTCCAGGGATTCTGCCTTTATCCTTAGCGCCGCCATAAACTTTCACTTGAGGAAAGTTTTGGATTAATTGCTGGTTGCCACCTACATGATCATTGTGGTGGTGTGTGTTAAAAATTGCCACTAATTCTGCGTTTAGCTGTGCAAGTTGCTTAAGTACTGGCTCGGCTTCTGCTGGGTCAACAACGGCTGCAATATTTTTTTGGCTGTCGTGTAATAAGAAGATGTAATTGTCTGAAAGTGCGGCCAAGCGAATCACCTGCATAATCTTGATCTCCGTAGCCAGTCAATATTTTTAGTCTACTAGCGATCGCTAACTCTGGTTATTTGGTCATTAACTTCAGCTTGAGAAAAGCCATATAAAATACTAGGATTTTATTTTTGCCGTTTCACTCTTGATAAACCATGATATTATACAACCGTAATTATACTGGATGTGTACTCGAAAATCATAAGTATACCCATTATTTATCAGTGATAATTCTCAGGGAGGAAGTATAACTGTAAAGTTAGATTAAATGTGTTCTTTTTTTATCCTAAAATGCCGAAAATCTATAAATATACAGATATTAACTTCTATCTTTAATTATAAGTTTTGATGAAGTTGCAATATTTTCTACGTATCTACTTTTTAGCCAGAGGATTAGAGTCTCGTTTCCAGATAAGTTCACCAATATAGGAGCATATATGACTACTGACTACAGATACACTTACACCAGTGTTTATAGTCAAACAGAAACTTCAGTTAAGCAAATCGTAGATCGAATCTTACGTTCCGGTAAAATGAGTCCCCAAGACCATGCTTTACTAACATCTGCCGTTTTTAATCATCATGATATTGATGAACAAGAACGCCGCCAAATTAATCGGATTTTTGACCATATTCAGACAGGGCAATTAAAGCTAATTAACTGGTAGTATAAAAATTTATTAGTAGTATCTTCATAAGGGTGGGCAATGTTTCCCTATATGATTATCTTGATGGCTATTGCCTACCCTAGATATATTTCAAACATAAAGTATAAATCCCAGATCAAGATTTATCATTAGTACCAGGACTTAGTTAAATTATCACAACAAAATTGCATCGTGAATCTACAGGCTAACAAATCCAAGCTAAAAGTTTCCATAGTTGTCAGCGACTTATCCAGTGCTGGAGCAGGAAGATGGGGAGGTGGTTCTGTACGTTCCTTTCTTTTAGCTCAAGCGCTGCAAAAGCTAAACTATCAAGTCGAAATTTTAGGATTTGTCTTTGGTGAAGCAGCAGTATTTCCCCAATCAGAAATTCAGATTAATCAATTCATAGGTCATAATTATCCAAAATTTTTAGTTTCAGCCAATCAACTCTTAAAAAAAATTGATGGTGATATTATTTATGCGATGCGGCCTAAACCTACAACATTAGGTCTATCTTTATGGAAAAAAATCAGTACTCGTCAGCCAGTAATTTTAGATATAGATGATTGGGAACTAGGTTGGCATGGTGGAGAAAATTGGCAATATCGCCCTTCATTAAAACAACTTTATCGAGATATTTTCAAGCCGGATGGAGCATTACGCAATCCTGATCATCCTTTGTATTTAAAATTTGTGGAAGGAATTGCGCCAAAAGCTAATGTAGTTACTATTCATACTAAATTTTTACAAGAACGCTTCGGTGGTGTATATATACCTAATGGTAAAGATACTGATTTATTTAATCCTATTCACTACGATGCAGAAGAAAGCCGAGTTTGTTATGGGTTATCGGACTACAGAATTTTAATGTTTCCTGGCGCACCCAGACCATATAAAGGTGTGGAAGATGTCTTAATGGCATTAGACATTCTCAATGAGCCTGATTTGAGACTAGTGATTGTTGGTGGTAGCCCTTATGATGACTATGATGCTCAACTTAGGGAAAAATGGGGACGTTGGATTATCCAGTTACCAAAATCTCCACCAACAGAAATGCCGAAAATTGTGGCTGCTGCTCACATTATTGTTGTTCCCCAAAGGAATACACCAGCAGCTTTAGCACAGTTTCCCTTAAAATTAACCGATGGGATGGCGATGGCCAAGCCAATTTTAGCGACAAAAGTAGGGGATATTCCCGAAATCGTTGGGGAAACAGCTTATTTAGTTGAACCGGCTTGTCCTGAAGAAATAGCAACGCAAATTAAGTTGATATTTGCAGATTTGGATGGAGCCAGCGATCGCGGTCGCCAAGCTAGAATAAGATGTATAGAAAAGTACAGTATATCTGCTATGGCAACTACTCTACAGTCGGTTATTGCTAACTTGTAAGTATAAATAGATAAAGGGGGATAATTGCTAGCAAATATAATAAGAAATTAGTGAATGCCTTGATGCTTTATGTTAAAAATGACTCTAGTGTTACCCTCATAAACTAAATGCCTACCAGACGCATCTTACTAAAATTTGCGAAACCCTACCCAGGATTAATTCTACTGACGATAATATTAGGATTTTCTGGAGCTTTATTTAACGGGATTAGTACAGCACTGATTGTACCAGTAATTTTAAGAATAGTAGGACAACCAGTAGACTTAAAAGGCGCTCCGGGGTTGCTCAAAGCGATTATGACTCCATTCGATAATGTGCCAGAAAATTATCGGATTGCCGCAATGGCAGGAGCAATCATCTTGACAATTGCCTTAAAAAATTTAGCCACATATACCAGCACACTATCATCAAGTTCTCTAACTCGCAGGCTGACTGCGGATATGCGAGAGGCAGGCATCGATTTATTACTCAATATTGATATAGACTATTACGCCAAAACCAAAGTTGGTGATTTAATCAATCGTTTGGGAGGTGAAATTGGCCGTGCCGCTAGTTATGTAGGTAATATCATCAAATTAGTTATTGTCAGCGTTACAATTTCCGTTTTTGTCTGTCTATTACTATCAATTTCTTGGCAATTAACTATCATGGCGACAATCTTGCTGTCGCTAGTAACATTAGTTAATCAATTTGCAATTAGCCGTTCTCGTAAGTTTGGCAAGATATTGAGTGAAATGTCGAAAGCCTACTCTATAGCTGTGCTAGAAACTCTCAATGGCATTCGTCTTGTCAAGACCACAGCGAATGAAAGAAAAGAATTTAATAGAATTCAACGACTAATTCGTGAGCGCGAATCCGCAGATTTTAAAGCTCAAATGAACTCCAACGCCATCACTCCCTTAAGTGAATTTTTGGGAGTTACATCTTTGCTGATAATTGTGCTGTTAAGTAAAACTTTTTTCGCTGATCAAATCAGTACACTTTCGGCTGTTCTTTTAACATATCTATTAATATTATTACGTCTGCTACCCCTAGTTTCTCAACTCAATAGCCTCCGGAGTGGCTTTGCTGGTATGAATGCTAGTGTGGATTCAGTAACTGAACTGCTGAGGTTAGATGATAAACCATTTTTAATAAATGGAAAAATTGCCTACAACGGCTTACAAACAGGAATTAATTTTAAATCTGTTTCCTTCACTTACCCTGGTCATGATAAACAGGTACTCAAAGATGTAACTTTAACACTACCCCGTGGCACAACATTAGCACTGGTAGGAGGGTCAGGTGCAGGGAAATCTACCTTGGCAGACTTGTTACCCAGATTTTATGACCCAACTGGTGGCTGTATAACTTTAGATGATGTAGACTTGCGTGAGTTTGATATCACTTCTATACGTAAGTGTATGGGAGTTGTCAGCCAAGATACTTTTCTCTTCAATAATTCAGTGCGAAATAATATTGCCTATGGCAAACAAGAAGCCACAGAAGAAGAGGTTGTAGCAGCTGCTAAACGGGCAAATGCCTACGAATTTATTAGTAAACTGCCCCAACAATTTGATACGATGATTGGCGATCGCGGTGTCATGTTATCGGGAGGACAAAGACAAAGATTAGCGATCGCTCGCGCTCTTTTACAAAACCCTGATATTCTGATTCTCGACGAAGCAACTAGCGCTTTAGACACCGTTTCTGAACGTTTAGTACAAGCAGCGCTAGAAGAACTCAGCCGCGACAGGACAACTCTAGTTATTGCTCACCGTCTGTCTACAGTCCGCAAAGCCGACCAAATCGCTGTCTTGGAGCAAGGAAAAGTTGTAGAGGTGGGAACCCATGAAGAGTTATTACAAAAAGGTGGTTACTATTCACGCCTTTATGGAATGCAGTTTAGCAATAATTCTGAAACGACAAATAAAACCAATCAAAGCTTATTACGAATTTCCCATGAAATCCGTACACGCCTCCACTCCATGATTGGTGTCTTACGCTTGTTATTGGATGATGTTACAAACAATAGCCAAGAACACCAAGAATTGATTCAAGACTCATATAAGTCAGCATTCAAAATCATTAATACTTTAGACATTTTTGAAGATAGTCTACAACAGCAAGTCCATTATTTATCTACGTCACTATTGGAGGATAATCAAAATAACAATACCCTAATCGTACACCTGAAAAATATCAATGAATTTCGGATACAGTTCAACAATATATTAGTCTCCCTGCGGTCATTAACTGATAGCACAGGAGAGTTAGAACAAAGTGAGTATTTATTGTTAAAAGAATCTCTAAATGTATCGATGAATTTACTCGATTGTTTAGAAAATGTTGAAACAGGCATCTTCTAAAACGCTCACAGAATTATTTGCCCTAAAGTAAACAATGAAAAATAAATATATTTTCTATAGTAGAATAATCTCCCAGAAACCAGATACGGCTCACGAAATTCATGATGTTCTTTGTGCTAATGGCGCAGCTAATTTAGGATATGCCTCTGTTTTAGTATATCCAGAACCTAACCGAGGTTCAGGGAATACATTAGATTTACTTAATCCTTTCCAACCAAAACAGCCCGATCAGAATTTTGTAGATTTTTACGATGTGCAAGATAAGCTAAAAGTGGCATCTTTACCAATGCCCTGGCCGATTGATTGTGTAGGGGGTAAATTTACAGCCTCTAGTACAGTGGTAACGCGATATTATTTACCATTTCATCTCCTAAAATATACAAAAATCGTTCACACTAGAGACTGGAACTTTGTCCAAGCAGCAATCAAAAATCGCATTCCCACTATCTACGAACGACACTACTTCCAAAAGGAAAAAGTTCCCAAAGCCATTGTTGAAAGCCCATTTCTACAAGTTGCTGTCACCCAATCAGAAATTATTAGACAAAGTTTGATTGAACAGGGATTTCCCCCAGAAAAAGTTGTTTGGGTACATAACGGATTTGATCAATCATTTTTACTACGACAATCAGAACAAGCCACAGCATGGCGCAAAGAATTACTCAAAGATGAACATCAGTCCCTAGTGGTTTATTCTGGTGCTTTATACCCTTTTAAAGGTATTGATGTTTTAATTGATGCAGCCAAAGAATTACCACAAGTTCAGTTTGCTATTACAGGCGGTAAGACAGAACAAGTGACAGCTTATCAACAATTGGCTAAAGATAAACAAGTAGAAAATGTCAAGTTTCTAGGTTGGATATTGCCTCGCCAACGCTTAGTTAGTCTATTTCAAGCTGCTGATATTTTGGTTCATCCCCACTGTTCTGGCAAATCCGCTAATTTCACCAATCCAGTGAAATTTTTCCAATACATGGCTTCTGGAACTCCCATAGTAATTACAGAAATCCCTCCGTTAATGCTTTTTAAAGATATGCCTTTAGCTGCTGTATGGTGTGAACCGGATAATCCTTACCAACTGGCTAAAGCACTGAAACAAGCATTAGAAATTTATCCGAGACAAATAGAAGGTTACACAAATAATATTGCATTAGCTAAACCATTTTCTTGGGAAAATAGAGCCGAAAAAATCCTCAGTTATGTAGATGAATCTTTTCGTCCGCCACTCATAGCTTAAATTTAAAATTACATTATAAATAATGAATATTGGCTCTATGCACATACAGAAAATTGGCATGATTACCAGCTACCGCAATCTGGCAAAAAGAGCAGATTGGCTGTGGCAACAAACACCCCAACAATTTGGTATTTGGCAAAATATTCAAATACAAGCACTTTCGGAAAAACCAGATTTTCTGTTAATGTATCAATTTGATTTTCCTAAAGATAATCAGCAAACATCTTTGATAGATAAGCTAAAGCGCAAACTACAAAATCCACAAATCAGTGTTGAATCTCTACTCAGGAATGTTCCCAAAGAAAAAATTATTTATCTATTACGCGAACCTCCCCTAGATGAGATTGTAGAAAAAAATAAACGCTACTATCAAGAAGCAAAAAAGTATTGCGGTTATATTTCTGGCCCTGATGATTTTGCCCCTACGCCTGATTATATGCCGGCAATTTGGTATCACAACAACTCATTTCGGGAACTAAATGAAATGCCTGTCCCCGAAAAAGTCTTTCCTTGCAGTTGGATAACTTCTGGTATTAGCCGGACTGTTAACCATCGTCGCCGATTAAAATTTTTGGAATTACTACAAGCTAGCGAAGTTAAGTGTAATGTATATGGACGTGATTTACCTGTATGGGCAAAATCATTAGGAGAATTGGGTAACAAGTGGTATGGAATGGCTCCATATTATTACAACTTATCAATTGAAAATTATGCGGAAAATGATTGGTATGTGAGTGAAAAATTATGGGATGCGCTGTTGGCTTGGTGTTTACCAATTTATTACGGTGGGCCAGCCGCAGATAAGCTATTACCCCCAGGCAGTTTTTTACGCTTACCCAGTTTGGATGAAAAAGGTATCGCTTACATCCAAGAAGTGACGACTACCCCTGATGCTTGGTATGCTGCCAAGGATGCGATCGCCGAAGCCAGACAAATCATCTTACACAAGTTAAACTTGCTCAATTGGTTGTCAGAATTCGTTACTAAATTTTCCTAGACAGTATTTGATAAATTTTATTAATCAACGGTGAGTAATATATGGATGGTATTTGTACCCTTGCAAACGATCGAGTTTACGACCAGTTAATTGCTCTACTTAATAGTATTGAAGCAATCTACGGGACACAAATGCCTGTTTGCATTTATCCCTATGACGACGAGACAACGGAAATTGCTGCGGAAATTGCCCGTCGTCCTCATGTACAGCTTTATGATCATCAAGAGTCAATCAAACAATGGGATGAATTTGTGCGTCGTGTTTGGGATACTCATCCTACAGCTAAAGCACATTGGCAAAAGATTAGTGAGGACAAATATTTTCGAGTTGGTACTCATCGCCGTTTCTGTGCCTTTGATGGGCCTTTTGACCGCTTTGTCTATATGGATGCAGACACATTATTAATGAGTTCCTTAGATGCGGTTTTTCAGCAACTCAATCACTATGATTGGGTAGTTCATGACTTCCAGTATAAAGATTTATCTCATGTTTATAATGTTAATTCTCCCAAATTAAAAGAGTTATTTGCCAAAGAAAAATTACAAACAGAGATATTTTGTTCGGGGTTTTATGCTGCTAAAAAAGGGTTATTTACTGCTGAGAATCGAGAAATTATTCTAGATAAACTGGCTCAGGGAGAGGCTGAAGTCCTTTATGATATGGCTCCTGACCAAACTGTACTTAATTATATGATTATGCGGTTAGGCATTTCTAATTATAATTTCGCTCGCAGTTTATCCAATCAAGAAAAAACTGGTTGTTGTGTAACTTCTCCCCATTTTGAAGTGCGGGATAACATTTTATATGATAAAGGTAATCGACTCACATATATTCATTATATTGGGCTAAGATCAGCTTTGTTTAGACAAGTTTGTGCTGGAGAAAATCTTGACTTTCCCTATAGAGATGTGTTCTTGCATTACCGCTATCTGCATGAACCAAGCCAGCGCCCACAGTTCACAACCAAGCCCAAAGTTATCGAAACTTACCCCAGTCTAGGCAAAAGAATTTTAAAAAAATTAGGTTTAACAGTGTGAGGTGAAGGATATGAGTCGGGGAATTTACATTATAGCTAACGATAAAGTTATTGATCAGGCGATCGCACTACTAAATAGTATCCGATTACATGACGCAGATACGCCAGTTGTGATGATTCCCTATGATGATAATTATCACAAGATAGCAGACATCCTGAAGCAAAACTATGGAGTCCAACTTTATGATGATTTAGCTTTTATAGACCAACTTTCTCAAAGATTACACGAAACTTTTGGTGGGCGCTTTTTTGCCCGTCCTAATCAATTTCGTAAGCAGGCCTGTTGGTTTGGCCCTTTCGACGAATTTCTATATATTGATACTGATATTGTTGTCTTTGAAAAAATCATTGATAATCTTAACTACCTTGAGTCAGCAGATTTCATTTGCTGCGATTATCAACATTCCGGCGGCATAAAAAACGTTTTTACATCTAAAGTTTTAGAAGATAAAGTTTTTACTGAAGCAGAAGTTAAAGATATATTTAATGGCGGGTTTTGGGGTTCTAAAAAAAACTTAATTTCGGCAGATGATTTATTCGCCACTTTTAGCGAGTGTGCAGCCCATCCCGAATATTTTGACTTTTCACAAAAGACTTCTGATCAACCAATCATTAATTATATGTTGCTCAAGCGCATTCCACGGCGGTTCAACATTGTGCGCCGAGAAGGTAAAGCACCAGGTAATTGGGCTGGTTCTGCTCATTTCCAAACTCAAGGTAACTTAGTATTTGACCCTCATATTAATCAACCTTTGCAATATCTGCATTGGGCTGGTATTCGTATTCAACCAGGTTGTCCCTACTGGGAAATATGGGAACATTATCGAAATCTCAATCCTACTTTACCTACATTGGAAATACCTACCCCAGCGAAACAAAGCCAGTGGGAAAAAACTTTAAACCGCATCAAAACTCAATTACGGCAGCTTACAAAGTAGTTGAAATTAAAGCCAAAAAGCTTATAAAGTCGGGCGTTTTGGCTTTAACAATCTATGACAATTGATAAACACCAAACTCTTTTCTAATAGATGAATTTATCGGTCTAAACTTTAGCGCTTCTTTGAGGAGGAAAAATATCTTATTTTTATTTTCATTGTGTATACTTGAGAAACCTTTCTGATAAATATTTTCTCCATTGCCAATAATATAAACAGCGCCGATAAATGGTAGTTCTTCTATTACCAGACCCTTCTTAATCATAAATTCTGGTAATTTTTTATGGGCGATATAAAGATTTACTAAATCTTCAGGATAATCATCATCTTTGCTAGGTAAATTGCAGGTATCAAACTTTAGAATATTACAAGTTCCGCACCAAGAGTGAAAATGTGATTTTCTATAGTAAATAAAAGCACTTTTCTCCTGATAAACATATCCCTTATTCAAATACCAGCCATTAACATTTGGATGCTGATTTGTAAACTCAGCAATACGCCCACTAAGACAATCATCAGCATCAACAATCATGACATGAGTTGGTGAAAAATGCCGGGCATACATCAACCCTTTAATGATTTTTTTTCCTTTATCTTGCCTTTGTTGAAGGATATTGCGATCAGGTATGGGAAAGTCAACTTCAACATAATTAACATGAGGATGGTTAAACTTTATATCCGGCTTTTCATGACAAACAACAACTACTCTAAAGTTAGTATCAGTTTGTTCACAAATTGAGCGGAGGCATCTCTCAAACAGCTGAGAAACATTCTTCCAAGATTTAGCAACTTGTTGGCTTTTTAAAGGTATTACAAAAACAAGCATAAAATTGACTTGTAAGAAATATTACTTGCGAGGGACGGGAACCCAAAATACTGAACTCAATAGAGAGCTTAAACCTGTCATTTCGGTAATAAGTAATTTCCCTATTAAGTAGGTAGAATTAAATAAATATAATATGTTCTACCATCGATTCCCGTAAGTATCGCAATTACATCTTACATTTAATCACGCATAACTACTTACGTATTACCAAATCTTCATCAATTTGTTAAGTACGGATATTGATTTTTGCTAGTCTTCCCCTCAAGTATCTAAGTCTAGTGATTTCATCCCTTGGCGTTCTGCAAAAGTTAACATACTACCTAATTGCAACCAAACTAATAGACAAGTCAGCAAACTGAGAGGTAAACCAATTGCTAAAGCTAGAGAATCAGGAAAGCCAAATATTTCTAAACCAGAGGATAAAAATAAACAAGTACCGCTTGTTATTCCTATAAAAGGTACAGACAAAAGTTTTTTTAATGACGAACTAGCTTGAGAATTTTCGGCGCTATTGATTTGCCACTTTTGTACTACTAATTTCAGTGTCCCAGATAAGGCAATACCGGAAGTTACTGCTACAAATAGACCTAAAAGTAGTAAGAAATAGGGCGGTTGCAAAGGATAATAGTACATGAAAACTCCCCATGAAAATTAACGAAATTTTTTAAAAAGGTGAGAAAAGTTGATTTTTAATTTTTTGATTGGGATTCATCCAAGAATGCAAAAGTTGTTGCTTTAGGTAAAATAGCGGCAACTCCTTCTCTAGATAAATCTGTCAACAAACCGATCGCCACATTTAATATGCGATTTGGTTGGAGGTCATCTTTCACCAAAGACCACAGACGTTGGACTTCTTCTGTGTGCAAGCGGTCATCTTCTGTCAGCGCTAACACTAACTGGCGGCGGAGAAATTGACCTTCATCAGACAAGAGAAATTGCAAACCCATTCTGGCTGTGGGTAACACATCAAAATTGTTATCACTGCGAGCGATCGCAATCAAATTTTCCAAGCGTTGCCACTGAAATCTACCATCTTTGAATAGCACATTCAGCAACCGCCTTCTTAATTCGGGAGATTCTCCAGTTAGTAAGCGTCTGGCTACGTAAGGATAACCCACATCCACAATTTTAAAATTGCGATTGAGACTCAGTGCAATCCCTTCTTGTGTCACCAGGGAACGAATAATTAAAGCAAACTTGGCAGGAACTCGAAATGGATACTCATACATCAGTTCCGAGAACTGATCTGTGATGGTTTTAAAGTTAAAATCGCTGACATTTTTACCAATGGCATTTCCTAGCACTGTTTCCAATGCCGGAATAATGGGGGCAATATTGGTATCGGCAGTCAGAAAGCCTAAATTGACAAAATCTAAGGCTAAATCGCTATAGTCTTTGTTGACTAGATGCACTAGTGCATCTACCAGATTTTCTTTACTGCTTTCTTCCAACTGATCCATCATGCCAAAGTCGATATAAGCCATACGACCGTCAGGCATGGCAAACAAATTACCTGGGTGGGGATCGGCGTGGAAAAAGCCGTACTCTAGCAATTGTTGTAAACCTGAGGTGACACCAATCCGAATAATGTCTTCTGGGTCTAAACCTGCTTGGCGAATACTGGTGGTATCTGTGAGCTTAAAGCCGTTAATCCACTCTAAAGTTAAAACTCGACTACTGGTAAAACGCCAATAAATACAGGGGACTTTGACTTGAGGGTCATTGCGGAAGTTGTGAGCAAATTTTTCTGCGTTGCGACCTTCATTGAGGTAGTCAATTTCCTCAAATAACTTAGTGCCGAACTCATCCACAATCAAGGTCAAATCATGACCAAGATTCAGTGGTAGCCAAGGTGCTAACCAACTAGCAGCCCAGCGCATGAGATAAAGGTCAAGGGTGAGAGTGGGGCGCAGATGAGGGCGTTGTACCTTAACAGCGACTTCCTCACCACTGAGTAAGCGTCCTCGGTAGACTTGACCTAAACTAGCTGCTGCAACTGGAGTTGGTGAAAGCTCACTATATATATCTGATATGGGTCGATCCAACTCAGATTCGATAATGTGATAAGCGATCGCATTATCAAAAGCTGGCAATTGGTCTTGCAGCTTGATGAGTTCTTCTAGGAAATCCTTACGTATGAGGTCTGGTCTAGTGGAGAGAGCTTGACCGACCTTAATAAATGTGGGACCTAAACGGGTAAGTAGTTCTCGCAACTGGGTAGCTCGTTTTCCCTTGTTCTGCTCTACTTGATTTTGCCATTCATCCCACTTCAAACCCAAAATAAACGTGGCAAAAGACCAAGTTATTTTGAATAGCCGTCCCCATGCTAGCCAGGGACGAAAACGATAGTAACGAGCGATCGCATCGGGATTGTAGCGCTTTAGCTGACCAGGTTGATACTGACCCACGCCTTTGTCTGCCTCTTCTTCTGGGAAATTTACAGTGTCCTTTTGTGTGTTGACCCGCAAGTTGTTTGCTAGTCGAAGGTAAGGGTAGTTTTCTGTGAAAAAAAACTATTAATCTTGATTTTTGGGCTTGTTCGCGGCTATGCTAGCTTATTGAACAACCCAGATATTTCTATCTTTTTATTAATTATACTTTATAAAACTACAACTTCTTCACTGTTATTTACAACCTTAGTCTGGGAAGACTATCTCCAAGTTATATTTTTTACGCACTCCGCAGACACATATCATCATTGGTATGCAGACAAATCGCTGATTCTAGTTTCCTAAATATACATACCAATGTGTTAGCTAAACAGTCGAAAAAGACGACTATCACATGAGTTTTGCTGCTTAGTGCGTAAGTTATAGCTTAGTTCCCTTGATCAACTTCTCTAGGCTAGATTCTGATGAAATTGTTTTCTCTCTGGAAATACCGCAAGCGTCAATTACGTATATTTGCGGTAATAATAAGTATTGGATTGACTATTTTCTCTACAACATCAGCTACTAATAGTCAAACAGTTACAAGAGACCCTTGGTTATGGCCATTTTCCACCACATCAATTTGGAATATGCCCATAGGCTCAGACGCTAAATATATCCCAGCAAACATTCAAAAGGCTGGTTGGTTTGGCCCGGATCGAGAGTATTTTTACAAGTTAAAAGCTAGTGATCCTTTACGTCCTGTTTATTCTCCTGGTAGCTGGACTAAAAGGTGTGCTGGTACGAATTATATGAACATATCTCTACCTGTTCCCAATAGTTTAATCATTCCCGACGCTACCTTGACTCCCTATAGTACGCCGAACAATGCCTCCGCTTTTTTGATGCCAGATGGTAAAACTTTAGTACAGCTTGAGCCGTTAGCTCGATGTCAAAAGGGCGGGCCGATTTATGGTTGGCGCTATTACCCTGATTTGAGTTTATCTGGTCAAGGCATAGGTGGAGCGCATTTCGGATCTGGACTTTCTTCTATTGGCGGTTCAATTCGTAGAGGCGAACTGACTAATGATCTACCAATTCGCCACGCCATCAAGTTTGTCCTATGGGGGAAAAAATACTTCTATTATTCCAGTAGTCTTCCTGGGTATCGCTGGCCAGCAGACCGAGCTGACAACGCCGCCGCCACTAATTATGGTGGAAAAAACCCTGCTTTTGTACAAGGAACCCTACTAGCAATTCCGCCATCTGTTACTGAGTCGAGTCTGCAATTACAAACTCCAGTTGGCAAAAAGCTTTTTCGTGCATTACAAAATTACGGTGCTTATGTTGTTGATGATGCTGGATGGGACGGTCATTATATAGCAGTAGAAAAAGGAGTTCCAGAAGAGTTTAAAACAAAATATGGTTACAGTTTCGAGGCTTCATCTGGTACTTTTTACAACGACATCATGAAGCTATATCAGGCAGTTTACATCGTGGATAACAATAGCCCGACTAGCATAGGTGGAGGTGGTGCTACAAGACGCGCACCTCTAGCTCCACCATTACCAAGCTAGATAAGCTATGACCCTTGTATGGTTTGTTGACAGTTGATGGTTAACTGTCAACTGTCAACCTTCAACTGTCAACAGCCAACACGAAAAACTGTGCAATTTAAACCAAAGACATCTGATTATTGTTTAACAGTCTGAGATTTAGCCTCTAGATTTTCTAGACGGCTTTTGAGTTCTTGGTTTTGTTGTTTGAGTTGGTCAAGTTCCTCGCGTAATTTTCGTAAAGCGTTGTCTGTGCCGATGTTTTTCTGCACATTAGCCAGTTCTTCTTCGGCGAAACGGCGCACACGGCCATCGGCTGTTTGGTCTGCGAGCGATCGCAATACTCCCATCGCCTTTGGTGTCTCCATTTGCCCTAAAGCGGCGACAACAGACATCAGGGTTAAAAAGAAGTTTTCTTTGGATAGTTCCCCTAGCCGGGCAATAATTCGTTCTAAATTCACCGGAGTTTGACCGGGGGAAATTTTGCCTAATGCCCGAATTGCCGCTAGGCGTAATGGTTGGGGTACACCGAGTTTGGTGTATTCAAGGATCAAATCTAACGCCGCTTCCGAGGTTTTGAGTTCAGCTAAACCGCCGATTGCCCCACTGCGAACTACTTCATTCCAACCAGCCCTTTCTTCTAAAACCGATTGCAGAAGCTTGATGGCCTTTTCTTCTTTGGATTTGTCATCAAAATTAATGGCAGCGATCGCACCTAAAGCCAGACAAGCTGCCGCCTCTACGTAGTAACTAGCATCACCATCTTTGACTACACCTTTGACAGCTTTATAACTAGGGCGAGTTTTAATTGTTGCTAGTGCTTGCACCACTGCCCGCCGCACATAAGCACTTTTATCTGCCAAACCCTCTACTAGTCCATCAAAGGCTTGGTCTAGCTTAATTTCTGCCAACTGTTTCGCCACTTCTACCCGGACACCCCAGAATGGTTCATTTTTCAGAGATGCTGCTAAGGCTTTAGTCGCTTCTAATCCGCCTTTTTTCGCCAAAGCCGCCGCCGCATATATGCGCGAAATTGGATCTGGGTCAGATGCCAACTGTGCTTTTAACTCTGGGATGGGATATTCTAAAGACACAGTTTTCAACCAATGATTCCCCACATCAAAGCTGATGAAATCTGGCTTATCTGTAAGTGGGAAATAAAAACTTTGTTCCCGTTCATGCACCCGCACCGTGAAAGTTTGCAGTTTTGCTGGTGTTTCTGTTTGGTTATAGCCAAAACCAATGGGGATTCTCAGGTCAAATACATCTTTAGCCTTATCTGCGGGGACTTGGGTTTGGGTGACTGTCACCTTAGCTAACTTCGCTTCCCCATCCCAAGAATAAGCCACTTTAAAATCAGGATGACCACCGCGATAAACGTATTGGTCAAATAGGAAAGCTAGATTGCGCCCGGTAGCCTTTTCAATTGCTCGGAGTAAATCTATTGTCTCTACAGTTTTGTGGGCATTATCCTGGACAAAGGTTTGCATTGCCTGCCAAAATAAGTCCTCTCCCAATTCCGCCCGAATCATGTGATAAACACAAGACCCTTTTTCGTAGGTGTGGCGGTCATAAAGTTCAATGGCTTCTCGATAAACGTGGGTTACCATCGGTCGGCGGTAGCGTCCGCTATCTTCACTCAAGTAACTCCGGGCTTCTAATAAGCGGTAATATGCGGCTTCTTCGGCGCTATATTCCTGTTCAGTCCACATCACTTCCGAGTAGGAAGCCATCCCTTCCTTAATCCAAGCGTGAGACCAATGTTTAATAACTAGCAAATCACCAAACCATTGGTGGGCTAGTTCGTGAACCACCAAACTTTCAGTATTGCGGTTATCTAAGGCGGCGCGTTCGTCTAACAAACATCGGTCAGTTAATAAGGTAGTGGAAGTATTTTCCATACCCCCAAAGATAAAGTCACTAACGCACACTTGGGCATACTTGGGGAAAGCGTAGGCATAACCATACTTCTCACTCAAAAACTCAATCATTCTCGGAGTTTTGCCCATGCTGCGTTTAGCATCGGCCTCTCGTCCCTTTTCTACATAATAGGTGACTGGTTTACCACGCCATTCATCCCGAATTTCTGCAAAGTCTGCCACAGCCAGAGTCATCAAGTAGGTAGGATGAATTTGTTGCTGTGACCAGTGATAGATTTTATGTTTGCCATCTTCTTGAGTATCAATCAGTTCGCCATTAGAAATTGCCATCAGAGATTTGGGAACACGCACCCGAATTTCCGAAGTAGAAAGCTGTCCTGGGTAGTCGAAACAGGGGAACCAGAAGCGCGAGTCTTCATCTTCGCCTTGAGTCCAAACTTGAACGGTTTTATTCGGGTAGTGTGAATCTGGTTGAATAAAGTAGATACCGCGCTGGGGCTTTTCCACAGCATAGGCGATCGCTATCAATATCCGTTTGCCAATCTCGGTTGGTTGAGATAGTTGAATTACCAACTGTTCGCCATCATAATCAAAGTTCTGCTCTACCTCATCCACCTGTACAGATTGAATTTGCAAGTTAACCGCATCCAAAGTTAAGCGATCTATACCGTTGCGGATAGGCAATAAACGAATACTACAACTACCTGCGTAACTTTGCTGAGGAATATCTAAGTTCAAATCGAGAAAAATATGCTCTACTTGTCCGGGGCGATCGGGGTTATAGTGTGGTCTAGCTCCGGGTAGTTCAAATGATTTATGTCCGTTACTATCTTGGTCAAAAGAATAAGAGTGTGGCATTGATGCTAACTGACCTTTTTATTTTGAAGATTTTAACTGAGTATATTTTTCAAAAATAGCGCTATTTGGTAGATTTCCCAAATCTAGCAATTAAAAGTGTCTACCTACAAGCAAAGTCTTGATTGTTTCAGTATGTATCCTGGTGGCTAAATTTGTGCATTATATTGGGATGCAATTAAACGCAAATAAACGCGGATGGACGCGGATGGAATTTCGGTTACTGCACACATTTAGTTGTGTCAGTCCAGCAGGTTGTGTTAGGTCAGCCTTACACTTATACCAATTCTCCAAAATCAATTAACACACCCAAACCTTAAAACCCAGAGCAAATCTGACTTTCTTAATTTTGAATTTTGAATTGGTAAGCTATTCTGCTTTTAAGTTGCATAATCAATCGTGAAGGCTGTTAACAGTCAACAGTCAACAGTCAACAGTCAACAGCCCTTATTAGTGGTTATGTAATTTAGGCGTGCATTAGCTTATTAGTCCCTTTTTTTGAATTGTTAATGTCGCTAGAATTAGGAGACAAAACTATAGTTTTGAATCTTCTGGCAAAATGTTATTACAGGAATCGCTGAAATCTCAAACTAAAGATGATTATCGTCATTTATCTGATGAATACTCTTTGATTCGAGCGGTACATACTGCTGTTAAGGGTAGAGCCAGATTTAAGGTGAAGGGGTTGCGTGGTTCCCAGGAGCTTAAACGATATATCGAATTACGCTTATTAAAGATAGATATCATTACCCAAGTGGGTGCTAATCATTTCACGGGTAATGTATTGGTGATGTTTCGCCCCAATTTTAGCTTAGAAGGTATTGCCTCTCTCCTACAAAATATTGTTTTGGACTATAGAAGAGTCTCGGTTAATATCAGCCCAATTGCACAGTCAAGCACACAGAGCATCATACCACCGCAATTAGAGAATCTCAACACTCAAGTTATTCTTGCAGCCGCTACAGCCACTACCTTTGCTTTTAGCGCCGGACTGTTATTTAAATATGGTCTAGACGAAAGCATTTTGCAAGAACTTCAGAGGCTGCACAATCCCCTGCTTGACCAGATGATGCAGTCCATCACGTTTTTGGGCGAACCGCTATCTTTTTTATTAATTTCTTCAGGGTTCGGTTCTTATCTCTGGCGCTATCATCGCCGTCGAGAAGCAACAGGTTTGGGTATGGCTACGGTAGGTGCAGTAGGTCTAAATTTCCTGTTAAAAGAGCTTTTTGGTAGAGCGCGTCCAGCATTGTGGGATTATATTGTCAATGCAGTCCACTATAGCTTTCCTAGTGGTCATGCAATGGTTTCCACCGCAGTTTACGGTTACATCGGCTATGTTTTAGCCAAAGAATTTCCCCAATGGCGCAAGCAGATTTTAGCCTCAACGGCTACTTTAATTTTGTCCATAGGTTTTAGTCGGCTTTATTTAGGTGTACATTGGCCTACTGACGTGTTGGCTGGTTATGCAACAGGTTTATTGTGGTTAATTGTCTGCATTGTTTACTTAGAAAATTGCTGAGTTAGGATTTTTGCAAGCTTCCCTACCCCCCTACACCCTACACCCCTATACCCCTATACCCCTACACCCCCCTAACCCTTCCCGCCAAGGAAGCAACTAAAGAAATTAATTGATAGGGTTCGATGGGTTTAGCAAGGTGCATCTGAAACCCTGCGGCTAAAGCCTGTGTATATTCTGCATAGCCTGCATAGGCTGTTAGGGCGGCGGCGGGAATCTGCCCCCCAAGTTCTGGACTCAGCGCTCTGACTTGGCGAATCAGTGCGTAACCATCTTCTCCGGGTAAACCGATGTCAGACAGGAGGATGTCGTAGCCGTGGGGATTTGCCACCAGGGTTGATAGTGCGGCGTTAGCTGATGCAACGGTTGTTACTTCCACGCCGTATTCTTCCAGTACTAATTTGAATAACAGGCGGATATCTGGTTCGTCATCTACCACAAGAACCCGCAGTCCTGCGAGAGAGGAAATATTATCGGTTGATAATTCGGTTCTGTTTGTGGCAGCTAATGAATCGCTGGTGTTCATTACAGACACCTCGCCTTGAATAGTTTGTAGCGGTAAGCGAATTGTAAAGGTTGCACCTTGCCCTGTACCTTGGCTTTCTGCTGTTACTGTACCGCCGTGGAGTTCTACTAAATGGCGGACAATGGAAAGCCCTAAGCCTAAACCAGTGTTGGAGCGGGTTCTACTGCCATCTGCTTGGCGGAATCGGTCAAAAATGAAGGGGAGAAAGTCTGGGCTGATACCTTGACCAGTATCGCTGATTTGAATTTGCGCGTGTAAATCTGTGTACTCTAATGTGATATCTATTCTGCCTCTGACTGGGGTGAATTTGATGGCGTTAGACAGTAAATTCCAAATCACCTGCTGTAAACGAATTGGATCACCCACGATTGTTGTGTGTGTGGGATCTAAGTGGGTTTCAATATGAATATTTTTGGCTTCTGCTGCTAGACGGACGACGGCGATCGCTGCTTCAATTATTGGTATCAGTTCAACTATCTGAGCATCCATCCGCAGCCTACCAGAGCTAATGCGGGAAACATCTAACAAATCACTGATGAGGCGCGCTTGGGCTTGAGCGCTGCGCTCGATGGCTTCTAAACCCTGATTAACTGTATCTGCGTCCATTTGGTGCATACGTAGCAAACTTGCCCAACCAAGCATGGAATTGAGGGGATTTCGCAACTCGTGGGAAAGAATTGATAAAAACTCATCTTTGGCGCGGTTGGCTGTCTCAGCTGCTTCACGGGCTGACTTTTCTTGTGTGAGTAGTTGTGTCCGTTCTGCTTCTAATTGCTTCTGTTGGGTGATATCTTCAATGAGCAGCAGAATTAATTGCGTATCATCGATTTGCGGCATTTTCCGGGCATTGAGCCGTAAAGTTTTGTATCCGAGTTGCTCGAAGTTATGGCCTACTTCAATATCTTGGAAGGGGGCAATATTGGGAAGAATCTCTTCTAAGAGCGATCGCAATTGGGGAATATTCCATTGTCCATTACCTACGTCAAATATCTGGCGTTGTTCTGTTTCTGGGGGCTGAATCTGGAATGTCTCGTAGAAAGACCGATTAGCCCGCACTACCCGTAAATTTAGATCCAACACCACCAAGGATTCCCGCACCGTATCGACAATGGCTTCGGCATAATCGCGGGATGCTCTCAGTTGTTCAGCACTGCGTTTAAGCGCGTCAATGTCAACCAATACCACAACAGCACCGTCAATTTTGTTGTCCATTGTGCGGTAGGGACGGATGCGTAAATCATACCAATGCCCCTCGTTGTCTTGTACTTCTTGCACTTTAAAGGTGAGGGTGCTGATCACTTCTTGAATTTGCTGTTCTAAGTCAGAAATATTTAAATTGTGATTAATATCACTTAATGGTCGTCCTATATCTGTGGGAATCAGGTTATAGATTCTCTCTGCTGTTGGGGTAAAGCGCCGAATTCGCAAATCACCGCCCAACATGAGGATGGGAATATTGATACTACTGAGGAGATTTTGTAAATCATTGCTGACCTGAGTTGATTCTATATTTCGCCGTTGTAGTTCGTCGTTAATTGTGTTTAATTCTTCATTGGTGGCTTGAATTTCTTCTTTAGCCGTTTCTAGTTCTTCATTAGTGCTTTGCAGCTCTTCGTTACTAGAGAGAATCTCCTCGTTAGCGGCTCTCAGGTCTTGATTTGTGGCTTGCTGTTCTTCAATAATTGACTGCAAATACTCTTTAGTACTGGATAACTCCTGTTTGAGTTGGTTAATCTCCTGCTCGTTATTAGTTTGTTTTTGTTGCCGAGTATCATCTCCAGCCACCTCTAACATAGAAGTTTCTGCCCCTGGCATCTCTGCAAACATAACTAAAAAATAGCGTTCTGTTCTGCCTGGAGCTTTAAACGGCACAACATCGAATTTTATCAGCTTGACTTGCTCGTTATCTTTAATTAATAAGCCTTCTTTTTTGACAGCAATTCCCCGCTTTTTGGCTTGGTGGATAGCAGTGCGTAGTTCTAGCCGTAATTCTGCTTTCGCCATCTTCAGCAGATTAAAGCTGGGTCTACCGGGTGGCGGTTGTAGATAAGCACTAGTTTGTCCGCGAAACTGGACAATTTCCAAATCATTATCAATGATTACACCCACTGGAGCATATTGACTCAAAACAATTCGGTCAGCCTCTTTCTGCATCTGCAAATCATTCCAACCATCTTCGTTAACTGGTGGTTGGGGTTTGGCTGGTTCTGTAGGATAATGACTAGTTAATAAATCCATCCCCAGCCTAGCAGGAGCCATTTTGCGCGCATAAATTTTATGCTTTCTGTCAACCAATCCAAACAAATCGCTAAACTCGCCTACTGTTTCGGAAGTACCGAGCATTAAAAAGCCAGTTGATTTCAGCCCATAGTGGAACATGGGAATCAACTTTTTCTGTACAGTGGCTCCTAGATAAATTAGAACATTGCGACAGCTAATCAAATCGAGCCGAGAAAATGGCGGTTCGCTAATGAGATTTTGTCTGGCAAAGACACACAATTCCCGGACTGGTTTGCTGATTTGATAGCCACCTTCCACCGGCACAAAAAAGCGCTGTAGGCGTGCTGGTAAAACATCTAAAATTTGGCTATGCTTGTAAATACCGATTCTCGCTTTCTCAATTGCTACCTCATTAATATCTGTAGCAAAAATCTGCACAGTTGTATTAATAGATTGATTAGACAAATATTCCAGTAAGCATATAGCAATGGAGTAGGCTTCCTCACCAGTAGAACACCCCGCTACCCAGACACGAATGGGTTTGTCGGGAGTTTGATCTCTGCTAATAATCTGCGGAAATACAGTAGTTTTTAAAGCTTCAAATACTTCTGGATCTCGGAAGAAATTGGTGACGGTGATTAGCACATCTTGATACAGTGCTTTCACTTCCGCCGGATTTTCCTGAAGATAACGCACATAATCCTCTAAGCTTTCCAGCTTATATAGAATCATCCGTCTGAGGATGCGCCGCTTCAATGTGGTTTGCTTGTAGTAATTAAAATCAACTCCTTTAGCAGCTTTGAGCAGATTGAAAATGGCTTGGAGAGCATTCCCACTTTCTGGCATGATTTCAAATGATTTGTCTGGAGTTGCTGGATTGATATAAGGATGACGGCTAATTTTTGCCAACTCCTGGGCGATCGCTTCTGGTGCCAAAATAAAGTCTACACTACCAGAAGCTACAGCAGTATTTGGCATACTACTAACTCTTGCTGATTCCTGACACTGAGCAAAGGTAATCCCTCCAGCCGCCTTGATTGCTTCCAGCCCTCTGGTACCATCGCCATCACCCCCTGACAACACCACAGCAATAGCTTTGCTTCCCCTTTCCTCCGCTAAGGAAAAGAAGAAAGTATCAATTGACATCACTTGTCCGCGAGTCTTCTTACGGGGACTCAAATGCAAAGTCCCTTGAGAAATGGTCATCATGCTATTGGGAGGAATTACGTACACATGATTTGGTTCTACAACCATCCCATTCTGTACTTCTACCACGGGCATTTGAGTTGTCCGAGACAGAATCTCACTCAACCAACTTTTTTGCTCTGGGCCTAAGTGCTGAATCAACACAAACCCCATCCCTGTATCGGTTGGCAAATTGCTGAGTAATTCTGTGAATGCTTCTAAACTTCCCGCAGAACCCCCCATTCCCACAATAGGAAATAATTCATTTTCATTCCCCTGTTGCTCTTCATCAGGGGTATTAGACTGGGATTTTTTCGACTGCCTAGCATTCATTATCTATAAACCGATTAAAAGGAGGGAGTTGCATTATTTGAGGTTACACAGTAATTTTTCCAGCTTTACTTCAGCTGAATACAGTTACCTATTTTGATACTTGATAAATAAAAGAAATATATCTTTAGGAGTAGTATTGCTTTTCCTAAAATAATTGCATCTATCTTGAGAAATAAAAATTTCTGGGAGTGGGAGAAAATCTTTGCTCAGTATTAAATATTTACCCGCTTATTTCCTCACTCCACTTTCCTCAGAGGATGCTGTGGGCGAATTCAGAATGACAGCCCTAACTACGCCAAAATATTGAGTAGAAAATTACAGATGTAAACCCCTAAAATTTCGTCAAGTGACAAAAAATATTGTGTAATGCTTCTGACAAGCTATTTACCATTTGTATTTACAAAAAAATAGGGTTGTTAAAGCCTCTAAACCACTTCCTATAACTTGGTAAAGCTGTCACCTTAAAAACTCGCGCGACTCAGTCACTCCTGTTTGCATAGGAGAGGTTTGGAGAGGAATTTTTAAGATGCTTTACCCTTTCCAAACATTTTATGACTAATTTGTGAGATGAAAATTTTTATTCTGCTAAAATTTTCATTAATTCAGCTTCAGTTAACTGTTTTATTCCTAAAGATTGCGCTTTTTCTAACTTGGAGCCTGCATCTTCACCTACAACTAAATAATCTGTTTTTTTACTAACTGATTCTGTTATTTTTCCCCCAGCTTTTTGAATTAAAGCTTTAGCTTCATCACGTTTCAAGGTAGGTAAAGTCCCTGTGATAACAAAGGTCTTACCCCCCAACTTGAAGTTATCATGATCAACTGCTGATATTTCTTCGGTGTTTGCAAATTGTAATCCTGCCCCTTGCAAACGCTCAATTAAAGTTTGATTGGCACCAATGCGAAACCATTGGTAGACAGACTGAGCAATTTCTGCACCTATGCCATAAATTCCGGCAATATCTGACTGTTTGGCTGAAGATAATTCTGCGACTGCGCGGTATTTTTCACTCAATAATTGGGCATTAACACTACCCACATGACGGATGCCCAAACCATATAATACCCTTGACCAAGGTTGATTTTTCGATTGAGCGATCGCCTCAATTAATTTCTGTGCCGATTTTTCGCCCATTCTTTCCAATGCAAATAATCGCTCTGTTGTCAAGTCATATAAATCGGCAACGGAATGCACCAAACCTTTATCTACAAGCTGATGTACAAGTTTTTCCCCTACACCTTTAATATCTAAAGCATCACGACTCACCCAGTGTTCAATTGAGCCTTTGAGAATTGCTGGACAAGAAGCATTTACACACCGAGTCACCGCTTCCCCTGTCTCCCGCACCACAGGTTGTCCACAAACGGGACAATCACTAGGCATAATAAAAGGTTGGGTGTCAGCCGGGCGCAGTTCCTTAATTACCCTGACAACTTCGGGGATGATTTCCCCCGCCTTGCGGACAATGACAGTATCACCGATGCGGATATCTAATTGAGCGATGCGATCGCTATTATGTAAAGTAGCCCTAGAAACCGTAGTTCCCGCCAACTGCACCGGGCGCATTTGCGCCAACGGTGTTAACGCCCCTGTCCTTCCCACATTCACAGCAATATTTTCTACACGGGTGGGTGCTTCTTCGGCGGGATACTTCAACGCCACAGCCCACCGGGGAAATCTTTGGGTAAAACCTAACTGTTCTTGTAGCTTAAAGGAATTGAGTTTTAATACTACCCCATCGGTCATATAGGGTAAATTTAATCTTTCTGTATCCCAGTAATTATAATAATCTGCCACCTCAGCTAGAGACTGACAAAGCTTGTGGTTAGGGTTGACCCGAAAACCCATTTTTTGCAACAATTCCAAAGCTTCCCATTGAGTATTGGTAATACTCGCGTCATCCATCCCCGAAATATGCAGGGTATAGGCGAAAAAGTCTAACCGCCGTCGCGCCACAATCTTTGAGTCCAATTGTCTAAGTGTACCAGCCGCCGCATTGCGGGGATTAGCAAATAGCTGTTCCCCAGCTTTTTGTCTTTCTTCATTGATTTGTTTAAACACTTCCAACGGTAAGAAAGCCTCGCCCCTGACTTCCACCTTGGCAATATTTTCTATACCGTCAAAATTTAACCGCAAGGGAATGGAGCGAATTGTGCGGACATTTTGGGTGATATCTTCCCCCGCTACTCCATCACCCCTAGTTGCACCCCTGACTAAAATACCATTTTCATACGTGAGAGCGATCGCCGAACCATCAATTTTCAGTTCCGCCACATATTGTGCCTCCGTTGGTGTTACTTGTCGCCGCCAACGTTGATCCCAACCTTGCAACTCGTCTACATTAAAGGCATTCTCTAAACTATATAAGGGAATATTGTGGCGCACAGAGAGAAACTGTGTGGCTGGCCTTTCCCCGATGCGCTGTGTCGGACTATCTGGTGTGACTAATTCTGGATGCTGAATTTCTAGTTGTTGCAGTTCCCGATACAGTTGGTCATAAACAGCATCCTCCATAACGGGTGTATCCAAGACATAATAAGCATAGCTAGCTTGTTGCAACAACCGGCGCAGTTCCTCTACGCGTTTGACTTCAGTGTGAGTTTGTACCATTAGACTTTTGCAAAATACCTAGCGGATAAAATATAAAGACGATAAAACCTGCCAGTAGCAGGCTTTGAATACCAAACCCTAGATTAATATTCTGTGGTTCAGCTTTTAAATAAAAAAATACCTACATTTCTAGGTTACTCAGTTTAATACAAAAAATTGCAGGCAATAGCTAATTGATAAGCCATTACGCTTTTAAATTACATAGTCACTTGTATGGTTTGTTGACGGTTGACGGTTAACTGTCAACTGTTAACAGCCAACACAAAAAGAACTGCAAGTTAAATACGCGACAGCTTAATGGATAATCGGTAATGAATCAGAAGACTAAATCTACCATCAGCTTGTAAATTTGGTTAATAAGAGCCATAAACGCAGATATCAGCAGAGAACTCTTCATTTCAGCTACTCGATAATATTAGCCTCTGGTCTCTGATTCTTTTATCGGGCTACTTAAAATTAGTAACTTCGGTTATGTAGCCGTAGCCAGATAGATTAGGACATCTAACTCATACCAATTCAATTAATGATTGCAACACATTCTTGGGTAAAGATGCGATTCATCGCGTCTCTACAGATGGTTTATTTGTCGCATTATTTTTTCAAATTGGTATCAGATAAAGCCCTCACAACACAAGGCTTTCCAGTCTGTCAACCGTCAACGGTCAACCGTCAACAGCTATATGTCAAAAGTTGAGGCTCAATCATACATTATTCCCACTAATGGGACATGAAGGTCACTAAATTACTTGGCTAAATTGATAACGAATCATATAAAGATTTTCACTGGCTGAAAGGTCAACAAATCTGCTTAGTAACAAGGAGCAAGATTATGTCAGATACAAGTAAACGTGGCTTTGCTTCTATGGATGAAGATAAGCAACGTGAAATTGCCAGTAAAGGCGGACAGGCTGCTCATGAAAAAGGTACTGCTCACGAATTTACTCCCGAAGAAGCTCGTGAAGCTGGACGCAAAGGCGGCGAAACTGTAAGCCAAGATAGAGAACACATGGCGGAAATTGGTCGTGAAGGTGGTAAACACTCTCATGGCGGTGGACGCAAGAAACAAGGTGGCGAAGAAAGCGAAGACACCGAAGAAATTGAAGATAGCGGCGAAGAAAAGCAAACTCGTGGTGGTACGAGAGAACAGCACTCTGAAGCCGGAAAGCAGAGCCATAAAAATACCAAGAAGAAAAAATAGTTCTTGTTTAGTTTAATGGTTTGATAGTTTCTTCGTCATAGTTGAGCATTGGTCAATTTTTCCTAGATTAATTACTAATGCTCAACTAAATTTGTCGTCTTAAGTCCTAATGCCAATTTTAAAAAGTTCCAGCATTCAGTCCGCCGTCTACTTGTAGCATGACACCATTGACGAAAGATGCCGCCGGTGAGCAAAGAAAGACCGCTACATTAGCAAACTCCTCTGGTTTCCCCATTCGTCCCAAGGGGACAGCCGCATTAATACTAGCAATTTCTACCTCTTTTGTCTGACCAGTTTTAGCCATGCGTGCATTGATTAATTCTTCCACTCGTTCTGTATATGTCCAGCCTGGTAGAATGCTGTTGACACGAATTTGCTCCTTACCCAATTCTTGAGACAAAGTTTTTGTCAAACCAATCACCCCTAAACGAATCGAGTTTGACAACACCAAATTTTTAACTGGTTGTTTAGTCGAGGTGGAAGTAATGGTGAGGATTGCAGGTGCAGTTGATTGACGCAAGTGAGGTAAGGCGTACTTTACCAAACGCACCGCACTGAGCAAATTTAAGTTAATGGCAGTTTCCCAGGTTGCTAAATCCGTTTCATCAAACGTACCGGACGGTGGCCCGCCTGCGTTTGTCACTAGAATATCTAGCCCACCGAATCTTTCCACTGTTGTATTAATAACTTGTTCGGTGTCACCGGGTTGAGTAACATCTGCACGCACAGCCAACACCTCTGCACCAGTTTCGTTGGCAATTTCCGCCGCCGCTTTCTCAACTAACTGGCTGCGCGCACTGATGACCACTTTTGCGCCCTCACGGGCAAATTGCCATGCTGTAGCTTTGCCTAATCCTTTACTGGCTGCTGTCACTAAGGCTACTTTGCCCCTGAGTTGCAAATCCATAAATATATTTTTTCCTAAATACGTAGGTATAAGCCTACCCGTAGAGTATTTTGAATTTTGAATTGATATATCCCTAGTACCTAATCAAACAATTCAGGTTCTTCGCGTACGATTCTATCGTAAAGAGGCTGGAAACTAAACCAACCTGCTTTCGGTTCCCCTACCTGACTATGGGTCAAACGGGCGGTTTCATGGCCAATTATTTTGGGTTGACCAGCAGCTTCCGCTAGTAGTTGAGCTTGGCAAGAACGCTCTAGGCTAATGTACCAAAATGCTGCTTCATCTACTGTGTGTCCTACAGTGAGAATGCCATGATTCCGCAAAATCAGTGCTTTGTTATTACCTAAGGTCTCAGCCAGTCGTTTACCTTCAGAAGTTTCTAAAACGACTCCTGTATAGTCATCCAGCAAGGCGTGGTCTTCGTAAAAAGCGCAAGCATCTTGGGTTAAAGGGTCGAGTAGACGACCTAAGCTAGACCAAGCTTTACCATAAATCGAGTGAGCATGAGCAGCCGCGACGACATCGGGACGAGCTTCATGAATTTGAGAATGGATGGCGAAAGCAGCTTGATTTATCAGTGCGTCGCCTTTGACCACATCACCATCTCGATTCACTAATACCAAGTCAGAAACTCGAATGTGTCCAAAATACTTCCCTAAGGGATTTACCCAAAAGTGGTCTGTAAATTCTGGGTCACGAGCTGTGATGTGACCTGCGATTCCTTCACTAAAGCCAAACTTGCCAAACAGGCGAAAAGCTGCTGCTAGACGCTGTTTGCGGTGTAGGCGTTCTTCTTCAATACTGTTAAATACGGGGGGTAGGGGTCTACTAAATACGGACATTTTCTTTTTCCGATACTTTTTTGCTAACGTTTATTAACAAATACCGTAGGACATAAATTAGAGACAGATGGACTCCCAGATGTAGTTGTGACAGCAAGAATCAGACTTTCTGAACGTAACTAGTAGTAGATATCATCTGGTTTTAGCGATCGCTCTTCCACTACTTCTAATTCTGCGTATCTTTCTAAATTACCACCATCTACCCTGCTGTAGAGTGTTTCGTCTTGACTACCTTTGTATAAAGAAATCAATGCCCAAGCAATCATCATGAATCGGTGTGCTAGAACCAGGTAGAAACCCCAAACACCAGATTTTCATTATTGTTTACTGTCTTCTGGTTGCCAGATATCCCAGTTATACCAGTGACGCACCGCCAACCAAATCACAGATAGTAAACCTGCAACGCTCAAGGTGAGGCCACTGTATGGTACCAATAATCCCAATACTGGTACTACTGCCCCAGCAATGGTACAAATGATGGCAGCCAAAGCAGCACTACGAGTAGAACCCAAGCCCCAAGTTAAGGTCAGTAGGACAAGGGAAATCATCGTCCATGCTAATTGAGCATCCATAAAGCGGCTCAAGTAGGTTAAGGTCAACAAGCAAGCAAAGTAGATACTACTGGCGATCGCTACGTTTGTTAAACTCATCGGTAGAGATAAATATAGCAATAAGATCCACCACAAAAATAATGCTGGTGCTAATAGTAATAAACGGGGAATAATGCCTGTTTGGCGGATGGGGTTTGTATTTGTAAATACCCCAAACGGGTTTTTCACAGAAACATTATCATCAAATATCCAAGTGTATTGGGTACTGCGTCCATCAGCTTTCCTTTCTTTAGGTACGATACCACTGGCAAAATCCGCCCCAGGAAAGTTGGCTATTGTTGTCAGGCGAAAATTAGATAATAGCTGTCCGGCGCTATTGTAAACCCAGCGCGGCCCTCCTTGCGCCTGATAAGTAACGCGAAAACTGGTTTCTTGTCCTGGTTCCAAAAGAAAGGCAAAGCTATAATTCCCTGGATTGACTGGCTCTAATCTAGTGCGATCGCGCTCTACTTTATAGTTAGATAGTAATGAGTAGCCATTGGGCGGCTGTATTTCAAAGAAGAAATTATTAATATCCTTGAGGCGGTTGACTACTTTGTAATCAGCAGTATAGTCTGCACGATAAACCGCACTACGTCCTTGTACATCGGTGCTTTGTTCCAACTTTACCTGAATTTGCGAGCCTGCCAAGGATAGTAAGCGGCTTACCTGTTGCGTATCATTGACCTTGACGATTTTGCCATTAACTTGAGTGGTGTAAGTATATGGTTCCTGGGTGACATAGCGTACTTGCGGCGCAATTTGTTCTAGCTTATCCCCAGAAACGCTTTGGACTACTTGGGCAATCTTTGCCTGTTCCCAGTGGTGATAACGATTGCTTAAGGTAGAAGAGAGAAAAAATCCTCCCACCAATAAAATTAATACTAAGGCTAAGTGTTGCAAGCCCCGCAAAATTTGGGCATAACGAATAGCCCATTCACCAATAAAAATAGTTTGTTGTGACGAATTGTGTCGTAAGGCGAAACTCATCAGAGCGATCGCTATTCCCAAGGCTATGACTAAAAATACTAATAATAGAGAAGCTGTAATTAATTGCG
The DNA here is from genome assembly GCF_014696625.1 of Nostoc parmelioides FACHB-3921. Lineage (GTDB taxonomy): Bacteria > Cyanobacteriota > Cyanobacteriia > Cyanobacteriales > Nostocaceae > Trichormus > Trichormus parmelioides. The sequence goes on from NZ_JACJQL010000027.1 coordinate 80,479, forward strand.
ACCCAAGCTGAATTAGCTCTGTTGGATGGGTCAAATCGGGCAAACCTGGAACGCCCTGGCTACTAGAAGACATTGTTGGTTTTTTACATAATTTGAAGCATCAGACTTCTAAAACCGCACAAAAGTTTCAAAAAAAATCCCCGACTTAGCGAATAAGTCAGGGACTATAGTGATTAGTCATCAAAAATTAATTTTTTTGACGATTATTTGCTACTCGACAAACAATTTCCATAGAAGCAGCATCAGCAGTTTTTGGCTTAGGAAAAATTTCCTGCTCGGTTTTATCTTCACTGGTCAACTTACCATTAGCAGCGTAGAGAGAAAACTTTTTAGTAAATAATCTACCTTGACTACAAGCTGCATGAAGCCTTCTTTTAGCTATACCTTCTCCATGTTGTTGGACAAGAGTAAAGTTAGTACCATTGATAGAGGCCAAATCTAAAGCAATGGGAAAACCTCGTTGATCTGCACCTACTTGAAGATAAAAATTATTATTCTTGGTTTCGGCGATGGCCTGCTGCCCACTGTAGATGATTGCTATTCCGCTCAATGACAATGAAGCAATTACCATTAAGCCGCTAAATGGTTTTAAAAACATCAGATATAAATTGAATAACTATATTTTATTTGTATTCATAAAACTTATTTTTTGGCGCGGTAAAATCACGGTAAATGATTAAATTCAAGATACAATCTTTAAAATTTTTGTCTTTGAGCAAAAAAATAACCGTAGCGGGAAAACTACGGTTATTTAAGTAAAATGGTAAACTCTAATTTTTGCCGAGAATTTGCAAGATATAAATTCAGATATTTGACTATCTATCATGTCTTTTGAACATACATCCTAGCTATTGTAAATATATTTGTCATCACTGAATTCAGTTATTTAATCGGTGAAAATTTTCACTTATTTTCCGTAAATTCTTTGTATTTAGTAGATTTATAAAATATAAAATTTTTATTTTTACAGTGTTATTACATAATCACTTTGTTCTAAAAAATACGTTTACAATAAACAAGTACGAGATTTTTGGTTTGAATTAGTACCTAACGAAGTGGCAAGAATGTTGGGTTACTCTACAAGAAGGCTGCGCCTACGTTCCTCAACCCAACCTACACCAAATCACTTTTTTAACGCTAACTGAACTGTATTGACTTATAGGAAAGGATGAAGGTGCAAGGTTTCACCGCTTACACCCAATATCAACAGTAGATAAGTCCTAATTAATATGCCAAGAGGTAATTTTATTCCTATATATAAAAAAGTGGCAAATATTACTAAATATATGTTCAATGGCTGTACTTTTAATTAATTACCGGATTTTCAAAACTCATATATCTAATAAATAAGATACAAAAAATACTTTTTGCAGTGAGAATACTTGTCACAATGAGGATAAAGAATTTTAAATTTTGCATGAGTGAATTTTAAATTTATTCACAGAGAGTAGAGCTATAGTGTATTTAGCAATGCTGCTGTTAGTGTGGCTGAGGTTAACGCCGAAGCCCAGGTATTTTTTATGAATTAGTTTGGAAAGACCTACTCGATGACAGGCAAAAACGCAAGACATAATGCTTTTCTGCGGCTAGTGTCTGGTAACGGAGCAGCATTTGGGTCAGAATCTCGCTACTCGCTTACCAGTAAAGAAGTGGTAATTGGACGTGACCCCAGCTGTCAAGTTGTTTTAGATGCCATGATGTATCGGATGGTATCCCGTCGTCATGCTGTGGTTCGTCCCGTAGCTTCATCTGTAGATAGCAAATTTAGCTGGGTACTTTGTGATTTGAATAGTGCTAACGGTACTTATTTAAATGGTCAACGCTTGTATGGGTGTCAGGAGTTACACGCAGGCGATCGCATTTCTTTGGGTGCTGATGGGCCACAATTCCTGTTTGAGTATGCAGTCGCTCCCCAACCGACAATCATCACCAACCAAGTTGCACCCCTGCCCTCAGCCAAGCACCCCCCTAAACCAGATTCGGTGAGCTTCACCCAGCTGTTTCCAATTATTTCTACTGGTAAGGATTTGACACGCAAAGCTTATCTTGTCCCCGGAATACTGACAGTAGTATTTGTAGTGTTGATGTTTGCAACGGTGGGTAGGCCACAAGCCAATCAAGTAATTGTCGCAACTTATATAGCTTTGGCTGCTTACTATTTTATTTACCAACTTTGCGGCAAACCTAAACCTTGGTGGGTGTTAGTTGGTGCGGCTTTGAGTACAACCCTGATTTTGCTTAGTCCCTTATTAAATTTATTTATTTTCATTTTTCGGGAAGTCCTTCCTGGTAGCGTACCACCCATAGATCAACCTGTCAGTAGCCTCACAGAATTATTTGTGGGGTACTTTTTTGGTGCTGGCTTAATGGAAGAATTACTCAAAGCTTTGCCTATATTGGGAGTATATCTAATTGCTTTGGGACTACCACCCGCTTGGCGAGAACGTGTTGGCGTTTGGGAACCTTTGGATGGTATTCTCTTGGGAACGGCTTCGGCTGTAGGCTTTACCTTATTGGAAACTCTGGGACAATATGTACCAGCTGCATCTTTACAAGCAGGTACAGAAGTGGGTTTACAAGTCTTGATTGCTCGTATCTTAGGCTTACCAGCCGGACACATGGCTTATAGCGGTTATTTGGGCTATTTCATCGGGTTAGCTGCTCTTAAACCCCGTCATGCTAAACAGATTCTCGCCGTTGGCTACCTCAGCGCCGCCGCACTCCACGCTTTATGGAATACAGCCGGACACAGTAATAATTTACTTTTAGTTGTGGTTGGGGTTTTGTCTTATGCTTTCTTGATGGCAGCGATTCTGAAAGCTAGAGCTTTATCACCAACGCGATCGCAAAATTTTGCCACTCGTTTTCTTGATCCTAAATAGAGTCCTAAGTACGGCTTGATGGCTCAACTGAGCGTTCTACAGAGCGCTCACACCTAAATCTTTGCCAAGCTTCGTTTATCTGTCTTAGGGTAGATTGCGCTAATTTTTACATCAGCTTATGGTTACGCTATGAAGTTTCTTTGTGCCTAAAAATCTAACACTCGAAAGCTAAAAAAATCCGACAAAAGTGCTACCTGTGAGCAAAATCACTGTTCACGGGAAAATTATCAACTTCAAAATATATAAAACATCTGTAGAAGTTAGGATTCTGGCTGAGAATCATTGAGTTGTCTGATAGCATAGTAAGCGATCGCTACACTTAACTTTGCTTGCTCAACTTCTGATAGAGCAGACCACTCTTGATGATTAACGTTATCCACTATAGATGTTAAATTTTGCCCTTCGCTGCTCCGCATAGCGTAAGCATAGGGACGGGCGAAAATCAACAAGTCATCTGCTTCCCATGTGGGTAATACACTCTGTACACACTCTACGAGTTGTTCGCCTAGAGATTGTTGAGAAGCGAAAATTTCTGCCGCTTTGGTGGCGATCGCATTCAGCCAACTTTGTGGGATACCAGTCGCAAAAGCTGTGTGTAAATTTTCTTGAAGATGATCTACAACTAATGATAATGTATTATGATTGTAGTATGAAGAAGGTGTTACCCCTGACCATAGGTGGTCTAGTTTATCGTAAAAAATCTGCGCTCTGGTGGTAAATTCTTCAGCTGATACATCTTGAGCAAATTGCCGTTCTAGTTCTTCAAAATATGCTTCTGACTCATTGTCAGAGGGATTCCAAGGATAGACTGCATCCTCTGGTTCTAATAAAGCTGCTAATAAATCTAATTCCATTTGAGATACTACAGAATGGCAAGCGTCTGAACCGTTAGTTTTATGAGTCATTGATTGCCTCCTGATAAATTGATTTAGTTGACATTGACAGCTACAGCACTCAGATTTGGATTTCCGCAAAAAAAACGTTTTTTTATAATCTTCAAATTAGTCGTTTACTGCATTGGCTATATCAGTTGTTAGTCGCCATTTGTTTTTTATCTAGTTTAATGCCTAGTTTGATTGTGGACTGTTTTTCTAAAACTTTAGCTATTAACTCATGACAAAATCTCCCTTACTCGATGAATAAAAATTTTTCAAGGTAAATCCTCCCAACTCAATAGATATAGCTGTTAACTGTTGACTGTTGACAGCTAACAGCCTTTATTAGTAGTTATGCTTTTTTAGCGTGCATTAGCTTATTTTCCCAATTGAGAACGTAAAATCGCACGGGTAGAAGCCCACAATCAAATCATGAAAATATCTTGTCCCCATGATTGATTCAAGAATCTTCAATAATAAATTCCCAGATTTCACCTCTTGAACTACCAAACTTTAACTGCATACCTGATTTTAACGGAACTTCCTCCCGCAGAAGTTGTTGCCAACCATTAGAGCCTAAAAACCAGGTCGTGCCATAAGTGGAAAAATCTTGGAGATAATAGGTGCGGGCTGGATTACCAGTAAAATTATTCCGGCATAAAATTTCGGCGTGTCGCTTGGAAACAGAAAGTTCAGGGATGACGATATCATTATCTTTCGTCCGACCGATGCGTGTGACACCAGTTCTTAAAAACCAGCTACGACCTCCAGGAGTGAGCGATCGCAATGAGGCGATCGGCATGGGAGAATTAGAGTTAGGAATAGCAGTATCGGGCATTTCCGTGACACTTTCATCAAAACTTTTGATGAGTTCACCATCAAAATCTGGATGTAAGTAAAGAACGGGTAAAGTCCAAGCGGGTTGATTGTACTTATATAGTGTTAACAGTTCTTGCCTGGCTTCCGCCACTGCTTCATCGATGGGCTTGCGCGATCGCAATGCTTCGGCAAAGGCTTGAATAAAACTGTGGCTTTCATGGTCAGCGATTTCATCCCGCATCGCCAAAACTGCCGGCACACCATGACGAATTAAAACTTCTGCCAAACTACTAGCAGGAATGGCCTGATGATTAATAGCGGCTGGTTGTGCGCCCCAACAAGCGTTAAACACAGCCAACTTCAAAGCGCTGCGGGTTAATACTTGGGCTAGTTCTATGCCGTTCAGGCTCATTCCTGGGCGCAAGAACAACAATCCACCATCCGGCCCTGGTAGACCATGACCAGCGTAGAAAAAGACATTATATGCTTTCGTTTCTAACTCTTGAATCAACTCTTGGGGTGTAGGCTGGATGAGAGTTTTGACTGTACATGGTGCATAACCCTGACCATAACCAGCTACTTGACCACCATTTAACAGGGTTTTTTCTAGGATAGCGGCTTCTGTTTGCAGTTGCAGGTTTTGATCGTGTCCGAGAACCAGCAGCACTTTTAAAGCTTGATCAATACGTAAATATGGCAAGGCCTCAACTTCACTGGTGGTACGGCTAAATAATACATCTGGGGAGAGGGACACCGCAGGCTGTCCTGGTTCCCGTTGCATAATTTCCCAGGGTAGGGCGATTAAATCTGGGTCACGAATTTCCAGACGAAAGCGCAAACGTGTATGTTGACCCATAGCGATACCGCGACTACGTTCCAGACTCCCCAGAATTGGCCCCTCGAATATCCAACGCCATAAATTCATCCCCAGGTATTGCATGAGACGACTACTATAACCAGTGGTTTGCCCGGAGGGGAGGGAAACTATATTCCCAGGCACTGAGTTTGTTAATGGGGGTTTCGTATCGGAAGAAATGTGAATACCACTATGACCAGCAAACATTTGCTGCCATTCTTGCCAAATTTGACTGAGTTCGGACGGCCAAGCACAGTCACGGAGAACATAGCCACTGGGATAGGGAGCCTTGACCACCCAAATGGCGAAACTATCTTTGCCAGTGTTGATGAGACGGGCGATCGCCAGATTCAGGGAGGGCATGGATTAGCACACTACGAGGTAAGAACAATTCAAAGTTATGGTTACTGAGGCTGTCGCAGTCGAGATATTTTGCCTACGCACTGCTATGGATATTCAGTAGGAGAATTTTGCCCAGACTGAAACTACTTGTAGACTTAGTGGCAAGTCTGTAGCAAAATCCCGTAGGGTGCGCCGGCTGCTGGCCAACATAACTTTGTCACAGAGGGGTGTGAAACCCTTGAATTTACGATTAATTGCCAAGTGTGATTTTTCTTGAGAAAAACTTTTGGCTTGTAAATTGCGTTTTGTTATTATCTGTATTATTTCAGGTTTTTATCAGTTTATCGATTATTTGATTCAGCTGCATCTGGATTGTTGGGAGTATTTGCTGCTGGGGGTGGGGTGTCCCGTGGTAGAGAGACGCTATCACAAGGACTATCTTGATTGGGTTGTAAAACCGTTACAGCAAATCGTTTCAGTTCAGCTAATTCTGTTTTGATTGGCTGGTCTGAAGATTGTGGAGGCTCGATCGCTAGATTATTAGTGCTAGCTGGCTGGGGGTTACAAAGACGTAAATATACTTCATAAATCCCTGGAGAGGGTTGAGGATTGAATTTTTTATCAATCACTTCTAAAAAACTTTCTGGGGGTAGCTTTTGTTGATTGAAGGTGATTTCGCTGTTAGTTTTGATTATCCATCCAGGTGCGAGATTATTCAGCGATCGCTGCTGTGCTTTGGGACTCTGGGTGGTTGACGGTAAATTCCTAGTTGGGGTGACTGTGGGATTGGCGTATGGCGATCGCAGTAACATGACCCAATATCCCAAGACACCAGCTGTCGCCACCAAGATTAACGGCACGATCAGATTTAGGGGTAGTTTGCTGATTCTATTGGGTAAGTTGCTGGGAACTACTTGAGTTTTTTGTTCTGGTTTAGTCTCTAGTAAGGTTGGCTGTAGCGCTCTTGATGTCAGATTGACAGTTTTGATATGAGTGCTATCGGGAACAACTGCTTTCAGAGTGATCTGTGGTTCGGTGTATTTGACTCGACAATTGACTAGAGCGATCGTCACATTATCATGTCCATTCTTCGTGTTAGCGATGTCTACCAAGCGCTCAACCACGTTAACTATATTATTTTCTTCACCCGTAAGAATTGGTAAGATTTCCGATTCCCAATAGTCTTCCACACGGTCGAAATCACTTAACCCGTCGGAAGTCAACAAAAATACCCCATCTTCATCGAGGATAAATCTTTGGGCTGTGGGATGTAGTGAACTGCTGGGACTCATACCCAAAGCCTGCACCAGCGAACCAGAACCACCTTGTTGTACTGCTTCCCGATAAACAGCGTAGCCTAATCTCACTTCCCGCGATGCCACATCATCATCCAGGGTAACTTGATAACAACCGTGACGAGTGATCCAATAGGCGCGACTGTCGCCGACGTGGGTAATATACATTTCGTGGGCAATAGGTAAAGCCATCACCAAGGTTGTCCCCATGCGTTTTCTTCCTTGGCGATTTTCGCTGTCGTTGCGCTGACTAATTTTGTCGTTGGCAACAGCAGCAGCCCGTTCTAAATCAGCTATCAACAGTGATGGTTCAATATGGTCTGGTGGTACGTTGATCAGTTGTTGTACCTGTTTCTGGATAGTTTCAATTGCTAAATTAGAAGCAACATTGCCGCCCTCATGTCCACCAATGCCATCACAAACAATAGCCAAGGCAGTTGGTTGGGGTGGTTTGCTCAATAATGTGCCACTGGGAGGATAACAAGCATCTTCGTTCCGTTGACGGCTGGGGCCAGTGTCAGTTTTAGTGGCAATTTGAATGGTAGGCGTTTGTGATTTGCTTAATTCTGCCAATCCTCTGTCTAAAACGGCAACTAGTACCTCTGAGGATTTGATTTCCCCTTGAATTAGCAAATGACTAATTTGCTGAACAAATTCTGCTATGGCTGGTTTGGCTTCCTGGTGTAGCTGTTGCCAAAATTCACCCAATTGTGGCAATTCTAGCGCTGTTGTCGAGTCAGAATGCAGCTCCAACAACCGTACTAATGGCCCTTCCACCCGCAGCAGGTATGGGTTGAGTAGGCTAGATACAACGCCTTCACTCTTGAAAGGTTGCCAGAGATTGGCAATTTGCCACAGCCAATGTAGTTGGCGCATTGATGTAGCGTAGCGCCAAGCATCGGTAAATTCGCTACACAAATGCACCTGTTGAGCTAAATTGTCTGCGAACAGAGGAGATTTTTCCAACAATAAAACTTGACTGTGGACGTATCCATCGGTTATCGGTAGTATCCCATAGACTTGGGGGATATTTAACCGATAGGGGATGAGCCGCAGATAAGGTCTGATGGGATGGGTATTTTCTAAATCAGGCGCTTGGGGTAGTAAACCGGGTTTAGTATCTAAAACAACAGACTGATTGATAATTAAATAGCGATCGGCTAATATTTCTCCGGTACTGCCAAGACTCAGACTATCTCCCACCACCCACAAATAACGCTTGGGTAAGGGTGTGGAGCATCGCTGGCAAAACTTGTGTGTCAGGGGGTTCGCAGCCTGACAAAGTTCGTTTGGACAGTAGAGCGTTGCCGCATCATTTTCCATAGTGTTCGCACCGATCAGCGATTGGCAATTGTTTCAACAGCACTGGTAGCGGCAAGAATGAAGACCGCTCATATTTCTTGAATTCGATTTATCCATCGTGGGATCATGATTTTAGCTGGTAGATACCAACAGATATTAGTACTTATCTGAACTTATGCAAACACCATACTCCTTTGTCAACCTTACAGCCTCATCATAGCTTTTATTTATCTGTTGCTTTCCCTTGCTAGAGCCGCTAACACTCATCCTGTCAAGATTGTTTGCTTTGGTTGCGTTAATCATGAACGATCGCAAACAACACAGATATTTCCATAGTTTATAAGTTGTGGAACAGTCATAAACTTTAATTAAGAATTAAGATACTAAAAGCTAAACATCTGGACAATTCATCCTTAGTAATACCCTACAGGTGTGAGTGGCGTTCCGCAGGAAAGCAAACTAGCTTAAGTTTAGCTTGCGACTACTCCCGTGGATAAATCGTACAGTAGGCTCAACTAATGCGGGACTAAATTGCATAAATACTAATAAGGGCTGTTAACTGTTGACTGTCAACAGTCAACAGCCCTCACGATGGATTACGCAACTTAAAAGCACAATAGCTTAACGCTTATATAATTCGTACAGCACTCCAATTGGATGATAAATATCTAATTGATTTAGTGCTGTTCAAATTAACACATTTATGAAAATAAGTCAGAACCCCGACTTCTACTTCTTCGAGGAGTCGGGGTTCTGGGAACATGGGGTACTATTTATCCTCAACGGCCACTTGAGGGAGTCCTAAGCTGTAGTTAGTGACGCGAGCCGACAGATTGTAGCTGATTTCGCCTTTTTGGAGGAGCGATCGCAGATAATGTTCTAAGTCTGACCCAATGCGGCGTAAGTTGTAGTCTGTCAGGTCTGCACCGCTTGAGGCTTCAACTAATTCATCGAACTTGCGATAAATCTTTTGCAAAGCATCTTCATTCCAGTTGAACTCGTTGTCCGGGTCGATATCCAAGGTCAAGACCTGATTGCTGGGAACTAGTTCGCCATCCCGGTCAATTTCTGCTGCAAAAATGCGGATGTGTCTGGTTGTAGACTTGAGCAGCGTTGCGTTTTCCATAGCAGGGTGTCAGATTCAGGTTAATTACACTGAAATAATTGTAGACGCTATATATGGGCTGCAAAGCACTCAAATTAAATGGGTGCTGGAGGCTAGTAGTTCACCAACCCAAAATTGCTGGGCTAGGGCAAGCAGGGGGAGCAGAGGAGCGGGGGGAGAAGTCGCAAGGAGGAGCCACTGTGTTGGGCGGGTTTCCCGACTTATAGCAAGTGGCGTTGGTTTCCCTCTCTTACGAGACGCTTACGCGAACCGGGCGAACTTCGGGGGAGAAAGAGATTTTTTTGCTGCTATTAACCTTGCAAAGTTCTCTTGGCATACTACCAGGGAAGAATTTTGGAGTCAGTTATCCCCTCTTTTCCCTTTTTCCCAGAGGTTGATTGAATTTTCTTTAGTTGAACTTAGAGTCTATGCTATGGTTTAAAACCAAGATTTTACTTTTGATAAAATTGCTCATCTCCCACTCCTGAATTTGATGATGAACAAAACGTACATTGAGTAATTTTACGTAATTAGCATACAACTACGTCTAGCTTTAATAAAATCAAAAAAAATGAGGGATTTACTTACGTGTAAACACGAAAAGTTCAGTAAAAACTCAAACTATTGTTGATTTTAAAATAAAGTTGATGTGAAAAGCTTTAAAAACCTAGAACAACTTCTTACAGAAACTTTATTGTATATAATCTCAAAAACTGAATAATAGTTATGGCTTACCTGAAATACAACCGACACAGGAAGATTTAATCCTCGACAATAAAAGTCTATCTAAAAAAATCAGGAGCATGGAATGGAAGATAAATGCGGTGAATTAAAAATAAATTGTTAGTTCAGGCAGAACGAATTCAAAAGACTATACAGAAATTTTGTAGGAGATATACCTCCTCAACCTCATACCACCAAGCACAGGAATCTCTAAAACTATGAACTCGAAAGCATTACCACGGCAAATAAATAATATAGAAGTCGGTGTCTATGAGTGCGAAATACATCTCAAATTCCGGTTAGTTGAGGAAAAAAGCTTGTTGGGCGATCGCGAACAACTGATGCAGATCCTGCTAGACGCTCTAACGGAAGGGTCGGATGACTTTTTAGAGATGCTACAAGCGTCCGTAAAAGCACAAGAAGTGTCTGAGTTTAAAGCATCACCTCAAATGCGTCGTCAATTGATGCGTTTACGTAATGCCGTTGATACTAATCAATAGTTAGAAATAAAGTTGCAATTTGAGTAGTGGCAAATCAAATACTGGGCAGAAAATCTTAATTTTTTATAAGTTAGCCCATTTACCTATTTGCTCTAAATATTGAGTTGGCTTGTATAACTTAATGCCTTTGTTAATAAGCTCAAATTTACCCTACTCTCCAAAAAGCTAAATAAAGCATCTACAATCGTAGTTTTTACCATTTACTGTACTTATATAGATGAGTAATTACTAGCACTAATATTTTGTTTCTGAGACTGATAAAAGTTTTGGATATCTTATTTGTGATGGCAATGGCTCTGACCAGGGTTTTACTTCTATGTGCGGAGATTAATAGTAAAAATTGCCACAAATTCTGCAACAGCATCTCTCACATCTTGAAAAAAGTTGACAGTTGATGCTGCTATATCCTTAGTTATTAAATGTAATGGTATTTTTACTGCTACTTAAGATATTTCCGACAAAGCATTTGTATCTCTGTCCTATATGAAGGTACAGAGATGGGAAATTCTTATGGAAGTTTTGGAGTAGTTTATTTGGCTAGACCGTGTTCCAAGGCAAAACGAACTAACTCAGTACGGCTGTTGGTACCTGTTTTACTAAACAAACGACTCACGTATTTTTCGACGTTACGCACGCTGGTTTCGAGACGGCGGGCGATTTCCTTGTTCATTAGCCCTTCCGCTACCAAGTTTAAAACACTCTGTTCTCTGGGAGTGAGGTCAATTTTAAAAGGCGCTGGTGACTGGGAAATGGCATTCCTTTGAGTTAATAAAGCTTTGATTTGAGCAATTTGATTGGCTAGTTCGGCGATATCTGGTGTTTCGCCTTCTTCGGTGGTTTTTTGAGGCTTGCTGTTGCGGCGGGTAAGTAAGTTTTCGACGATCGCTACCAGTTCATCTGGGTCGAAGGGTTTAGGTAGATAAGCATCAACGCCAGCTTGATATCCTTGGATGCGATCGCTCGTCATCCCTTTAGCTGTTAAAAATACCACGGGGAGTGATTGAAATCGGGGGTCTTCGCGCAATTGCTTGAGAAATTGATACCCATCTACCTGAGGCATCATCACATCGGAAATTACGAGGTCTGGTGTGCTTTGCTGCATCAAATCCCAACCCTCACGGGCATTACTGGCGACTTGAACGCTAAAACCACTTTCTTGCAAGTAGTCTTTGACGGCTTCTCTCAATCCGGGTTCATCATCTACCAGTAACAATTGTGCTGACATCTAAAAATTTCCTATGGTTTACCTTGTTCCAATGTAGCGAATCATGGATCGAAAATTCAAACTTCCTACAACCATTCAATGGTCTTAGCCTGTTCTGGTAGTTTGGCATCCCGTTGTCCGACTGCACGCGCTCTAGCGGTGAACAGACTAATGGGAGTATTGAATAAATCTACCAAGTTGGCTTTACCGGCGATCGCTTTGGCGCTGTCCCTTGGTAATTCTTTAATTAACCAACGTGTTAAACGGTAGCCAATATCTTTGAGGCTGATATCAGGCATTAAGTTTACGCCATGTAGTTCGTGCAGATAGCGATTGGAGCGTCCGTAGCGTCGCCATTGACTGGCTAGCTCCTTGAGTGTGGCACGGTGACGGTGTTGGACAATGGCATCTGAGGCAAATTCTAAACTACCAATATTTGCCTGCAAAATTCGCCAACAAATATCTGCATCACCGCCAGTAGTCAGGTAGGGACGGAATAATCCGGCTTGAGTAAAGGCAGTGCGTCTGATGGCTAAGTTAGCTGTTTGACCGTAGGGACAAAAGCTATTAGCTAGGGTGTGCTTTTGCGAGAGTGTATCTTGGCGGTCTGCGTGTTTTTCTAATAAATTTTTTCCTGGTAAAGCAGCGATTTCACCTGCAACAATTACCACTTCTGGATTGACAAAAGGTTGAATTAGTGAATTCAACCATTGGGGTTGGGGACGGCAATCAGCATCTGTGAATACCACAATTTCACTAACAGCAGCCCGGATTCCCATGTTACGCGCCGCGTAGGAGCTTTGAATTTTATTTTCGCTGAGGGGACGAATATTAATTGGGGAATTAGCAGCAGATTTTTCTATGAAGGAGAGGGTGCGATCGCTGCTGTTATTATCTACCAATAGGTACTCTACCCTTTCTGGGGGATAGGTTTGAGATAAAAAACAGCTAATTAACTCCGGTAAATCTGCCTCACCGTTATAAATAGGAACAACCACCGATACCATTGGCAAAAAGCTGTTGGCGGTGGTTGGATCATTTTGCTGATGATTCATAAAACCTGAGAGTGTGGGTTAGGAAATACTAATTTAGTATAGGAGTGAGTCAGATATTCTCTGCTTGACTCCTGTCTTCTTTTAGTATTCCCGCGCCACTCAAGTTCTGGTTATGGCTCCAGAATTATGGAACAGAAAAATGCTGATATGTCAACAACCCCACCCATAAGGGGATGGTGCTTGTGATTCAAGTTCCCATTTCTGGGCAGACCACAATAGGCTGATTGACCGCAGCCCTGAGTTTGAGAAAATCCTGACGAATATTCACAGCAGCGTTTTATGTCTTATTAAATTCTAAATAACAACAACAACAACAGCGTAGCTGATATGTACTTTTATCACTACGTTGTTTTCATGGCTATACAAATTACTCGCTTAAGTATACAATGTAAATAACGATATTGAGGGTAAGTGAGGATGAAAGTCCAAAAAGGTATCCTCCCAGACAGGTATTATCCCAGGGCAAACGCATCTAAATATAGTACAAGAATACTAAGCAAGGGATAAAGGCAGGCATATCTAACGGCAAGGTTCTGTCTAAGTAGGTGGTATAGAGGATAAGTAG
>NZ_JACJQL010000028.1 GCF_014696625.1 Nostoc parmelioides FACHB-3921
AAGGTTCGGCTCCCTCCGAGCGGCGCTTCGTCGCGCCCCTCTCTCAGGCACTTATCCAATATATCTAACCTACTCTGCCTTGTCAACTACTTTCTCAAAAATTTTTTCGCCTTTTATTTGCTGTCGCTACAAAGCTTATGGGGTGAGGGTTTTAGGCTATAGTATTCCTGAAAGTTGTTAGGGAAGTAATAGAGTCGTGAGTAAAGCTGGTGTTTTGCCGCCTTGGCTGGTGTTAGATCCGTTATTGCGTGGGTGGTTGTTGGAGGATGTTGGTAGGGGCGATCGCACTACGAATGGTCTGTTAGCGGCAGATGTTACGCTAGGATCAGCGAAGTGGATAGCGAAAGCACCAGGGGTAATAGCTGGCTTACCAGTTGCAGCAAGAGTATTTCAGCTTTTAAATGAAAAAGTTAGCTTTGTAACTACTATTGATGAAGGTGCTTTCTGTGAACCGGGACAGGTTGTGGCTGAAATTCATGGTTCGCTGGATGCTTTGTTGATGGGGGAACGGGTGGCTCTTAACTTGGCTATGGGATTGAGTGGCATTGCAACGCTAACCAATACATATGTAGAAAAAATTGCAGATTTACCTGCCCGCTTAGTCGATACGCGCAAAACTACACCGGGACTGAGACTTTTAGAAAAGTATGCGACTGCTGTGGGTGGGGCGACTAATCATCGGATGGGTTTGGATGATGCGGTGATGATTAAAGACAACCATATTGCGGCAGCTGGAGGAATTGCTAAAGCTATTACCCGTATCCGCGCTCAGATTCCTTATACGTTAACCATAGAAGTAGAGACGGAAACTATTGAGCAGGTAAAAGAGGCTTTGGAATATAAAGCTGACATTATTATGCTGGACAATATGCCTGTGGATTTGATGCGTCAGGCGGTGCAGTTGATTCGTCAGCAGGATAATGGTGTGAAAATTGAGGCTTCTGGGAATGTAACCTTGGAAACTATTCGCGCTGTGGCTGAGACTGGTGTTGATTATATTTCTAGTAGTGCGCCGATTACTCAGTCAAAGTGGTTGGACTTGAGTATGAAGATTGAATAATTACTGGGGCGATCGCCATAATTCCAATTTCAATAAAAAGGGTTGGGATTCTGACTAGATAAAAACAAGCTGAGAAACCCAACCTTAGAAATCAACTTACAAACTAACCATTTACGATATAAGGCGAGTTAATCGCCGCTACACGCTCGCCATCCACTAAAGCCTGATAAACTATCGCCACTACCTCTGCGCGTGTAGCGTCGCGGGTGGGGTTGAGTTGTTTGATGTTTGGGTAATTAACAATTATGCCTTTTTCTATAGCTTTGGCTACTTCGTCTTTGGCATAGTCAGGAATTTTAGCTTGATCATCAAATGCTTTGATGGTATTTGCAACGTTATTAGATAAGCCAAGTCCTAGTCCATTTACTAATGAGACTACCACTTGTACTCGTTGAATGTTGTCGTTGGGACGGAAGGTGTTATCAGGAAAACCAGCAAGAAATAGACCTTGATAGGCCTGCTGGATGACTTTAAATGCCCAGAAGTTATCTGCTACATCTTTAAATCTAATTACAGCCCGATTTGGTGATGGGTTGAAGGCTTTGACTAACAAGGCTGCATATTGCGCTCTCGTCATTGTCGCATCTGGTTTAAAGGTGCCATCAGGAAAACCACTCACGATACCTTGTTGCACTAACTCCCGAATAAATGGTGCTGCCCAATGATTACCAATATCTTTTAAGTTTATAGGTTTGGGTGTTGGGGTTGGTGTTGGTGTCGGTGTTGGGGGTGGTGTCGGTGTTGGTGTCGGTGTTGGTGTCGGTGTCGGGGTTGGTGTTGGTGTCGGTGTTGGTGTTGGTGTTGGTGTCGGTGTCGGTGTTGGTGTCGGTGTTGGTGTCGGTGTCGGGGTTGGTGTTGGTGTCGGTGTTGGTGTCGGTGTTGGTGTTGGTGTCGGTGTTGGTGTTGGTGTTGGTGTTGGTGTCGGTGTTGGTGTTGGGGTTGGTGTTGGGGTTGGTGTCGGGACTGGTGTTGGGGTTGGTGTTGGGACTGGTGTTGGGTTTGGTGTTGGGGTTGGAAGCTGACTGACTATGAACTCTACATTGCCTGTGACTTTAGTTGTGTCTATTTGATTACCTATAGAAATCAACTTATTAGAGCTGGCGTTTTGCAAATCAAATTTGGCGTTATTGCGTAGGGTATTACCTCCAGGATTACTAGTATTACCTATATCTGGTAGAGCATTACCAATGACTGTCAAACCATCATCAGTATTATTTTCAATGAGATTATTACGTAATATGGGACGAGCAGTACCAGAAACAACTATCCCTGAACGATTCTCGTAAATCTTGTTATCTATCAGTGTGGGTGATGCGGTATCACTGACTGCGATGCCAAAGCCAGTTTTAAAGCAGACATTACCCTGAATTTGTCCTTTGGAGTTTTTAGCGATCGCTATTCCATTAGCGGCATTCTCTGTAAATACATTACCAATAATTACTGGGTTGGCATCACCTGTAGCAAATACTCCCTCACGTTTGCAGTTGATGAAGGTGGAATTAGCAACGGTAGGTGTAGTTGATTCTATCCAAGCACCACTGCCACGACTAGCCGGATTTGTGACAGTTACGCCTCGCAGTTCGGCGTTGTTCAGAAGTACAAAAGTGACATTTTGTCCCGCAAAAGTACGGCTGAGGTAGTTTCCACTACCTTCTATTAAAATATTGCTGCCTTTGCTGGTTTCGTTACCTACCACTTTGACGCTAGAGGGGATTGTGAGAGGAAAAACTTCACCACTTGCAGCATTGTAACTACCGTTTGCCAGTTGAATAGTTGTATCAGGAGAGGCAACCTTGAGGGCTTGGGTAATCGTCTTGAATGGAACTGTTTGGCTACCAGGATTTGCATCATTGCCTGTAGCTGGATTTACGTAAAAAGTTTGCGCCATATTTATACCGTTTAAAAATACATAGCCATCCTAGCGCTAACCTTGGAAATAGGTGGCGATCGCTAAAATTTGCAACAATGACTACTAAATAAGCTTGAGATATTCCAGAAAAGTCTTCATAAAACTAAGTGCCGCATGAGAATATTCCCATAAGATAAGGGACGGAATAAACATTTGCATTCAACCTAGTTAATTAGTTAGGCTATTGATAATCCTGTTACTTGTCTGGCGTGATATGGATTTTGAAAACAAAACCACCGCCCCAACTCCTGATGATGTAGAATTTGCGCGTTCAGCTACGCTGGGCGGAACGCCATCGCCTACAATTCGTAAGCCATTAGAAATTTTGTGCAGTACAGAGGCTTTACTACGTCGCCCTACTGTTGCTACCCTGGCTCCACTATTACCTCCAAAACTGGGTAATGGTTTGCAAGTAGCATCTACAGTTGCAGAGGAATCTTTAAAGGAACTGGCAGAAATTGATTTAGAAGAAATTAGCGATTTTGAATTACGACCTGCCAGGATTTTTATCGGGTTAAGTTTTGTGGGCTTTGGTGCGTTGATAGTACTAGTACTGGTACTTTATTTGAATACTTTGCATCCGGAACTAAATACTGTTGGGCAGATTCGGCAATACTGGTATCAATACATTTGGTTTGTCAGTTTGGGTATAGCGGGAATGTTTCTTCTAGGTCGAGAAGCGATGCGTCCTTACCATGAAGAGTCAAAAGTTAAGAAATAAGAAAAGTATCAGAGTAATTGCTGTCTTTGATATTACATAACAAAGATAATTTAGATTGTTAACTTGATTTAGATGAATCAGGATGCTTTTATTGTTACCCCAGGGTCAAAAATTTCTCTAAGAAAGGATTATGATCCTGCATATCAAGACGGATATCACGAAAAAGCTGAAGCAGCCCAAAAATTACAGGCAAATATTCAACAATTAGCGCAGTATCAAGATATTCTCTATGCTCAAAATACTTATGCTGTGTTGATTATCTTTCAAGCAATGGATGCAGCTGGTAAAGATAGTACGATTAAACACGTAATGTCTGGTGTAAATCCTCAGGGGTTTCAGGTGTTTAGTTTTAAGGCTCCTAGTGATGAAGAATTAGATCATGATTATCTGTGGCGCTCATCAAAAGCTCTACCAGAAAGGGGACGAATTGGCATATTCAACCGTTCTTATTATGAGGAATTACTGGTAGTTCGGGTACATCCAGAAATTCTTAAAAAGCAACAACTTCCTCATAATCATAAAGGGAATCAGATATGGAAACAGCGTTTTGAGGAAATTAATAATTTCGAGAAATATTTAGTTAATAATGGAGTGATAATTCTGAAATTCTTTTTGAATGTCTCCAAATCTGAGCAAAAAAGGCGGTTTTTAGAACGGATTAAATATCCAGAAAAGAATTGGAAGTTTTCTGTAAATGATGTGCGAGAAAGAGCTTTCTGGGATGATTATATGCAGGCTTATGAAGAGGTTTTTCAGCATACGAGTACTGACTGGGCCCCTTGGTATATCGTCCCAGCCGATCGCAAATGGTTTACACGTCTTGTAGTGGCTGATATTATTTGTACAAAGTTAAAACAACTAAATCTTAAATATCCCACAGTTAGTGAAGAACATCAGCAAGAATTGTTAAAAGCTAAGTATATTTTAGAACAAGAAACTTAAAAAAGCTCAAGCAGAAATGCTTGAGCCATTATTAAGTGCAATGAATGTGCTGAATCAATGTGTTAAGCTTCAAGCATCACATCAATCAAGCTTAGTAACGGTTGCGTCCGCCGCCGCCACCATAACCACCACGATTACCACCACCAAAAGAACCTCTATCTTCTTTTGGTTTAGCCTTGTTTACTTTGAGGTCACGTCCCATCCACTCAGCACCATCAAGTGCTTCAATGGCTGCTGTTTCTTCAGCATCTGAACCCATTTCCACAAAACCAAAGCCGCGCATCCGGCCTGTTTCACGATCGGTAGGTAGTTGAACACGCTTTACAGAACCATATTCTGCAAAAACGGCATTCAAACTATCTTCTGTAACGTCGTAAGAAAGATTGCCTACATAAACTGACATAGATTGTCTCCGAAATCATAGGTACGTAGAGATTTAGGTTTCGGAGAAAAGTCTGTAAATACCAAAAGGAAAAGCCCGTCAATACTAAAAACAAACGCGGTCGCCGAATTAACTCTCACTTTCTAGTATGGCACAGCAACCAACTATCGGGGGGGAGTTACAAAAACCGTTACATAAGTTTATAAAAGCAATCGATACCTAAATACCTCTGATTATTTCTTGTTAATCTCATCTTAACTTCATAAACGGCCTTTAGTTGCTTTTTTACCGTTGTATATTTGCGGGGTAACTTAGCAACGCCCAAAATGTTAAGCTGTCAGGCATTTAATCTGCATATTTTTTCGTGTTGGCTGTTGACGGTTGACGGTTGACAGTCAACAAACCATACAAGTGACTATGTAATTTAAAAGCGTAATAGCTTATTCTGTCCTCCTTAGGTTCTTTTTGTATCATTTACGGATTCAAGCTTGATACTTTTGAAGTACTTTTTGGACACTTTAATTACTTATTGTTAGCAAATTGCTAATTTTTACACATAAATTCTAAAAAATGCTGAGGAATTGGGAACAATTCCGGAAGGTCTACAGTACCCTTAGTGACAATTTAAGCGAAAGAGGATTAAACAATGCCAGAAACTAAATCAAAACTTCTAATTCCTGTTGTTGGCGCGGCTGTAGTCGTGGCGGGAAGTGTAGCTGCCTATATGTATCTTAAAGGGCCTTCTGGGGATGGTTCTGGTGCTTTAGGTAGCGCTAAACTAGTGCCGTCAACAGCATTAATGGCTACCTACATTACTACTGATCCACAAGCCTGGGAAAAGTTACAACAATTCGGCACACCTGAAGCACAAAAGCTAGTTGCTAAGGGGTTGGAAGATTTTAATAAAGAAATGTCGAAGGATGGCAGTATTTCCTACGAAAAAGATATCAAACCTTGGGTAGGCGGGGTGATGGTGGCTGTGTTACCTCCCAATGCAGCCAAACCTGCCCAATTTAATGCACCTGCACCTGGAGCAAATCCACCGATCGCTCTACGCCAGGAACCACAGATTTTAATGGTAGTTGGGATTAAAGATAAACTGAGCGCGTTAAATTTTGCTAATAAATTAAAATCACAAAAAGGGGTCAAATCCCAAGAAACTGATTATAAAGGTGAAAAAATTACACAAACTCAGGCTGAGACTGGAGCGCCAACATATAGTGCTGTTTTGAATAATAGCTACTTAGTGTTTTCTCCAGAAAAACCAATTGTAGAACAAGCTATAGATACCTATAAAGGTCAACCATCCTTTGCGGCTAAAGAGGGAGCTAATAGTATTCTCAGCAAGGGTGTGGATGTAAAAAATTCCCTGGCTCAAGTTTTCATTCCTGATTATCCAGGGATGGTGAGACAACTGATAGCCGCAAGTCCCCAAGGAAATCAGGTAAATCCCCAAACACTGAAACAACTGGAGCAAGTAAAATCGATGGCTGCGGGTGTGGGAGTGGATGATGCAGGTTTACGATTAAAGGCGATCGCTAATTTAGATCCCCAACTGAATAAATTCCAATATGAAAACTCTGAATCGAAAATATTAGGTCAATTTCCGGCTGAGACTTTTGCCCTCATTAGCGGACAAGGAATTAGTAAAGGGTGGTCAACAGTTGTCGAACAGTCGAAAGATTATCCAGAATTTAAGCAAGCGCTCGAACAAGTACGCGCACAGACCAAACTAGTTAATCTCGACCTGGATAAAGACATTTTTGGCTGGATGGATCAAGAATTTGCTTTTGGTGCAATTCCCTCGAACCAAGGTGTATTAGCTAGCATAGGTTTTGGTGGCGCGTGGGTATTTGATACGAGCGATCGCAAAACCGCAGAAGCCACTTTGACAAAGCTGGATACTCTCGCCAAAACTCAACAAATCAACATCACTACCAGAAATATTGGTGGTAAAGACGTTACCGAATGGCAAATTCCCCAACAAGGAGCTTTATTCGCCCACGGTTGGTTAGACCAAGATACCGTATTTTTAGCAGTTGGCGGCCCTGTTGCGGAAGCTTTGGCAAATGCCAAGAATCAAACCCTAGACAACAGCGACAGTTTTAAAGCCATTGCAGGTTCTTTACAAAAGCCAAACGGGGGCTACTTCTATTTAGATATGGACAGAACGATGACCTTATTCAATCGTTTTGCCACCCAAACACAGCAACCTATCCCCCCAGAAGCTAACGCGGTTCTCAGTTCTATTCGTGGTTTGGGTATCACTGCTAATAGCCCTGATAAATCCTTGAGTCAAGTGGAGATGTTGTTAGCCCTCAAACCTAGTACAGCAAAGTAGCGATTTAAGATACCCGACTTCTCTAAGAAGTCGGGTATCTTACGGTGATGTCAACTTTTAAGTTTTACCTTGGTTGAGTAGATTTGCATCCCGCAAGTATGTCATAAGTAAAAAAGGCTGTTCAACGCAAACTGACTTATGACTGTTGCTATAAACAAAGCTCCTGGTATAGCTTCTCGCTTGGTGAATGGCATACTGGCCATTAAGCCTCTAGCCAACCTCGCCAAGCACCAAGCTAGGCAAATGATGATTAAACGGGCCCAAAGAATTGGCGTACCTTGGATCAATGAAGTCAAGACATTACAAGCCCGTAACTGGACAGAAGATTTTGCTCAAGTACAAAATCCGCAAATCACCTACCCAGATTACTACCTGACTTCATTTCACGGCTATGATGAGGGGGATTTAAGTTGGCAAGCAGCTTTTGAACTGGAAGTGGCGGCGCGTACTGTCCATGCAAGAATTTGGCAGGATGGGAAAGCCGACGGTGATGCAAAACTGCGCCAAAGTTATCACGACATTCTCAAAGTGCAAGTTCCTCAACCGCAAGACATTCTCGACTTGGGTTGTAGCGTGGGTTTAAGTACATTTACCCTACAAGAAACTTATCCCCATGCTCAAGTTACAGGTTTGGATTTGTCTCCTTATTTTTTGGCTGTAGCTAAATATCGCGCCCAACAAAGTCAGGCTCAAATCAATTGGATTCATGCTACAGCCGAGTCTACAGGATTGCCAGATAAAGCTTTTGATTTAGTTTCGCTTTTCTTGATTTGCCACGAATTACCTCAATTTGCAACCCAAAAGATTTTCGCAGAGGTGCGGCGTATATTGCGTCCTGGTGGTCACATATCTATCATGGATATGAATCCGCAAGCAGAAGCTTACAAGAAAATGCCGCCCTACATTTTGACACTGCTCAAAAGCACTGAACCGTATATGGATCAATATTTCGCTTTGGATATTGAGCAGACTTTAGTAGAGGCTGGTTTCCAAACTCCGACAATCACTAAAAATAGCCCTCGTCATCGCACAGTTATTGCTCAAGTGCGTGACTGATTTATTCCTGTTGCTGTGGGCGGTGATTCCACCATTAGTATTTTTGGGGTACTACTATTATCGTGTACCCCATGCCCCGCCTTTATCTGTGCTGTTGTGGTTATTTCTGTTAGGGGCAATATCTGGTTTTCTGGCCTTGGGCTTGGAATATGTGTTTGATTCTGTCGCCAATTGGGTATTAAACTGGCAAAGAATACAGCGATCGCTTTTTGGTATCGCTTTACGTCAACTGATAGCGATCGGCCCGATTGAGGAAGGTTGCAAGATATTAGCAGTTGTTGTCGCCAACTATTATTTTCAACGTCGTTATCACCTCACATCTAGTAGCATTTTTCTCTTTACCATCGCGGCGGCGTTAGGATTCACCGCAGAAGAAAACTGGATTTATCTTTATCATGGCACAGCAACCGTCCTTGAGCGGAGTATTGGCACACCAGTACACGCCATGTTTTCTGCTCCTTGGGGATACGCCTTAGGGAAATACCTTCACGCAACTGAGCGATTAAATCACCACAAAAATCTGTTAGTACGAGCGGGGATTAACTCGGTAATTTTTCATGCTCTCGTCAATGTACTTTCTAGTGCTTGGCGTTATTCACCACCTCTACGTTTCCTCAGCTATGGTTTCTTTCCGTTATTGGTGTGGATGTTTTGGCGTATGGAACAATTGCTACGAAAAGTTACATCCCAGCGTCCCCTGAATTTAATATCTGGTCATACTTCCCTCCATCGTTACTGGCAAAGGGGTTTAGTACTATTTGCCCTTATGCTGGGAGGTAATGCCATTTTCGGGCTGTTTCTTTTAGCTAGAGTGATTAGTCCCTTGAGTCCAGCACAGGTTTTTTCACCCGATTTTTTTTGGCTGATTATGAGCCGGTTTTTAACTAATTTAGCTTTCGGAATCCTGGCTTGGTTAATTTATTTATACTTAAGACATGGATCTAGCGATCGCCATTTCTAATAATATCTGCGGTAATTGGTGATGGTATAGCTGGGGACTGGGGATTGGGGATTGGGTGAAAAGTTTTGTTGTGTCTAGGTTGTACTGGCAACAGCCATAAAACACAACTACTACCCATGAGTCTAACTCCAGATAAATGGCAGAAAAAAGTAAAGTAGACTACCTGGCAATTCGTGGATTATTTTTTACCTTTAATAACCAACTAACTCCACCGCATCTCTGCCGTCCCAATCTTGTAAATAAACTTTGACCACTTCTTCTTTCGCTGTGGGTAACTGCTTACCAACAAAATCTGGATGGATGGGGACTTCCCTATGACCCCTGTCAACCAACACTGCTAGACGAATTACTTCCGGTCTACCGTACTCGTTAACGGCATTTAACGCTGCACGAATTGTCCTTCCTTTAAAGATGACATCATCTACCAAAACGACTGTTTTTCCGGTCAAGTCAAGCGTAATGCTGGTTTTAGCTGGCGTTCGTAAACCAATTTGGTCAAGGTCGTCCCGATAGAAGGTAATGTCTAAAGCTCCTACACCGACATTAATACCTTCTAGGGTTTCAATTTGACGTGCTAGTAGTTCCGCTAGTGGCACGCCCCTAGTGTAAATACCTAGTAGGACTAATTGAGATAAATCCCGTGTTCTTTCAACAATTTGAGATGCCAATCGCGTTAAAGTACGGCGGAGGTCTTCGGCGGAAAGAATTTCAACCACTTTGACAGGCGTAGCCATAGAACGATACCCCTGGGAATGAGTTAATAGGGAGTGGGGGAAGTTATACCAATTCAAAATTCAAAATTCAAAATTCAAAATCAAGAATCAAGGCAGAACAAGCGTTTGGGGCTTTATATCTGTCGCATTCTTTTTTCAAATTGGTACTAGGAGTTGAGGTAGCGGAAAATGTTTGAGCAAGTTTTCCTTTTGCTTCCCCTACTTCTCCTCCCGCATACCTTTAGCGTATCAGGAGTATAGCGATCGCCACACCTAGCCAGAGCAAAAAGCTATATCTAGTTAGTTGCAAAGCTGTTTGAATGTGTTGCGGGTTGATGGGAGAAGTGGGATCTCCTAAGAGTGGTTTTTGCTTGGCTATTCCACGATACCAATTTGTTCCCCCCATCTGTACACCCAAAATGGCTGCATAGGCGCATTCGCTCCAACCTGAGTTGGGACTAGGATCATTAATTGCATCACGGCGACAAATTCGCCACACATCCCCAGCCTTCCCTGATAATAATCCTAAAGTTATCACTGTCAAGCGACAAGGTACCCAAGTTAAGTAATCTTCTAGTCGCGCGCTGAACCATCCTAAATATGTATATGGTGCTTCTTTGTAACCCACCATCGAATCGAGGGTGCTGCTGGCTTTATATGCCAAAGCCAGAGGAACTGGCCCCACATGGGGAATGCAGATACCAACAATAGCGTAAAACAATGGAGCCATCACCCCATCTGTCGCATTCTCTGTAACTGTTTCTAAAACTGCTCGGAGGATTTCTGATTCTGGTAGGTTGTCTGTATCTCGACCAACATAATTACTTAAAGTCCGCCGAGCTAGTGTTAAATCCCCTACTTTTAAAGGTTGTAAAACATCAATAGCTGCTTTGGCTAGACTTTTTAAAGCAAAACAACTAGCTAACATAATACTTTCTAGCGCGATCGCCAAAATAGGATTTAGCCATCTCGTCATTTGCATTATTAACCAACCAACCCCACCGCTACCAACAATCAAAATTATTGCGAGAATAATCCCAGCTAGGCGTTGTGTTAGAGATTTTTGACACAGTTGGAGAAAAATTTTGCTCAACCACGAAATTACCCATCCCATAACTTGCACCGGATGAGGCCAACCCCAAGGATCACCTATTAAATAATCTAAAATTACGGCAATGATTAAGACATAGATGTTATTAGTCATGAAGGAAAACAAATGTCAACCGACAACTGACGATTGTTAAACCACAAAATTTGCTTCTTCTCCCAGAGAAGCTTGCCAGCTACGGGCATCGTAATACAAATCTGCCAAAGTAATACTGTATAAAGCCTCTTTTAGTTTTTGGTTGAGTCTTTGCCAAAGGCTAAATGTTACCCAATCTTCTGTTTGTGCTGGGGTCGGAGTATGGCGGGGTAAATTAGTGATAGTTTCATCGACAGCCTCTAAAATTTGTCCTATGGATATTTTTGCTGGTTCTCGTGCTAGTTGATAGCCACCAATGCTACCTCGAATTGATTTGACTAAGCCAGCACGACGCATTTCTATTAGTAATTTTTCCAGGTATGGAGCTGGGATATCTTGACGTTTAGCGATCGCTTTCACAGATGCAGGGCCATAGCTAGGTTGCAAACTTAAGTCCAGCAAAGCCTTTACACTATAGTGTCCTTTGGTTGTTAGTTTCATTTTCTTTAGTTGTCAATTGTCAGTTGTCAGTTGTTTTTTCATGACCAATGACTAATGACCAATGACTAAGGATCAGTTTTACTTATCATTTTTCTCCTTAACAATCAAGCCGACTAAGGAGACAACTTTTTACTCCACTTTAGAAAACTTAAATAAATATAGTTTAGCAGTGATTGATTAACTATATATAGTTATCTCGATTATCAAAATTAAATTGTCTTGCAAATATTGGTAATTGTGCAACAATTTTGCTTATGAGTGTAATATACTTGGCTAGGCTGAGATAAAAACTAAAGGATATTGTTCCTATTAGCTCAACGTCAGCTAAAATAAAATCGATTCAACTACTTAAACCCCTGATTTTTGACCTAAGTTGATGCCTAAACAGAAAAAAATAGAACCCCTAGTCGGTGAAGAACTGCTCAAAAAAGTCAAAGAGCTAGAGAACCTTAGCAAAGAAGAAAAAGCTAAACAGTGTGGCTACTATACCGTTACCAAAAATGGTATAGAGCGTGTCAATATGATGAAATTCTTAAACGCCCTAATTGATGCAGAAGGCATTCAGTTAGACAGCGCTCCTAATGCCAACGGACGTGGTGGACGGAGTGCTAGTTATAGAATTAGTGTGCAATCAAATGGTAACTTGTTGATTGGTTCAGCTTATACAAAACAGATGAACCTCAAGCCAGGAGATGAGTTTGTCATCACTTTAGGGAAAAAGCACATCCGTCTTAGACAAGTAGATGGCGAAGAAAGAGAAATCCTGGAAATCGCAGAAGCTACAGCATAATTAATAGTTAGTTGTCAGTTGTCAGTTGTCAGTTGTTATTTTTCCACTGACCAATGACTGATGACTACTGACCAAACGGTAAAGTGTCTGGCGTGTGACTGCCAAGTTACACGTTAATGCAATTTGCTCCCTATCTAGCAACCCTAGAATATGGTCATGATTGTCTCGTGCCACCACAGGTAACTGATGCAAACCTCTAACCTCCATGCGGTCTAAAGCCTCAGACAAAGGTTCATCACGCCAAGCATAGAGGATCTCTTTTGTACAGATATCGATGATGCTTTGATTGGTGAAATTACTTTGGATTTCACTTGCAGAATTCTGGTAATTTTGCCATAGAGAAAGGGTACGGTTGAGGTCTTCTAGGGAGATAATCCCAACTAGTTGTTCTGCGTCATCAATAACTAAAGCACTGCGTGTGCGATCGCTTACCATTTCTCTAGCAGCTTCTAAAATACCCAAAGTCGCAGGTAGCTTTTTTGGGCAAGCAAGCATAGCATCCTCTACTAAAATTTGCTGCAAAATTTCTACTTTTTGGTCTTTCGGAATTGAAAGACCAATTTGCTGTAAATTAGTATGAGAATTAGTATTGGGTTTAATTCTTTCCACTAGCCATACACTTAAGCCCACAGCCGCCATTAAAGGTAAAACAATTCGGTAATCGCGGGTAAGTTCAAATAACATTAAAATTGAGGTTAATGGCGCTCTCACACTTCCAGCTAAGACGGCAGCCATACCCACCATTGCGTAAGCCGGAGGTGCTGCCATATATTCGCCGATTCCTGGCGCTATAAGGGTGAGAATCTTTGCATAAGCTGAACCCAGTGAAGCACCTAAAAACATTGCCGGCGCGAACAAACCGCCAACAAAACCACTACCCGCACTAATGGCTGTCATCAGCAACTTTAAAACCAACAATATCAATAACAAATCTAGAGAAAATTTGACATCTTGCAGCATCGCTTGTACGGTGCCATAACCGATGCCCAAAATTTGTGGGAACTTTAAAGCTACTATGCCAATAATGAAACCCCCAATGATGGGGTGAATTGGCTGAGGAATTTTCCCTAAAAATTGAAACCCAGGAATCGAACCGGCAAAACAAGCTTTTCCCCAATTAATTGATTGTTTATAAGCTACAGAAACCAAACTAGCACCCAACCCCAAACCCAGATAAAGGGGCAATTCTAAAGGGCTGCGGACTTGGTAAACTGGTAAAGCAAAAGCAGGTTGCGCCCCTAAACCAATTTGTGCAATTAAAGCCGCTACTACCGCCGCCAACAGTACTACACTCACGGCGGAAGTGGCAAAAGATGTTGCCCCCATGACTACTTCTAAGGCAAAAAATACCCCAGCGATTGGTGCATTAAATCCCGCCGCCAAGCCAGCTGCCGCACCAGCACCTAAAAGTAAACGCTGGCGTTCTTGCGAGACTTGTAATATTAAGGACAACAGCATTCCGAAATTAGCGCCAATTTCCACACTTGGCCCCTCTGGCCCCAAAGAAGCACCACTCCCCAAAGAAACCGCAGCCGCTAACATTTTCGTCACAGGACGCAATTGTCCTTTGATTTCGCCACCCTCAGAAGCGGCAATGAGTGAGGACAGTCCAGGGCCAAAGTCTTGTGTGCGCCAGCGCATTAATCCAACTATTAGCCCTCCTAAAATGGGGACAAGAGCTAATGTCCAAGCGCCCCAAACACCTATTGCACCCATCAGATTTTCTAGCATCAGGTGGTGAATCAGCTCAATCAAATAGTGAAAAGTCACCACCCCCATACCAGTGCCACCGCCGATGAGTACGGCTAAAAACAACACGATAGTTTCTGGGGAAAGTTGAAATCGGTTAATGAGATGTGTGACTTGGGCGGAAGGTGTAGGAAAAGCAGATGGTTCTGTTACCTTCCTCAGCTCAGTGGGAGGCAGTAGAGTCATTGAAAGGCGAGGTAAATGTAAGAAAAAATGTAAATTTTTATTTGCTATTTCTTATTGTCAGTCATTATTTATCAACCAGACAAGTAAATTTAGTAAACCAAATTTACAATCTGTAGCTAAAAAAAATTTTGCTAAACCAAATTTTTCTGGAGATAATGGTTAAATGAGAAAAGATGGATCAGAAAGTAACAATGGCAAATTACAAAGTGTAAGTAGCTGTTATGTAGTGCGTACACAAATCAAGGACGAAAAAGGGGTTACAGGTTTAGAGATTCTTACTTAGTAGGAACTAAATGCTTCGCTACCGTTAATAGGACTCAGTATGGGCTTAAGCCCCGTTTGACCCACACAACTTTTCCAAGCTAGACGGTCATTTGATAGAGAACCTAAGGACGGAATGATGATAGACGTTGGACATTTATCCTTCTTATTCTCTCTCTCCTGGCTTCTATGGGATTTATCCTGACACCTATTTTCCCGACGGTAATCCTCTTTCTTAAACGCAAGAGTATGATATGTACGCACTGAGTAAACGAGTGACAAATCAGCAAAAAACAAGAGACATATTTCCTTAAATCTAGCTATACTCGTGTTGCAACCATTAAGTCGTCCTTAGTAGAAATACAACCGTGTGAGTGGTTAAAGGATACTTTTATACTACACTGGCGTGTCTACTAAGTATTGCTGGGGAACTTAATATGGGTATTCTTAATATAGCGAGTAAATGGACTAGCGGACGAGGTAGATGAATACACACACCTTTGATAATCATTACGTTACTTGCCCAATTTGCCAAAGATACACTAAGGCAAAACCAATCAAAAGTTATATAGGTTTATTTACTTGTCCGCACTGTCAGGAAAGAGTGGTGGTCTGTCAAAGCGGCCATTATGTTCGTGACCCCTTTACGCTCAACCAGATCATGATCTGTTCCGCTTTACGTCGTCAAAGTAGTCCTATATCCAGAATTATAAGAGATTTTATCCTTTTTAAGCGTCCTTTGGTAGCTTTGGCGGTGGGAAGTGCTATTTTCTTGGGGATGATGACTATCACTCAACAAGAGACGAATTACAATCAGCAATTACTGCCAGGAACCGAGGAAGTTAAGTAGGGACTTTTAAGAGGAAGGGGGGCAGAGAGCAGGGAGAAATAAGAATTAATGATATCCTTCTCCTAACTCAGTAGGTTGCTCAATGCCCCGCTAACCCTAAAATCACTCTGCACTTTTTTACAACCGATTAGTTTCTTTGGTTACTAGTTGCCAACTTTCCGTTTTGTCTAGTATCTGCACGGAGTCTAATTGCAGACGTTGGAAATCTGATGAACTGATGAGTAGATATGGTTGTCTGTCGTAGTGCCAATGATGTTTTAGTTCTTCGGCAGAGGCGGGAATAATATGGCGATCGCTATAAAAATCCAATGATGGGCGATGATAGGGAAAAGATGTATAAATCTTTTTTGCAGCTGGAGTTACTTTCTCTATCATCGCCGCTACAGGTTTTACAGGATAAGCTTGCCATAATTCCCAAACCCAATAGTTAGATTTCATCAACAGCAGCAGGGAAATATAACTACCCCAAAACAATATTTTGAGAAATTGTCCGTCCCCTCGTTCTGCTAGAATAGCTGACATAATCATCGTCAAAGCGACTGCGGCAAAAATTAGCTGTAAGTCAGTTTTTGCAGCTATTCCCCAACTAAAGTGAATGCTAGCAGCTGAAGCTACTACGGCTAAGATTGACAAACCAGCCACCCAAGCGCGGGGATAGGATGATAGTAAAGGTAAGTTTTCTATTTCTGCTAACTGTGCGCCAAAAGCTAAGGCTAGGCTGGGGTAAATGGGGAATATGTACCAAGCAAGTTTCACACTCACAAGAGAAATGAGTAGTAAATAAACTATGCTCCATACAAGTATGAGTCTTGCCCAGCTAAGATTGCGATTTTCCCAAAGTAACTTGGTTGTTTGTGGTAAGAAGATTAGCCAAGGCCAAGTCCATTTGAGGAGTTCAACCATGTAAAACCAAGATGGTTTAGTATTCTTGTGATCAACTATACCAGCTTGTTGTAGGGATGGAAGAAGTAAGCCATTCTGGACAAAATCATTGCCGTAGTGTAGTACTTGAGCGCCATACCAACCAGCTACAGGCAAAAGTCCCATAGCGATCGCTATCCATAAATAATAACTGGTAAGTAGTCTTGGTGTATCCCAAAACAAAAACACTAGGACGACTGCACCTAATAAAAAGCCGGATAGTCCTTGGGTGAGACAAATTAATCCTAAACTTAAACCTATGCCGAGACAGTAACGTAAATCTCGACGCGATCGCAACACGCACAGCATCATCACCAACAAGAAACTCACCACCGCCCCTTCTAACATCGCCAAGCGCCCATAACGGACTACAGGTAACATCGTTAAGTAGATTAAGGCACTATAAATCGCTGCCCAGCGTTGACGGAATATTTCTCTACTAAGACAATATAGTAATGGTACTGATAAGGCGGTCAAAATTGCCCCTGGTAAACGTGTCGTCCATTCATTTACACCTCCTAAATAGTAAGCCCCTGCAATTAGTATGTGCATGAAAGGCGGTGTATCATGATAAGGTTGCCCTCTCAGGGTGGGATATAGCCAACGTAGGGAATTGGCCGATTCTTGTGTTATTTCCCTAGCGATTTGGGCTATAGTTCCCTCATCCCAATCTTGCAGGGGTAATCCTCCCAAGTTAACGCTGAACAATAGTAATGCTGCAATTAACAACACTACTAGCCATAAGCGATCAATCCATTTATCAACTGCACGGTGCTGTCTTTCCAGATGACCCCAAATAAAGCTTCCTTCCTGCATATTCTATGATAATCATTTTACTTGTTGGTTTGATTACATAGAGATCAAAGTGAATCTCTAATGTGCCACCCAGTAACAACTTGTTTACTGAATAAATACTAAATTCCCAGGTTAGCTCAATTTTCTCTGAGCAGCGATAATTTTTTTGGGAAATTTCCCTAAATTTTGCTTTAATTTATTTAATAATTTCTGTCATTTTAAAATGATACAAACTTTTGGTAAAAATGGTGACTAGAGTTAGGGAAGAGGGGAGTAAAACTCTTGAGTATTGACTGTTGATAGTTGGCGGTTGACTGACTAAAAAATAAACATGACTTGTAAATCCCAGTGTTGGTTTTGACGAATAATTTCAATTTGTCGGATAAATTCTCGCAAGTAAAATCTGCGCTCGGATTCTGATAAGTCTAACCAAAATTGAGGTATAGAAACTGCCTGAGCAACAGATAGCAAATTTACCGGAGGAAGGGTGGCTAATTTTGCTTGTAGTGTGGAAATTTCTGTACGGAGTTTGTAAGTTCTTAACTTGGCTGTTTCTGGGTCTAAAATATCGGTTTCCACTAGATTAGGTAACTGTTGCAGGATATTTTGTTGATGAGCGATCGCTGCTTTTAAACTATTCTTAACAGTATCCAGTTGGGGAAAATTCATCCCTGCTACTGCCAAAGGTAATTCACTGCAAACCTTGGCAATTGTCTGTTCCAAAATCTCTTGGTAAGCAATAGCCCGACACTTGGGGCTTTGGGGACACTTGATGGGACGTAAATAGAGATACTCTTTATCTTGATGACGTTGGGTGACACGGGTAACTGTCATGTGCGACTGACACTGTTGACAAACAACCAACCCAGCTAGAGAACGGGGCGCGCTAGCACTGCGGGAAGGTAAACGGCTATTGCGGCGTAGAAGTCGGTCAACTTGGGCAGCTTCGTCTCTAGAAATGATGGGAATATGGGTATCAGAGATAATTTCCCGATTTTGATAAGCGGTGTCCCCACGATAAACAGGATTAGTTAACCAACGCTTACCAGTGGTGACAGAGATTTTCTTACCGTATTTTTTAGCTAAGTAACGGACTGCACCACGCAGAGAACTATATAGTAAAAAGTTATCAAAAAAATCCTTCACGACTGGGGAGGTACTGCGGTCGATAATATATTTATCTTTACCTCTGCGATAACCATAGGGTGCTTTACCAGGAGGTGGTGCAGCATCCAGACGATTACGAGCGTGTCCTTGACGAATACGACGACTGCGATGTTGACGTTGAATTTCCTGTAACAATCTCAGCAAATCAGCCCGCAGA
Organism: Nostoc parmelioides FACHB-3921; assembly: GCF_014696625.1. Classification (GTDB taxonomy): domain Bacteria; phylum Cyanobacteriota; class Cyanobacteriia; order Cyanobacteriales; family Nostocaceae; genus Trichormus; species Trichormus parmelioides. The sequence continues at coordinate 18,646 of NZ_JACJQL010000028.1, forward strand.
TGAGAAGTTTCTGAGTTATAGGCTTGTTCTATAGCGATGATACCTATACTCATGGCCTCTAACTGATTGAGGCGATCGCTTACCTCCTCTAAATTATCCCCTAATTCCTCCAAACGCCGCACAATTAAATAATCACAAGATTCAGCTTGACAATCAGTCAATAATTGTTGCCATTCTGAGCGCTGTCCTAAATCCGCATACACCCGTTCCACTTCCCACTCCCAATTAATCTGCACAGGAGAAGTTTCTAAGAGAGGATCGGTGTAGGTGTAGGCGATAATTTTCATTAGTTAGTTGTCAGTTGACCGTTAACTGTTACTGCTGACTCAATTCGATAATATTCCCATCTGGGTCTTGGGTGAAAAGGGCGGGACGACCAGAGGCGCTTGGTTGAATGGGATAGTTTTTGTTAATTAACTCTTGCTTGGCTGCTTCTAAGTCAGCGACAGAAAAAGCAATATGGGGATTACGTCCCCATTTTTCGTTGGGGTTGTCGGTGGGTACATCTGACGCAACGATTAAATGAATTTGATAGTTGCCGACTTGATACCATGTACCCGGATATTTTAATGAGCGGTCAATTTTGGACAATCCCAACACTTGACTATAGAACTGTTCCGAGCGTTCTAAGTCAGTCACGAGAATGGCTGTATGAAGACCTTGGGTAATCTGCATTGTTGGTAATGAGTGATGGCGTTCTGTCCATCGTAAGTAATGGCTTTTCATCTTCTATCCTACAGACAATTACCCAATCCCCAATCCAAGGCAAAAGTCGAAAAAAAATCTTTTACCTTTTACCTTTTTACTTTTGACTTTTTTCCCCAATCTTAAGTTGTATACTCAGCGTTAATCTTCACATAGTCATAACTTAAATCGCATCCCCAAGCTTTGCCAGTGCCGTGACCATTACCGACCTTTACGGAAATTAAGACCGTATCTTGCTGAAGATAAGCGCCTGTGGCGGCTTGTTTTAAATACGCACTAGCTGCTGCACGGTCAAAGGGGAGGGGTTGACCATTTTCTAAGAGTAAAAAATCTCCTAGCTGAATTTGCAGGTTTTCCTGCTCGAAGGGAACACCAGCGCGTCCGGCGGCGGCGGCGATGCGTCCCCAATTGGGGTCACGCCCGAAGATTGCAGACTTCACTAATGATGAACCAGCAATAGTTTTGGCGATTTGTCTAGCTGCTTGTTCATCATGTGCGCCTGTAACTTGCACTTCTATAAGACAGGTTGCACCTTCTCCATCACGAGCGATCGCTTTGGCTAAATGCTGGCATACTGCTGTTAGCATAGCCTCTAATTTTTCTGATTCTGCGCCTACCTCAGTAATGGCTGGGGTGCGAGATTGCCCATTGGCTAGGGCAATTAAACTATCATTGGTGCTGGTATCTCCATCTACTGTAATGGAATTGAAACTTCTATCGGCTGCCCTAGCTAACATCTGTTGCCAAAGATGGGGAGAAACTGCGGCATCACAGGTAACAAAAGCTAGCATTGTCGCCATGTTGGGATGAATCATCCCTGAACCTTTGGCGATACCACCAATACGGACTGGGCGATCACCTATAGTGGTTTCTAAAGCAATAGATTTTGTGACCAAATCTGTAGTAATAATTGCCCCGGCGGCTGCATCTGAACCTGTATTAGTTAGGGATGCTACTAGTTTAGGAATACCATTGCGTAAGGCATCCATTTTAATTCGTTGACCAATTACCCCAGTAGAAGCCAACAAAATTAATTCGGGGGAAATATTTAACTCTTTTGCTAACAACTCGGCGCTTTCTTCTGCATCCTTAATACCTTGACTACCCGTAGCGGCGTTGGCTTGTCCGGCATTGCAGAGAATGGCGCGAGCGCTTTGCTTGGCTTGTAAACGTTGCCGACAGTAGTCTACACAAGCAGCCTTTACTTGACTGGTTGTGAATACACCAGCTGCGATCGCTTCTACATCTGATACTATCAAAGCTAAATCTGGCAACCCCGAAGGTTTGAGTCCTGCTGTAATTCCCGCCGCCCGATAACCTTTTGGTGCTGTAATTCCACCAGTGATTTCCTGCCAGTCTGCCATCTTTATTTTTACCCCTACAACTAAACTTAGTGGCTTGACTGGCGATTATATCAATTTGCAATTTGTAATTCGTAATTTGTAATTTGTAATTCGTAATTCTTGACATGGGGTGTGACTTCTTTTCCCTGCTTCCCAATCAAGTAAAAAAGGAGAGCCACTTGGGCAGCTCTCCAGATCATCAGGGTGCATCTACTTAGCACAGTATATCACTTTTGCCCTGAGGAGTAATACCCACTATTTATTTTTTGTATAAAGATTATTAAGAAATTTCACGGATACTATTGAACTCAAAAAATTATCCAAAGTTCCCGAAAAGGCAGGGGGCAGGGGAGGCAGGGGGAGAACTTACTCCAAGATTTTCGCCCTATCCCCAGTCCCCAATCCCCAATCCCCAATCCCCACTTTGAGATAAACTGACATTTATACAATTGGCAGTGGAAGACTTGTACAAAAAGAGATAATATTAATCTTCTGGAAGGAAAAGTCGCAAAAAGAGGGACTAAAGTTTAAACATATTCCTTCTTTAACTTTCCCACTTATGAAAATCTTCAATATCCAATCCTTAGCGAAAAACTTTTAAATCCTGTGACTTTGAGCTTGTCTGTTGCTAAATCTCATCGCCAACCCTGGCCCGGACTGATAGAAGCCTATCGTGAGTATTTACCTGTCAGTGAACAAACGCCAGTTGTAACTTTGTTGGAAGGTAACACTCCTTTAATTCCGGTGCCAGCGATCGCAGAACGTATCGGTAGACAAGTAAGTGTGTTCGTGAAATACGATGGTCTCAACCCCACTGGCAGCTTCAAGGATAGGGGTATGACTATGGCAATTTCCAAAGCTAAGGAAGCTGGAGCCAAAGCGGTCATTTGTGCGAGTACAGGCAATACCTCAGCCGCAGCCGCAGCCTACGCCCGTCGTGGTGGGATGAAGGCTTTTGTATTGATTCCTGATGGTTATGTTGCCTTGGGTAAGCTGGCGCAAGCACTTCTTTATGGTGCAGAAGTATTGGCAATTAAAGGCAACTTTGATAGAGCCTTAGAAATTGTCCGCGAGATGGCAGAAACCTATCCCATCACCCTGGTGAATTCAGTCAATCCCTATCGCTTGGAAGGTCAAAAAACAGGAGCCTTTGAGGTTGTTGATGCTTTGGGTAATGCTCCAGACTGGTTGTGCATCCCAGTTGGTAACGCGGGAAATATCACAGCATATTGGATGGGTTTTTGTCAATATCATCAAGCCGGGAAATGCGATCGCCTACCTCAGATGATGGGATTCCAAGCAGCCGGTGCAGCCCCCTTGGTAAATGGTCAGCCGATATCTCATCCCGAAACTATCGCCACCGCCATTCGTATTGGCAACCCAGCGAGTTGGGATAAAGCGATCGCCGCCCAATCAGCCAGTCAAGGAAGTTTTAACGCCGTTACTGATGAAGAAATTCTCGACGCATACCGACTATTGGCTTCATCAGAAGGCATTTTCTGCGAACCCGCCAGCGCTGCTTCCGTTGCTGGTTTATTAAAAGTCAAAGACCAAGTACCCACAGGCGCAACAGTAGTATGTGTCCTCACAGGTAACGGTCTTAAAGACCCAGACACAGCAATTAAACACAGTCACAGCCAATTTAAACAAGGCCTTGAGGCAGATTTAGGAGATGTAGCTAAAGCGATGGGATTTTAAGAGTTTTGAGACGCGATTAATCGCGTCTGTACAATTGTCAGTTGTCATTCTTCTTTGCTTCCCCTGCCTCCTCTGCTTCCCCTGCCCCTCTACTCTCCACCCCGTCCTCGTTCCTTTGCCAAACTATCAATCGCATCACCCAAAGCAGTAGTTAAACTTTTGCGGGTTTGGGCGTGGTTTTCTTGTTCTGTTTTCAAGGCTTGGCGTAGGCGATCGCGTTCTTTGATCACTTCAACCAGTTTGGCTTTCAAATCCTCCACAGTGCGGATTTGTGCCAACTCCTGCTGCACGCCGACGCTAGTTGTCGCGTCGGGTAAGGTTTGTCCGTCAATCCCCTTGAGTTGTTGAATTTCCGCCTTGAGGGAGGCGATCGTTTGGCGAAAGAAATCCGTATCTGTGCGGCGTTGTTCTGCTTCTGTGTTGTAGAGTTTACGCCACTTTTCAGCACTTTCCCAAGCAGCGTTGCGTTCTTGTTGCTGTTCTATTAACTGCTGCTTGAGTGTTTGGATTTCTGTTAGCCACTGTTGTGTTAGGTGTTGACCAAGTTCACTACTTTCAGCCATTTATTTACTTACTTCTCCTAGTTTTGGACTGTATAAAGGCAATTATTCTTTAAATAAGCAGTTTTAGTTAGTAAACTAATAAAACAAACAAAGTATAACTGCTTCTCTGTATAAAACAAGTGTGAGCCGAAATGCACAACTTCCACGTTGCACATTTTGGCTCAGTACTGTGTCAATACAACGTAAAGACAGATAAGGCAGTTAAGCAACTTAGCATAACCAGTTTTACGGTAGATGCGATCGCCAGTCAAATCTGGCACATTATTTAAGGAAACTTATCTGCCATCACTGAAAATCATGGTTCAGTCTCGTTTTTTTCGCTTCTTTCGTCATCTCAATTGGCGCACACTCAAAAAAACGTTTACCAGAACAACGGAAAGGCGGCTGTTGGGACTGGCTTCTGAAATTGCCTTCAATGCGATGTTATCTTTATTTCCGGCAATTCTCGCCGTACTCACCGCCATTGGTTTCTTTGCCGACTCCTTGCAAGACACCTTTAGACAACTAGCGGCGCAATTAAGCCAAGTCGCACCAGAAGAAGCAATGGTATTAATTCGAGAGTTTGCTGGTAGAGAAATTGCCAACTCTCGCAACAGTGGCTTGTTTTCTCTGAGTTTTGTCATAGCTATTTGGACAGCTTCCGGTGCTGTAAGTACTGCTATGACTGCTTTTGATCAAATCCATCAAATCCCTCAAGAAAAGATCCGCCCGTTTTGGCAGTCTAAACTTGTGTCCTTGGGCTTAACAGTCGGTACTATCTTGCTGTTGGTACTGGCTTCCTTCTTAGTTTTTATCAGTGATTTATTGTTGGGAATGGTGGTAAATGAAAATGGTGCTTTGATTTTCCTATTGCATCTGTGGCAATTATTGCGCTGGCCTTTAGCTTTGGGAATTGTGGCTACAGCCTTTAGTTTTATTTATCGTTATGGGACTAGTGTTTGGAAACCAGGCACACCCATAATGCCAGGAGCAATTATCGCCGCAATTTTCTGGGCAATTTTATCTGCCTTATTTCGACTGTATGTAGCAAATTTTGGTAACTATAACAAAGTCTATGGAGCTGTGGGGACAGTGATAGTGTTAATGCTGTGGCTGTGGATGAGTGCGGCTGTTTTGTTAATCGGCGACCAATTAAACGTAACTGTCGGTGAAGATATGCGCTCAAAACCATCCAAGGATCTAGCACAAGAGGTTCGTTAATAAGTATCGTGACAACGCTTGTAAATTTCACAAATAGCAGTAAAATATTGAACAATTTTGTTGCGAAAAACAAGCGCTCGCCTGAATGCCTAATTCTTCTCCCAAGTTCCCTGATATTGACTATAATGCTCAAGCCGTTACTTTAAAGCGTCTACGTAAATTAAGCCGCTTGTTAGATACAGTCATAACTATTCCTGGTACACCAATAGCTATTGGTTTAGACCCACTAATCGGATTTATACCCATTGGTGGTGATGCTTTAGGCTTAATACTTTCCAGTTACATAGTATTTGAAGCAAGGCGGCTAGGTGTGCCTAAAAAGATATTGAGTAGAATGATATTGAATATTATCATTGATAGTTTATTAGGTAGTTTCCCCATCATCGGCGACCTGTTTGACTTTGCGTGGACAGCAAACGAATATAACATCAAGCTAATAGAAAAACACTTAAATAGTGATTAGTCAACAGTCAACAGTCACCCTCCCCCATCTCCCCATTCCCCAATTTCTGCTGTAGAATGCCTTAACGAGTGTTGAGATCACTCATTGAGCAAAGACATGAAAGATTGGTGGCAAGAGACTTTCCCCAAGGGGCGGCAAAGTCTGATAATTAGTGATGTTCATGGGTATCCTGTACAAATTGCATACGGTGAAAAAGGTACAGGTAGACCATTATTTCTCATACACGGTATGGGCAGTTGGAGCTATAATTGGCGTTATAGTGTAGCTCCATTATCTAAGTATTTTCGAGTCATTTGTGTAGATGCTAAAGGCTTCGGTTTTTCGGATAAACCTTGTTTGCGTCAGGAAAAAAATGGGCATCAAGTCATTGAATTAGAGCGTATTATTCAATGTTTATGTGATGAACCAGCTATTGTTGTCGCTGAATCCTTAGGTGCATTAGTTGCCCTGGCCTTGGCACAAAGGAATGCCGAATTAATCGGGCGGTTAGTAGTAATTAATGCACCAATTTTTACCGAAAGTCTACCTCATTGGGCCATGTCCATCCTTGCCCAAACACCAATAGAAATATTACAAACAATCGATGATTTGCGTTTAGCTTATTTATTTGCGCCAATAGTTAGAGAAGTTATGGCGATAGAAAGGCGTAAAGTGCTGTTTGATCCGTCAATTTTGACTCAAGAAGATGTGTATTGGATTACTTACCCATTTATTGAAATTCCCGGTACTTTGGTGAAGGTTGCCGAAGAGTTACAAATAGCGGCAAGAGAAATCGAGAATTGGCAAGCCAATAAACCAAATATGCTCAGTGAAATTCAAAATAAGTTGAATTTAATTGCGGCTCCCACATTAATTTTATGGGGTGATCAAGATAGTTGGTTTCCTGCCAGCCACGGGGAAAAATTGCATCAACACTTGCCTAATTCCAAGTTGCGAATTTTGGATAACTGCTATCATGACGCTTCTAGTGGTTCTGCAAAAGTTGTCAACAAAGAAATTTTACAATTTCTCAAGGAGACAGATTTTTTATAACCATGTTTATTTAATTAAAAAACATAAATTATTCCAACTAGACGCTTAGTAGTTAGTAGGGTGCGTCAGTATGAATGATTTCTTGGTACAGCTAGGTTTTCTCGCACTGACGCACCCTACAGTTTCAATATTTTTTATCTGGAAGTCCCTAGCCTCAACCAGTGCTGTATTTCTTCCCGCCTTCCTCATCCCATCACAACCCCAAATCGACGGCGATACGATGGGCGCAGGCGAAGCCGGAAAAGGCGACTGCATTTAAACCCTGTCCGGGAAATGTACTGTCTCCTACACAATAAAGTCCCTTGATAGCGGTGCGATTAAAGGGCATGGACAATAACCCCCGCAGTTTACGCCTGGGGATGGGGCCATAAGTGCCGTCTTCTCTTCCCAGAAAACGGCGATGGGTGCGGGGTGTGCCTACTTCTAAATAATCTAACCCTGTATCTAAGCCAGGAAATATCTTTTCCAGTCGGTCGATAATTCGCCAGGCTGTCTCTTCTTTCTTCGCTTCGTAGTCACTCACAGACAACCCCTGCCAATCATTCATCCAATGAGGCGTAAAGGCATGAATTATATGGTATCCTTCTGGGGCTAATTTTGGATCAAGCAAGGTGGGTATGGAGACAAACAGTGTGCCTTCTGGTTGAGTCATGTTTTGCCAATCTTCCAAAATAATGTGATGGCATTCTGTCCCTTGAGGTAAGACTGACTCTTTCACCCCCATGTGTAAACTCAAAAAACTGGGCGATTTTTTATAGTTCTGTTGCCATTTTTTCTCATTAGATGGTATTTTATCTACAGGTAGTAATTTTTCAAATGTGTCCCACCGTGTAGCATTAGAAACTATCCGTTTGCCTCGATAAATTTCACCATTAGTTAGTTGTACACCGACAGCACAGTATTTTTCAGTAATGATTTTTGCTACTTTGGCTTGATATCGAATCTGACCACCGACTTTTTCTAAGCCCTCTGCAAGCTTTTGGGCAATTTGACCTACTCCACCTTTGGGGTAGTTAACACCGCCATAATGCCTGTCAGAAAAGACCATACCTGCGTTAATCATCGGTGTCATCGCTGCTGGCACTACAGACCAGCAGTAACATTCTATATCGATAAATTTCAATAATTCTGGGTCTCTGATGTAGCGACGGGCGATATCCCCGACATTTTGCGGTAGATACTTAAGTAAACCTAGACACGCTAAAGGATGCTGTAAAAACGATCGCAGCAAATACCGAGGTTCTTCTAATGACAACAACTCCATGCGGTTGAGACACTTAAATACTTGCCAACATTCGTCATAAAAGCGACGAATCCCCTCTTTTTCATGAGGAAAGTGAGCAGCAAGATTTTGCAAAAAATTATCATAAACCCGGTCAACTTTCAGGTTTAAGTTGTTGGGTAAGTGGTAGTGGATTTGTACGGGATCAGCGATCGCCTCTACACTAGTATTTACAGCTTGTAAGGCGCGGGTGAGTAAGTTCGTAGTCCCTCTGTTCCCTAACCCGAAAATCATAGAAGCCCCAACGTCAAATCGATAGCCTTGACGCTCAAAGTAGCCAGCACTCCCACCAGGAATGATATAGCTTTCTAGTACCAGAACTTTCGCTCCCTTGGCTGCGAGTTGGGTTGCTGTCACTAGTCCGCCAATGCCAGACCCAATCACGATGACATCAAACAAAGAATTTTGGGAAGTAGTTGAGGTTACGGACATAAAAGCTGCACTTACATGGAATTAACCAGCCAAACCGTATTTCATAATACATCTATATCTGGTAAAGCTTACGCAGTTTCCTCAAATTTATCGTAAATAAAAACTCGACCCACAAGGGGATAGAGTTTTGTCAGTTGTCAGTGGCAAAGATATGTAAAAACTTAATTTTGAATTTTGTAGCTTGCTTCCCGTAGGGTATTTTGAATTGTTAAGTGTTTACCCATACAAAAAAGAGGGATGAGCCTGCTACCGCCGACTAATCCCGTCTGCCGATCCTTAAAGAGAGGAGAACACTGACAAATAATATAACTCGGATTGAGAATACCTGTCAACTATTAATGAAAATCTTTTGCATTAAATTCCGATATCTCAGATTTAGCTCACAAATGCCCACCTACTAAGCCAAATTAATTACGAATTACGAATTACGAATTACAAATTACGAGACAGAGTATGATGATGTTTCAGTTCTCACAGAATTAAAATTGGCAATTTCCGGCTATGACGGTACAACTGCGTGTTTACGTTCCTCCCCATCCTCTAATTAAGCACTGGCTGGCAGTTGCCCGTGATGCTGCCACACCTTCAGTCTTATTTCGTAGTGCTATCACCGAATTGGGTAGATGGCTAACTTATGAAGCAGCGCGGGAATGGTTGCCTACAGACGAGACGACTGTACAAACTCCCTTAGAGATATGCCCAGCAACTGTCATCAATCCCCAAGTGCCTGTGGCAGTGGTACCGATTTTACGAGCAGGATTAGGCTTATTAGAGGGGGCGCAAACTGTCTTACCTTTGGCTTCAATTTATCACTTGGGTTTGGTGCGTAATGAGGAGACATTGGAAGCTTCATGTTACCTCAACAAATTGCCAGAAAAATTTGACCCCCAAACTAGAGTGTTAATTACCGATCCGATGTTAGCGACAGGTGGGTCTATCATGAAGGCAATGTCAGAACTAACAGAACGTGGCGTTGATCCGTCTTTAGTGAGAATTGTCTCTGTAGTGGCAGCACCACCAGCTTTACAAAAATTGAATGCGGCTTATTCTGGTTTGATAGTTTACACTGCAACAATTGATGAAACGGTTAATGATAAAGGGTTTATTGTCCCAGGATTAGGCGACGCAGGCGATCGCATTTTTGGGACATGAGCTAGTATGCAGCTAGGGAAGGAAAATAGCTTAACTAATGTAAAAGTTGCTTCAAGGCGGTATTATGAGTCAGCGTGATGGTTTTGCTAGCGGTTTTTTCGCAGGGGCAGTATTCGGCGGCGTAGTCGGCGGTATTCTGGGTGCTGTGATTGCTTCTCGACAAAGTGAAGAATTAATCGAAGACGGGAAAGAGTTAATTAATGGCTCAGGAGAAAGCAGGAAAGTACCAAGCAAACGTCGTCAAATGATATCCCCAGATGGCGATAACCTAGAAATGGAATCAGCAAGGCGATCGCTAGAAGATAAAATTGCCCAGCTAAATGCCACAATTGACGAAGTCAGAAAGCATCTAGGAAACGTTAATGGTAGTCCCGCACAGTCTACAGGCGATCGCTCCCTTAACAAAGATTCTTAAATAATTCTTGTTGGGAGTAGGCAGGGGCAGTACTCCTTGTTTCCCTTCCTCTTCCCAATCCCCAATCCCTAATCCCCATTTCTAAGATAATGGCGGTTAATGCGGCAACCATCCACATACGTCATAGCTTAGAGTAAATTAAAATCAATAATAAGACCGCTTTAACACCTAGTAGGAAACTAAACCATCCATGAATTTACTGATTACTACGTTAGTTACATTCGTTACTATTTACAGCTATTTGCTCATTATCCGGGTTCTTTTAACCTGGTTTCCTCAGATTGATTGGTACAACCAACCATTTGCGGCTTTAAGCCAAATAACCGACCCCTATCTAAATCTGTTCCGTTCCATTATTCCCCCCTTGGGTGGTATGGATTTTTCTCCTATCCTCGCCTTTTTAGTGTTGAATTTAACTGGCGACTTACTCAGAACTTTAACTAGATTGCCATTTGTACAGGGATTTTAATCAACCTGAACCATAAACTTGTAGAGACGTAAGGTAAACAAGTCTCTACAAGTCTCTTCATTTCCAGCTACTTGCGGACTTGGGCGCTAAAACCAGACGCTTTAAACTGCTTCAGCTTCAGAGGTAAAGGCTGATTTGCTGGTACAGTAATTCTCAATTCAAAATCACTGATTCCTGGTGGAACTTCAGCAATAGAACCCAGACGGGTGCGGTTTTGTAATATCGGGTCGTTGTTAGCATCATAAATGCGCCCGTAGATATCCGCATCGTATACCGTCTTATAAGTGCCATTTTCCGCTTTGCCGGTGACAATAAAGCAATTAGCGGATGTACTGCTGTTAGTAGCTACAGTCCCCTGTGCTAGTTCTGCTGGACACTCCTGATAAGACAAATCAGATAGTTTAATTTGAGTCAACGCCATAGCAGATGGAGTCCATACCCAGGAAATCAAAACCACCAGACAGGAAATAACGATGGTCGTGATGAGTTTAGCTAAAGGCTGAAAATTGAATATTAGTGCCGTACTGTTTTTCTTTTTCATATCTGTATAAGGTAGCAAGGAAACATACATAAACTTTATAACGGGGACTGATGACTGGTGTATGTTGACTGATGACTCATCACTTTTATTTACTTTTGTAATAATTATTAGATTAGGCCCTTGATCGCAATTCAGTTATGACTCCAGATGAGATTGCCACAGTCTTGCAAACAGCTTTTCATCGTTGTGATGCAGCTAGCTGTCCTCTCAGTGCTAGGCAGAAGGAGATTTTATTGCAAGTTTTGGAGGAAATTCAAAGGCAATCTTTATCTGGTGGGTCAGATACTCCTAATCCTTTGGATGAACTCACCCCAGAAGAATTAGAAACATTTTTAGCGTTTGTTAAGACGGAAGAAGAACAAGACCGCACTTGGAAGGTGCAGTTACTCAACGACTGGCTGCATAATCAAGACTCAGGAAATGTGCAGTTTGTGAGGGAACGATATGGGTTGCAGTGGTTAAACCGTGTTGAGTCATATCATTTTGACAAGTATGCTTATTTTGAGGAAGCACTAAAACTCAGAATAGGCGATCGCATCGAAGTTTCCAATGCCCTCTGGGAATGGGTGCAAGAAGATGGGCCTTGCAAACGAGAATGGTTTAGTGCGATCGTGATTCAAATAGACGATGCTTCCACTAATTGCGTCGTGCGCTTCTACAACGGCGCTGAGTATGAAATTGCGGGTGTATATGAGTGGAATCGTTACAACTGGCGCTGGCCGAAGAGGTAGAAGGAGATAATGCAGGGAAAATAGGAAAGAAGAAGCACAAATCAACCTTACACTCGATGCAGGTTGATTGATGAGCGTTGCCCATATGTCGTCCCCTATCGAAATTATTTTAATATTAGCTACAACTTTTTATCAGGCGATCGCTATTTTAATAGAAAATCGACAGTCGCCACCAGGAAAACTGATTGATGTGGGTGGATATCGCTTGCACCTCTACACGGCGGGACATTCTAGACCCACTGTGGTTTTAGAACACAGTTTAGGTGGAATTGAAGGTTATTTACTTGTGGAAGAAATAGCCAAACTGACACGAGTTTGCATATATGATCGGGCTGGATATGGTTGGAGTGATCATAGTCCTCATCCACGGACAAGTAGGCAAATTGTCGCAGAGTTAGACTTTCTCCTCACACTAGCAGGAATTGAGCCACCATATATTTTGGTGGGCAATTCTTTTGGTAGTTATAACGTGCGCTTGTATGCTCACTATTTCCCAGATAAAGTAGTAGGAATAGTACTTACTGATGGACTTCATGAAACGGAAATGTTGAAAATGTCCATCTATTTACAGGCTTTAAAACTATTTTTTGTTTCTGGCTTTGTTATGTCCATTTTAGGCTCAATCTTGGGAATTATCAGATTACTCAAAGTGATTGGTACATTTGAGATTATCAAGCGAGAATTAATTAAATTTTCTCCAGCAGTACTCAACCCAATTAAGCTTTCTTTTTGCCGTCCCAAACACTGGATTACCATGATTAGGGAACTCTTAAATCTGGATAAAAGCAGCCGCCAACTTCAGTTAACTAGGAAATTTAGGGGATTACCCATAGTTAGCATCAAAGCGAATACTTTTTTCCATCCTTCCCTTTGGACTATCCTGTTACCTCTGAAAGCAGCTAATAACTTACGCGAGCAAATGCACAAACAAATAGTCAATTTATCTACAGATTGTGTACAAATTAATGCTGAAAAAAGCGGACATTTTGTTTGGATTGATCAACCAGAATTAATCATCAATGCTATTCAGATTATTTTAAACAAAGTTGATGGTAGAGATAATTAGTTGGTGATTTCATTTTAAACCTAAATGTTTAATTAAAGCTTGACGCATGACATCTACAGGGATAGCTTCCTGCTGCAACCAAATTTTTAAAGCTGCTACACCTTGCTGAACTAACATTTCTAAGCCATCAATGATAATTGCGCCTTGTTGTTGCGCTTTTTGGAGAAATTGCGTTGGTTTGGGAATATATATCAAATCATAGGCGATCGCACCACTTTGTAAATTCACCAGTTCCTCTGCACTCAAAGGCGACTCATCAACCTGCGGATACATTCCTATGGGAGTTGTATTCACCAGTAGGTTAGCTTGAGGGATAAGCTTTGCTAGATAATCCCAGGTATGCACTTGTAAATTCTCAGCAATGGGGGAATTTTCCCAACTGTGGCGAAATTCTTCTAAGCGTTGCACATTGCGCCCCACTACATGAATTTCCGCAAAACCCAGTTGATAACAACCTGCGACAACAGCCCTAGCTGCGCCACCATTACCTAAAATTACGGCGATTTGCTGACTCCAATCTCGTTTATAAGTTGTCTGCAAAGGGGCAATAAACCCTTCTATATCGGTGTTTGTCCCCACCCATTGATTATTTTGAAGGGTGACGGTATTTACCGCGCCTATAGCTTGAGCAACGGGGCTAATTTCTGCAAGCAGGGGGATGATAGCTTGTTTATGGGGAATGGTCACACTAAAACCAACAACACCAATAGTAGCCAAAAGAGCGATCGCTGCTTCTAAATTATCTGGTGCTATGGGAAAAGGCAGATATACATAATCTAATCCCAATTGAGCGATCGCTGCATTGTGCATCACCGGTGACAGCGAATGTTCCACCGGATGTCCAATTACCCCCAATAGTTTAGTTTTGCCTGTAATCATTGTTTTTAATCATTAGTCAGTTGTTAGAGACGCGATTAATCGCGTCTGTACAGTTGTCTTTTCCCTGCTTTCCCTACTCCCCATTCCTAGCTCTACAATTATTAAAAGCTACTTAACATTTCTTTGTAATATGCAGACAAATACAGCCCCTTCTATAACTCCAATTCCTGGGCAATATTGGCAGTGGCGAGGGCATAAGATTTACTACGTTCGTGCGGGGGAAAAACAACCGCAGCGCCCACCATTGTTATTGGTGCATGGCTTTGGTGCTTCTACAGACCACTGGCGTAAGAATATCACAGGACTGTGTGATGATTTTGAAGTATTTGCGATCGACCTTTTGGGGTTTGGGCGTTCCGCTAAACCTAAATTACAATATGGTGGCGACTTGTGGCGTGACCAACTCCATGATTTTATCACTGAAGTTATTGGTCAAAAAGCAGTGTTAGCAGGTAATTCCCTTGGTGGCTATGCTTGCTTGTGTGTTGCTGCTCAACTTCCTGAGAGCGCAGCTGGTGTAGTTTTACTCAATAGTGCTGGGCCATTTAGTGAAACTCAAGCCACACCAGAACCAGAGGCTTTACAATCACAAATTCAGCCTCCTAAACAATCCTCACCTTTACAAAAAATATTTGGTGATAGTGTTAAGTGGATTTTTCGACAACCTTTAGCCCAATTTTTATTATTTCAATACGTGCGCCAAGGTTGGGTAATTCGGCAAACTTTAGAAAAGGTATATCTTGATAAAAGTGCAATTACAAACCAATTAGTTGAAGAAATTGCTCGTCCTGCTTACGACGCTGGTGCGCTGGATGTATTTGTCTCAGTTTTTAGCAGTCCTCAAGGAGAAAAAGTTGATGTGCTATTAAAGCAATTAACTTGTCCTTTATTAATGTTATGGGGTGAAGCTGATCCTTGGATGAATGCTAGAGAACGTTCTCAAAAGTTTCGCTTATATTATCCAGAACTTACTGAACATTTTCTTAGGGCTGGTCATTGTCCTCATGATGAAGTACCCAATCAAGTAAACCCACTTTTACAAGAATGGGTTTTTTCAATTGCTCGATAAATAACATTTATGTAGTGGCGTGACAAGCTTAGGGACTTCCAGATAAAAAAATATCCAAACTGTAGGGTGCGTCAGCCAGAGAAAACCTAACTATACCAAGAGGTTATTCATACTGACGCACCCTACTAAGCTGTTTATTTCGGATAATTTATTTTTTGGTGTTCCCTCAATATACAAGGTTGGGTTAAGCAAAGCGCAACCCAACATTGATCCCGAAAACTCAACATAGATTCCTGGTGTTGGGTTTCCTTACGTCAAACGCCACTCGCCCCAAGTCGGGAAACCCGTCCACGGCGGTGGCTTCCCAACCTACAATTGTTTGCTCTTTTGTATTGCATCATTTTATTCGTGTCAGTCCACGACATAAGATTTATTATTTCATAATAAGAGATTTAATTTCTTGCTCTATTTGTCCACTAATAATTTCTTGACCAATGCCAGGTTGGGCAAGATTAACCTTCACGAAATTTATCTGATCTGCTGCCGAGAATTTATTATCTTTATTAGAATCTTTGATAATTTTGATAAAAATTTCCTTCCTTCCTGGCACGACCACCCAATTAATAATTTTAGAATTATTTGGTGTTACTTGTTGCAGATTCTTTCCTGATAAATCAGATATATAACCAATTACAGCATCTTCTTGATTAAACTTTTTATCTTTATTAGTATCCTGATCAATAATTTGATAAAGCCAAACTCTTGTGGATGGCTGACCAGGTGTTTTTATTTCTACTAAATCAAAGTCATTAATAATTGCTTTTTTATTTAATAAAAGGTGACTCGCACCGTCTTGTTTGCGATAAAATATAAAATTATAAAGTAATACATTATATCTTTTAGAAGAACGCGAATAATCATCTAAACCAACTTCTTTTTCTACATCCCTACCTGTGGAATTAACTGGAATCATTAAATAATCTGTCGGCTCTTTAATAACTAAGTCGCCATAGTTAATTTGAGGTTGTGTTTGCTGCTGTCCAACAGCCTGTGCTGATTCTGTTTTTTGGGAAATATTGGTGTTGCAAGATAAAGAAAGACTTGCTACGAATATTGTGGCTACAACATTCTTTACGAAATAATTTTTTTTCATTACCTGTTCCTACCAAAAAATATTTCTGTCTTATTATATGTGCTGCTAAAAATTAACCAGATTTATCAGTCTTACTCTGTCGAGTTAGTTGTTATAGCTTGTTAGGGTGCGTCAGTATGAATAATTTCTTGGTACCACTAGGTTTTTTCTCACTGACCCACTCTAAATTTTGGATATTTTTTATCTGGAAGTTCCTAAGCACTAGTATCAAAAATTCAACTTTTCCAGGTGAACAAAAAAATAGCCCACGAATGTGGGCTTGTCTGTACTATTTAAAGTGCATAAAATACCCCAAACAAATTACTTTGGTTGCTTGAGTACCTGTCTTAAACTGGTAGTCTTACCCCAGTCTTTTTACTGGGTTCTCAAGCGTAAATTATGACACTCCTTGCATTATGTATAATACTTTATCATCTCTTTATGTTGAAAATCATTAAAATATTGAAAAACCTGGTGCAGGTTGACCAGGTTTTCCAAAATTCACAGGTTTCAAAATTGTTAAATTTAATAAGGAAACAGTTGAGAAAGTTTACAACTAGGGTGGACATAACAATCAGCAAATTCAGCATTCTTTGTTTTTCCGCTTTGGGATTTGGTTTTGCCTGCTTCGGGCTTTTTACCACATCGCATAAAATATGCTGGGATTTGCTTGGGCTGATGACGGGAGACACCGAGTCATTACCCTTTTAGTTTGGTTTTTGGTGTCTTGATATTTAAGTTAGCACCTAGTTAATGATGATCAAGTGTTAGTTTACTAAAGTTGATATTTTGTAGATTTTTGCAATAAAGTCTTAAAGCTTTGATCCCCAACTATCTTTTGTGGATAATTGGGGTGATATTTAAGAAATCCTTTACCAATTCCACATCACAGGACTATCATCATGATTGTCGGTAACAATACGACCGATCGCATCAATTTCGCTAATTTCCTCAGCAGAGAGTTGAATATTGGCAGCTTGGGCATTATCTTTTGCTTGTTCAGGATAACGCGCACCGGCGATCGCATTCGCTTGGGGTTGAGCAATTAACCAAGCTAATGCTAACTGTGCCAAACTAGCGTTATGGCGCTCTGCGATGGGGCGCAGTTTATCTAAAGCTTGTTGAGCGCGTTCAAAATTTTCGCCTTGAAACAGTTTATTTTTAGCTCGGTTATCGGCTGGATCAAATTGCTGTCCACGAGTAAATTTCCCTGTCAGCAATCCCTGCGCTAAGGGTGAATAAGCCAAGATAGAAATATGATTTTCCACACAGTACGGTGCTGCATCTTTTTCTACTTGTCGCCAAAATAGAGAATAGGGAGGCTGTAAGCTGTCAATTCTGCCGTATTGTGAGGCCTCTTCTAATTGGGCGCGGGAAAAATTAGAAACACCGATTGCGCGGATTTTACCCTGCTCTTTCAGGTGGTTCAGGGCGTTCATGGTTTCCTCAATTGGTACTATCTCACTATTGAAAGCACCAGCAGGCCAATGAATTTGGTATAAATCTATGTAATCAGTTTGGAGATTTTTCAGAGAGCGATCGCAAGCTTGAATCACTTGATCATACTTGAGATGGTTGGCGAAAACTTTTGTTGCATACTCCACTTGGTCACGCACATCAGACAAAGCTTCAGCCACAATCTGTTCGGAATGTCCTTCGCCATAAACTTCGGCTGTGTCAATGGTGGTAATTCCTGCCTCAAAAGCTGCTCGAATGGTTTTAATCTAGTCAGCATCTTCAATTCCCACCCACATTTTCTTCCCGGCTTGCCAAGTCCCCATAAGAATGGGTGAAATTTTGACATCTGATGTGCCTAGTGTGCGCTTTTCCATAAAGGTTCCCTAATTCACTTCCCTGGATAGTTTTATACTTTAACGGTCTTCGCTGTAAATTAAATCAGAGTTACAGTAGATGGCGATGCTAACAGAATTGACCTTTTTTGAATTTAAAATGCAAAATACCCTTTGCTACGCAACGCTACCGCAAACGGGAAGGCTGCGCCAACATTGTCTTTAATTTTGAATTGGAGCGAAGCGACTTGACTACAACAGTGCATACCCTCAAAGAATGGGCAGTGGCGATCAATGCCTTAGAAGGCGGCAAAACAATCGTGTTACTGCGGAAAGGCGGTATTCATGAAAACAAAGGACGCTTTCAAGTAGCTCATGAACAAGTTCTGCTTTATCCTACCTATGAACATCAACAGCCTTCCTTACTCAAGGCTGAATATGCAGGTCTTGTTCACCCAGTAACATCTGGTTGGCATCCAGAAACGGTGAGGATAGGAAGTTGGGCGCAAATTACCGATATTCTGCCCATCAGTGATGAGGTCACTGTCAACGCCTTATTACCTTTTCATATTTGGAACGAGAATTTTATTAGCGATCGCCTAAAATGGAAGCCACAACAGCCAATATTTATTCTCCTCCTGCGGACTTACAAACTACCCCAAGAGCAGGAAATTCCCTACTGTGCAGAATATGGCGGCTGCAAATCATGGATTGATATCACTTCACCCATACAACTACAAGATTCTCAACCAGTCTTGTCCGATTCTGATTATGGGCAGATTGTAGAAGAAATTCGGGCGATCGTTCATTAATTGGTCATTTGTCATGCCGTCAAAACTCTTTTTTTGAAATAAAACTTTAAATATTTTCTAAAAAAGTAACTGTTGATACATACGCTTATAGAAACCGCATATACCATTGAAAAAATCTTAATCCTAGATTAAAGGCAGGTATGAAGCTTATTCGGCTTATTTTTCTAGTTAGCCGATAATAAGCAATCTAAATCTCTCATATTTATTTACGTAATTGTACGATTTTGGATTGTACATAAGTTGACATACCCTAAGAACACTCAAATTATCCCACAAGGGTGATGTGACCGTTGACAAAATTCTGTCAATATGCAATATATGCTTAATGCAAAGGAGTCTGCCATGTATCGACAAATGTGCTGGATATCTAAGACTAGCGGAGATGGTGACAAAATTTTATATCTGCAAACTGCACCCAGCCAACCCTGGCGACCATACACAGCTTTTCCCCAATATTCAGTACCAGATTATCAGATACCAGGTGGCTCCAAAGGTTGGGCAACCTATCAGAAGTTACTAAAAGCAGGCTGGACATTAGTTCCCAGCGCCCGTGCCAACGAATTTGGTAGCAGTGTTCATGCAGAGTCTATTGTTAATGGTCAGTAGTTATCAGTTGACAGTTGACAGTTGACAGTCATTTTGATTTTGGAATACCTTCGCCGCGTGGGTCGGCTGCGCCTTCTAAGTCGCCTTCTTTGGTGACAACGATCGCATTAATATTACCCCAAGGATTAGTTTCTTTGATGTTATGTCCGCGTCGGCGTAAGTCTTGTAGGGTAAGCGCATCTAATCCCCAAGGTTCTACTCGTAACTCATCGGGTAGCCACTGGTGATGTATGCGTGGGACAGATACGGCTGCACCAACATTCATATTGTATTCCAAAACATTGAGAATAACTTGCAAAACTTGAGTGATGATGGTGCTACCACCAGGCGCACCTACTACCATGCGGAGGCGTTCGTTCTCGGTGATGATAGTTGGTGTCATACTCGATAAGGGAGTTTTGCGGGGTGCGATCGCATTGGCTTCGCTTCCTACTAACCCGAATACATTGGGAACCCCTGGCGCAGCAGCAAAATCGTCCATTTCATTGTTGAGCAAAATACCAGTCCCCGATGCAACCACTCCAGAACCAAAGCCATAATTAACGGTAAAAGTGAGGCTGACTGCATTACGTTCTTCATCGACGACATTTATATGGCTGGTTTCGGGAGATTCATAGCGATTTGCATATACTCTCTGGGGAATCTCGGCTTTTCCAAACCGTTGTAAAATTTCTGGGGCGATGGGTTTGACCTGAGTTGAGGGTGTGGCTCTGTGTAAATCAATTTCTGCACGACGCTTTTTGCTATAGGCTGGACTAATCAGCGCTTGTAGAGGAATTTTGACAAAATCGGGGTCGCCTAAATATTGTGAGCGATCGCTGTAGGCAATTTTCATTGCTTCTGTGAATAAATGCAAAGCGTTGGGATGATGCCAACCCCAAGATTTTAAATCTGTGTCACCAATAATATTTAACATCTGCAATAGCAACACACCACCTGATGAAGGTGGTGGCATTGAGCAGATTTTAGCTTGACGGAAATTGCCACAGACAGGATTAAGCCAGATGGGTTTGTAAGCTTTCAGGTCTGCTAAAGTAATCAAGCCGCCATTTTTCGCCATATCATCCGCGATCGCACGGGCAATATTACCAATGTAAAAACTTTGAGGATTTTGGGCGATCTCCGCTAAAGTGCGTGCTAAATCACGCTGCACCAACCTTTCCCCGTGCTGATAAAATTCGCCGTTGCGAGTGAATATTTCCCTGGCTGCTGAGTTGCTGAGAATGATTGGCTTGCGAGTTTCCTGTACCTGCATGGAACGCCAAGTTGGTTTTTGACTGAGAACGAAACCATCTTTAGCGAGTGCGATCGCAGGTTTTACCACCTCATTCCAGGGTAATTTACCATAACGACGATGTACTTCATACATCCCGGCGATTGTTCCTGGTGTAGCTACCGCCAAATAACCGTTGATACTTGCATTTGGGCGCACCTTCCCTGCATCATCCAAATACATCTTTCTTGTAGCTTTGAGGGGTGCGCGTTCTCGAAAATCTAACGCTTTGATTTCTCCCGTTTTCTGGGAACGCATCAGCAAAAATCCCCCGCCACCAATTCCGGCAGAAAATGGTTCAACAACAGAAATTGCTAAAGTTGTGGCGACTGCTGCATCGAGTGCATTACCACCTTTGCGTAAAATTGCTACACCGGTCTCACTTGCCAAAGGATGGGCAGATACTACCATGCCTTTTTTACTACGCAGAGGTACGGTAATAGTGGCTGAGGCTATTTGATTGTAGCAGAGAAACCCCAGAGAAAAGACGGTAAATACAACCCGTTTCGATTTCGCAAGGTTAGGCATTTTATACTTTTGCGTGGGATATATTTAGCCTACACCCAATGGGGATAATACCAATTCACAATTTACCGTTGGATGACTAAATCGATCTCTTGCAATAGCTTTGAGTCAGATTATTGATGAAAATCATCAATAATTACACTGAATGTGTTTTAGACAAAAAGATGAGTATTTATAACTAAAATAGTACTTATGTAGGAAAACGAAAAATCAAGGGTCTTCGCAATGGTACACGGGTATAAGAGTATGAATTAATTCACAATACCCTACGGGTACTCTGCGAGAACGCCTTTGGCGAACACGGTAGCATTCTCTCACCACTGTTAGCGTCTTTGAAGGAGAAGAGTAGGCTACGCCAACAAAATTCAAAATAAATGTTTTACACCCCTATACCCCATCTCAATAGATAACTTTGGTGTATGATTTCTGGGTGTGTTAGGCATATCCTTAGCTGATAAACTTAGACACAAAAAGACTTTTCACTCAGTCTCCAGTCCCCAGCTATATGAAAAAAATGTTTTTGGTATAGTCTCTTCTAAACATCTATTTCTTACTTTTTTTAGCTTATAGTAGCCAAATACACTAGGATTAGCTATATTCCCCTAAGTATTACTTCAGAGAATACATACTTATATGGGAATCAGTTGGAAAAGTATCAAAGTTTCTATAGGTTTTTTCTGCACGCTCACCCTCACACAATTTTTGGCTACAAATACTCCTGTCCAAGCAGCTGAAACAGTCGTAGTGAGATTTGGGTTATTTGCCGAATCTATACCTGTGGCTGATTTACAGAAAGCGGCGGAGACTGGTGAATTTCCCAGCAGTTTAAACCTATTCACCAGACGATTATCAGAACAACAACGCCGCACTGTCATCGAAGCGCTAAGGATGAGAGTACCGTTGAATGTTGTTACCATTAGCAGGTTACTTAACACCCAAATTGGGACAACTATTCTCAATGACCTCGCTACAGCTGTGGTTCGCAAAGATCAATCTGGGGCAAAAGCCTTAAGAGCTAGTTTGGTACTGGGTTCTACAGCACCGCAGGGTCTTTCTATTCTCAGCTTTATTGCTGCTTACCCCAGTCGAAGCCTAGAAATTAACTTACCCCAAGCTTTCCAAGTGGCGGGGAGTTTAAACAATGCTTTCTGGCGTACACAACAATTTATGCTGGCGATTAGTCCTCAACTTGATCCCACGACGAAACCGCAGATTTCCTTACCTTTTGACCCTAGCCAACCAGGAAACGCTCAAGTGCAAGTACTGAAATTGAACTTGAATGATCAAAAACGCGATCGCCAAATTCCGGTGGATATATACTGGTCAACATCTGCAACTCAAGAAAAACCCGTAATTATCTACTCCCACGGGATGGGATCAGTCCGTACAGATTTACACTATTTAGCTGAACATTTTGCCTCTCACGGTTATGTATTTGTTGCTTTAGAACATCCAGGAAGTAATCAGGCAAATACAGATTTAGCAACCAAAGGTAAAGTGCGACTTTTAGAACCCCAAGAGTTTTTAAATCGTCCTCAAGATGTCAGCTTTGTTTTGGATGTATTAGAAAAACTCAACCAAGCAACAGGTAATCCCTTACAAGGGAAACTGGCAACTAATAACACGATGGTGATTGGCTATTCTTTTGGTGGTGGTACAGCTTTATCTTTGGCTGGAGCCGAGTTACAAATAACAGGAATCAGAGAACGCTGTCAGAATAAATTAACTATTTTCAGCCTGGGAGAAACTATCCAATGTGTTGCTCAAGAATTGCCAGAAAAAACTTATCAACTGCGGGATAACAGAATTAAACAAGCAATAGCTTTAACTCCCACGACTTCATTAATGTTTGGCGAAACTGGTTTAACAAAGGTGCAAATTCCGACTTTAATTGTCGCTGCTTCCGCAGATAAAACTACCCCTGCTTTAACCGAACAAATTATGGGATTTAGCAAAATTCCATCGCCTAAATGGTTGGTGGGTATCATTGGCGGTACACATTTGAGTGTAAAAGACCCCAGCGCCACATTAGATCAGGTAGACAAACCCAACACACCCCTGACTGGTGGTGAAATAGTGGGAGAACAAGCTGCCGATGTTCGCCAATTTGTCAAGGCGATCGCTCTAGCAATGGCGGCACAACTCACGCCAGAAGCCGAAAAGTATGCGGTCTTTCTCACTCCGGATTACGCTCAATTGGCTTCAACCCAGTCATTTCCTTTTCGCATAGTTACAGAAATTCCCCCACAAGCTATTCCCATAGGTAAACAATAGCAGTACACACGGGATTAATCGCATTTCTAACAACTGTACAGACGCGATTAATTCCGTCTCTGACTAATGACTATTAGTCCCATTTTGTAATACAGAACTTCTTATGAGCTTGAGAATTTCTGCTACCAGAATATTGGGATCTAGAGGTTTATTAACATAGCTTTGAAATCCAGACATGAAGGCCATGTTCAAACTGTCTTCTGAACCTAGTGCAGTGAGAGCGATCGCCGGAATATTTCTGTTGTCTAATAGGGCATTGTTTCTAATTTCATTTACTAATGTATATCCATCCATATCGGGCATGGCAATGTCAAAAATCAAAATATCAAACTTTAGTTGTTTGATAATCTCTAGTGCTTCCAATGCTGATGTGGCTGTTGTTACTTGAACACCATAGCTTTCTAAAACGCAGGTAGTTAAAAACAGACTATCAGCATTATCATCTACTGCTAAAATGTGCAAACCATCTAAAGACTGAAAATAATTTGTAACGTCTTCTGGATGCAGTTCTTCCGAGTTATTTGCCACGCTATTATAGCCTCCCTAGTTGTCCAAACCAATTACGGAGGAAGTCATACCAAAGGGCTAGTGGGGGCTAGCCCTTTGGTATACATCTGTAAATCAAACTACCACAACCTGAGGTTTGTTGATTTAGTTATGAGTTAGGACTGACGCACCCAGATTTTTTGTTGAGACCAGGTGTAAGGGTGTAGGGGTGTAAAACATTATACGAGTTGTCTTTCAACTCAGCACCCAGGAATCCTGCTCACAGTTTACCTGTGAACACCCTATCAGCAGGGCCGGTCATGTAAATTCTTTGGTCTACTTCTGACCATTCAATTTCCAAGGGGCCACCAGGTAATTCTACAGTGGCGAGGCGATCGCTTCTGCCAGTCAATACCGCCGCTACCAAGGAAGCACAAGCCCCTGTACCACAAGCTAAAGTGATTCCTGCGCCGCGTTCCCAGACACGCATCTTTAAATAATCACGGCTGACAACTTGAATAAATTCGGTGTTTGTTCGTTGAGGAAAAGCTGAGTGATGTTCAAATTTAGGGCCGATGGTTTCTAAAGGAATCGCTGCCACATCTTCCACAAAAGTAATACAGTGGGGATTCCCCATGCTGACACAAGTAACTTGCCAAGTTTGCCCTTCCACCTCTAGGGGTTGGTTAATGACTTTCCCATCCGCAGCACCAAGAGTTGTCGGAATTTCCCCAGCTAGTAACCGAGGTAAACCCATATCTACCTTGATTTGTCCATCAGGGGTGAGTTGGGGGGTAATCACACCAGCCAAGGTATGAATGCGATAGGTATCTTTATTACGAGAAAGACCTTCCAAATCAGCCAGAAATGCAGCTAGACAGCGAATACCGTTACCACACATTTCCGGTTCTGAACCATCGGAATTAAAAATCCGCATGGTGTAATCAGTACCGTTTTCTCCAGGTAAAGCAAAAATTACACCATCAGCCCCGATACCAAAGTGGCGATCGCACATCTCCACCGCTTTCTCTGGAGTGATTGCCGGCGTTTTAGAAGCGCGATTATCGATGAGAATAAAATCGTTGCCTAGACCGTGATACTTAGTAAATTCGATTGCCATTTTTCCCATGATGAATTATCAATGATTAGGTATTGGGGATTAGGTATCGGGAATTGGGAATTGGGGATTGATAAGACGACTTAATAATGTCCCAGCCCCTATTCCCTAGCCCCCAGTCCTCAGTTTCCAATCCCTCAATTATTCCATCATTATCAAAAATGGCTATAACTGAATTTGACACTTCACTACCTAGTATTCGTCAACTACAAAACCTGATTAAACAAGCAGCACCAGTAGAAATCAAACTGGTGACAGGAGATGCAATTATAGGTAGGGTTTTATGGCAAGACCCTACCTGTGTATGTGTCGCTGACGAAAACAGCCGTCAAACTACTATTTGGAAACAAGCGATCGCTTATTTAAAACCCAAAGGGTAGGGATTGGGGACTGGGGATTGGGGATTAGGAAAGAAGTAGACATACCTTAATTTTGTTCGGCTTTACTTAATGCGCGAATTTTGTAGCTTTAGCTTTCCTTCGGAACGCTACCGCGTTCGCCAAAGGCGTTCTCGCAGAGTACCCATAGGGTATGTTAAATTATTAACCCCGTATCTCTTTCACAGTTTCCGTCTCCTTGGCTTTTACTTGGGGAATCGCTAGGGGTATTGCGTTGACTACGGCAAATAGAGGCTGTATTTGATTCAGACTTGGGAGGCTACCGCATAGTAGAACTTGGTCGCCAGTCCGCAGGTCAATGTTGTCATTGGGAGAGCGAATAAATTTACCGTCTCGCCTTATCGCTTGTACTTTTATACCGCTTTGTACATCCAGTGCCAAATCCTTGAGGGTTTTACCCAAAACGGCGGAGTTACCATCAACGGCGACCCACTGACAAGCGCTATTTTGTCCGGGAACACCCACCTTACCTTGGGCAAATTCCTCTAACGCTGCTAGTTCTTCATTAGCGCCGACAATCAACAAGCGATCGCCTGCTGCTAATTTGGTTTGATTGTTGGGATAATCGATTTCTTCACCGTTGGCGCGGCGGATTGCCATTAAGCTTACCCCTGTTAAGTAGCGCATATCCGCTTCTTCTAAATTCATCCCAATCAGGGGAGAATCGGCTGGTAGAGCATACCAACGGCGATTTAAATCTTGAGTAGCTTGCTGTAAGTGGCGGGAAACTTCATCAGCGTTCCGTTCTGGGCGAAAATCTAAGTAATGATCGCTGCGGATTTGCTGCATTTCTTGTTGTAATAAACCTGATGTCCAGCCTACATCGGTTAATAAGTGAGTCGCCATTTCGATACTGGCTTCAAACTCTGGTTGCACGACTTCCCTCGCTCCCAGTTGATACAGCAACTCAATGTTTTTGTCCTGGGTGGCGCGAACCACCAAATCTAGTTCAGGACAGAGTTCCAGGGCGCGTTTCACACACAAACGGGTACTCATAGGGTCAGGAAGAGCGATCGCCATACCTTTGGCATGACTTACCCCTGCTGTTTCTAGAACGTGGAGGCTGACGCAATTACCGTATACATAAGGTATTTCCGCGTCTCGTAACTGTTGAATCCGGCTTTCTGATTGGTCGATAACGACTACAGGCACGTTGTGTTGCTGCAACAACTTCACCAAATTCTTACCTACTCGTCCATAACCGCACACTACTACATGATCTTGAAATGGTAGGTCTTCTGATATATCTAATGCTTGACCTTCTCCAGCTATGTAGGGTTTGAGCCAGGGTATAGATTCGGCAAAGTTAAATACTGCTGGCAGTACACGTAACACAAATGGGGTAAGCATGAGTGTTACAGCTGTAGTCCCCAATATCAGTAAATATACGCGTCGGGAAACCAACCCCAGTGCCTGTCCCTCACTGGCTAACACAAAGGAAAACTCCCCAATCTGCGCCAATCCCAAACCAGCGATTAAGGCTGTTTTTAATGGGTAGCGGAATAGTTTGACCAAGGGAGTAATAATCAAGAACTTGCCCAAGAAAACTAAAGCTACCAACCCCAGAATTAGTTCTATGTTCTGCAACAAAAACACTGGGTCAATGAGCATCCCAATCGCTGCAAAGAATAAACTAGCAAAAATATCTCGTAGGGGTTCTACATAGGTCAGGGTTTGGTCGGCATACTCCACCTCAGATATCATTAACCCAGCGACGAAAGCCCCCATTTCAATTGACAGGCCTAAAGATTCTGTCAGCAGGGCAATACCCAAACACAGCGCCACCACACCTAATAAGAATAGTTCTCGGCTTTCTGTGCGGGCTAACAGTCGCAATAAAGGCGGTATGACCCAAATCCCCGCCGCCACCGCCCCAGCCGCAAATAGACCAATCCTGACCAAGGCTGTGAGGACGGCCACAACAATAACTTCCCCCGGTTCATGCAAAGCAGGTAACACCGCTAGCATTAATCCCAGCGCCAAGTCCTGGACTACCAAAATCCCCAGCATTACTTGACCGTGGGGCGTTTCCGTTTCGTTACGCTCCATCAAGCACTTGAGAACAACGGCTGTAGATGATAGGGAGAGAATCGACCCTAGAAACACGCCCTTAGCAGGTAAGGCTCCCCAGGCTCCCGTTAACCCACAAACCAGCACTGTAGTTAAGATTGTCAGGGCAATTTGCAGCCCACCACCACCAAGGGCGATCGCCTTTACTTTTTTCAATTCAGCAAAGGAAAATTCTACGCCCAAGGCAAACAACAAGAAAGCAACGCCAAACTGTGCCAGAGTTTCTACTTGAATAACTTCTTTAATCAGCCCCAGCCCAGCCGGCCCCACCACCATCCCGCCGATGAGATAGCCCAGCAGCACAGGTTGTTTGAGCAACGCCGCAAACAATCCACCACAGGCAGCAACGGCGAGAACTGACACTAAATCAACAATTAATCTAAAATCTTCTTGCACCAGTTTTTCTAAGAACTATTAAGACCTATTAACTTTAGAATACAAATTTTTAACTATCTGGGGGAAGGGAACTGTACCAGGGCAACAAAATTTATGTATTTTTCTTAAGTTAGGACTGATGCACGCAGATTTTTTGTTGAGATTGGGTGTGGGGGTGTAGGGGTGTAAGGGTTTAGGGTTTTAAACATTCATGTGTAAGTTCTATAAGTTTTAGCCCTAGAAATTTACAAACTCTTGTTCAAATTATTTCATATACATAATATATGCTGAACTAAATATTAATATATCTAATATTCTGTTGTTCCAAACCTACAGGGAGTTTCCAACCAAAATTTATACCCCTACACCCCTACACCCCTAAATTCCAGACAAATACTTAGCCAATTGTTCGAGTACAAGAGATTGAGCAGAGTGTAGAAAAAAGTGGTCGCCGGGGAACATATGTAAGTTAAAGTCAGCTTTTGTTTGTTCTCGCCATGCTTGCAATTCATCACCAGTAACTTCTGAATCTTGTAATCCGCCAAAAACTGTAATGGGACATTCTAAAGGTAATTCAGGAGTATAAGTATAAGTTTCTAAAACTGCAAAATCAGCCCGTAAAATCGGTAAAAATAGCTGCATTAGTTCTGCATTCTCTAATACTGTCGATGGTGTACCGTTGAGATGGCGTAGTTCTTCTATAAAAGCTGGTTCGGGTAGATTATGAATAGGTGGATGTAAATCGGGAATGTGTGGGGGGCGACGACCGGATATGAACAAGTTAACGGGGTGAGTATCATACTGTTTTTGCAGGAAACGCGCTACCTCAAAACTGACCAAGCCACCCATGCTATGTCCCAGGAAGGCAAAGGGCTTGTTTAAATATGGGTAGATAGCGGAGGCGATCGCCTCCACAAGCGGTTCCATCTTGTGAAAAGGCGCTAACTGCATTTGTCTTCCTCGCCCAGGAAGTTCAATAGCACAAACCTCTACAGATGCAGGTAGATAATTTGGCCAAGTGCGAAAAATAAAAGAACTACCACCCGCATAAGGAAAGCAAAATAAACGCGAAGCCGCTACAGGATTTGGCTTGGGACAAATCACCCAAGAGTTGTAACTTGATGTGTTGGTTTTCATCACGTTGAATGATCTTGGATTTTTTCTAAATAAAATTATTGTAGAGAAGTTAAACTCCTCTACAAATAGAAAGTGAGAAATTATTGATAATTAATTGTGTAAGGTTAATTCCTTCATCTTTTTGATTATTGTTCAAGTGATTTTTTTGAATCCTTGACCAATGAACGTTGCAGCAACAAATATACCGAAGGGACAAAATATAAAGCAATTAAAGTAGCTCCCCCTAATCCACCGACAATGGTAATGGCAAGTGGTGGCCAAAAACCACTGGTATCTAATAATAGGGGTGTAAATCCAATAATAGTAGTTAAAGTAGTTGCAATGACATGACGGGTGGAACGGATGACTACTTTTCTGGCTGCATAGCGATCGCCTTGACGGGCTTTGGGGTCATGGTTAAGGGAACTCAGAACAACAATTGAATCGTTGACGGCAACACCAATCAAACCAATCATGCCTAAAATTGCCGTAAATCCAAAAGGATAATTAAACAAAGCTAACGATCCCAATCCTAAACCCATCGATAAAATAGCAACCACTAAAATAATGCTTGCCAACCGAAAAGAACTAAAAGTTAGTACTAAACTGGCGATCATCATAATCATTAACACCCCAACGGTAGAGATGAGGTTACTTAAAGCATCACCCCGTTCTCCTTCTTCTCCGCCAAAATCCCAAGAATAACCAGAGGGTAGGGTAAAGTTACTTGCTGTTAAACGATCTTGAAAGTCATTCTGTACCTGCGCTGCTAGCATTCCTGCGGGAATAAAGCCCTGTACAGTATTAACTCTTTTGCCATTGCGGCGAGAAATCGTCACCACATCTGGAACAATTTCCACGTTACCAACCGCAGATAAGGGAACAACCCTATTACCAGACTGGTTTGAGTTTCCTGGAGATAAAAGGGTTGATGAAGCAATATCTCCTAAATTTCCTCGTTCTGATTCTAAACTACGTACCCGTACTGGTAATTCTTCCGTCCCCTCGAAAATCGAACCCCCAACAATTCCCTCTAAGTTGGTGTCCAATTGTCTAGCAACGGTGGTTTTGTCTAATCCTGCTAAACGCAGTTGTTCTTCATCTAGGTTTAATGCCAACTTCGGTAAGGTTTCGGTTAAATTAGCGCGGGTATGGATGACATTGGGTGTTTTGGCCAATTCAGCTCGCAGTTGATCTCCTAACTCTCGTAATCGATCTAAATCAGCTCCATAAACTCGCAGTTCAATGGGTGCGTCAAAGGGTGGGCCTTGTTCTAACTGTCGGACAATAATTTGGGCTGCGGGAAAGGCTTGATCAAGTTCTTGTTGTAAGGTTCGGATTAAGGAACCAGACTTGACATTTTTCTGAAGTTGAACCAGACCCTGAGCATAATTAGGAGAATTTTCCCGATTTTGAATCACATTGTAATAAAAAGGTGGCGCACTTTTGCCGATAAACCATTGAACATCGGCAATTTCGGGATGGCGTAACATCAATTCTCGCGCTTGAGTCACTTGGGACTGTGTTTGTTGCAAAGAAGCTTGAATGGGCAATTCAAAATTTAAATAAAATTGACCGCGATCTGTGGGGGGGAAAAATTGCTGCTCCAGATTAGCCAAGGACATAAAGCCCCACAACGGTAGGATCAAGCTTAAAGCTATGCTCAATAAGGGTCGGCTGAAAGTGCGATCCAGACTCCAACTGTAAAATTGGCCTAAGTGATGGTGAGAAAAGCCCACTTGCCACCAACTTCCTGATACTGGTGTGGGCTTCCAATAATGTAACCGACCTGCTAAAGCGGGAATCACTGTTAGAGCTAAAAATAAAGAACTAACTAGGGCGAGAATTACAGTTACTCCAATAGTTCCCGTAAACTCCCCCGTTCCCCCAGGTGCAGTGGCGATCGGTACAAAAGCCAGAACACTGGTAAATGTCGATGCCAATAAGGGAGAAAAGATTTCCCGGACAGTAGTAGCAACCGCTTTTTTAGGTGTTAGTCCTTCTCGTAAATAAATTTGAACTTCATCTACAACGATAATGGCGTTATCAATTAACAGTCCCAAGGCAATAATCAGACCAGTCACAGAAATTTGATGTAGCGGCACCCCTAAAAGCTTCATGCTACCGAAGACCATGAAAACAGACAGAGGTAAAGCAGAACCAACAATTAACGAAGACTTCCAGCCCATCATGACTAGGGTAATGCCAACCACCAAAACAGCTCCAGTGATTAAATTCATTAACACTTCGTTGAGACGCTGTTCTACGTAATGACTTTGGTCAAATAGTATTTGCAGACCAACGCCCTTTGGTAATTGTTGCTGAAATTTCTTCAAGGTTGTGTTGGCGATCGCTGCCCAAGCATCCAAACGCTGTTCTGATTCAACGAACGCAGAGATGGCGATCGCTCGACGACCATTAACTAAAGCTAATTCTCTAGGGGGATCTAAAATTCCCTTTTTAATCTGAGCAATATCTCCTAGTCGTACTACATTGCTGGAGTTACCCGATTGAATTGATAAGCGATTGAGACGGTCAAGAGAATCAAGTTCTCCATTAATTTCTAATAATAAATTACTTTGGTTGCTCCGCAGTTGCCCTGCCGCAACTTTAGCATCACTCTGTAAAATTTGTTGAGAAAGAGATTGTATTGTTAACCCTAAATTCGTTAGTTGTTTTGGGTTTACCTCAATGGTAATTTCTTCTTGGGGGGTACCAAACTGCTCGACCTTTTCTGTTCCCCCAATCAAACGTAATTGATCGTCTAATTCTTGCGCCCAACGGCTTAAAATTGCATAATTTGGGGCGGATTCCAAATCCCAAGTCAAAGCGACAATTAAAGCATTAGCTTTAGGTTTCGATTGTTCAAATTTAGGAGTTGCGGCACCTGAAGGCAATAGGGGAATCGTATCATTGATTTTAGCCCGCACCCGTGACCAAACAGGATCGACATCGTTGATTGTTTCGTTTAACTCAACTGTAATGCTGGAGAATCCCAGACGTGAGGTGGATTCAATATTATTAATTTCTTCTACTTCAAATAGGGATTGTTCTAATTTATCGGTGATTAGGGTTTCGACCCGTTCTGGTGCCGCACCTGGAAAACTCGTTGTAATCACCGCAAATCGGGGAGTAATTTCTGGATCTTCAATGCGAGGTAAACTAAAAAAGGAAGATAAGCCCCAAACAGCGATCGCTAAAACTGTTAATATTAGTAGCCGGACATTCTGATAAAAAAGATTGTTCATAGGATATTTTTATAGGAGAAAGTTAGGTTTAAAACCTCGCCCCTAGTGGGCGTTCGCGTTAGCGTCTCGTCAGAGAAAAAATCCTTGTTTCCCAATGTAGGTAGAAACCCCAACGCCACTTGCTATATGCCGGGGAACCCGTCCACCGCAGTGGCTCCCCCTTGTGGGTGGCTGTCTTTAATTTTGAATTTTGAATTTTGTTCGCCCTTGGCGTTCCCGCAGGGTATTTTGAATTGATTCATTTGGAACGCCCTATTGAGATAGGACGCACCTTTTGGCCAGGAACCAGCCGATTTGTGCCATTAGTAATAATTTGTTCATCACCTTCTAGGGTTCCTCTTACCAAAACCCGTTCGCCGTCAGTATAAAGAACTTCTACATCCTGACGTTCTACTTCAAAGCCTCCGGGAACTGTTCCTAAAATGTAGACAGACCACAACCCCCGTATACCACGTACTAATGCTGTTGTTGGCAGCCAATAACCGGAAGTTGATATCTTTTGTTTTAGTTGCCAATTGACGATTTGCCCTGCTGTTAAAGTTTTACTGGCAGCATCTTCCAATTTTAAAACTATGGTTATGGTACGAGTAGCTTTGTCTAGTTCTGGTAAGAAGGAATCAACCTTTGCCCGATAGGATTTTTGACCCACCTGTATTGATTGAACTTCCCCGATTTTAATTTGAGAGGCGAGGGATGCGGGAATGCCTATATGGGCTTTCACCTGTTCTACTTGAACCAGACGGACGATCGCTTGTCCACTAGAAACGGCTGTACCTAGATCAAGATAACGCTGAGAAACTTTACCAGAAAAAGGAGCTTTGAGAACACTTTTTTCTAAATCAAGCTCTAAACTGGCTAGACGGCTTTGTAATTGTTTGAGGGCGGCTTTTTGAGCCTCAATCACTTCTGAACGAGTTCCGGCTAATAATTCATTGAGCTGACTTTGGGCTTGTTTTACCCTAGCCTGTTGAGCTGTAATCACTTCTGAGCGAGTTCCGGCTAATAATTCATCCAGTTGACTTTGGGCTTGTTTTACCCTAGCTTGTTGACTATTAACATCGGTAATCGCTTCGTCAAATTGTTCACGAGCGATCGCTCCTTGATTATAAAGGGCTTCTCGTCGCTTACTTTTAGAGCGTGCTAATTCTAACTGTTCCTGTAAATTATTGACATTAGCCTGTGCTGAGGCGATCGTTTGTATCCGAGGCCCTGATTGCATTTCCTTGAGTAGCGCCTGTTCTTGCGCTAGTTTAGCTCTCGCTGTCTCAATGGTTTCTGCCCTGGGCCCAGCTTGCAACTCTCTCAATTGGAACAGTGCCTGTTGCTTTTGAGCCAATAATTCTTGCTTTTGAGCCATCAACTGACTGGTATCTAAACGGGCTAAGGGAGTACCTGCACTCACCCATTGTCCTGCTTCTACCGTAAGTTGGGCAACTTTACCAGCCCGTTCAAATCCTAAACTACTAGTATTTTGGGCAACGATTTCTCCCGTATAGGTACGAGACTGCTGATAAGAACTGGCAGCAACTAGATTATCCACTTCCACGGGCAGGAAATTTTGATTTTCTGCTATTGCAGAACTAATGGGTTCTAGTGTTTGACGAATTGAACCCAGCCAAAAACCCAATCCTAGCAAGAGTAGGCTACTTAGACATAATCCCCAAGAAAACCTCAAAGAGCTTTTAGGAGTTTTATTGTGTTCAACAGAGGAGGCAGCAATCTCTAGAGTTTCTTCCGGTGATGAACATGAAGCAGGATTGGTATCTTGCATATTAACTATTTTCCTAAAGCACTATCTGAAGGTTATTATCACTATCATCTCCTTAGGTCTTAATTACGCAGGAAATATTGCCCATTGCCCCTGGATGAATTTCCATACTTACCCATGAAAACTAAAAATCAAGGGTTTGGACAAGGATATAGAGGTACGGAAATAAGGGATGTAAATGTTGAAAACCCTCACACCCCTATACCCTTACACCCTTACACCCAGCCTCAATAGACAGCCTGAGTACCTAAGTCCTGAATTTAACAACGATGACGATTTTTATGTTTGAGCCGAGAGCCAAAGGCTAGTAAACCTAGCCCCAAAAAGCCAAAGGTTATAGAAGGTTCAGGAACGTCTACAATTCTTAATTGAACTGGAAAACGAATCGAGACAATGGGATCTAAAGGGCCGAAAGGATCGGAAACAGATACGAAATCAGGAACAACTCCAGCATCTTCACTCACTAATTGGATTTTATTCCCTTTTACATCTGCTAAAAACGCATCGGCTAAACCATCACCTAACCCATTAAGTCCTGCAACTTTAAATACACTAAAGGGGTTGCTAATAATAGCTTCAGTGTCATCGTCAGGAGCGCGAGTTGCGCCATATTCCAAAAATGAATAAATATCGCTATAGCCAAAGGTGACAAACTTGTTACCATCTAGCAAGAGAAAACTTTCTACTTCATCAGGATTAGCTGAATAGATACGCTCCTCTAATGTGGAAGTAGGAGAAGAAAAATAGTTTTTTCCATTGATATCTTCTCCTAAATTCAAAGCTTTGGTAAAGTCCCTATCTTTTGGACCAAAACTAAATCCAATCCGATCAGCTGCAATATTATTCTGTGTTAAGAAGGTCGCAAAATTGCCAAAGCCTGTAATGTCATCAAGTAAAGTAGCTGCTTGTCTTGCCCCTGGTAGATTTTCAGGACTAAAATCAATCCCCGCAGCATAGTAAGGAGCAGGATTATTAGGAGAATTAAGACTCATTTCTATATGACCAAATCCATATGCCACAAATCCTTGAGGATCGGGATCTGTCGCACCCACTCGCTCTCCAAATAACCGTAAACAGTTATTAGATGAAAGAGGTCGGGTTTTGATAAATTGGACTGAACTATAATCGAAGAAATTGCCAGTTTCGCAACTCAGGCTTGCCGCACGCACTGGTGCTGCGGATATCATATTTGCGGTTGCTGTGACAGTCATTCCCAGTAATATAGAAAGGTATTGAGTTCGCATAGTTAGTGATTTGACTCCAAATAATGATATTGAATTAGTAAGTAGGTAGGCGGGAAAATTTCAAGGTATGTCATTGCGAACGGAGCGTAGCGCAGTGTTGGCGGAGCGTTCCCGCAGGGTAGCAATCGCAAGGATTTTGAGGTTTTTACATTTTGTTACATAGTTCGGTTTATTTGTGCCTATCTACTTCTTTGATTTTTGCGTTTTACAATTAACCCTAAACCAGAGGTAAATAAAATTCCTAAAATAGCAGAAGATTCTGGGACAGAGACGAGTACAAATTCACGATCTGCCCTAGCCAAAGCAACTTGTACACCTTCGGCTGACTGAGTTGCCCCTGCTGCTATCAGGAAATTACTAAATTCTTTAGTGATGAGAACTCCTACTGGTTCTAGTGACCAAGTATGATTTTCTAAATCAACGTTGGGAAATTCAGGTTCTACAGTTGTGAAAACTTTTAAGCCTGTATTGGCTGTATCTGTGATCCAAACAAAGAACGGTTGAGGAATATTCGGATCGGTATTAATTTCAGAGGAAGCAGAAAAATTTCCTATCTGCAATATAGGGGGGAGATTGAGCTTAGTTTGATCCACATTAAAGAAGACACTCCCTGTAAATTCCGTGGTTCCGCTAATAGTTCCATAATTTCCTGTTTTACTATCGTAACTAAATACCCAATTAGTTCCCCGTATTTTAGGGTTTGAACTTACAGGAAGAATATCAAAAGCATGATCGTATCCTGGAGCAGGAGTGTCCGTGCTTTCAATGGATCTTAAAGATAAGCCAATCCTTTCTAAGTAGGCTAGTCCATCAGGATCAAAGGTAAGGCTTTCTTTTCCTCCCGTCTCAACATAAATAACAGGTTCAGCTTGAACAGGAAAATCTGTATTCAGCACAATTACAGAGGCTAATCCCAACACAGTCGTCCAAAAATTTTGGTTCATTTCTCAGTTTCTAGGTAGTAAAACAGTAGTTTTAAATAACTAGTTCTCTTGCTAAATTATGTGTTAAGATTAAGATTTTTTAGACGCTCAACTAATTCAACAGCACAACCAATACCACTTTCATGAAAGCCATATGAATCTATACCTCGCTTTTTGATATGAAAATATGTACCTGAAAAATAAATAGGCCCAGTTTCATTCAACTGATAAATCTGTTTTTGAGCCTCTAAAGTATTCATATCATAGGCAGGGTGTCTATACTTAATAACTCTGATGATTTTATCTTCATCAATAGCCATAGGTGGAGTGTCTAACGAAACAAAATAATCTTTCTTAGCTGAAAAACTATGCACTTTATTAGAATAATAAGTCACATAAGTATACAGTTGTCTTTCTTTTACAACTTGACCATAATTCCAAGATTGCCATTTGCTTCGATCTGGATTCATGATCACTGGATCTGTATGAACCGTTACAGATGTTTCATTATATTTAAAACAGCCCAATACTTTTTGCTGTAATTCAGTTGGTTCTGCCAGAATTTCCAGGGCTTGATCAGCATGAGTTGCAATGACAACTTTATCAAAAATGGCTTCATCATGCTTAGTTTTGACGATAACTTTGTCATCTGACAGTTTTTTAACTGCAATTACCTCTTGTTGTATCTTAATGGGTCGTTTGAGGGCATCTTTAACTTTTTCAACGTAGCGACTACTTCCCCCTTTCACTGTTTCCCATTCTACAGTTTTGCCTCCTAAACCTCCTTGATCATGAGTCATAAAAAAGCTGATAAAAGTCGAAGCTGGGAACTCCATTAATAAATCAGTAGGAATTGACCAAACAGCCGAACCCATTAACATCACAAAGTTATCTCGAAAGCCTTGACTATAATTATTAGCATCCAAATATTCTTGCATTGAAACTCGTGTTTTTCCTTCCCAAAAATCAGAGCGAGCCTCAGAAAAAAAACGTTTAGCTTCGTGATAACAGGCAACTAATTCTGGAGGTTGCTGTTTCTGAAATTCTTCTATAGAAAGTTCTAAATCTAAGGAATTAAACTGCATTCCACTATTTAGATTATAGAAATTAAATCCTCCTAAATGTTTTTGAGTCTCTACCCCTAAATCAGCAAAGAATTTCATTAGATTGGGGTAATTAGGCTTGTTACAAACGACAAAAGCTGTATCAATAGAAATTTTTTGACCATCTTCATCGAAATCTAATGTATGAGCATGACCACCAATACGACTACTTTTTTCGTAGATTTCAATGTCGTATTGATCTTGTAGATAATAGGCAATAGGAGTACCGGAAATGCCAGAGCCAATAATTGCTAATTTTTTCATTGATTGTGCTACCAAATTTAAGATCGTACTTATTTAACTCAAATCTTACACCATTCTCTTATTGACAAAATAACAGTCCCAAAAGCTGATAATTTCGTAGGTTGGCATTGCCCACTACAAGCTTATTGAGAAGGTGAAAGATATAAATTAAGATGTATATTTACTCAATAGATGGATTGAATTAAACATAGAATAAGCCAAGGTTGCTTAACCTATGTTAGTCAAGGATTCAATGTTTAATTGAGGGTATAACACATCTAATAAATAACTAAGCTTTCTTACAATAGTTATTATTTCTAATTTGAGGTTAGTTTTTTTTTAATGCTCATGCAATGGATTATTTTCTGCTAAAAATGGAGATTTTTTATCTAGAGTTAGACGCAAGCCTAATGCTGTGATTGATAGAGAAAAGGTAACTACCGTGTACCATGTATCAGATTTAATTCTAATTCTTACGTTTAATTGTTCGTTACATACTTGTAAATTTTTTCCACGACTTACTTACTCTCTGAGAAGGCGTTTTAAAAGTCCTCATCTTGGTAGCAAAAAGTTTTATATCCACTTAAATCCACACTAACGCCTACAAGTCTGCATTCGCCCTTAGCGTTGCCGAAGGCATTGGCTCTCCTTAAGAAGTTATCTATTAACCAGATATTCCTTAGTATTTGCGATCGCTCTTGTCTTGCTCTTACTCCTTAGGGTTTAGACGAGTTCACACGGCAGACTAGACTACATCCCATCAACTCATTTGTTAAGTTATGTAACGGAGTGACATAAAAATTAGTATGTTTCTTGATGAATAAATACACGACAAGGACTCACGCACTTTACAAATAAACAACCTACAGTAAAGTACAGCATTGAATAGATCAGCTTTCTATTGCCATCTCTTGTCACGTTTGTCTCTTTAGTGTTAGTTCATCAGCTCATGAAACTGACACCAATAAACGATGTATGACATAACCTACATAATCGTAATTCTGCTTATGTATGAATCATACTTGCTGTGAACAATTACAGCCCCAGATTTTTTAGTGGCAAAATTATATTTTTACAGAGTGTCATAGAAATCGCATAAAAACTTCTGTTTACCCTGAATAAGTAGATAAAAGCAACAAATCCATGACTTAGAAATCTGGACAAAAGTGATTTCTAACCAAAGCCCAAAATCTAAGTACAACTATACAATTGCTAAAAATTATGTTTTCCAGTCAAACTCTTCCCTCTATCAATACATATGCTCAGTCAAACTTAGATGAACCCTTTTCTTTGATTCAGCATTTGATAAATCAAGTCAAGGAAGCGATATTTTGTTTAAATCATCAAGGTCGATTTTACTATATTAATGATGCTGCCTGTTATCTATTAGGATATTCTAGACAGAAATTATTGAACATGACTATTGATGAAATAGAGATGGATTTTCTCCCCTCAAGTTGGTCATATTACTGGCAACTGCTAAAACAACAAACCTCTTTAACTTTTAAAAAAGTATGTTCTTCTAAAGAATATCAATCCATAGAGGTCACGATTAAATCTCTAGAGCATGGAAGTGAAGTTTTGGGATGTATTTTAGCTCATACATTCTCGACAAAAAATCTAGATGAATCACCTGAGCAAGCTTTATGTTCAAATGAAAAAAATCAGCCTTTTTACCTATCTCACAAATCTTTATCAACTGCTGATTTTTATCCTAATTGTGTACAACTCCGCCCAATCTTTGAGTTTATTGAACAAAACTATCACTTACCCATTAGTCTTAATGATGTTGCTCAAGCGGTTGGTTATTCTCCCGCATATTTAACTAATTTAGTTAAGCGTCGCACCCAATTAACGATTATTGATTGGATTCTCGAAAGAAAAATGGTAGAAGCTCGTTCATTATTAATTAACAGTGATAAGTCAGTAACAGAGATTGCTATGGCTGTTGGCTTCACAGATGCTTATTACTTTTCTCGTCGTTTTAGCCAGTATCATAAGTTGTCACCCAGAAGTTGGAGACAAAAATATCACTCTTTACAAGCAATGAACTAATAAAAATCCATCTTTCCCTAAAAAAAACCTATGGTTTACTGAGAGAGAAATTCATAAACTATGTATTAAGTCAGATAGAATTTTCGCTGAAGTAAATTCCTTGTTGGCTCTTTTGCTGTCGTAAACTAATAAACAACATGAAAACCACTCAACCCTGCTCTGTAGAAGCTATTCAAAACTGGTTAATCGATCAGTTTGCTCAACAACTTGATGTTGATCCAGATGATATTGATATGGAAGAATCATTTGATAATTATGACCTGGATTCTAGTAAGGCTCTAATTTTGCTAGGTCGATTAGAAAAATGGTTAGATAAAGAGTTAAATCCTGTTTTAATTTTTAACTACCCAACTATTTCTCAATTGGCTAAACGCTTGGGAGAGTTATATCTTTGATTATCCATGTTTTTGCAATCAATCACTTAATTCAATGAAGAGCCAATAGATTTATTGTTATTATCCATCATCACCAATATGATGATGTTATGATTGAGGCTAGTTTTGTAGATTTTTGTCAAACCCGACATTTACTCTATCAACAATTGAATTAATAAAGTTGTAGAACGAGGAAAAACCAAAGCTCTATCTTTGGCTAACAGAAACCTCGTAAGAATTTTCAAAAAAAAATTCATATCAATATCTAAATCGACCAAGTGATGTGAGGAGCCAGAAGTTTTAATTTCTCCTGTTCATCATGATGTAGAATCACGGATTTGTAAGATGGAACCTATTGCAATTATTGGTATTGGTTGCCGTTTTCCTGGGGCGGATAGTCCTCAAGCATTTTGGCAATTGTTGTCTAACGGAGTTGATGCAATTACAGAAATTCCGGCTGATCGTTGGCATATTGACGAATTCTACGATCGCAATCCAGAAACTCCAGGGAAAATGAACTCCCGTTACGGCGGGTTTCTTTCCCAAGTCGATGGCTTTGATCCGCATTTTTTCGGTATTTCTCCGCGAGAAGCCCTATTAATGGATCCCCAACAAAGGCTGTTATTAGAAGTAGCTTGGGAAGCTTTAGAAGATGCGGGAATTGTCCGCGAACAACTGGCTGGTTCAAAAACTGGCGTATTTGTCGGCATTTCCACAAATGATTATAGTCGCATTCATAGCGGTTATGCCCACAATCCCCAAGGTTACGATCTCACCGGCAACAGTATTAATATTGCTGCGGGTCGTCTTTCCTATCTGTTTAACTTACGGGGGCCGAGTTTAGCTGTAGATACGGCTTGTTCCTCTTCTTTGGTAGCTGTGCATTTAGCTTGCCAAAGTATCTGGAATCAAGAGTCTAGCATGGCGATCGCTTCTGGAGTCAATTTGGTTCTTTCTCCCATTGGTAATATTGCCTTAAGTAAACTCAAAGCCCTTTCCCCAGATGGACGTTGTAAAACATTTGATGAAAGTGCCAATGGTTATGTGCGGAGTGAAGGGGCTGGCTGTATTATTCTCAAACCCCTTGCCCAAGCATTAGCAGATCATGACCCCATCTATGCAGTCATCCGGGGTAGTGCAATTAACCATGATGGTCGCAGTAAAGGATTAACGGTTCCCTACGGGCCAGCCCAAGAAGCCTTGATACGTCAAGCGTTACAGCAAGCACAAGTTCAGCCCCAGGAAATTAGTTATGTAGAACTACACGGAACCGGCACACCCTTGGGCGATCCCATTGAAGCGATGGCTATAGGTGCAGTCTTAGGGGAAGGACGAGATGCAGCGCATCCTTGTTTGGTAGGAGCAGTTAAAAGTAATATTGGGCATTTAGAAGCAGCTGCGGGGATTGCCAGCATCATTAAAATGGCTCTTGCCCTCAAATATCAACAAATTCCTCCCAGCCTGCATTTTCATCAGCCTAATCCCTACATTCCCTTTGATCAGTTACCTTTACGGGTGCAGACTAGTCTCATTCCTTGGCCAAAAAGTCAGTATGGTGCGAAAGCCGGAGTGAGTTCTTTCGGATTTTCGGGAACTAATGCCCATGTGATTTTAGAAGGGGTTTCATCATTTAACTCTCCTGAACAACAAACTTGCAAATTCCCCCATTTATTACCTTTATCAGCCCATACACCCGCCGCAGTGCAAACCCTAGCGCTAGGGTATCAAGACTTGATTAACGCACAAAAACTGACTCCAGAATTTGTGCAGAATCTTTGCTACAGCGCTAGTGTCAGACGCACCCATCAATCCTATCGTAGTGCCGTTGTCGTCAATTCTCCCGAAGACTTACCATCTTGTTTACAAGCCCTAGCAACCGCAGATATTACCACCCAAACAAAACAGTCAAAACGCAAGCCCAAAGTTGCCTTTGTGTTTTCTGGACAAGGCCCCCAGTGGTGGGCGATGGGACGGGAATTATTAGCCCAAGAACCTGTTTTTCGGGCAGTGATTGAGGAATGTGATGCTTTAATTCAAAAGTATGCCCAATGGTCATTATTAACAGAGTTTGCTGTTCCTGAGTCTCAGTCTCGCTTCCAAGAAACCGAAATTGCTCAACCTGCCTTGTTTGCATTGCAAGTAGGATTAGCTCATTTGTGGCGTGCTTGGGGAATTGAACCCAAAGCCGTGGTAGGGCATAGTTTAGGAGAAGTAGCTGCTGCCCATTTCGCTGGGGTTTTGAGTTTAGAAGATGCGGTGCATTTAATTTGTCACCGGGGACGGTTAATGCAGCAAGCCACTGGTAACGGCAAGATGCTAGCGGTGGAATTACCAGTTACGGAAGTTGAACCTTTATTAGTGGCTTGGGCTGGTCAATTGGAAATTGCCGCCATTAATAGTCCCACCGCAACAGTAATTTCTGGACAGTCTCAGGCCTTGGAGGCATTTGTCACCCAATTGCAACAGCAACACCCCGATATTTTTTATAAAGAATTACCCGTTAATTATGCCTTCCATAGCCAACAAATGGCTCCCTTTGCTGAGGCTTTAGTTGAGAAATTATCACACATCCAGCCCCAAGCAGGAAGCCTAGCAGTTTTCTCCACAGTGACAGGCGATAAACAAGCTGGTCAGAAATTTAATGCTGATTATTGGGGTCAGAACCTCCGCCACACAGTTTGCTTTGCACCAGCTTTGACAGCTTTGATTCAATCGGGCTACACCCAATTCGTAGAAATTAGTCCACATCCCGTATTATCAGGATATATCAATGCTTGTTTGAGAAAGCAGGAAGTTGATGGGGTGATATTACCATCTTTAAAACGGGGTTTTGGAGAACGGGCAACCCTGTTGAAAAGTTTGGGGACACTTTACACCCTTGGTCATGCAGTAAATTGGCAGTCTTTATATCCTGATGGCTGCCAAATGGTGGATTTACCCCTTTATCCTTGGCAGAGAGAATCTTATTGGGTCAGTGAATCTCAACCCCAATTTCAAAAAGCACAACCAGCCTCTTCCTTACTCAATTTATTACTAGCAGGAAAAACAGAACAACTCACCCAAGAATTAAGCAAACATCACCAGTTATCTCCTGAAGCTAAACAATTTATTCCCCAATTACTAGAATTATTAGCCACAGGAAAATCGACAGGAAAAATTACTCAAGATTTAAGTAATGCCCGTTATGGAATTGAATGGCAGCTTAGTCCTTTAACTGTAGATAATAAAACATCTCAGGCTGAAACTTGGTTAATTTTTAGTGACAACCAAGGGCTAGGACAGGAATTAGCTGCTGTAGTTAATGACCCTTGTATTTTAGTCTCACCGAGTGAGATTTACCAAAAATTATCATCCAGTCATTATCAAATTAATCCGCACCAATTTGATGATTTTCAAAAATTATTAGTAGATATTTCTCAACCCGTAACCAAAGTAGTTTATCTATGGGGTTTAGATAGTTCCATAGATTTAGAAAATTCTCAAACTCAGTGCTACAGTTTGCTGTATTTAGTACAAGCATTAGCTAAAATTAACACTAAGATTGCGCCTCAACTGTGGATTGGCACACAACAAGCTCAAGCCGTAACACCAAGCCATAATCAAATTAATGTTGCCCAAACACCTTTATGGGGCATGGGTCAGGTCATAGCCCTAGAATATCCTCATCTTTGGGGAGGATTAATTGATTTTGAAAATCAGCATTTTTCGGCAACTGCCATAATTGCAGAGATGACCGCAAAAACTGGAGAAGACCGGGTAGCATTTCGGGATGGTAAACGGTATGTTGCCCGCTTGATGCCAATTTCTACCCCATTACCCACACCTAAACCCTTAATTAGTGATGGCAGTTATTTAATTACCGGTGGTTTAGGGGCTTTAGGACTCACTTTAGCAGAATGGTTGGTACAACAAGGAGCGCGTCATTTAGTTTTAACTAGTCGTCAAGGGTTGTTAAATCAGTCTGAGGAAAAACAACAAAAAATCCGTGCCTTAGAAAATCGAGGGGCAACTGTCAAAGTTGTAGCGGCTGATGTTAGTGATTATCAGCAGATGTCTCAACTGTTTGCCCAAATCCAGTTAAATTCTCCCAAGTTGCGCGGAATTATTCATGCAGCCGGGGTATTAAATGATTGTTCGATTTCCCAAATGGATTTGGAAACCTTTGCCAAAGTATTTCAGCCTAAAGTTACAGGTGCATGGAATCTCCATCAACTCACCCAGGAATTATCCTTAGATTTCTTTGTTTGCTTTTCTTCCATGTCTGCACTACTGGGTTCACGGGGTCAACTTCATTATGCTGCTGCCAACTCTTTCTTAGATGGGCTAATTTACCACCGTCAGACCTTAGGTTTACCGGGTTTAAGCATTAACTGGGGGCCTTGGGCTGAGGGGGGTATGGCTACCCAAGGTTATGAGGTGGGCTTAAAACGGATGGGGATTGAACCCTTAGAACCCACAGCCGCCCTGCAAGTTCTCGGTGGTTTGCTGGGGAGTGCATCGGTGCAAACGATGGTAGCAGCCATTAATTGGT
The DNA here is from genome assembly GCF_014696625.1 of Nostoc parmelioides FACHB-3921. Taxonomy (GTDB): domain Bacteria; phylum Cyanobacteriota; class Cyanobacteriia; order Cyanobacteriales; family Nostocaceae; genus Trichormus; species Trichormus parmelioides. The sequence continues at coordinate 63,089 of NZ_JACJQL010000028.1, forward strand.
CTGCTTTTGGGAAGATTGTTGCTGCTAAAGGACGAGTAGCTTTTTTAGAAGCATTATTGACCCAGGAAAGTCAAGATGGTGGCAATGGTGAGAGTTTTTGCCAAAAATTAGCAGCCGCACCCCTTCATCGACGAGCTGCTTTACTCACCACCCAAGTACAACAAGAAGTTGCCCAGGTATTAGGTCACAGTGGGTCTTATGTCCCGGAAATTGATCAGGGCTTTTTCGATATGGGGATGGATTCTCTGATGTCTGTGCAATTGCGGCATAGTCTTGAAGCTTTACTTGCTGTTTCTCTCCCCTCAACTTTGGTATTTGAATGCCCCTCTATTGGTGATGTGGTGAGTTATTTAATGCGGGAAGTGTTTGCTTGGCAACTCGATGCTAGTGATGGGTCTGCGATGGAATCACCAGCCAGTGTAGTTATAGAAAATACCATCGCCCAACTAGAGGGATTATCCACAGCAGAAACTGAAGCCCTGATGGAACAAGAAATCGCCGAATTACAAGCATTGCTGTCTTAAAGGAGAAATTTTAAATGCAAACTCAAGACTTAACACCTTTACAAAAAGCTATTATTGCCCTGAAAGAAGCCCGTACAAAGATTGAAACCTTAGAACGGACGCAAAACGAACCAATTGCTATTGTGGGCATGGGTTGTCGTTTTCCTGGGGATGCCAACAACCCAGAAAAATTTTGGGAGTTATTGCGTCAAGGAAAAAATGGCATTACCACAGTACCGCCCCAACGGTGGGATATTGATGCCTATTACGATGATGATCCTGATGTTCCCAATAAAATGTATGCCCGTCATGGGGGCTTTATTAACAACGTTGATCAGTTTGATCCGCAATTTTTTGGCATTACCCCCAGAGAAGCGATCGCCCTTGACCCCCAACAACGGCTATTGCTAGAAGTAAGTTGGGAAGCCCTAGAAAATGCGGGAATTGCCCCACAAAAGCTGACAGGTACGCAAACAGGGGTGTTTGTTGGTATTGGTATAGATGACTATGCTAAACGGCAAATTAAACATCACATTCCCATTGATGCCTACACGGGATCGGGCAATGCTTTTTGTTTTGCGGCAGGACGTTTATCTTATCTCTTGGGACTGCAAGGGCCAAGTTTAGCCATTGATACAGCTTGTTCTACCTCTTTAGTCACCATTCATTTGGCTTGTCAAAGTTTACGCAATGGTGAGTGTAACTTGGCTTTAGCCGGGGGCGTGAGTTTAATGCTGTCCCCCGAAGTTACCCTGTATTTATCTAAAACCCGCGCCCTTTCTCCTGATGGTCGTTGTAAAACCTTTGACCGAGATGCCAATGGCTACGTACGCGGTGAAGGTTGTGGGATGGTAGTTCTCAAACGTCTCAGTAGTGCCGTTGCTGATGGAGATCATATTTTAGCGGTAATTCGTGGCTCGGCAGTTAATCAAGATGGTGCTAGCAGTGGGTTGACGGTTCCTAATGGGACAGCTCAACAAGCAGTGATTCGTCAAGCTTTGGCTAATGCCAAGGCGACACCAGAACAAATTAGCTATCTGGAAGCCCACGGGACGGGAACTGCTTTGGGCGATCCCATTGAAGTGCGGGCTATTGATAATGTTTTTGGTAAAGGACGTTCCCCAAATCATCCCCTGATTCTCGGTTCGGTGAAAACCAATATTGGTCACTTAGAAATTGCTGCTGGGATGGCAAGTTTGTTGAAAGTGATCTTATCCTTGCAACATCAAGAAATTCCTCCCCATCTTCATTTTCAAGAACTCAACCCCGATTTAGCTGCTTCGGCCAAGTCTTTAAAGATTCCTACCAGCGTTATTCCTTGGCAACCTACAGAACAACCGAGAATGGCGGGAATTAGTTCATTTGGGTTAAGTGGAACTAATGCTCATATCATTATTGAAGAACCACCCCAGTTAACGGTTACTCAGGCGGAAGTCGATCGCCCGCTTCATGTTTTAATGTTATCGGCAAAAAGTGAAGCTGCTTTACACACCTTAGCTGCTGATTGGGAAAATTTGTTACGCAACCATCCTGAAACAAATTTTGCGGATTTGGCATTTAGTGCCAATACCGGAAGGGGAAGCTTTAATCATCGCTTGGCAATCATCGCCCAATCAACCGCACAAGCAAGGCAAAATTTAGCCGCTTTTAATCAAAAACAACCATCCTTGAACGTTTTCAGTCAAGAAGTAGAAAAGGGCAGACAACCGAAAATAGCCTTTTTATTCACCGGACAAGGATCTCAATATGTGGGTATGGGCAGACAACTCTATGAAACCCAACCCACATTCCGTCAAGCGTTAGACGAATGCGATCGCCTATTACAACCTTACTTAAAAGAATCCTTATTAAGTGTTTTATATCCCCAAACTCCCACAGCCAACCCCCTAATCAACCAAACTGCTTATACCCAAACTGCCTTATTTGCTATTGAATATGCTTTGTGTAAACTATGGCAATCATGGGGCATTCAACCCCAGGGAGTCTTGGGTCATAGTGTAGGCGAATATGTAGCGGCTTGTATCGCTGGTGTATATAGTCTCCAAGAAGGCATAGAATTAATTGCCCAACGGGGACAACTAATGCAGGCCTTACCCCAAACAGGGACGATGGCGGCTGTATTTGCTCCGGTGGAAACTGTGGCGAGAGCGATCGCTCCTTACGCTAACGAAGTGACGATTGCTACTATTAATAGCCCGGAAAATGTGGTGATTTCTGGGGTGAAAGCAGCGATCGCTGCGGTGCAAGCTGATTTGATTGCCCAGGGAATTGATGTCCGTCCTCTGCAAGTCTCCCATGCCTTCCATTCTCCTATGATGGAACCTATGTTAGGGGAATTTAAGCAAGTAGCAGCGAAGATTAATTACCAAACTCCTCGCATCGATTGGATTTCTAGCGTGACAGGGGCAGAAATTACCCACAGTATCGATGCCGAATATTGGTGTCAGCAAATACGTGATTGTGTGCAGTTTGCACCCGCGATGGAGACATTAGCCCAACAAGGTTATGATGTATTGATCGAAATTGGCCCCCATCCTGTTTTAACTAGACTGGGAAAACAAACTTTATCCGATCCCAAAATCCTCTGGTTACCATCTTTGCATCGAGAACAAGATAATTGGCAATCTTTATTACAGAGTGTTGCCACCTTATCAGTTCATGGTGTAGCCATTGACTGGTCTGGGTTTGAGCAAGATTATGTTCGTCGTCGTCTGACTATACCTACCTATCCTTTCCAAAGACAACGGTATTGGTTAGCCGAAGCAGAATCTACTCAACCAGAAGTTATACCTGTTGCTGCCATTTCCCCGGAAACATCAACAATTGTTGCAGCCACGGAAACCTTAGAAAGCCAGATTCTCTCCTTAGTGGCGAAGATTACCGGGATGAATCCTCAACAACTCAGTCTGGATGCCACTTTAGAAGGGGGTTTAGGCTTAGACTCAATTATGATGACCCAATTAATGAATGGGATTATCAAATTTATTCCCCCAGGACAAAGGGAAAGTTTCCATCAGGTGTTTTCTCTGCGGGATTTAATGCAAATATCAAATTTAGGAGAACTGTTAAAGGTTCTAGAACCGTGGCAAACTGTTGATTTACAAGAGACCACAGCAGTTGATGTAGTCCCATCTGCTGATATTCCCGCAATAGATCAGACAAGTGATGTTGTAGACATTCTCCATAGTCAATTACCTCTATTAGTAAGTTACTGGAGTCTCAATTCCAATAGTTTGTTTACCAAGGTACAAATTGAAGGTGACTTTAACCTGGAGATTGCTCAACAAAGTTGGCAAGCATTGATAGATAGACATCCCATGTTAAGGGCGCGGTTCCACATCCCCCAAGGGGCAACAAGCTTTGCAGACTATCAATTGCAAGTCTTGAAAAATCCCACCCCTCCGGCTATTCCCCTCAAGGATATCAGACATCTTGCTTCTGAGGAACAAACACAAGCGATCGCTCAAGAAGTAAACTATTGGTTAAATTATCGCTGGTCATTAACCCAATGGCCATTACATGGATTCTCAGTGTTACAACTATCTGATTCCGTCTATCAACTGTTCTTGGGAAATGAACATTTGATTGCTGATGGTTTGAGTAATCATGTAATTATCCGAGAATTTCTGGAAATCTATCGCGCTCTTATTGATCAAGATACCCCTGACCTTCCCCCGGCTGTATCAGTCGCTGATTATCAAGCCCAGGTGCAAGCAATGAACGCTTGGCAAGATGTTGATGAAGACCGAGCTTTAGCAGCATACAACAACTCTCAACGTCACACTGCTTACCTGTGGAATCCCCAGCAAAAGATTCGTCAGCAAAATCCTTTATTTGATAATCAAAAATATATCCTGTCTGCGGAAACCACTGCCAAGTTAATCACCAAAACCCGTGAATGGCGAGTACCAATGAATACCCTCCTTTTAGGGGCATTTATTAAAACTGTGGCCAAATTGGATACCACCTCAGAAAAAATTGGTATTCAAATCCCTACAAGCGGTCGGGTGTATCCGGGAGTGGATGCGTCAGGAGTGATTAGTAGTTTTGCTCAAAATTTAGCCCTGAGTTTTGCCCCACCCCAAGGACAACAAGATTGGCAGACATTTCTCACCGAAATTCAGGAAACGGTTCAACAACACATTGGTAGTGGTTTAGACAGAGCGCAAACCAGACAAATGGGAGTAATTTTCCGGGATAGTTTCGTCTTAGAAAATGGCAGGATTCCAGACCACAGCCTTTCGTTAATCCAAGGAGCTTTAAAATCTAACTTGTATCTTCCTTATACAGGTCAAACCCACATTCATCCTTATTATGGGTCTTTATCTGTGACTGAGTATCAAGCAGGGGGGATGAATGCTTCCGGAACAATTGATATTTTGCAAGAAATTTTTGATAGTCGTCTGCACTTGTTTGCTAGCTACGATAGCAACACCTTTGATGTGTCTGTAATTGATAATTTGATGAAATCCTATCTAGCACACATTGAAGAATTAGCTACCTTACCAATTGAAGAACAATTTTCCTCAGCATTGGTCTCTCCTATCTTTATCAATAAAGATATTGGGAAAAACTTACGCCAAATTACTTCCGAAATTTGCCACTGGGAGATTGCAGAATCGGAAATGAGTGATGATTTAGAAGCAGATTTAGGACTCGATTCTCTAGAGCTAATTCGTTTGGTGACTCGCTTAGAAAGCGTCTATGGCAAAAATTATCGTCAAGCCCTCCTAAATTGCCGCACCTTACAGGAAATGGCAGTAATTTTAGCACCACCCAAAACTCCTGTGACTAATCCACAAATTTCTACCAACTTACGACAAGTTACCTCCGAAATCTGCCATTGGGCAATTGAAGAATCAGAAATGAGTGATGATTTAGAAGCGGATTTAGGACTCGATTCTTTAGAGCTAATTCGTTTGGTGACCCGCTTAGAAAGCGTCTATGGCAAAAATTATCGTCAAGCTCTCCTGAATTGCCGCACTTTACAAGAGATGGTGGTTGTATTGAGTGCTGAAACCCTAGCCATCAGTGCGTAGGAACCAGAAACCGGGTTTTATCTATTCCTAATTACCGTAAACCCGGTTTCGTTGGTTTTGAGGTTTTATTCTAATTGTTTTTATCACCTTTCTTACCTTACTGAGGTACAAAAAACAATAATTAAACGCATATAAACACCGATAAACGCAGATAAATTTGTATTCCAACAGACTAGTAAACGCTATAGTAGCAAGGATATCTTTAAATATGACCTTCACTCCAGAAATACCCTATTATCAGATTATTCAGCAAGCGCAATTAACCCCTGATGCGATCGCTGTTTTTGATGAAACCAATCCCCTGACTTATCAACAGTTAGATCGTCTCTCGAATCAAGTGGCTACTTATTTACGCACTCAAGGAGTAGCCCCCAATACCAGAGTCGGGATTATGGCTGAACGGGGAGCCAGAATGATGATTGGTATTTTAGGCATTCTCAAAGCTGGCGGGAGTTATATCCCCCTCGACCCTGGTTATCCCACTGACCGACTACGTTACATCCTAGAACACGCAGCCATCCAGACTTTACTAACAGAACATCAAGTTAGTCAACAATTGGTGGCTTGTGTCCAGGAAGCCTTACCTTTACAAACAGTGATGTTTTTAGATGAGGGTGAACCCTTAGCGGAAATTCAGTCCTTAAATCAAATCACTGCGGAAACCTGGCAAAGTTTGAGCGACGATGCTTTAGAACTGTGTAACAGTCCCGACGATTTAATGGTGATTCTTTACACCTCTGGTTCCACAGGTCGTCCCAAAGGGGTAATGCTGAATCATCGGGGTTACATGAATCGTTTGACATGGATGCAGAACACATTTTCATTACAACCAGGCGATCGCGTAGCCCAAAGAACCTCTTTTTGCTTTGATATCTCGGTTTGGGAAATTTTCTGGACGTTAATGTCAGGCGCGACTATTTGTCCTGTGCAACGGGAAGTAGTTCTTAACCCTTGGGAATTCGCCCGGTGGATTCAACAAACTCAAATTAATGTGATGCACTTTGTTCCTTCCCTGTTTGGGGAGTTTATTAGTGCTTTAGAAAATGAAGCTTGGAGTTTTCCCCAATTACGTTGGTTGATTTTTAGTGGGGAAGCACTACCCATGTCCTTTATCCAAAGGTGGATTGACCGTCATGGACTCAAAACCGGACTAGCCAATCTTTATGGCCCTACAGAAGCTTCCATTGACGTTACTTGTCACTTGATTACTGAACGTCCTGATGAACGGGTGACGACGCAAATTCCCATTGGTAAAGCTATCGATAATGTTTATTTAAAAGTTCTGGATGAGGGGATGCAGCCTGTACAACCAGGAAACATGGGAGAACTCTGGCTTGGTGGAGTCCAATTGGCATTAGGCTATCTCAAAGATCCAGAGAAAACGGCTCAGGCTTTTTGTCCTAACCCCTTTACTGATATTCCTGGCGATTATATTTATCGCACAGGAGATTTGGTCAAAGAATTGCCAGATGGAACCATTGAGTATCATGGACGCATAGATCATCAAGTGAAAATTCGCGGTTTCCGCATTGAATTGGGAGAAATCGAAAGTGTGTTAACCACTCATCCCGATGTCCGTGAAGCCGCAGCTCTGGCCGTTGATTATGGGGAAGGGCAAAAGCGATTAGTTGCTTGTATATCGGGAAATAAAATCAAAAATCGTTTTCTCAAGGAATATCTAGAACAGAAGCTTCCCCATTACATGATTCCCCAAAGATTTCTCTGGTTGGATAGTTTACCCAAAAATCATAATGGGAAATTAGACCGCAAAGCATTAGTAGCTCAATTAACCTCTGATTCCTCTCCTTCCTCTGATTCTTCTCCTTCTTTACTACCTTTATTACCTCTAGGCCCTGGTCAACGTTGGTTAGTCAAATATTTTGAACCTCCTTATCAGTGGTTGGGTTATACCCGTTTTCTTTATCATCAATCCCTCAATGTAGATATCTTCAATCAAGCCCTTAATTTCCTCGTTCACCGTCATGACGCTTTCCGCACGGTTTTTGTGCAGAACCAGGGACAATGGCAACAACATATTCTCAATCAAACACAATCCTTTGTGGCTGAATATTGGGATGGTAGTCAGGTAAGTCCGGAAGAACGGAATCTGAAAATTGAGCAATACATGGAAGCGATCGCCAAAAAAATTCAGATTGACAGTTGGCCGATGACGGCAGCACTCGTCGTCAAAGTGAGTTCTAATTGCTACGATATTACGATGATTGCTCACCATATGATTACTGATATGTTGAGCGCGACAATTTTATTTAAAGAACTTTGGAGTGCTTATCATCAAATTTTATTGGGTGTTTCTCCCACATTTCCCCAGGCTAAATCCGAATCCTATCAAGATTTTATTCAATTATTAGTGAATGAGGAGCATAAAGGAACCTTTGAGCATCATCTCAAATATTGGCAATCTCAATTTCCTGATGCTACAAGCAGATTTGAGATTCCTATCGATCATGTGAAAGGAGCCAATATTGAAGCCTCGGCACAAAAAGAATGTTTTCGCCTGAGTCAACAACAGACAGAACTTTTATTGAATCAAGGAAAATCTTATTATGGTTCTAATGTCTATTTGATCCTGCTCGCGCCTTTATATCGTTTAATGGCTAATTGGAGTCATCGCCCAGGGGTGGTAATTAGTCATCGTAGTCATGGCAGAGATTTAGGACAAGGCAGTACTTTCATGGAAAGTATGGGGAATTATGCAATTAATTTCCCTCTAGGTCTAACTTTGGATTCATCTGCGATTTGGCAAGAAATTATTCAAGAGATTAGCGATCGCTTTCAAAGTTTACCTATGAATAGTGTAACTTATGATTGGATAGGCGATCGCTTACCTGAATACCTCTACCCTGACAGTAATTTAACTCCTATACGGGTCAATTATTTAGGGAATCGTTCTGCTCCTCCATCTAACCTGTTTGAGTTTATAGAGACTGTTCGAGACTGTCGTTTGTCACTCCCCGATCAAAAACGTACCACACTCATTGAATTTTTCTTTTTGGTAGCTGATGGTCATTTAGAGATCACAATTGAATATTCTCGTAATTTCCATCTGGCTACAACAATTCAATCCTTAGGAAAACAATATCTCGCATTGCTTGAGGATCTTTTGACTCCTGTCTCTATCCCAAGCACTACTGACGCTGCTACGTTCCTACCTCTGCACTAACACCTCTACGCGTTTATAGAACCATAGAAGTAAATATTGCTGACAACCCTTGTCTTTTAGGCAAGGGTTAATATTTTTTAGCACTTACCTCAGTGATACGGAAAATCAAGGCTTTGGCTAGGGTAATTAGGGTATGAGACAATTCAGTTCAGTTAAGGCTAAAAACTAAGACTGGCGTAGGTTGGGTGGAGGAACGGAACCCAACATTCTCAAGATTTTGTTGGGTTACGCTATCGCTACACCCAACCTACTATTCTTCTTAACTGAACCGTATTGGGGTATAAAATAGCAAACGCATATTCTCTGGAACCCTTACACCAGGTCTAAATCCTTGATTTTTCTTTTTCGTGCATAAGTCTTATAAATCTACTGATAGATATATAGTGCAGAAATAAAAAATCTCCATTTTTGACAGAAATTAATCTATGGCATCAGGTTTGAAAAATAATTAAACTCAACTTAGAAATCATTTAGGATTTGTGGTTGATATATCTATTTTTCCTTGAGTCTGCCCAAAATCAAAATCTTAAAGTTAGAGAAAATAATTTCATGCAATTTAGTTTATTTTTTTGAGACAAAATTCAGGCTTTCAAGTATTTTATCATCCAATAGCTAAAAAATAATAATCTCCATCTTTGACCGAAAATAATCCATTGTTCCAGGGATTAAAAGAAACTAAACTAAAGTTATAAAGGATTTAGTATTTATGGTTGATGAATTCGGAGTTGGTGAATGAATATACCAAAAATAGAAATCGTAAATTTATACTGCTTGAGTTGATTAAATATATCTGAATTCCTAAAATTATGTAAACCTCAAGTCTCTAATATTTTTCTTATTGTTCATTATTTGGAGAAGACAAAAAAATGGTTGACCAACAATTGAAACCCAGAAAGTCTGCTTTACAAAAAACACCAATTGCCATTATTGGCCTGTCAGCATTATTTGCCAAATCGGAGAATCTACAACAATACTGGGACAATATACTAGCTAAAATCAACTGTATTTCTGAAGTTCCAGAAACAGCTTGGAGCCTTAAAGATTATTATGATCCAGATCCCAGCACACCTGATAAAACCTACGCCAGAGCAGGGGGATTTATCCCAGAAATCGATTTTGATCCTTTAGAATTTGGATTGCCACCTGATACTCTTGAGGCTTTGGATTCAGCAAATTTACTATCGCTAGTATTGGCAAAACAAGCATTGAAAGATGCTGGTTATGGCGAGGGAAAAGAATTTAATCGAGAAACAACAGGGGTAATTTTAGGTGCTAGTGGACTTTGGAAAAGTATTACTCCATTAACGGCTCGTTTACAATATCCTGTTTGGGAAAAAGTTTTAAAAAATAGTGGTCTATCCGCAGAACAGACCGAAAAAATTATTGAAAAAATGCAGGCTGCTTTTGTACCGTGGACAGAAAATTCTTTCCCAGGTATGTTGCCTAATGTGGTCGCAGGAAGAATTACTAATCGTCTAGATTTGGGAGGAACTAACTGCGTTGTTGATGCGGCTTGTGCTAGTTCTTTAAGTGCTTTAACAATGGCAATTAGCGAACTGATTGAAGGTCGCTGTGACATGATGTTGACCGGGGGTTTTGATACAGATAACTCCATCCTCAACTATATGTGTTTCAGTAAAACCCCAGCTTTTTCTAAAAAAGACTATCTTAATCCCTTTGATGCCACATCCGACGGCATGATGGTGGGAGAAGGATTAGGAATGTTAGTTATCAAGCGGTTGGCAGATGCAGAACGAGATGGCGATCGCATCTATGCAGTAATTAAAGGTATCGGTACTGCCAGTGATGGTCGCTATAAAAGTATCTATGCGCCCCGTGCAGAAGGACAAGTGCGAGCTTTACGGCGAGCCTATGAAGATGCAGGCTTTTCCCCTGCGACTTTAGGATTAATGGAAGCTCATGGTACAGGTACACCAGCTGGTGACTTCTGTGAATTTACCGCCCTCAATCAAGTTTTGACAGAAAATCAGGCAGGAAAACAACAAATCGCCCTTGGTAGTGTCAAATCTCAAATCGGTCACACCAAAGCTGCTGCTGGTGCTGCTAGTTTAATCAAAGCTACCCTGGCCTTACACCACAAAATTCTGCCACCGACTATTAATGTCACCCAACCCAACCCGAAATTCAAAATAGAAGAGTCTCCCTTTTATATCAATACAGAAACTCGTCCCTGGATACAAAATGGCGACACTCCCAGACGGGCGGGGGTCAGTTCTTTTGGATTTGGCGGTACTGACTATCATGTGGTTTTGGAAGAATATACCCCGAAACTACCCCAAGGAGGCGATCGCATCCATTCCACAGCCCAATCTATTTTATTGTGGGCTGATACGCCACAACAATTATCTCAAAAGTGTCAAGCGACTCTTGAGCAACTCCAGTCTGACAACGGCGGCGAACAATATCACCAACTGCAAAATCACAGCAAAACAGCCCTCATCCCCGAAACATCTGCCCGTGTGGGCTTTGTGGCTACCTCTCTAGAAGAAGCCCAAAAATTACTGAAAGCAGCCCTCAAGCAACTCCAAATGCAGCCCCAAGCTGAAGCCTGGGAACATCCCCAAGGGATTTACTACCGCCAAACTGGTTTATCTCTCAAGGGCAAAGTTGTAGCTTTGTTCCCTGGTCAAGGGTCGCAATATCTAAATATGGGGCGAGAAGTTAGCTTGAACTTCCCAGAGATCCAACAAGCCTATCATGCCCTGGATCAGTTGATGGCTCAGGATAACTTGCCAGCTTTGTCTGATGTAGCGTTTCCAATTCCTGCCTTTAGCCCAGAAACAATCAAGCAACAGTCCCAACAATTACAGCGCACAGAAAACGCTCAACCTGCCATTGGAGCCTTGAGCCTGGGATTGTATAAAATCTTGCAAAAAGTGGGATTTAAGCCTGATTTTGTGGCTGGTCATAGCTTTGGGGAATTAACTGCACTTTGGGCGGCTGGGGTGTTTAGTGATGAGGATTATTGTTACCTGATCAAAGCCAGGGGTCAAGCCATGACTATTCCCCAAGGGTCTCATGATTGCGATCACGGTACAATGTTAGCCGTCAGTGGTGATGTGGCAAAAATTCAGCAACTGATCGCCGGTATGACCAAGGTGCAGATTGCTAATTATAATGCTCCAGAACAAGTCGTACTGTCTGGTTCTAAACCGGAAATTGCCGCCCTAGAGAAAGTATTAAGCAAACAGGGCTACACTGTTACTCCTTTACCTGTTTCTGCTGCTTTTCACACCCCCTTTGTTCGCCATGCAAGTCAACCCTTTGCAGAGGCGCTCAATCGGGTGACCTTTAATACTCCTCAAATTCCTGTCTATGCAAACATGACGGGTAACGCCTATCCTGCTGAGGCAAGCGCCATCAGGCAACTGTTGGAAGCCCATCTTTTAAATGCCGTTCAGTTTGTGCAGGAAATCGAAAATCTTTACGCCCAAGGAGGATATTGCTTTGTTGAAATTGGCCCCCGACAAATTCTCACTAACTTAGTTAAGCAGACATTAGGCGATCGCCCCCATGTAGCCATTGCCCTCAACCCTAATCGCCAAAAAGACAGTGATGTCCAACTGCGTCAAGGAGTCATCCAACTCCGGGTAATGGGATTGTCCCTGAATGATCTTGATGCTTCTCCCCGAAAATTGCCTGCTCAAAAAAGCAAATCTAAAGGACTATCTATTAAGCTCAATGCCACCAACTACATCAGTGACAAAACAAAAGCTGCCTTTGAATTTGCTTTCAAACCTGAGCCTGTAGTGCAGCTAGCTTCCACCCCTCTTGATCAGGTTGCTTCTGATGCAGCAACTGTTGTTTCAGATTCCCCTGTTCAACCTTTAGAGGCTTCATCAAATGATGAGGTTGCCATTACCCCCGTCTCTGTGATGGAAGAGTCGGTATCTCTAGGAGAAATTTACCATCAATCTGATTACCAATTTATTATCTCTAAGGACGAAATAAATACCATGAATAACTCTACTCACAATACTGTCGCCTATCTTTTCCAACAGTTTTATCAACATCAAAAAGAAATGCTACAGGTTCACGAACAATACGTGAAGACTCAATCCCAGAGTTTTCAAGCATTTCTACAATTACTGCAACAACAGGAAGTTATGACTCCTCAAAGTTCAACCTCTGCTATTGCGGAGCAAACAGTTGTTGTACCAGCACCAGTGGTAGAAATTCCCAAGACTCCTGTTGCACCTATAGTAGAACCTCCTAAGGCAACTCCTGCACCTGTAGTAGAACTTCCCAAAACTCCTGTTGCACCCGTAGTAGAACCTCCCAAGGCAACTCCTGCACCTGTAGCTGAACCCGTTCATATCTCTCATATTGCCAACTATTTAGAGCCTCGTTATTCTGCTCCTACTCCTCAACCCACACTAGTTGTCACTGAAACTGCTTCTCCTGCGGCTGGTGAAAGTTACATTAGCCGAGCATTAATGGAGGTTGTCAGTGATAAAACTGGTTATCCTACAGAAATGTTGGAATTAGAGATGGATTTAGAAGCGGATTTAGGCGTTGACTCCATCAAGCGTGTAGAAATTATGGGAACTCTACATGAATCTTTTCCTCAGTTACCCAAACTTAGCCCCGAAGAACTGGCGGAAAAGCGTACCCTGGGACAAATTGTCCAATATTTAGCAGGACAAATCATGGTGACAGAAAAAAAAATAGCTTAGTTAATGTGACTCCGAGGATTCGGAGTCATGGAGAGATTGGACGTTACCAGGTGAAACTGATGTCTTTACCCGCCCCTGATTTTTGGAATGTTCCTAACACTCCTTACCAAACTTGTTTATTAACCGACGATGGTTCATCAACCACAACTGAAGTGGCTCAATGTTTAAGCGATCGCGGATGGCAGGTTATAGTTCTCAGTTTCCCAAATTCTTTAGTTCCTAAGCGTCCTATCCTTCCTGCTACAGTTCACCGAGTAGTTCTGACCAACTTGAGCGAAGAACATCTACAAGATCAATTAGCAGGGATTTTCCAAACCTATGGTTTGATTGGCACTTTTATCCATTTACACCCTATCAGCCAGTATCTTTACAATCAACCAGATACTCTAGTAAATCCTGATAAGGCAATTCTTAAACAAGTATTTTTATTAGCCAAACATCTCAAATCTAGCCTCACGCAAGCGGCAAATCAAGGAAGAAGCAGTTTTCTGACTTTGGCTCATTTAGATGGAGAGTTTGGATTAAGTGGACAACAGGATTTTAGTGCAGTTAGTGGCGGATTATTTGGATTAACCAAAACCTTAAATTTAGAGTGGCCTGCTGTATTTTGTCGTTCCCTTGATATCAGCCCTGATTTAGATGCAGCCACTACTGCCCAAATTATTCTGGCAGAACTACATGATCCCAATGCTTTAATTCAAGAAGTGGGCTATACCAGAAAAGGTCGTGTTACTTTGACTTGTGAATTGGCTCATTTAGGAGTTTAAACTTTCAGGAGTTTAGGAAAATAATCTCAACTAAACTCCAGTTCAATTTTGTCCATCAGTAATAGATTATATCAAGTTCGGCTAATTACATATAATTTGGTTTGATATGTAACGGGTAATAGCTAACAGGTATTTTTAACTATTGCCCATTACCAATTACCAAGCGCCACAGATATTATTGGAATTTGGACGAACATGATATTTCTCTCGTTTCATTTAACAGTTGTAGTCGATAAATAAAAACTGGCAATTACTTGATCTTCATCATGAATACCAATACTAAACTCAATTCATCATCTGTCGTTGTTGTCAGTGGTGGTGGCAGAGGAATCACATCAGAATGTATTATCTATTTGGCTCGACAATATCACTGTAAATTTATTCTGCTTGGTCGTTCTGCAATTTTGGCAACAGAAGCAGAATGGAGCATTGGTTGTGTTGATGAGTCGGAATTAAAAAAACGAATTATGCAACATTTAATAGGGCAGCAAGAAAAACCAACGCCCGTAAAAGTGCAGAATATTTATAAAAAAATATGCCAAAGTCGGGAAATTCATCAAACCCTAGCTGATATTAAACAAGGAGGCGGTGAAGCAGAATATTTAAGTGTTGATGTGACAGATGCCTCTGCTTTAAAATCTGCATTAGCTCCTGTTGTAGCACGCTTGGGAAAAATTACAGGTATTATTCATGGGGCAGGAAACCTAGCAGACAAGTTAATTGAAAATAAAACAGAACAGGATTTTGAAACTGTTTATAATGTGAAAATAGAAGGTTTACACAGTTTAATTAGTTGTGTAGATATTTCAAAATTAAAGTTTATTGCTTTATTTTCTTCTTTTGTTTCTTTTTATGGCAATGTCGGTCAATCTGATTACTCTTTAGCTAATGAAATTTTAAATAAATATGCTTATTTGTTACAAATAAAATATCCAGAGTGCCATGTGGTTTCCTTTGGATGGGGGCCTTGGGATGGAGGCATGGTAACGCCGCAACTGAAACAATTATTTGCACAAAAAAATATTAAACTAATTCCTCTCAGGGTAGGGGCAGAAATTTTGGCGGAAGAGTTAACCCAAGACCACACAAAAGTTCCCCAACTTATTATTATGAGTCAAGGAATTTCCGTCTTACCAAAAGCTTTTAGCCCCGAAAAACATAGTTATCGTTTATATCGTCGCTTAACCTTACAGGGTAATCCTTTTGTTTACGATCATGTAATCGGTGGTAATGCTGTTTTACCTGCCGTCTGCGCCTTAGCCTGGATGACAAATATTTGCGAACAATTTTATCCTGGTTATCATTTTTTGAGTTGTCAAAAATATAAGGTGCTTAAGGGTATTGTTTTTGATGATAACTTAGCTAATTTATACTGTCTTGATTTAACCGAAGTAGAAAAATCTGAAGAAGAAATTCAGTTAGAAGCGTTGATTTGGAGTGAAACCCCTAAAGGTATCCCTTTATATCATTATCGGGCATTGATTAACATTAGTCAAAAATCCCATGCTCAACAAGCTTTAACTTTTGAAGATTTTAACTATTATGAATCTTCTTTGAGTTTAAACCCTTATCAGGAGGGGATTTTATTTCATAATCAAAGATTTAGAGGTATTCAAAATATTCTCGAAATCACTTCTAATAAGTTAATCGCTTCATGTTTTTTACCAGAAATATCTCCTGCTGATCAAGGGCAATTTTTAACTCAGTCTTTTAATCCTTACACCGCCGATATGTTTTTTCAATGTTTATTAGTCTGGGTAAGACAAACCTATGGTTCAGGTAGTTTACCTCTGGAATTAACAGCATTGAAACAATTTTATACTCTTCCTTTTAATCAGGAATTTTTGATTAACTTATCTATTGAAGAGCAGAGTGAAACTAAAGTAGTTGCCAGTGCGATCGCCTGTGATACTCAAGGAAAAGTATATCTTGAGGCTACTAATATGCAGGTAACATCAAGTGCGCGTTTGAATCAGCTATTTCTTAATAATACGGTTGCTTCTAAAAATACTGTTTGTATGTAATTGTTGTCTTTCTCTAAAAACTCAATTGTGTATCCGTCTTATTGGAGTATCTATGAAACATTCTCAACTTGCTATTGTTGGCTTGGATTGCTTTTTAAATCAGCATTTAAATTCGGAAATCTTCTCAGCTTTAATTTATGATGGCAAGACCATTCAAGACATTAATCATCTTGATACTAGGGTAGAATCTTTCACTGTTTTATCGAAAATATCTCATCAAGCCCTGCAAGACTGCCAAGTTAATCGTTATAAAAATGTTGCTGTCATTACCGCCAACAATCAAACAGTAACGGCAGAGAATTTGGGAAAACATTTATCTAATTTATGGAATTTTGCAGCAATTACATTTAATTTAGATGGACATAAAGATTGTTTACTTAAAGCTTTAGAAATCGCCCAACTGCTGTTAACTGCGAAAGAAGTTGATACCGTCATTATTAGTGTAGTCAATTCTGAGCTTAATACTCATAGCGTTCATGGTGGAGCCATTATTGTAAAAGATTATGCAGTGGCTCAAAAAGATGGCGATCGCATCTATGCGGTACTAGAAAGCTTCACTCGCATTGCAGATACTCTCTCTCCTTCATCTGTAGCAATTCAACAAAGTTGTCAAAAAGCTTTGCAACAAGCCAACATCAGCCCTTCAGAGGTTGGCTATATTGAAGTTTGCCACCAAAGCCTTGTAGAAGAAAATAGCCCAGAATTTACCGGCTTAATTAATGCTTACGCTACCCATCAACATGACCTAACCTGCGCTGTAGGTAGCGTCAAGGCAAATCTGGGTGATTTGGGTATTGCGGCGGGAATCATTAGCTTAATTAAAACAGCCCTATGTGTTTATAATCGTTATTTGCCAGCATACCCCCAATGGCAGCAACCCCAACACCCGGAAATCTGGCAGAATAGTCCTTTTTATGTGCCTACAAGTTCTTATCCTTGGTTTTTGCCAAAAAATCAGGAAAAGCGCCAAGCTGCTGTGAATTTGGTTGCAGAAGATGGCATTTATGGTCATATTCTTCTCTCGGAAGATACGACTCAAACCAGTCGCAGTCCTAGCTATTTACCCTACGCTTCCTTTTTCCTTTTTCCCATCGCTGCTGATGAGGCTTCATCTTTGCAGACACAACTAGATGATTTAGCGGCCAGAATTGAAACTAGTTTATCTTTACCTCAGACTGCCCAAGAAAATTTTAGCCAGTTTCAACGTAATTCCCAGTCCCCTTATGTTGTGGCGATTGTTGGCGACAACAAAGAAACCCTACAACGGGAAATTAAACAAGCGCAAAAAGGTATTGAGAAAGCATTTAGGGAAGGAAAATCTTGGAAAAGCCCTAAAGGAAGTTATTTTACTCCCAAACCCCTTGGTAAACAGGGAAAAATCGCTTTTGTTTATCCTGGGGCCTTTAATTCCTATTTAGGTATGGGACGCAATCTGTTCCAATTGTTTCCCCAATTGTGGAACCGCATCGCCAGCTTAGTTAAAGATCCAAATCAATTCTTACAAGCAAAACACCTGTACCCCAGAAGCCAATATTCCCTATCACAGCGAGATTTAGAAGCCCTAGAAACTGAGTTTATCGCCAAGCCTTTATCCCTACTAGAAACCGGAACTGGTTTTGCGGTGATGTTCACGGACATTATGCAGCGCTATTTCCAAATTAAACCCCAAGCAGCCTTTGGTTACAGCATGGGGGAAAGTACCATGATGTATAGTTTGGGAGTTTGGCCTAATGCTGATGCAGGAAGTCAATATATCCATTCTTCCCCACTGTTTCGCGATCGCTTAATTGGGACAAAACAAACAGTAGCAGAATATTGGGGCGAACCTGCTGGGGAAAATTTATGGAGTAGTCATGTGTTAATGGCTTCACCAGCAGCAGTCAAACAATGCTTAGAACAAGAACCACGAGTTTATCTTACCCATGTTAATGCACCCCAAGAAGTGGTGATTGCTGGCGACCCCCAAGGCTGTTTACGGGTGATTGAACGCTTACAATGTGATGCTTTTCGTTCTCCGTCGGATATGGTGCTGCACTGTGAAGCTATGCAGTCAGAATTTGCCGCATTTATGCAGCTAAACACTGTCAATATGGGAACACCACCGGACACAGTATTTTACTCCTCTGCTAATTATCAACCAATTCCTCTAGAACAGTTGGCGATCGCCCAAAACTTATCACAAGGAGTCTGCCAATCCTTGGAATTTCCCCGCTTAATTGACCGCGCTTATCAAGATGGGGTCAGAATTTTCCTAGAGTTAGGATCAGGCGGTAGCTGTTCCCGTTGGATTACAGAAACTCTCCAGACACAAGATCACCTGGCTATGTGCGTTAACCGTCGAGGCACAGATGATTTAGCTGCCATTGTTAAAATGTTAGCCCAATTGGTGAGCCATAAAGTAGACCTAGATTTATCACCCCTCTATCTTCCCCAGGAAACACCAACCCAAATCACAACCCTGAAGGAAACAGTTCCAACCTTGGTAGCTTCTCCTCCTTGTCTATTTAACGAAGATGATATTTTAGAGTTTATTGAAGGGAAAGTATCAAAGGTTTTTGGTGAAAGCTATCAAGAAATTGACAGCTATACTAGACGAGTAAGAATGCCTTCACCTCCCTTTCTATTTGTGAGTCGTGTGACTCAATTAGAAGGGAAACTAGGAAATTATAAATCAGGATTTATTGAAACAGAATATGATATTCCCCAAGATGCTTGGTATGCAATTGATGGTCAATTAACTGTCGGCATCTGTAAAGAAGCTGGTCATGGACTGTTGATGTTATTAAGTTATTTAGGAACGGATTTTGAAAATCAAGGTAAACGTTCTTTCCGCTTATTAGATTTATCAGCAACGTTCCTTTTTGAACAGCCAGAAGCCATAAAAACATTGAAGTGTCGAGTCAAGATTACTTCTTCTGTGAAAACTGAAAAAAGTTTACTTATCTTTTTCCAAGGAGAAGCCTTAATTGGTGATCAAGTATGGATGAAACTCCATGATGGCTGTGCAGGACTGTTTTCTGATGAAGAATTAGAACAAGGACAAGGAATTGTTGTTTCCGAAAGTGAAGCAAGAGAACGTCAGCGAATTACAAAACAACAGTTTACACCTCTACTAACTTGTTCTAAATCAAATTTCACATTAGAAGATATTCTTGCTTTAACTCTGGGTAATTTGAGTCAGTGTTTTGGGGAAAGATACCAACAAAATTCCCTAAATCCATCCTTAAGATTACCACCAGCAAAACTACTCATGTTAGATAACGTGATGATGGTTAATCCACAGGGAGGAGTAGCCGGACTAGGATTAGCCATTGGGTCAAAAGAAGTCACACCGGAAGATTGGTATTACTTCTGTCATTTTCGGAATGATCCCACCATGCCAGGGAATTTAATGATTGAAGGATGTATCCAATTAGTGCAGTTTTATTGTTTATTTTTAGGGTTACAAACTCGAACCAAAGATGCTCGTTTTCAAATCATTCCTGGCAAAACTCAAGCAGCACGTTTTCGAGGACAAGTTACCCCCCAAACAGGCACATTAATGTATCAAATGGAGGTATTAGAACTTGGACTCTCTCCTCAACCATATGCTGTGGCTAATGTGGATGTTATTTTTGGCGGAAAAACCATTGCTACTATTAAAAATATTGGTGTTCAGCTTGTTGAAAAACCACTTGCCATCAAAAATTCTATCACTGAGATTAATAATCAACCCGTTTTATTCAATGAAGAACAACTAAAGCAATTCGCCAAAGGCTCAGTTGCTGCTTGTCTTGGTTCAGAATTTGATATATATGAAAATCGTCAATCTGTCCGCCTACCTAATGGAGAGTTTCAGTTAGTTAGTCGGGTTTTAGAAGTAGAAGGCAAGCGTCATGAACTGCAAAAACCTTCGCAAATAATTACAGAATATGATGTAAAACCTGATGCTTGGTTTTACGAACATAATGCTTACCCCACTTTGCCCTACTGCACCTACATTGAAATTGCTGGACAACCTTGCATTTTCTTAGGGGTTTATATGGGGGCAACCTTATTATCTCCTGATGATGATCTGCATTTTCGTAATTTAGATGGGCAGGGAACAATTCTTAAAGAAATTGACCTCAGAAATAAAACTATTACTGATAAAGTCCGTCTTCTATCTACAACTGCTGTGAAAGGGGCAATAATTCAAAAATATGAGTTTGAATTATCCTGTGAAGGAGAACCATTCTATCGCGGCAATATGGTCTTTGGTGACTTTAGCACCGCCGTTTTAGCCAATCAAGTGGGGTTAGATGGAGGAAAACGCCTCAAACCTTGGTATCAAGAACATGAAACTTCTGCTTTAGATTTCACAACAATTGCCTTAAAAGACCCCAATTGGCGACAGAAACTATATCAAATTAATCCAAATAAACCCCATTATCGACTCTCAGAAAAATATTTAGATTTTCTGGATGAAATGTTCATCATTGAAGATGGTGGAAATTATCAAAAAGGGTATATATATGCTAGAAAATCAATTACCCCTCAAGATTGGTATTTCCCCTTTCATTTTTATCAAGATCCGGTCATGCCTGGAGCCTTGGGAGTCGAATCAATTATCCAAGCTATGCAGGCCTATGCTTTGCAATTAGACTTAGGCAAATCATTCAAAAATCCTCGATTTGGTCAAGCTATTAATCATGAAATTACTTGGAAATATCGGGGACAAATTACACCAGAAAATCATTTGATGTCTTTAGAAGTTCATATTTCTAAGATTGAAATTTCATCTGACCGCGCCACAATTATTGGTGATGCCAGTCTCTGGAAAGAAGACTTAAGAATTTATGAAATTAAAGATATTGCTCTGTGCTTAGTAGAAGCATGATTTACGCATGGAAACGAAAGATTAAGGGTATAGGGGTATAGGGGTATAAATAAATGTTTGCAACCCTTACGCCCTCATACCCCTACACCCAGTCTCAACGCTTCTAAGAAATTCGCAATAAACCAACAATACCCATTCAATCATTATTTGAGGTTACCAAAAATGCTCACTCAAGGTACATCCATCGCCACCCTAAATCCACCAGATTCTCTTGCTTTCGATCATGAAAGTATTCAACAAAAATTACTGAACTTACGTCAACCTTGTTATGTATTTTTAAAAAATAATCAAATAGGAGTATCCCATCAACCTATTGAAGGCATACAAGCACAAATGATGGTGAATGCCATCTTACCCCAAAAATTGGGCGATCGCAGTTTTCTTGATTTTCATGGAGTTAACTACGCCTATGCGGCTGGCGCGATGGCGGGGGGTATTGCCTCGGAAACCCTAGTCATTGCCTTGGGAAAAGCCGGATTTTTAGCCAGTTTCGGGTCAGCAGGATTAGTACCGCAACGGGTAGAAAAAGCTATCTTACAAATTCAACAAGCCCTGCCTACTGGCCCTTATGCCTTCAATTTGATTCATAGCCCCTCAGAAGAAGCCCTAGAGCAAGGGGCTGTGGAACTTTACCTCAAACATGGGGTGAGAACAGTAGAAGCCTCAGCCTACATGGATTTAACCCCTCATATTGTCCGCTATCGTGCAGCCGGACTACACCTAAATTCTCAAGGGGAAATTCAAACCCACAATAAAGTCATTGCCAAAATTTCCCGCTCTGAAGTAGCTCAAAAATTTCTGCAACCTGCACCGCTAAAATTCCTCAAATCCTTAGTAGAACAGGGATATATTACACCGTTACAAGCTGCTTTAGCCGAAAAAGTCCCCTTGGCGGATGATATTACCGTTGAAGCCGACTCAGGGGGACACACTGATAATCGTTCCTTAGTGTGTCTGTTACCCAGCATTATCGCCTTACGAGATGAAATTCAACAGCAATACCATTATGAGCATCCCGTAAGAGTAGGTGCGGCTGGGGGAATTGGCACACCAGAAGCGGCTTTAGCTGCCTTTATGATGGGGGCTAGCTACATTGTCACAGGTTCGATCAACCATAGTTGCATAGAAGCTGGAACCTCTGACCATACCAAACAATTATTAGCCCAAGCAAGCATGGCTGATATGGTGATGGCACCCTGCGCTGATATGTTTGAAATGGGGGTGAAGGTACAACTACTTAAACGGGGTAGTTTGTTCCCCATGCGCGCGCAAAAATTGTATGACCTTTATAAAACTTATGGAGGAATTGAAGAGATTCCCCCAGAGATACGTCAAACTCTAGAAACACAAATTTTCCGCAAAAATTTAGATCAAGTTTGGGATGAGACCGTTGCTTATTTTTCCCAACGAGATCCTGAACAAATTGCACGAGCTAATAACAACCCTAAACGGAAAATGGCTCTGATTTTTCGCTGGTATTTAGGATTATCTTCTCGTTGGTCAACTAGTGGAGATGAGCAGCGCAAAATGGATTATCAAATCTGGTGTGGCCCCGCAATGGGTTCCTTTAATGAATGGGTAAAAGGTTCCTATTTAGAATTGCCTGAAAATCGCACAGTTGTTGACGTAGCTACACATATTATGCAAGGAGCAGCCTATTTATATCGTCTACAAAATTTGAAATTACAAGGTCTTAATTTACCATCCCAATACTGTTATTACCGTCCATTCCATATTTAGCCTTTACCACAATCATCTACCCATATTAACAAGTAATTATGACTACTAAAACAATTGATTCTCCTTTTGCTCCTGGACTGCCAGCCCTTTATATTGTGGCATTTTTATCAGGAATGTCTTTAGGGTTATTTAACCCATTTATTTCTACCCTGATGAAACAAAATAACATCAATGATATTGTCATTGGTGCTAATTCTACACTCTACTTTTTTATCATTGCTATTGGCACCCCATTAGTTACCAAAATTCTCAGTAAGATAGGTTTACGTAAAACCATGATGTTAGGGTTTTTGCTCATGGGAATAACTGCACCTTTATTTCCCTTCACAACCCAATTGTCTGCTTGGTTTTTGATTCGTGCTGTGATGGGTTTAGCTTGTTGTTTATATCTCATCTCTGGACAAACTGCTATCAACTATTTTTGTAATGATAAAAATCGGGGCATTGTTAATGGGTTAGATGCTTTATGTTTTAGCTTGGGATTTGGAATTGGGCCGGTCATGGGAGCAGCTTTTTACAATGCTTCCCCTAAAACAACATTCCTCTTAGGCGGTGGATTAATTCTGAGCGGGATTCTTGTTGTATATTTAGGACTACCGGAAAAAGAAATTAAGTTTCAAATCCCTCGATTCCAGATTATTAAAAAGCTAAAACTTCCCTTACATGGTTCCTTTGCCTATGGTTTTAGTGTCGCCACCTTAGTATCTCTTTATCCTCTCTATCTGCTAGAACAAAATTACGGTGTTGAGCGCATTGGTTATATTTTCGGGCTGTTTATTTTAGGAGGATTAATATCAACAGTTCCAGTAAGTCATTTAGCTGATCGTATAGGTAAAATTAAGGTATTGAAATATAGTGTGATTGTCGTGATTATTTCGGTTATTGGTCTATCTTTTATCGACGACCCTAATATCACACCTTTCTTAGCTTTTATTTCTGGTGTAGGAATGAGTCCTGTTTTTCCCCTATCTTTGGCTTTAATTGGCTCAAAATTGGCAGTTGATGAATTATCCTCTGGCAGTGCTTTATTTACATCCATTTATAGTGCGGGATGTACGGCTGGGCCAATTTTATCGGCAATAGTAATGACTTTGCTCGGAACGCAGTATATTTTTATGCTAATGATGGTTATTTTTGTTTTATTTTTCCTGAGTTTAAGTAAACAGAATAAATATAACCGTTCACTTCTAAGCGTTGAACGTTAGGAGATTGTTTAACAAGTTTTTGGTTGTGATTGTCAGCATTTACTGATCCCCCTAATTCCCCCTTGTAGCCTAGTGGCGTGGATTTAGGGGGATCTAAAATATTTGGCTTTTTAACGCAGAGTAACGCTGGGGTTAGCGCCAAGGTATGCAGAGATTTTCTCATGATATGGCTGTAACCAGATATATTAGGACATCGAGCTAAGATAAAACCCTGACAATAAAAAGCTTTTAAGTCTGTCAACAGTCAACAGTCAACAGCTATAATTCGCTAGTTTTAGATTGGTAGTGCCTATTTCATTTTCCGCGATTGGGGTGCTTGTTATTACAAGTATCCCTTTGTCTTTTTGCAGCTACATCAAAGTATATTTTTATGACACTGAGATAGAATTTCTTTACAAAATTAGTATTAAAAATAGCTAAAAGCTTTAATTGTTATGGTGTCGCTTAATGATTATTGGAAAATTCTCCTCCTGGAGAGGGATTACTAATAGACCTCAACATAAGCTTTATAGTAAGACTATGCACATTAATTTATTGGGGTTAATTATTTGATCATTAGTCATAAAAAATACAAGAAAATCCCTCAGAGTAGAGGTTTGGCAAGCAACAGTGACTGATTATATTAATAATAATGATAATCAAAATAATAAGTATGGCTGGTCAATATCCGCGAAATCTAATCCAAATGATTTTCCTGAACATATCTAAGTAGAAAGGAATATATATATCATTCCTTAGGATTTAGGTATAAATGCCTTCATCTAGCCAGTTACTTTTGGTTTTTTGGTAACAGCGATGAAGGTAATAGAAAATACAGGTTTGGAGTTCTGCAACGGCTAATAAGAGACGCAGGAGAGAGGGATGAGCCAAAGTTTAGTCAGAGTGCTGTTGATTGATGATGGTGAAAGAGATTACATTTTAACTTGTAATTGGTTCAGCGAATTTCGGGTAGCTAACTGCGAGTTAGAATGGGTAGATAATTATGAAGCGGCAAAAGTAGCGATCGCCAACAATCAGCATGATATATATTTAGTAGACTATCGTTTAGGCTCCCGCAGTGGACTAGAACTGTTACGTGAAGCAATTGCCGATGGCTGCACCTCTCCGATAATTTTGCTCACAGGTCAAGGAGACGCAGAAATAGATATAGAAGCCATGAAAGCCGGAGCGGTAGATTATCTAGAAAAGAACCAACTGAATGCACCTCTCCTAGAACGTTCTATTCTTTATGCTATTGAGCGTAAACAAACAGAAAAAAAAATCCGTGAACAAGCAGCGCTGCTGGATATTGCCAATGATGCCATTTTTGTACAAGATTTAGAAGGGCAAGTTTTATTTTGGAACGAAGCAGCAGCAAGGCTTTACGGTTGGCAAAAAGCAGAGGCAATTGACAACAAAACTCAAAATCTTTGGCAAGAAAAAAACTTAGCCTTATTGCCAAAAGCACTGGAGACTCTACAGCAAAAAGGTTCATGGAAAGGAGAATTATATCAAACCACAAAATCTGGTAAAGAAATTATTGTTGAAAGCCGTTGGACATTAATACATGAGTTTGGGAATAAATCCCAATGTATACTCGTTGTCAACACAGAAATCACCCAAAAAAAGCAACTAGAAGCTCAATTTCTTCGCGCTCAACGATTAGAGAGTATTGGCACTCTAGCAAGTGGTATTGCCCATGATCTCAATAATGTTCTAGCTCCTATTTTAATGACAGCACAACTCTTAGAGTCACAAATCAAAGATGAACGTTCTCGGCGACTATTGCCAATATTGATTACTAACGCTAAACGCGGAGCTAACTTAGTTAAACAAGTATTATCATTTACTCGCGGTCTTGAAGGTGAACGCACCTTATTGCAATTGAAGCACCTGATTGGAGAAATTCAGCAAATTATTAAAGAAACATTTCCCAAATCAATTGAGTTGGCGGCGCACATTTCTCAGAATCTTTGGACTGTTTCTGGTGATGCTACCCAGTTACATCAAGTACTGATGAACTTGTGTGTGAATGCCCGCGATGCGATGCCTAAGGGCGGTACTTTGAAAATCACGGCGGAAAACTTCTTGATAGATGAAAATTATGCCAAAATGAATATAGATGCCAAAGTCGGCCCCTATGTGGTAATTACAGTTACTGATACAGGCATTGGTATTCCCTCAGACATATTAGATCGGATATTTGAGCCATTCTTTACCACAAAAGAACTAGGTAAAGGCACAGGACTAGGACTTTCAACCGTACTCGGCATTATTAAAAGTCACGGTGGTTTTATTAATGTATATACGGAAGAGGGCAAAGGCAGCCAGTTTAAAGTGTATCTACCTGCTCAGGATACCAAAGAGCTTAGGACTTACGCATTGACAAAAAATTTCATTCATGTGTACTAAGCAACACAAGTATGGGTAAGATTTTCTACAATGTAATCACGCAAAACTAAAGTGAATAAGTTCCTTTGCA